>NZ_JBZFUK010000009.1:0-34527 GCF_058314495.1 Streptococcus sp. ELY_86 | reverse complement strand
CAATCGTGCGTTCCACTTGCATGTATTAGGCACGCCGCCAGCGTTCGTCCTGAGCCAGGATCAAACTCTCATTGCTTCTTAAGTTTGAGTTCTTAACTCGTTTTTGTCATCGCTGACTTATTGTTCTTGACAGGTTACGTCTTCCGTAACCCGCACTTGGTTCGTCTTGTTCAGTTTTCAAAGGGCTCTGTCGTGCTGTCTCCTAACGAGACAACTACTATATTCTATCAGCTCTTCCCACCTTTGTCAACTCCTTTTCCTTACTTTTTTTCAACTAAATACTTTTCTTCTCCTAAACCTCGGCCCAACAGCCCCCTGAGACTGCATGACTGCAGGGGTTGGTTGCTCATGGAGGAAGCTGGAGGTCAAAAAGAATTTTCTGTTACTGTCGCTTTTTTGCTTAGTTGATTAGAAATTAAAATCAGCAAAATTGAGCATATTTCCCACCTGAGAGACCATTTGAGACTGGATAGATAAGAGATTGGGACGAAAGCCCCAATCTCCTTGCATCACTTCTATCAATCTGAAACTTTTCATCAGGAAAGCAAGCCGTCTCTATTCTTTTTAGTCAACTGTGTTTTTAGTATTTAAAACACTTGACTTGCCATTACCCGAAGTAATCCGGTAATCATCATATGTATTGTAAGAATAACTGTCAGTCTCTTTATCATCGCCAGTGTATTCAACCAGAGCTGACCATGATAATTTTTGAATGATATCTCCTGATGACTCATGCTCTGAATCATAGCCGTAATAAAAATCATAGACAACCGTAAATTCAACGGAAAAAGTTGTTGGTCCGGTTTGACTTACCTTGCTGACATCAATGTCGCTAAATGTGATGGAATCGGCACTTCTATTTTTAGCACCTGTGGTATTGGTATCTATCGTATTTTTGACATCTTGGTAAAATTTATTATTGTTTCCTCCGGTAAAAACATCATCCAAATCATCCGGTGTTGTTTGTGAAGACGCATATGAACTCATTTTGTGGTAAGCTTCTGTGATAAGGGAATCTGCGGTATCACGGTCAAGAACACCTTTGGCATCCAGAGTGACCATATCGCCATCATAGATGTCTTCTATAGCTTGAGTTTCCGATTTTAAGGATGATTTCCCGGGAAATGATTTCTGAACATAGATTTTAGATGCATCTGTGACAGCTAATTTGGAAACTTTGTACTTGCCGTCATGCAGCTTACCGATTTTACGGCTGCCTACGTACAGATCTCCATCGGTAAGATTGCTGTTAACCTGAAAACTGAGGTATTTAACATTTAAATTAACCTTTATATTATTGGTAATAGTTTCTTCAGATGAAACCTCAAGTTTCTGACCGGATACTGCGCCTTTAGCAACAAAATTATAAGTCCCCGGATAAAGCCGTGACAGTGTCTTAGTGTAAGAATCACTGTCTGTTTTAGCAATTCTCTTGTCATTAACAAATAACTCCAAACCTTTTGTGTTGACTGATACTGTAGCTGAAACGGGTTTGACAGCAACACGCCAGTCAGGAAAAATCAAAAATTTTCTGCCTATATTTTTCATCTGCCGATAGTCAGACATCAGGTCATCCATCTGCAGTGTTTTGTTTTCGTCTGCATTTCTATAGGTTAATTCTGATTTTTTAATTGGTTTTTCAGTATCACTCCATACTTCAAATGCCAAGGCTTCAGTAACATTATGGTTAGCGGCTTTCAAATACCTTTCCGCGACCGCTTCGCGGGAAAAATACTGATTGCCATAGATATAACCCGCTCCCAGCATAAGTAAAAGAATGAGCACCAGTGCTAATAAAGCTTTCTTGCCTTTTGACCAAGACTTTTCAGCTGGTTTTGGCAGTTCGCTGACAGATTTATTTTCTGCCGATTGGCTAATCTTAGTTAAATCAAATCCCTGACTTCGTGCCAAAAGAAATTCATCCGGCGTCGGTTGGCGGCCAGTCTGCTGTTTAAAAGTTTCCGCCCACAATTGCTTGGGAAGTTTTTCAGTCCCGGAAGCAGGTAACTTTGACCTTTGAGTTTGCTCTGTTATTTCAGCTTCAGGGTTCACAGGAATTTCATCGGCTGCATGTGAATTCTCTACTGAAAGAGTGTTGGAATCTATCGGTAAAGACTCTTTTGTATCTGCAGCGGCAGCTGCTATTTTTTTAATTGCTTTTAAGTCAAAATCAGTCTTTTTACCCTCTAAAAATTCCTGCGGCGTTGGTTGGCGGCCAATAACTTTTTCAAATAATTCTGCCCATTTTTCTTTGCTTGCCATAGTCCCATCCTATATTTCATATAATTTAGTCAATGAATCTTTTATGCTATCCAGTCCGCCTAAAAGGTTTGCTGCAATTGTTTTATTCATGAAGAAAATGATGAGAATAAAAACAAGAAATGCAATCAGGCGCACATAAAAATTATTGAGATTTCCCAGCGAAACTTTGATATTTGCCAAAAAGGCTACTATTAAGACAGCCAAACTGACAACACTTAAAAGAGCTAAATAGATAAATACTGTCTGAATAGAGCGAATGGCCGGTACTTCTTTAATCAGATGTGAAACTGAGGACAGCCCCTCAAAAGGATTGTCCATAGAACTGAAAGATGACACGATTTGATAAGAATATCTGCTTGAAACAACTAATTTATTTGATGTCAGGAAGCTCAGCAAAAAGATAAGCAGATTAACAGCTGCTAAAAGCGGAGTATAAGCAGCGTATTTCCCCAGTAAGAAAGCTGTTTTTTCTTGGGATTTAGCAGCAAATTTATGAATCAAAGCCGGCAGGGCAGCTACAAGAGCATAAGCAATGAAAATAATAACTGCAACAGCTATTATTTTGCTAAAACCAAAATTAGTTCGGACAGCATCTTCAACGACAGAAAAAGCTTCCGGTTCATTCATTTTAAGGCTTTCACCGCTGATGGTTATATTAATAATTGAGGTAAAAATTCTATTAACATAATTGACTAAACCGGCAGCTAAAAAGAGCGCTGTAAGAGCCAATGTTACCAGTCCGTAAGTAAACTGACTGTTTGAAGACTGCGCTGCCGGCCTTTTCAAACCTTCCAAGAACCATGCAAAATAACTTTTCCCTTTTTCCTTTAATTGTTCAACCTGCTGGTGCGATACCGTCTGATTATCAGCCTTATTTGCGGCAAATTCCTGCTCGTACTGCGGATTTTGATTTGATTCCCTCTCAGCTGCTTTTGCGGCCGGTTTCGCAGGTTTTTGAATCATTTCACTTTTTTCTTTTGGTTTGGCATCAGCTGCTGCATCATTCTGAAATTCTCCAGCCGCCAGAGCTTCTGCAATCTCTCTGGATGATGGTTCACGGCCATTAACTGCCTCAAAATAATCCAGCCAATCCTCTTTGTTCATGTCAATCTCCTTACAAAAATATTACATAACAAAATAAATTATAGCATGACAATTTTAAACTGACAAGGTGATAGCCGCAAGGTTTAAGACAGATTCTATCATTTCGGGGAAGACAAACAATTATCAAGGCCATTAAAAAAGCGCTGCTTAATCTTAACTGAAAACGGCTGTCCGCCATCTAAGGACAGCTCATTTTCTGCGTTAATCAGTCCAAATTAAAAGACCGAAACTTTGTGTTCCGGTCCTCATGACTGTCATATATTTTATTTGGCCTCAATGACACCTAAATTTCCGTCTTCACGGCGATAAAGTACATTCGTTGTATTGTCATTAGCATCTGTATAAATAAAGAAGTCATGCCCCAAAAGATCCATTTGCAGGCGGGCTTCTTCAATATCCATTGGTTTCAAGGTAATATTTTTGGTTCTTACAACTTTTACTGCCGGTGTTTCTTCGATTTCTTCTGCTTCAAACTCAGTTGTAAAAACATGAGATGCCGGTTTCTTTTCACGATGTTTCTTTGCAATTTTTGTCTTATTTTTGCGAATTTGACGTTCAATCTTATCCACAACTAAATCAGTTGAACCGTACATGTCTTGAGAAATATCTTCGGCACGGAGAGTAACTGAATCGAGGGGAATCGTAACCTCAACCTTAGCTGTTTTTTCACGGTATACTTTCAGATTGACACGCGCATCTAATTCTTGATCAGCATTAAAATACTTTTCGATTTTTTTGAGTTTAGACTCAACATAGTTACGGATCGCATCTGTTACTTCAATGTTCTCACCACGAATACTATATTTAATCATAAGCTACCTCTTTTCTTGCGCTTTAGACAAGCGCTTTCTTCACTATTATTATATCGCTTTCATGAAAATTTGCAAGCCTTTTTATCATCTTGCCAAAGAAAAGGACTTTATTGTTTTCACACCGTTTTCAAGCAACAGCTGCCTGGCTAACTGAATCGTAGCGCCTGTCGTGTAAATATCGTCGACCAATATAACCTTAGCAGGTAATTCTTTAGTTTTTCTTAAATAAAAAAACTGCTGACTGGACAGCCTGTCCTGCCGTGTTTTGCTCGATTGCTTAATGCTGTCATTCTTTTCCAATAATTGGCTGTAAGGCAGTTTTGCTTCATCCAAAAAAGCCTGTACCTGATTAAATCTGCGGGTCTTTAAACTTGAAGGGCTGAGCGGAATGGGAACCAGCGTATAGCCGCGGCTGTTTTTTAATGCTTTTCTGACAGTACTTGCAAAAACCTTCCTCAAAAGATAATCTCCTTGAAACTTATAAGCGCTAAAATAATCTTTCATGGCTTGATTATAGCAAAAGACTGCCTTATGATTGACCGCTTGTCCTTTGCTTTGCCAATAAAGACAGTTCTGGCAATGAGTACTGATACCATCTTTACAGCAAGCAGGACAATGACTGTCCGAAATACGCTGAAATTTGGAAAAACAGCTGCTGCAAACCGCATCCTCTGCAGCATTCAGGAAAAAGATGGAAGAAAAACCCAAGCCCTTTTCAAACGGTGACCGGCATATCAGACAGTTCATGTAAAACCTCCTCTTCGATTCATTTCTTTTATTTCGAAGACAGCCCTTTTAATCGCTTTATTGAGACCGTTATGAAAGAAAATCAAAGTTCCTGTCGGACGAGACGATGAACGTCCGACACGGCCGGCAATTTGTATCAAAGCTGTCTTGGTAAACAGACGGTGGTTGGCTGCCATTACAAAAACATCAACATCAGGAAAGGTGACCCCTCTTTCTAAAATCGTCGTTGACACCAGAATGTGAATTTGACCGCTTCTGAACTGCTCGATCTTTTCCAGCCGGTCCGCACTTAAACTGGAAACAAACTCAATGGATTCTTCCGGAAAATACTTTTGCAGAGATTCCGTAAAAAACGACCCTAGTTCAATATGAGGAAAGAAAATTAGTAAGGGAAAGCGGCTTTGCCGCTGCTTTCGCACATACCTTAAAAAACGGGCAGGAAGTCTTTGCTTATCTGCTTTTTCAAGAGAAAAATTCAGCCAAACAGTTTGAGGCACAACCAAAGGTTTGGCGTGAAAACGTCTGGCTAAATGCAGTTTTTTCAGCTTTCCTTGCTTAATCTGCCTATCCAGCTGCTCTGTTGAAGTGGCCGTTAAATATACCCTGACACCATCAGATTTAAGACAGTTATTTAAAGCATAGTGCAGCATTTTGTTATCAACAAAAGGAAAGGCATCAACCTCATCTACAATTAAAAGATCAAAAGCTTGATAAAACCTTAAAAGCTGGTGTGTCGTCGCAATAACTAGCGGACTGCGTTCATAGCTTTCCGATTCTCCGTGCAGCAGACTGATAGAGCAGGTAAAATCACGGCTTAAACGTTTGTACAGCTCCAGACAGACATCAATCCGAGGGCTGACCAGCGCCGCTGCTTTGCCCTGCCTGAGGGTATCATCCAGCGTGCCATAAATCATCTCTGTCTTTCCCGCTCCGGTTACAGCATGGACAAGTATACTTTCTTTATTTTGAACAGCCTCTCTCAAGCTGTCTGAAACAGCCTTCTGAAAAGGAGTCAGCTCCCCCTGCCAGCTCAAGGCCTGAATTTCAGGAAATGCCTGTTGCTCAAAGTAAAAGAGTTTTTCCCGGCTGCTGGTCCGCCCGAACACAAGGCAGCTCCTGCAATAAACAGAGCCGTCAGGCAAACTGGTGTCTGCGCTGTTTTTACTGCCGCAGCGGTTGCAAATAAAATAAGGAAACTGCTCTGTCATAGCCGGTAAGGTTCGGGCGTGCTTTTTTAGGCTGTCATCCAGCTGATTTTCGGGCCATAAACGGCCATAATAATTTTTCAGTAGTTCCATCAATTTTACTATTCGCAAAAAGTTATAAAAACCGACTTGCACCTTTTCAAAAAAACGGGTACACTTTGTCTATGAACTATCGTACAATTGCCAAAGACGGCAGCACAGAAGAGATTCTTAAAAAATCCCGCTTTATCTGTCAGGCCAAAAGGATTCACTCAGAAGCCCAAGGACGCGATTTTATTGCTCAAATCAAAAAAGAGCATTATAAAGCCACCCATTCCTGCTCTGCAATGATTATCGGGGAAAACGGTGATATTAAGCGCTCCAGCGATGACGGGGAACCCAGCGGCACCGCAGGAGTTCCGATGCTCAGTGTCCTTGAAAAAAACCACCTGACCAATCTTGCAGTCGTTGTTACCCGCTATTTCGGCGGTATTAAATTAGGAGCCGGCGGTCTTATCCGTGCTTACTCAGGAAGTGTGGCAAGTACAATCAAGACACTGGGAATGGTCGACGTTAAGGAACAGACTGGGCTTAAGCTGGAATTAAGCTATCCCCAGTATCAAAATTTTGCCAATTTCTTAAATGCACATGACCTGCAGGAACACGATACCGATTTTGCTGTCAATGTCACTACGACGATCTATGTTGATGAAGAAGATATTGACAGCATCCAAAGCAGCTTGAGTGATTTTTATCAGGGAAAAGTCAGCAGCCGTATTGCCGGCAGCCAAATCGTTGAAATTCCTGTAAGGTGATATGATTTATTTATCACCGTGATAAATAATTTATATTTTACAAAGCCTCTTTTTCAGCCTATACTGGAAGCAAATCAATTTTGCGAGGTATAGTATGACGACAAAAATTTACGATAATATCACCGAATTAATCGGGAACACACCGATTGTGAAACTAAACAAGGTTGTGCCTGCCGATGCTGCTGATGTCTATCTCAAACTTGAAGCTTTCAACCCCGGATCATCAGTCAAGGACCGCATTGCCTTAAACATGATTGAAGATGCTGAGGAACGCGGTATTATAAAACCCGGAGACACTATTGTTGAACCAACCAGCGGCAATACAGGTATCGGGCTTTCTTGGGTCGGTGCAGCAAAAGGTTATAAGGTTATCATTACGATGCCTGAAACAATGAGCGTTGAGCGCCGTAAAATTATCCAAGCCTACGGAGCCGAACTTGTTCTAACACCAGGCAGTGCCGGAACCAAGGGAGCGATTGAAAAAGCTCATGAAATTGCTAAGGAAGTAGGCGGCTGGGTTCCTCTCCAATTTGACAACCCTGCTAATCCAAAGACGCATGAACTGACAACAGGTCCAGAAATCTTGGATGCCTTCGGTTCACACGGGCTTGATGCTTTTGTAGCCGGAATCGGTACCGGCGGCACAATCACCGGTGTTTCACGTGTCCTCAAAAAGGATAACCCCGATATTAAGATCTATGGCCTTGAGGCTGATGAATCAGCTGTTCTTTCCGGCGATAAACCAGGTCCTCATAAGATTCAAGGCATCTCAACCGGGTTTATTCCGGTAGCACTTGATACGCATTCGTATGATGAAGTTATCCGTGTTAAATCTGATGATGCTTTGGCAACCGGCCGCAATTTCGGCGGTAAAGAAGGTTTCCTTCTGGGTATTTCAGCCTCAGCTGCCGTTTGGGCTGCGATTGAAGTGGCTAAAAAGCTTGGCAAGGGTAAAAAAGTTTTGGCTATTGCACCGGATAACGGAGAACGCTATCTTTCAACAGCCCTGTATGAATTTGACTGAGAATTATTTTAAGGCGGCGGGCTTAACACCTAATGCCGTCTTTTATAGCAAACGAAAAAGAGCAGAGAATTCACGCTCAGTGTGAATTTTTCTGCTCTTTTTAAAATACCATTTAATAAAAGTGCTTGTGAAGTCGGTTACTGTTACTCTATTCCTGAGCTTCCTTATGCCGATCCTGCAAGTAATCAAGATTTTCCTCAATCCAGACAGGCAAATTATCAGCCAAAGGCTTAAAACCAATGTTTAAACGACTGTTGGAAAAACGATGCCGATGCTGATAATGGTGCTTTTCTTCTTCTAAGGTTCGCAAAGACAGACTGGCTTTTTGGCTGTATTCATCATAGTCGACAACCTGAACAAGGACTTCCTCACCTACAGATAAGGTTCGATAAATATTATCAATATAGCCCGTTTTAATTTCCGAAATATGAATGAGACCTATTGATCCGTTTGCCAGCTGAACAAAGGCACCGTAAGGTTTGATACCGGTAATTTCTCCCTTTATCTTATCACCGATCTTCATCGTCAGTCACCTCAACGGTTTCAATGACAACCTCTGTTACCGGACGATCTGAAGCATCTGTCGAAAGATTGGCAATCTCATCTAAAACATCAAAGGAAGCCTGATCAGCCAGCTGTCCAAAGACAGTATGCCGGCGGTCAAGGTGCGGTGTGCCGCCATTATCCGCATAAGCAGCCGCAATTTCCTGCGGCCAGCCGCCGCGCTCCAGTTCTTCAGCACTGTAAGGGAAATTTTGGTTCTGAACAATGAAAAACTGACTGCCGTTGGTATTGGGACCTGCATTTGCCATTGACAGGGCACCGCGAAGGTTGTAGAGTGCTTCTGAAAACTCATCTTCAAAACGCTGACCGTAAATAGACTCTCCGCCCATACCGGTACCGGTCGGATCGCCCCCTTGAATCATAAAATCTTTGATGATTCGGTGGAAGATAACACCATCATAATAACCGTTCTTAGCCAATCCAATAAAATTAGCGACCGTTTTGGGTGCTTGTTCCGGAAATAATTTTACTGTTAAATCGCCGTGATTGGTCTTGATAACTGCGGTGGGAACATTGATACTGTCCAAATTCAACTGCGGAAACTGTACTTTTTTTTCTGTCAAACCTAATTCCTCCAAGGCATATAAAATGCCGTCTTCTTCTACATTTTTTGTAATAAAATCAGCCTTTTCTTTCAAATCACCATGACCATTGCCCATAGCAACTGTGACACCGACGTAATCAAACATTTCAAGATCATTCAGACCGTCACCAAAGAAAAGGACATTCTCAGGCTTTAGATGGGCTCTTTTTAAGACATGAGCCAGACCTGATGCTTTAGAGACACCGTTTTTGATGACATCAGACGAGTTGGGATGCCACCTGACAAAACGGATATCCTTAGCCAGCTCGGCCGGCAGCTGCAAGCTGTCACCGACATCTTCAAAGGTCCACATATGATAAACATTGTGTTTTTGATAAAAATCCGGGTCAACATCGCACAGACCGTAAACAGGCACAAGCGCTCTGTCAACTAAATCCGTACGCCTTGAGACAACAGCCTTATCCTTACCGGCAAAACCGTAGTCAATACCAACTTCCTGACACCAGGCAATATATTTTTCGATAATAGCCTTGTCAATAGGATCGTTGAAAATTTCATTGTTCTCATGGTCAATCACGTAAGAACCATTAATGGTAACAAAAAAGTCGGGCTCCAAAGCACGAATTTCAGGAACAACACCATAAGGCGCTCTGCCCGAAGCAATACCCGTCAGAATCCCCTGCTTTTTCAGACTTTCAAAAGCAGTTGTGACTGATGGTGGCATGTAGCCGCTGTCTTTGATACGAAGCGTGTCATCGATATCAAAAAAGACAGCTTTAACTTTTTCAGCCTTGTGTTTTAATCCAGAATTCATCCTTCAGCCCCTTGCAAACTCATTTCTTTTATTATTATAACATACTAATCGTCATCCTGCGGTACCAAATGATGCTGAAAAGCATAGACCACTGCCTGCGTCCGATCGTCCACCTGCAGTTTGGACAGAATATTAGAGACATGCGTTTTTACAGTTTTTAAAGAGATGAAAAGTTCATCAGCTATTGTCTGATTGTCATAACCTTTGGCAAGCAGCTCCAAAATATCTCTTTCCCGGGCAGTCAGATCTTCATGCAAATCAGGATTGTCATGATGGGCTTTAATCTTCTTATCAACTTCCGTTTCAATCGCCAAATCGCCTTTGGCCACCTTTTTGATGGCATTCAGAATTTCTGCTGCGCTGGAAGTTTTCAGCATGTAGCCCTTGGCTCCGGCTTCAATAACAGGATAAATTTTCTCGTTATCCAAATAGCTGGTCAGCACCAAAATTTTAGCATCCTTCCATTCCTTCAGGAGCTCAAGAGTGGCTTCAACACCGTCCATTTCAGGCATGACAAGATCCATCACGACTACATCGGGCTTTAATTGCAAGGCCAGTTCAATCCCTTCGCGGCCGTTACCGGCTTCTCCGACAACTTCAACATCTTCCTGAAGGTTAAGAAAACTCTTCAGCCCCAGCCTTACCATCTCATGGTCATCAACCAGAATAACCTTTATTTTACTCATCAACATCTCCTTTCATTATCGGTACATGAATATCCATAACAACACCTTTGTCTTTAGCACTTAAAAAATGTACGGTCCCCGCGAGATCGTTGACACGGTCTTCGATATTTTTCAAACCGTAACTCAGATCACGGACAGCATCCATATCAAAGCCGATACCGTTATCAATCATTTTGAGCTGAACCTCAGAAGACGTCTGATACAGATAGACTTCCATCCGGCTTGCTTTGGCATGCTTCAGTGTATTGCTGATAAATTCTTGGGCAATGCGAAAGAAATTACTTTCAATCGCTTTGGGGAGCTTATCAATATTTTCCTTATACACAACTTCGATATTGCTTTTATCTGTCAGCTCTTTGATGATCATGGCCAGTCCTTCTGAAAGTGTCTTGCCTTCCAGCTCAGTAGGGCGAAGATGCAAAAGAAGAACCCGCAGATCATTTTGAGCATTGTTCAGCATATCCTCAACAGCTAAAAGCTGGGTTTGCAGCTGCTTTTTGTCTAACTGCTCCAGATTATGCGAAACGCCCGACAGAATCATCGAAGAAGCAAACAGCTCCTGACTGACAGTGTCGTGCAGGTCCCGGGCTATCCGTTTTCTTTCTTTTTTGACGATTTCCTGACTGCTGGTAATATAAGCATTCTCTGTTTTTTGCAAATTATTGGTCAGCTGCTGCATCTTATCTGATAAGCGGTTGACATTTTTCCCCAGCTCTGTGTCATCTTCCTGACTAATAGTTTGATTGAGCAAAATCCGCCTTAGATTTTGATTCAAATGCCTTTTGCTGTTATCATCAACAATCATCCAGACCAAGAGCAAAAGAAAGGTCAGAGAGATGAAGGCTGCAAGGAGCGACAAGATAAACTGCTCCATAACAACCCAATCTTTCAGTAAATCATCTAAATCAAGGTTGAGGCTGTTGATGATGACAAAAACAATAGAAATAACGGTAACCGCAGCATAAAGGAAAATCATGAAAATGGTTCGTTTTCTCATATCCGTTCCACCTCCACTACTCCTGCAATGACATTCACAATAATCTTGACTGATTTGGTCAGATCCTGCCTGCTGTCTGCCAGCTTAATGGTCTCATTGCGCAGATCATATTCGGGCGAATTAAAGAAGCGAACATTCCCATAAATACTGCTGACATCTAATTTGACAGCGACATCAACAGGAACTAAAATCTTGGTTGGCCCGTAGACCTTGCGAATCATGACAAGATTGTTCTGTCCCGTCACAATCACCTGACTCAAATTGATGATATCACTTCCGCTTAAGCGAATCACATTGATATCATCAAAGGCATATGAATCAGTCTCAATATACTCATTGTTACCGATCCATTGATGCGGTTTTTTGCTGACATTGAGCCCTTCTTCCTGCAGCTTTAATAAGGCGTAACGGTTTTTCTTTTTAACCTGAGCAAAGTGGTTAATCATGACATAAAGAATTCCCACAAGCACCGCAGCGATGGTATAGGGGTTGAGCATGAAAATCAGAAAAAGCAGGAGCAAGCTGGCCGTCAGCAGAAAATCATTTTTACTGCCCAAGTGGTAAAATCTCAGGGCTAAAAGCGTAATCACCAGAATCAAGATGAAACTCGATAAATCACTGGCTAAAATAGTCATAAAGGCCAGAGCAATCAGGATCGTCTCTACAACTAGAAAAAATTGGAATTTTCGCATAGGTTACCTTCAAGTCTTATAATTCTTAGTCATTGTACCAAAATTCAAGATAAATTTCATCTGCTTAGCGGCAGTCAAAAAGGAGAAGACCTGCCAGAATCGGCTGTTTCTTCTCCTTCTTTTTTATTATTTCAAACATTATTCTGAGCTTTCTGACTCAGCCTCAGAAGCCGCCTCGCTGGTTGTGGCTTCTGTTGACTCTTCTGTCACCGTTGTCGGTGCCTCGGTTTCTTCAGATGAAGACGGCTGAGGTTCAGGGATTTCTGTTTCCGAAACATAGAGAATGACATCATCATCAGACGATAGGCTGACAGTTTCTCCGTAATAAGGATTTTGCCCTACAACCACAGATGAAGAAGCAGGTGATGAAATTTCTGTTGAGTAATCACTGGCATCGTATACCTTTATACGTTTTGCGGAAATACCCATGGTTGTTAAGGTATTGACTGCTTCATCATAGGTCATATTTTTGAAATTCGGCATGGTCATCTTAACAACCTTGAGAGTAATCTTTTTACCGCTGCCGGGACGGTAAGTTTTTCCGGCTTTTGGCGACTGGCCGATTACCGTACCGCCGCTGTACTCATCTGATGAAACTTCTTTCAGGACAATCTTTCTTTTGGAAACGCCGTAATTGTTGGTCAGATTGTCAATAACATCCTGGTAGTCCTGACCGGTATAGTCTTCCATTTTAAAGCCCTTGGAGCTGGCAACAAAAATATCAACCTTGGAACCTTCGCGCTTTTTAGTTCCTGCGCTTGGATTCGTGCGGACAACTTCGCCGTCATCTGCACTGTCATCTTCAATCTTATGAACCTGGCCAACCTTTAAACCTGAATTTTTGATGGTTGTTTTAGCAGCTGACAGCTTATTGCCGGAAACATCCGGTACAGAGACAGTGCCGGGCTTCGTCAAAATAAGATAGGCTAAAATGATGATCCCAATAAAAACCAGAGCGAAGAAAAGCTTGAAGAAACGGGATAAAAAGCGCCCCTTCTTTTTAGGCTTATCCTGAACTTTGGGTTTTGGATTAGGCTGACTGGCCGGTTTATCCGGATTGGTCGCCTTATTTTTTAAAGTCTGAGCAGCTGAAGCCGCTGTTGCAGCCTGTTCGAGTTTTGGCAGTGGTTTTGTATCCGCAGCATCATTAAAGACCAATTTCTTTTCACGGCTGCGGCTGGGCTGCAGGCAAGTTCTTAAATCCCGCAGCATTTCCTCAGTTGACGTGTAGCGATTCGTCAGCCGCTTGGCCGTTGCCTTGATTACAACATTTTCCAAAGCCTGAGGAACGTTTTTATTTTCTGCAATGATCGACGGCAGCGGTTTTTGAAAATGCTGCAGAGCAATCGTTACAGCGCTGTCGCCATCATAAGGGATATGCCCCGTCAGCATTTCAAAGAGCATGATACCCATAGCATAGATATCACTTTGAACTGTAGCTTTTGAACCGCGCGCCTGCTCAGGAGACAGATAATGAACACTGCCCAGCATTGAATTTGTCTGTGTCAGGCTGGTTTCGGCAAAGGCTACGGCAATACCAAAGTCTGTTACCTTAGCTGTACCGTCCTTGGTCAAAAGCACATTTTGAGGTTTCAAATCCCGATGAATAATACCCTTTTGATGGGCAAGAGTCATTGCGGAAAGAACCTCTTTCATAATGCGGATTACTTCAGCATTTGATAAAGGGGCGTGATCTTGAATGTATTTTTTCAAGTCAGCACCGTCAACATATTCCATTGCAAGGAACTGCTGACCGTCTTCTTCTCCAATGTCACGAATAGCAACGATATTAGGATGATTGAGCTCTGCCATGGCCCGCGCTTCCCGCTGGAAACGCGTCACAGCGACCTGATCTGTCTGATAATTGGTTCGCAGCACCTTGATGGCTACTTCCTCATTATCCAAAATCAGATCATTAGCTAAATAAACATCGGCCATCCCGCCTCGTCCGATAGATTGGAGAATTCGATAACGACCAGCAAATAATTTGCCAATCTGAATCATTCATCTCCCTCTCTTTCGGCGTGGACTAAAGCAACGGTAATATTATCAAGACCGCCTGCATCGTTGGCCAATTGAATCAAATATCTGGCTTTTTCATCCAGATCTTTGCTGTCATCGCTCAAGGCATTGACAATGACTTTGTTGGAAATCATATTAGTCAGGCCGTCACTGTTGACCAGCAGGTAGTCTCCTGGTTCTAAGGTTTGAATACCAAGATCAGGTTCCACCGGATTGGCCTGACCGATAGACTGAGTGATAATGTTCTTTTGCGGATGGCTGGCTGCTTCTTCTTCAGTCAGCTGACCGGCTTTGACCAGTTCGTTAACCAAAGAATGATCACTCGTTAATTGAGTGTAGACACCATCGTGAATCAAGCCGATACGTGAATCGCCGATATGGGCAAAGAGGACGTTGTTGGCAACAACAACCAAAGCTTCGATTGTCGTCCCCATTCCTTGAAAATCTTCTGTTTGTCCCAACTCATAAATACGGCGGTTAACTGTTTCAATATTGCTGACCAGCCAGTCACGGATCTGACCCAAATCGGTCAAATCAGTATCAAACCATTCGCGGCCCAAATCGGTAACCGTCATTTCACTGGCAATGTTTCCGGCACGGTGTCCGCCCATACCGTCTGCCAATACGATCAGGGTATTCCCGGAACGATTATCAAATTTATTGATAAAATCTTGATTATTGGAGCGTTTTTGCCCAATATCTGTAAAAAGGGAAATTTTCATGTCTTCCTTGTCTGACAAAGTCAGCCTCCTTCTTCTAAATCCTATGAAATACGCTTTACCTGGCTGATAAAAAAGCCATCTGTAAGATATTGCTCAGGCGTAATCACAAGACAGCCGTCAACAGCAATATCCTCTTTCTCATGATATAATTTGACCTGTTCAAAATTCGGATGCTTATCCAAAAATTGTTTCAGTACTATTTGATTTTCTTCTTTAAAAATAGTACACGTACTGTATGTTATTATACCACCTTTTTTTATGGTTTGGCAAACGCTGTCTAAAATTTCCAGCTGGATTTTTTGCAGGCTGAGGAAGTCCTGGTTATCTTTATTGTATTTGATATCAGGTTTGCGCCTGATTAGTCCGATACCCGAGCAGGGAGCATCAACTAAAATTTTATCAAAAGTATCGGGAGCAAAGTGCTCGTGAACTTGTCTGGCATCTAATTTTTGCGTTTTTATCCTGTCAGAAAGTTTGAGGCGTTCTGCATTGTCTTGGATTAGTTTTAATTTATGATCATACAAATCCAGTGCGATTAGCTGACCGCTTCCCAAATAAGAAGCCATGTGGACGGCCTTGCCGCCGGGAGCACTGCAGGCATCAAGAACACAATCGTCTTCCTGAATGGCTAAAGTTGGTGCGACCAGCTGGCTGCTTTCATCTTGGACAGTAATTTTCCCTTCTTTAAAAAGAGCACTGTCGGTAAAATGACCTGATGCTTTGACCAGTCCCACCGGAGACAGCAAAGACTTATCTGCACCAGTCAGCTGCTTTACTGCTTCCATTTCGGCGGGATTGATTACACGAATACTGGCTTTGCTGCGGACCAAAAGGCTTTTGAACATAGCAAGAGCCCTGTCTTCGCCAAATTCATCAATCATTTTTTTGACCAGCCAAACCGGCAGCGAATAAGCTACCGAATAGCGCTTGTTCTTTCGCTTAATGGCTTTTATATCCGGTTTTTCCTGCCGCAAAAATTCTCTTAAAACAGCATTAACCAGCTTATCAGCTCCTCGGTGCCGCTTTTTGGCAATCGTTACCGCATCATTGACAATAGCATGCTCAGGAATCTTGTCCAGATAAAGAATCTGGTAAAGGCTAAGCATCAGCAGATAATAAACCCAGGTATCCATTTTTTCACGGTCTTCAATGTAGTGGGCCAAGTACCACTCCAGAGTGATTTTCCGCGTTAACGTTCCGTAAACCAGCTCTGTCAGCAGTGCTCTATCCTGCTGCGATAGCCGGTGCTTTGTCAGATAATGACTGAGAGCAATATTGCTGTAGGCTCCTTTATCAAAAATTTCGGTTAAAACAGCGAGAGCACCGCTGCGTGCCAGCTGCTTAGTCTCCAAAATAATCACCTACTTTAAGTTTTTGACCCGAGCCGTTTAAAAAGTCAGCAATACTCATTTTGGGCTTGCCCGCCGGCTGCACTGTTGTTAAGGACAAAGCTCCCTGAGCTGCAGCAACAACCAAACTTTTCTTGGTTTTTTCAATAATTTCACCGGGTTTTCCTTTGCCGTCAGTTTCCTTTGCTTCATAGATTTTAAAGCGCTGCTGATTTAAAAGAGTGTGAGCAACCGGCCAAGGATTCATCCCCCGTACCTGATTGAAAATAACACGGGCTGATTTATTCCAATCAATTCTTTCTTCCTCAGAAGTGATATTAGGTGAAAAACTGACCTGGCTTTTATCCTGAGCTTTGGGTTCAATTTTGCCCGCTATATAGTCCGGCAGCACCTCTAAGAGCAAATCCCGTCCCAAGACAGCCAGCTTTTCAAACAGGCTTCCGACATTATCATCATCAGTAATTGGTATTGATGCCGAAGCAACCATATCACCGGCATCCATTTCTTTGACCATTTCCATGATCGTTACACCGGCTTCCTTGTCTCCGTTGATAAGAGCATAGTGGATAGGAGCTCCGCCTCTGTATTTGGGCAGCAGCGACGCGTGAACATTGACAGCAAAATCAACACTGTCAATCAGCTTCATCGGCAAAAACTGGCCAAAAGCCGCTGTGACAATGCCGTCTGCTCCCAGGTTCATCAGCTCAGTCAGTTCCTGAGAACCTGAGAGTTTTTCAGGCTGGTAAACGTTCAAGCCATGCTCCAGAGCCACTTGCTTCACAGGCGTCATCTTGATTTCTTTTTTACGGCCGACAGCTCGGTCAGGCTGAGTAACAGCCGCTGCGATCTCATAGCGGCCGTCTGCCAGCAGACCTTTGAGAACAGTCGCTGAAAAATCAGGTGTCCCCATAAAAATTAATTTTGTCATTTTAACCTCACTCATCATATTGGTAGTTGAAATTTGCTTACATGAAGCTCTGCGGCTCATGATCAATAATCAAGCGCAGATTGCGATTTTCTTTTTTCTGCGTTAAATCCAGAATCTGGTTCAAAACAGACTCTAAGCGCTCTTCAAAGCGGTACTTAATAATGATTTGATAGTGGTAGAGATTGTGTGTTCTTGCGATAGGTTTTGGTGTCGGTCCTAAGATTTTAATCTTATCTGTCAGTTCAGTCCGAAGCAGACCTACTACTTCATAAGCTTTTTTAATGACCTCTTGTTCATCTTTATGTGACAGTGTCAGACCCACCGTAAAATAGTAAGGTGGATAAGCCAGACTTCGGCGAATGGCCATTTCATAGTGATAAAAAGCTTCATAATCCTGATCCTTAGCCATTTGAATGGCATAATGATTTGGATTATAGGTCTGAATCAAAACGTCACCGGGCTTATCGGCCCGCCCTGCTCTGCCGGCCACCTGAGTTAAGAGCTGGAAAGTCCGTTCACTGGAGCGAAAATCAGGCAGATTTAAGGAAGTATCAGCATTCAAAACGCCGACCAAAGTAACATTAGGAAAATCAAGACCCTTTGCAATCATCTGGGTTCCCAGAAGGATATCTGCCTCTCCTTTGCCAAAAGCTTGAAGAATTTTTTCGTGAGCACCCTTTTTCCTTGTCGTATCAACGTCCATGCGCAGAACCCGGGCTTGGGGAAGCACTTGCAGCAATTCATCATAAGCTTTTTGTGTCCCCGTGCCATAATAGCGAATCTTCTTGCTGCCGCAGTTGGGACAGGTATGCGGAATGCCCTTAGAAAAACCACAGTAATGGCAGTTCATCGTTTTGGTATCCATGTGCAGGGTTAGGGATATATCACAGTTAGGGCAGTTATCAACATAACCGCAGTCACGGCACATAATAAAGCTGGAATAGCCGCGCCTGTTCAGCATAAGCACAACCTGTTCCTGCCTATCTAAACGCTCTTTGATTTTATCAATCAATACCGGCGTTAGATTACTCACTTCCTGCCGTCCTATAAAATCGCGGAAATCAACAATGTCTACCTTAGGCACCCGGGCCAAAGGATTAGCCCGTTTGGACAGTCTCAGCAGTTGATAGACATTGCGGCTGGCTCGGGCTCTGCTTTCAATACTGGGCGTAGCACTGCCCAGAACAAGTACGGCCTTGTGATACTCAGAGCGCAGCAAGGCAACATCACGCGCATGATAGCGAGGATTTGACTCCTGCTTATAGCTTGCTTCGTGTTCCTCATCAATAATGATAGCCCCAATATTTTCCACAGGTGCGAAGATGGCTGAACGTGCACCGACAACAACCTTAGCCTGACCGGATTTTATCTTGCGCCATTCATCAAATTTCTCACCGTCTGACAAGCCGGAGTGCATAATGGCTACCAGACTGCCAAAGCGAGAAATAAAACGATTGGTCATCTGGGGTGTCAAGGAAATTTCAGGCACCAAAACAATGGCTGTCTTTCCCATTTTCAAGACTCTGTCTATAACATGCAGATAAACTTCCGTTTTCCCGCTGCCGGTAATGCCCTCTAACAAGTAAGGCTTACTGCCTAGCCCAATAGCAGCTGTGATGGTCTCGACAGCTGACTGCTGCTCCTCATTTAAGTCTAAAAAATCAGACTGGGCAACGTCTGCAAAGTAGGCAGCGCTGCGGTTGACTTCTATTTCTGATAGGTTAAGAATGCCTTCTGAAATAAAGTAATTCACAACTTCCCGCGAAAAAAGAGAACGCAGCTCAGAAAGTGCCTGCCCTTGCTGATGGCTGAGCAGATAATCTTTTAACGCCTGCCGTTTTTTAGCCCGCTTGCTGATAGTTAGGGCTGTTAATTTTTCCAGATCCACTTCATAATATTTTTGCGTCTTGATGCTCTTTTTATCTTTGGCAATGTAGGAGACAGCGATTTTGCCGGTCTGAATCAAACGCAGGCTTCTCAGCTGTGCTTCTTGGCTCAGCTGTGAGAAATTAATTTCTTTTCTGCCGCCAAAAATCAGTTTTTCATCTGCCTGAGATAAGCCATCCTGAGCTTTTAAAAGCCGGTCATAATTTGAGTTTAAAAGGCTTGGAATCATAGACTTCAAAATCGAAATCTTATAAGAAAAAACCGTCTTACGCATTTTATCTGAGAGCAGGAGCTGTTCCTGATTGAGCACCGGCTCTGCATCTAAAACTTCTGCCAAAGACTTTAAATGCTCATCTTCTCCTTCAGCAATATTGACTACAAACCCCTGCAGCAGACGATTTCCCCTGCCAAAAGGAACATGAACACGGGAACCTGCCACAAGGACCGATGACAGCTCTTTCGGAATTTTATAAGAAAAAGGTTTGTCCGTCTGCATCAAAGGCACATCGACAATAACCTCTGCAATTTTTACCATCATCTACCTCAAATATGAAAAATCTAAGATTGCTGCCAACCTTAGATTTTTTCACCTTCTTCTTCCTTTTCTTTAGCAATTTGTTCCTTGATTTTACGTTCTTCTTCTTCCTTAGCCAGACGTTCAGCTTCAGCTTTGGCACGCACAGCTGCGCGTTTAGCTTCTGGATCAGGGTGGATAACAACATTGCCTGCTTCAATTTCCTCAAGTGCTTGCAGGGTCGGCTTCACTGATGAAAATTCCTGTGTCGGTTTTGCACCGGCTTCAAGTTCATGAGCACGTTTAGCCTGCAGCATAACAAGGGAATATTTTGACGGTACTTTATCCAATAAAGT
Organism: Streptococcus sp. ELY_86; assembly: GCF_058314495.1. Classification (NCBI taxonomy): domain Bacteria; kingdom Bacillati; phylum Bacillota; class Bacilli; order Lactobacillales; family Streptococcaceae; genus Streptococcus; species Streptococcus sp. ELY_86. The sequence continues at coordinate 14,504 of NZ_JBZFUK010000009.1, read as the reverse complement.
ATCAATCGAAGGTTTTAACATCATAGGTCTGTCTTCTCTTTTCTAATTTATCTTAAAGGTAATTCTTCTTTAATCATTTTATCATAGCGCCCGATGACACGCTCAACACGGTAATGCTCTGTTTCGATAATATGCTTAACGCGCTCTGCGGCCAAATCAACCTCATCATTGACCACCGCATAATCATATTCGCGCATAAGAGCAATTTCTTCCTTGGCACGCTCAATACGCTGGGCAATGACTTCTTGGCTGTCAGTTCCGCGGCCCACCAAGCGATCTTTTAATTCGGCTAAATCAGGCGGTGTCAGAAAGATAAAAACACCATCCGGAACTTTTTTCTTAACCTGAAGTGCTCCTTGAACTTCAATTTCCAAGAAAACATCAATGCCCTTATCAAGTGTTTCGTTGACATAAGTCAGAGGCGTTCCGTAATAATTGCCGACATATTCTGCATATTCCAGCATCTGGCCCTGTCTGATGAGCTCTTCAAATTCTTCACGTGTCCGAAAGAAATAATCAACACCGTCAGTTTCACCGGGTCTTTGCGGACGCGTTGTCATTGAAACCGAATACTCAAATTTATGGTCAGGTGTTGAAAAAATTTTCTGCCTGACAGTTCCCTTACCGACACCGGAAGGTCCTGAAAAAACGATTAACAAACCACGTTCAGACATTTTTAGCTCCTTAAAGTTTCTGTTTCTAGTTTAACAAAAAGACACTTGTTTATCAAGAAAATTTTACCCGCTTCTGCTCTCACAATCCAAGCAAAACCATGACAGGCCGCAAAACCAGCTGGTAAAAATCTCGGTCTGATCGTTTGCTTTTCCAAAGCGGTCTGTCACTTTTTTGCAAATACAAAAAAAGAACAAAGCAAAATCGATCTTTCAAGGAATCAACCGTACTTTGTTCTTTCAAGTTAGCTCTGCAGCAATCTGCCCAAGCAGCTGCTCATTTTTTATTTGGCATAATCAACGGCACGCAGTTCACGGATAACCGTAACCTTGATATTGCCCGGATAATCCAGATTGCTTTCAATTTTTTCACGGACTTTATGAGCCATGATGGTCACATCGTCATCTGACAGCTTGGCAGGCTCTACCATGATGCGGATTTCACGTCCCGCCTGAAGGGCATAACTGTTTTGAACACCTTCAAAGCTTGTTGCGATCTCTTCCAGATCGCGCAGACGCTTAATGTAATTTTCCATGGATTCATTGCGGGCACCCGGACGGGCAGAGCTGAGAGCATCTGCTGCAGCTACCAGCACAGCAATGACCGATTCCGGCTCAACATCGCCGTGGTGGCTGGCAATAGTATTGATAACAACCGGATGTTCCTTATACTTGCGGGCAAATTCTGTCCCGATTTCAACGTGGCTGCCTTCAACCTCACGGTCAATAGCTTTTCCGATGTCATGAAGGAAACCTGCACGGCGGGCCAAATCAATATTTTCACCCAACTCGCTGGCAAGCAGACCAGCCAATTTCCCGACTTCAACCGAGTGGCGCAGAACATTTTGACCGTAAGACGTCCGGAATTGCAGACGTCCCATCAGTTTAATCAGGTCCGGATGAAGATTTGGAGCACCAATTTCAAAGGCGGCTGCTTCACCGTATTCACGGATGTGGTTATCCATTTCCAAACGGTTCTTTTCAACCAGTTCTTCAATCCGAGCCGGGTGAATGCGTCCGTCCTGAATAAGAGCTTCCAGAGTCATTCGCGCAATTTCTCTGCGAATAGGATCAAACCCTGATAATACAACCACTTCCGGAGTATCATCAATAATGATATCAATTCCTGTCAGGCTCTCCAGTGTCCGGATATTGCGGCCTTCCCGGCCGATAATGCGCCCCTTCATACTGTCATCAGGCAGATGGACCGTTGTAATCGTCTGCTCTGTCACATAGTCCCCTGCTAAACGCTGCATAGCCTGAGCCAACAGATTTTTAGCTGACTTATCAACCTTATCTTTGACTTCACGGTCAGCTTCTTTAATGCGGCTGGCGATATCATGCGACAGGTCTTTTTCTGTTTGAGAAAGAATAATGTCACGCGCTTGTTCCTGACTGAGAGCTGCTACTTTTTCCAGCTCTTGAGTTTTCTTCAGTTCTAATTGTTCAACTTGCTGCTCACGCTCATTAATATGTCTAGATTTATCGGACAGACTTTGCTCTTTGCTGTCAAGCAAGTGTTCTTTACTGCTTAAATTTTCATCTTTACGGTCAAGAGAGGTTGCACGTTCAGTCAAACGTGTTTCCATTTGCTTAAGTTCTTGCCTTTCAGATTTAAATTCTTTTTCAATCTCTTCGCGATATTTTCTAGCCTCTTCTTTTGCTTCTAAAAGCAATTCCTTTTTATAGGCCTTACTCTCACGTTCTGCTGTCGTTCTGATATGCTCGGCATCCATTTCCGCCTTGCTCCGAGCATTGACAGCATCTTGTTCTGCATTTAAAAGAGTCAGTTCTGCCGTTTCTTTAGCCTTTTTCAGTCGGGCTGAAATAACGACATAACCAATAACCAAACCAATGAGGGAGAAAACAAGTGCTAAAAGAATATTTAACATGTTTTACCTCAAAAATTTTATTGGATTTCAATTAGAAAATCCAAATTATAGTTTATCATAAATATTTATTTTCTACAATAAAATTATCAGCAGTATTTCCTAATTTATGATATGATTATCGTAAATTGACAAAGGAGGACATTATGTCTAAAAAAGTTATTGTTGAAAGTTTTGAACTGGATCACACTGCCGTAAAAGCCCCTTATGTCCGTCTTATTTCAGAAGATAAGGGACCAAAAGGCGATGTGATTTCCAATTTTGATATTCGGCTGGTTCAGCCTAATAAGGACTCTATCCCAACGGCCGGTCTTCATACGATTGAACATTTGCTGGCCAAACTCATCCGCGAACGCATTGACGGTATGATTGACTGTTCACCTTTTGGCTGCCGCACCGGTTTTCATCTTATCATGTGGGGCAATCACACCACAACAGAAATTGCCCAAGTCATCAAGTCCAGTTTGGAAGAGATCGCCACAGCTATATCTTGGGACGATGTTCCCGGAACAACTGTTGAATCTTGCGGAAATTACAAGGATCACAGCCTCTTTTCTGCCAAGGAATGGTCAGCCCTTATTCTTGAGCAGGGCATTTCTGACGATCCTTTTGAGCGCCATCTTGTCTGATAACTGCTAAAAACTCAGGCGCACACCCAAAAACCGGCCAATTAAAAAGCGAGTTTGCCATTGTCGCTGTTTATTTCAGCGGAAGCGGCACTCGCTTTTTTTAATAATCTAATTTGTCCGAATTTCCGGAAGCATTACCTACAAAGTAACCTGTCTTACAATTAATAGAGAAAAGGTACGTTCCATCCGGCTTAAACATATTATAATAGCCGTTGCCATTGATAATATTGACCTTTTCAAGGATATAATTGTTTCCTGTGATATAACCTCGTTTTTGTGAAATGGCAACAATTTTTTCCAAAATACCCGGGTTGAACGCCCAAGCCGCATTGCTGCTGTCCGCTATTTTTGCCTGGTCATAAGGAACACGGCTGCGGTTCCGCTGAAGCTTGGATACATCATAAGCAGCGATTCCATGGCCGGAAGCACCGGATGAAGAAGCCGCATTGGAAGAGCCGTTACTTGGTGCTGCCTGTGCCGGTGCACTCGGTGTGCTGTTATTGCCCGCCGAATCAGAAGAGCTGGCCGCAGCTGAATCTGCTGAATCAGAGGCCGTATTCTGATCATTTTGCCCGCTGTTGTCTGAATTGGATGCAGCATTATTGCTGTTAGTATTTGCAGCAGGTGAAGAGGCTGTATTGCTGGCTTTTTTCTTGGCATCTAATTGTTTACGGCCGTCAGCAATCACTGATTTCAAAAGCGCATCCAAGGTCGCATTGCCTGTGTTTAACGTTTTTTCTGAAATATCATCAAAATTAGCATCATCTTTAACAGTTGCTGTTTTCTTTGCACCATCAACAATCGCATTGGATTTAAATTTGCCGTTCACTGCATTAATGGCTGAAAACTGCCGCTTGAGGCTGTCGTACTTTTTCTTGGCTTCATCGTAATACTTGCTGCCTTTAAGCTTTTTCAAGGTTTTTTCCAGTTTAGGCATATTTGCAAACTGACTGTTTTTCAGCTTAACCCGTTTGGCATCTGCAAAGAAAGCTGAATACGATTTTTCAAAGCTTTCCGATACTGCGGCAAAATCAGTTTTTTTCTTGGCTGACGTTGATGTAGTTGTTGTTTTGTCTGTTTTAGCCGAATGATTGGTAAATTGGTAAGCACCGTAGGCCGCACCGCCCGCTAACAAACAAAGGAGAATAAGAGACGCAATAATAACCCGCTTCCGCTTGTAAAACGGCTTTTCTTCATGGTTATCGTCTTCATCTTCATCAAAGTCGTCAAAGATATCATCAGAAGCCGCACCGCTTCTGCTGTATGTAGGAGCAGCAGATACAGGAGCTGCTTTTTCCTCTGCCAAAGGTGCTGTTTCTTCCTGCGTATCTGTCAGAGGCACATCATCAAATTCTGCCTTATGCCAGACTTCCTGATCAGGATTGACAGCCGGAGCAACAATAGTATCTTCCAATTCATGCTCTTGATGATCTTTTTCAGGTGCATCGTTTGCAGCATCAGGTTCTTTATCGGCAGAATCATCTTCTATAGGGTCAATTAAGCCGGTATCAGCCAGTTCCTGACGCTGCTGTTTAATGAAATTATCCAGTGCACTGGTATCAATGTTTTGAAAATCGTCACTCTTCGTATCAAATTTTCGTGAAGCCACTTCATCGCGATGCTGTTTAATATAGCGATCAAGTACACCATCGTCTTCTGTTACACCGGCCTTGATTTCAGAATCCTTGCGGACAGCCTCACCGACTGTCATGTCTTTGGCATCTTGAAAATCAAGTTTTTCTGCATTTTCCGTGTTCTCTACTGAATTATTTTCTTCCTTGGACACGCAATGTTTCCGCCTTTCTATTTTTGCATGCGCTTGACACGCTGGCCGTAAAACTGGTACAAATCAACCTTCAAAGTCCCATTGTAAAGTTTACGTTTTTTGTCTGCTTTTCTTCCGAATTTTTCTTCAAAATTCTCATCACTGGTTAAAATAAATTGGCTCCAGGTTTTCAAAGGAGCAAAAGTTTTACCCATTTCATTATACAAAATGTCAACTGCTTTGTCATCAAGCAATCTCTCTCCGTAAGGAGGATTGGAAACAATAACACCGTTGATTTTATCGGTTTTAAAGTCCTGCAGACGCATTTGTTTCAATTTGACTACATCTTCGAGTCCGGCTTCTCGGACATTTTTTTGAGCGATCTCGATCATCCGTCCGTCGATATCAAAGCCCGAAATATCAAGCTTTGCATCGTAATCCACTTTTTCATCTGCTTCCTTGCGCACCTTAGCTACGAGATCTTTATCCACCCAAGGCCACTTTTCAAAAGCAAAATCACGGTTAGCTCCCGGTGCCATATTCATGCCGATCATAGCAGCTTCAATACAGAACGTTCCCGAACCGCAGGTCGGGTCAACAAAAGGTTTATCCGGAAACCAGTTGCTCAGCAAAAGAATAGCGGCAGCCATATTTTCCTTAATCGGTGCTCCGCCTTTGTCTGTCCGGTAGCCGCGCTTAAAAAGACTGGAGCCTGTTGTATCAATCATTACCCTTGCCTTGTCCTTTAAAATAGAAACTTCTATTTTAAATTCAGGGCCGTTTTCAAGCAAAGGAACATTTTCAGGTCTGTGAAAATACTTCTGCAGTTTTTTGACAACAGCCTTTTTCGTGATACTTTGAACGCTGGGTTCATTGTGCAGCTTGGATTTAACAGACTTAGCCTTAGAAATCGGAAAGCGGCAGCCTAAAGGCAGATAGTTTTCCCAGTCAAGAGCATAAACACCCTGAAAGAGCTCTTCAAAGGTTTTTGCCGGAAACTCTCCGACCAAAATCTTAATGCGGTCTGCCGAGCGCAGCCACAGGTTTGTCCTAATGATTGTCTCGACATCTCCTTTAAAGAGAACCCTGCCGTTTTCGACCTGACAGTCAATTCCCAGCTGCCTTAATTCCTTGCCGACAACTGCTTCAATCCCCGCTGCCGCTGTTGCTATTAAATCAAAAGATTTTTTCATAATTCCTCACTAAATGACAATAAAAGCTAGCAAATCGCTAGCTCACCTATTATGCAATTTTCTATAAGCCATGTTTTGTTCCAAAGGTGACTAGGTCTCACCTTCTTCGATAATCATCTGTCTACTGCTATGCAGTCAGAAAAGACCGTTCTGCTTCCGGCTTTTCCATGCCCCTACCAAAGTTTGGGTTGCTAGCTTGAGGGGTTTACCGCGTTCCACTTTTTACGTTTCCGTAAAAACTACGTCACTGTGGCACTTTCAGGATGACTCTCACCTATCCGAAGACTTAGTGATTTCATCCGCCGTAATGTGCGAAAGAACACATCCCTAGGCTTATTTGTTCGCCTAGCACAAACACTACCGGCATCACAGCCGGTGCTAGCATGGACTTTCCTCATGGTAAAACTACCACGCGATTATCCAAAAATTGCACAGTTTTTTCCTTCTTTATTCGGTAATTTGTTTACCGAAAACTTCCTTTTCAAGCCGGCTGATACGCTTCAAAATATCAAAATTCGTCGCTGTTGTCGCCGCATGACTGGAACCTACAGCAGAGGCTGTCGGTGCTGATGGCGAAACAGGCTCCGGACGTTTTTTGGCCTGCTTGACCTCTTCTTTCAGACGAGCGTTTTCCTGACGGAGCTCCTCAATAGTTGATATATAGGTTTCGTAGTCCTTGATGACATCATCAAGGAATTCATCAACTTCTTTTTTGTCGTAGCCTCTCATACTAGATTTGAATTCTTGCTCAAAAATATCTTTAGGGGTGTACATAATACTTGCCATTCGTTCATCTCTCCAAACATATCATTATGTGTAGAACCAGCCTACACTATCATTCATAATCATACAGAAAATTAATTTAAAAATCAAGTCTTTTATGTACAAATTCTAATCTAAATCCTGAGCGATTTCGTCTAGTTCCTCAAAAGTAAGACGTCTGAAGGAATAGGCATCGTCGGCCTTGATCATTTGATAGAGATATTTAAGATTAGTTTCTTTGTCTTCATCATAAAATACATAGGCACCGTCTGTATTATTCAGCAAAAACTGATTGTAATGTTTTAACTGACCGGGATTTTGATAGCTGTCATAAACATATTTGACAAAATCTGCCTCTTTAAATTTGGCCAGCTTTTCCTGGTTGCTTTCATTCCAATTTTCTCCGTGATTCTTAAAAAGAAAAATAACGGCTAATTTGACATCGTACTCTTTTTGCAAGTCCAAAGCCACCTCCAGCGCCCAATATTCAAAGCCCAGATTTCCCAGGAAAACAAACCAGTCTGCTCCCTCATCCAGAAAACGAAGAAGGTCCCGTCTGATAGCTTTTTTGATAACTCTTATTTTAGGATCCTTATCTTTAAAAATTCCTAATTCAAAACTTTTATAACCAGTGATAAGAATTGTACTCATAGGCTGTTTTCCTTTTTAAATTTATGATATAATAGTATATGCTTTATGTTATGTTTTACTTTATTGCAGAGTTAGGAGAACTATGGTCAGCTATCCGCATCATTTAATTCGTAAACAAAGCAGGCTCAGCCAAGCGGCTAAAACAACCGACTTTGCCAATCGCGGTATGTCCTTTGAAGCAGCTATCAATGCGACAAATGAGTATTATCTGTCCCAGCAGATTGCTGTTATCCATAAGAAGCCGACACCTGTTCAGATTGTAAGGGTGGATTATCCTAAAAGGAGTCGCGCTAAAATTGTCGAAGCCTATTTCAGACAGGCCTCAACGACAGATTATTCAGGAGTTTACAAGGGATACTATATAGATTTCGAGGCAAAAGAAACGAGACATAAAACATCGATACCCATGAAAAATTTTCATGCTCATCAGATTAAGCACATGTCACAAGTTTTAGACCAAAAAGGTATCTGTTTTGTCTTACTGCATTTTTCAACACTTAAAGAGACCTACTTGCTTCCTGCTTCCCACCTGATTCGTTTTTATCAGATTGATAAGGGAGGGAAGTCTATGCCACTTGATTATATCAAAAAAAACGGCTATCAGGTCAATGAGTCAGCATTTCCTCAAGTTCCTTATTTAGATGTTCTTGAAAAAAATATTTTAGGCGGTGATTAAAATCAAAAATAAACTGAAATTTGACAAATCCAAATTAAAAAATCTCAAATTTAATAAATCCAGTTTGAAAAACGTTAAATTCGATAAACGTTTTGGATTAAAAGTTTTAAAATATGGACTTGGCATTATTCTAAGCGCCGTTATTTTAGCTATTATTATCGGAGGCCTCCTCTTTACCTACTACGTCAGCAGTACTCCAAAACTCTCTGAGACCAAACTTAAGGCGACTAATTCCAGCCTGGTCTATGACAGCAGCAATAAATTGATTGCCGATTTGGGAGCTGAAAAGCGTGAGAGTATCTCTTCTGACAATATTCCTATCAATTTGGTCAATGCAGTAACCTCCATTGAAGATCACCGCTTTTTCAAGCACCGCGGAGTTGATATCTATCGGATTATAGGTGCAGCATGGAATAACCTGGTCAGTAAATCAACCCAAGGGGGATCAACACTTGATCAGCAGCTGATCAAACTGGCTTATTTCTCCACCAAAGCATCGGATCAAACATTGAAGCGTAAGTCTCAGGAAGTTTGGCTGTCCCTGCAAATGGAGAGAAAGTATACCAAAGAAGAAATTTTAACTTTCTATATCAATAAGGTTTACATGGGAAACGGCAACTACGGCATGCGTACGGCTGCCAAATCCTACTACGGGAAAGACCTCAAAGAGCTCTCTATCGCTCAGCTGGCAACCTTGGCAGGAATTCCGCAGGCTCCGACACAGTATGACCCTTACGCTCGGCCAAAAGCAGCAACCAACAGACGAAACACTGTTTTGTCCCAAATGTACAGACATAAAAAAATTACTAAGTCTGAATACGACACTGCGGTTGCTACACCGATTTCAGATGGTTTGCAAGAGCTCAAGCGTACCTCCAGCTATCCAAAATACATGGATAACTACCTGAAACAGGTTATCGCTGAAGTCAAGAAACGTACCGGTCAGGATATCTTCTCAGCCGGCATGAAAGTCTATACAAATGTTAACGCTGATGCACAGCAGTACCTTTGGAATATTTACAATACCGATCAATACGTTGCTTATCCAGATGCTGATTTCCAAGTTGCCTCAACTGTTATGGACGTCACTACCGGTAAAGTCATCGCTCAGCTTGGCGGACGCAATCAGGACACTAAAGTTTCTTTTGGTACCAACCAAGCAGTCTTGACAGACCGTGACTGGGGATCAACCATGAAGCCAATTTCGGCTTACGGTCCTGCTTTGGAGAGCGAAGTCTTCACCACCACAGCACAAATGCTCAATGACTCCATTTACTACTATCCGGGAACAACCACTCAGGTTTATGACTGGGATCGCCGTTACAACGGTTGGATGACCATCCAAACAGCTATCCAGCAATCCCGTAACGTTCCTGCTGTAAGAGCTCTTGATGCTGCCGGACTGGATACTGCTAAAGGCTTCTTAAACGGACTTGGAATTGACTATCCGGAAATGCGTTATTCAAACGCTATCTCAAGTAACACAAGCAGCGCCGACCAAAAGTACGGAGCCAGCAGTGAAAAAATGGCTGCGGCCTTTGCAGCCTTTGCCAATGGCGGTACTTATTACCAACCTCAGTATGTCAATAAAATAGAATTTAGCGACGGTACATCAGAAAGCTACGATGCCAAAGGCACTCGGGCTATGAAAGAAACAACGGCTTATATGATGACAGACATGCTGAAGACTGTACTGACCTATGGTACAGGGACAGAAGCTGCCATTCCGGGGCTCTATCAGGCCGGTAAAACAGGGACATCAAACTATGATGATCACGAACTGACTGAAATGGCTGAAAAGTATGGTATCAATCCATATGCATATGACACGGTCGCTCCCGATGAAAACTTTGTCGGCTACACACCGCAGTATTCAATGGCCGTTTGGACAGGTTACAAGGATCGTCTGAAGCCTGTTTATGGAGACAACTTGAAAATAGCCGCCCAGGTTTACCGGGCTATGATGTCTTATCTGTCAAGCTCAGGCAATTCTGACTGGGTGATGCCTGACGGGCTCTATCGCAGCGGCGGTTATCTCTACTTAAATGGTTCTTCCGGATCAAACAGCCGATACGGTGCTGCTCCAGTAACCTCAGGTTCGTCAGCAGCCGATGATAACGCTGATAGCGACGACGAGGAAGAGGAAGACGACACCGGCGACAGTCAAGATGAGGATCAAAATTCCGATCAAGAACAAACGCAGCAGGCGGCGACTCAGGCGCCTCCAAGCAGTGAAGCTTCTTCTGAAAACAGCGAAGCAACTACCGCTGCGCCAAACACAACCGGTTCTGAATAAAATATCAGTGACATAACAAAAATACTTGAAAGATTTGCTTTCAAGTATTTTTTATGCTTTATTTTTTCAAGACAAGATGCGTTTTCAATAAAAGAATTAAGAAGCCGCTCACTGCCAGATTGAGCTTCCCGTTCTGTCTTACTTAGCCAGAGCACCCATTGGATCCCAAGGCGCAAGAACCGTTGGCTCAGCTTCATAGGCCGCTAGTTCTTCAGCCGTAAGAAATTCTTTGCGGACAACGATTTGATAAGTATACTCATCCATCCAAGCGTCTGAAGCAACAAAGTAGCCTTTTTGACCGACTTTATCGCCCCATGAATTTTCAACCTTCCATTTAACAGGCTGACCGTTTTCATCTAAATCAACACCGGTTAAAACCATGGCATGCGTCATCAAACTTTCACTGTAATCAAGGCGGCCCGCCTTATCCTGCGTCAGTTCAATATCCATGCTTGATGCAAAATCATAAGTATTGGTCGCTAAAATGCCTTTTTGCCGATCAGAAACCTGACCAACATCAGAACCAAACCATACGGTTTCCCCTGCCTGCATTTGAGCAATAGCCAATTCCTTGAAACGTGCCATATCCAGATTAAGATAGCGGACTGCAGGACTGCCTGCAACATTTCCCAGCATTTCTACAGTATAGGACTTGCCATAAGGCTTGTCAGCTGTCGGAGCGTTGATAATAGAAACATAATCTGAGAGCTTAAGACCGACATACTTTTGATAAAAGTCCTGCGGCCTTATATTTTTTTCAGACTGATAATGGTTGTCCTTGTCGCGGTAGGCAAAGTCAAAGCTGCGCGGCGGTAAGCCAAGATTGATGGCTAAAAAGTTAAAAACATCTTGCAAGAAGGCTTCTTTTTTGGACTGAACCGCTTCTTCGTCAGCGCCGGAAGCAATTAATTCCCGCAAAATCTGCGCATCCTGACGCAGCAGCTTATTGAGATATTGATTTAGTTCTCGGCTGTTGCTTGACGATACAGACTCAGGATAGACGGATTTAGGAACCACACCGTATTTTTCAAACAGGGCAACAACCATATCCCACTGACCGCCGTCTTGCTGAGGAACATCCAGTAAGAATTTCACCTTACGGCTGCCAAGGTCTTGGTCTGCTGTCGCAATGATTTGTTCGAAAAACCAGTTTGCTTTCTCGTATTTGTCCCAAAAGAAAGTGTGCGCCTGCGACAGTTCAAAGTTTTCTAATTTAAAATCAGCAATCAGCTTATGGCGGAAAGTATTCAGCGCCGCAAACATCCAGCAGCGGCCGGATGCCTTTTGGTCAGCTACGTCATCCTTGGTCAAATCAATTGAAAAAACATGGTCATTTTCAATTTCACTCTGCCGTGTTTCAAGCGATTTCAAAAGACCGTTGTGGGTAACGGCATTTTCAACGGCCTGAAATTTGGCATTTGCTTCATACTGTTCAAATAATTTATCTGTAAAGGTCTTTGTTAATTCTGACAAAATAATCTCCTTTTCTATAATCTCAGCATTAAATTTCAGCTGCTTTTAAACTTCACAGCAGCTGAGCTATCTGAAAAAGCCTGCTGTTTCTAGGCTTTTTCTCTGTCTTTTTATCCTAATGTTCAGCGCCAAAAATCATCAAAAATGGAAATGGGCAGATGACGCTTATGCTCAGTCTTGCGCCACCAATTTTCGATTTTTTCCTGAGCCTCCAAAGAAATAGTCTTTCCTTCAAGATAGTCATCAATATCATTGTAAGTCACTCCAAGAGCAGCTTCGTCAGCAATTCCCGGTTTGTTTTCTTCAAGGTCTGCTGTCGGAATCTTTTCATATAAGGACTTATCTGCTCCTAATTCTGCCAAAAGCTGCCTGCCTTGGCGCTTATTGAGCCGATAAAGCGGCAGAATATCTGCCCCGCCATCACCAAACTTGGTAAAGAATCCGGTAATATTTTCAGCTGCATGATCCGTACCAATAACAGCTCCGCTATTCTCACCGGCAACAGCATACTGGGTAATCATGCGCTGTCTGGCCTTGATATTGCCCTTATTAAAATCAGAAATCAGTACCCCTGCTTCTTTCAGAGCTGCCACTTGACCGTCAACAGCAGCCTTAATATTCACTGCCAAGCTAACATCCGGCTGGATAAAGGCCAGAGCACGCTGTGCATCAGCTTCATCTGCCTGAGTGCCGTAGGGCAGGCGAAGTGCAATAAGCTGATAGTCTTGCTTGCCAGTCTCTTGCCGCAGCTCCTCTATGGCAATCTGTGCTAAGCGACCGGCCAGACTGGAGTCCTGACCGCCGGAAATCCCCAGGACATAGCTCTTTAAAAAGGTGTGTTTTTTCAGATAATCTTTTAGAAAATCAACAGACTTGCGAATCTCTTCCTTGGCATCAATGCTGGGTTTAACTCCTAGCTGAGCAATTATTTTTTCTTGTAAAGTCATTGAACTTCACCTTTCTCATAGGCTTCTTTGCGGATTCGATCAATAAGATCCATCTTGTTTTGCCAAACATCACGCGCCAAGTCAACCGGGTAATCCTGCGGATTGAGAACACGCTTGTATTCATCCCACAGCTTGTCAAATTCTTTGCGGGCATAATCCTGAATAGCCTGCAGATTCGGCTGGTCATAAACGAGACGTCCGCGGTCAAAAATGTCGACCAAGAGCGGTACTGCATCAAAGTTTTTTACTTTTTTATTGATATAAGTATAAGTTGGATGAAACATATCCAGTTCTTCTAAATCATTGACATCAATATCGGTAAAAGTGATATAATCGCCTTCTGATTTTCCCTTCGCACGGCTGGTAATGCGCCAAACTTGTTTTTTGCCCGGTGTTGAAACCTTTTCGGCATTATTGGAGAGTTTAATGGTATCCTGCATGACACCTTTATCATCTTCAATAGAAACAATCTTGTAAACAGCTCCTAAGGCCGGCTGGTCATAAGCTGTAATTAGCTTAGTCCCCACTCCCCAAACATCAATCTTAGCTTTTTGCATTTTAAGGTTGAGAATGGTATTTTCATCAAGGTCATTAGAGGCATAGATCTTGGCATGAGGATAACCGGCTTCATCCAGCTGTTTTCGAACTTTCTTAGACAAATAGGCCATATCGCCTGAGTCAATCCGCACACCTAGAAAGTTGATTTTATCTCCCAGCTCATTAGCTACCCGAATAGCTGCAGGCACGCCCAAACGAAGCGTATCATAGGTATCGACCAGAAATACACAGTCCTTATGAGTTCCTGCGTAAGCCATAAAGGCATCATAATCATTGCCGTAAGCCTGAACAAGAGAGTGTGCGTGAGTCCCGGAGACAGGAATACCAAAGAGTTTTCCGGCGCGAACATTGCTGGTTGCATTGGCACCGCCAATAACAGCAGCCCGTGTCCCCCAGATAGCGGCATCTAATTCTTGTGCACGCCGGGTGCCAAATTCCAAAAGCGGTTCATCTTCGATGACTGAACGAATGCGGGCAGCTTTTGTGGCAATAAGGGTTTGGAAATTAACAATATTCAAAAGAGCCGTCTCCACCAGCTGGCACTGAGCAAGCGGTCCTTCAATCTGAACAATGGGCTCATTGGCAAAAACCAGGTCACCTTCTTTGGCCGATTTAATGCTTAATTCCAATTTAAAATTTCTAAGATAAGCAAGGAAATCTGCCGGATAATTCAGCTCTTCCAAATAGGCCAGATCAGTTTCTGAAAAATGTAATTCCTGCAGATAGGCAATCATCCGCTCCAAACCTGCAAAAACAGCATAACCGTTTGCAAAGGGTTCTTTGCGAAAATAAATTTCAAAAACAGCATTTTTATTATGGATACCTTGGTCAAAATAGACCTGCATCATATTGATCTGATACAAATCTGTATGTAAGGTTAAACTGTCATCCTTATACATACATACTCTCCTTATATTATATTTAGTGCAGTTAGCTACTGCCAAAGCCCAAGTGATACACTTGGAATAAGCCACTGTGGATTAGTTAATCTTCT
>NZ_JBZFUK010000008.1:0-56489 GCF_058314495.1 Streptococcus sp. ELY_86 | reverse complement strand
TGGAATAAGCTCTTGACGCAGTGGTTGGCTGGCTTTCCTTTTGCCACGAGGCCAAAGCGGAAAACCTAGCCAACTGTGCGGGGGTGGGAAGACGAACCAAAATTTTCAATTTTTGGGTTCTTTCCCACTCCCTGCCTCTCCCACTAACCTCGTTTGCTTAGTAAGATCGACCAAGCAAACGACGTGTCGCAAAGAGCGTGAAGAAAATAGAACTCTAACGCCATGCGCTGGCGCCTTAGGCAGGCTGTTTTTTCTTGACGCTTTTAGCCCGTGCTTAATTATGTTTATGGCTACTATTATATCACAAAATTAGCCGCTGATAAGCCAAAGTGATAATATTCACAAAAAGTCTGCTCTCTTCTTATTAAAAGACAGACAGCTGTTTGACTATTTGAGGCTTGAGATATATCCGGCGCTCCTTTGAGTCTATAAAAAAACGGCTCCAGACCCTGACAAAAGTAAGATCAGAATCCGGAGCGGCTTTTTAGTTTCTAAAAGTGATTGACAATATACTGATAAGCTTCCTGAGCTGCTGTCGCACCGTCTCCGACTGCTGTCGTAATCTGGCGCAAATCTTTTTGACGGACATCGCCGACAGCAAAGATTCCTGCAGCCTTGGTATTCATGTGCTCATCTGTCGGAATCCAGCCTGCCTCATCGGTAATAGATAAATCTTCCACCATGCTTGAAACCGGATCAAGCCCGACATAGATAAAGACACCGCCGAATTCATGATTGGTCACCTGACCGGTTTTGACATTTTCAATATCAACGCTGGTAACTTTGACATCATTGCCTTTGATTTCCTTGACAACCGAATCCCAAATAAAGTCGACCTTATCATTGGCAAAAGCACGATCCTGCAGTACTTTTTGGGCACGCAGCTCATCACGGCGGTGCACAATGGTCACTTTATTAGCAAATCTGGTTAAGAAAAGAGCTTCTTCAACGGCCGAATCACCGCCGCCGACAACCAGCAAGTCCTGACCGCGGAAAAAAGCACCGTCACAGACCGCACAGTAAGAAACGCCTCGGCTGTTATAGGTTTCTTCCCCTGCTACTTCTAAAGGTCGGTGTTTGGCTCCTGTGGCCACAATAACCGTTCTTGTTTCATAGCTGGCATCTTCGGTGAGCACTTTTTTAAATTCGCCATGGTCTTCAACCGCAGAAACGATGCCGTAAAGATTTTCAACCCCAAACTTTTCAAGAGGTTCGTGCATCTTCATTGATAATTCAGGGCCCGAAATCATTTCGTAGCCGGGATAATTTTCAATGTCAGACGTATTGTTCATCTGGCCGCCCGGTGCCCCCTGCTCCAAGACAGCAACCTTGAGATTGCTTCTGGCTGCATAAAGAGCAGCTGTCATTCCTGCCGGGCCCGAACCGATAATAATTGTATCGTACATAGTTTCCCTTCCTTGCTTTTTTGTTCTTATATTCTAAATCAAATTTTCAAAATTTGCCAATGTTATGCTTTAATCATCAAAATAATAGCCATAAAAGCAAAAGACAAGATGGGAATCGTCACTAAATCCATCAAAAGAGCTTCGTAGAGAATGGTCAGGCGTTCTTTGGACGTCTTATCTTTTTTTCTGACCGCACGGTAAAGAATCCAGCCGGCACTGACTAAAACAACTGTTAAAGCAGACAAAAGCAGCCCTTGTACATATAAATTAAAAATCTCTGCTAACATATTACCACCCTAAATAAAAATACTCTAAGTCAAGAGTATTCTTATTATATCAAATAAAGGTTTTTTTGTAACTGGCAAAAAATTCTTTTGTCCGTTCTTCTTTTGGATGATTAAAGAGCTGATCAGGTGTTCCTTCTTCCAGAATATGGCCCTTCTCAAGGAAAAGCACCTTATCTGCCACTTGGCGGACAAAACTCATATCATGACTGACTAAAACCATGGTCTGACCGCTTTTAGCAGCATCTGCGATAGACTTTTCAACCTCACCGACAAGCTCAGGATCCAAAGCAGACGTAGGCTCATCAAGGAGCAGCACGTCCGGTTTCATCGCAAGAGCCCGAGCCAGCGCCACACGCTGCTTCTGTCCGCCCGATAAATGACGGGGATAGTGATTTTCGCGATCAGAAAGACCAACCTTGCGCAATTCTTCCTTGGCAATTTTGCTTGCTTCTTCGTCTGATAATTTTTTGACAATCTTAAGGCCTTCCTTAACATTGTCGAGTGCTGTCCGGCGTTCAAACAGGTTGAACTGCTGAAAAACCATGGCCAATTTTCGGCGCAGGATCAAAACGTCTTCCTTACTGATAGTCGTGAAATCCACCTTAAAATCATCAATCTCAATCGTTCCGGAATCAGGCTGCTCTAAGTAATTCATGCTGCGCAAAAACGTCGACTTGCCTGCACCAGAGGCACCGACAAGAGCAACAACTTCTCCTTTTTCGATATCAAGATTAAGGCCATCGAGCACCTTTTGTCCGGAAAATTCTTTGGTTAAATTGGAAATTCGAATCACTAGCGCACACCTCCTTCCACTGCCTGGTCGTTAACAAGGTTATCAGGGGCGGAAATCTCCATTTTCTTTTCAATCAGACGTCCGGCCTGTTCAATCAAAATGCTGACTCCCCAATAAATAATCGCTACCGAAATAAAACGTTCAAAATAGCGGTAATCGCTGCCGCCCAGAATCTGAGCCTGAGCAAACATTTCGACAATACCGGCATTGAAGGCCAGAGAGGTTCCCTTGGTCAAACCGATTAAGGTATTAATCAGGGTCGGTGTCGCAACGACTGCAGCATTAGGGATAATGACCCGGCGATAGACCTGAAGAGTTGTCATTCCAAGACTCTTAGCCGCCTCAATTTCTCCTGAATTAACTGATTGAATAGCTGCCCGAATGGTCTCACTGGTATAGGCAGCTTCATTAAAGGCAAAAGCTGTAATGGCAAAAACAGACGCCGGAATAGCATTGATATTAAAATCGGTTCCCAGTTTTTGATTCAGAGCTTTCAGCAATAGAGGAATCCCATAGTAGGTCAGCATGAGCTGAACCAAGATAGGTGTTCCCCGCAAAAAAGAAACAAAGAATGCCTGAATAGGGTAGAGAATTTTAACCCGATTAATTTTGACAATGGCAAACAGAAGAGCCAAAACCAAACCAAAGACAGAGCCGCCCAGGGTTAAAATCAGCGTTGTCGGCAGCTTTTCTAATATAGCCGGGATAGCATCAAATACAGCCCGCCAGCTAAAGAGTTTGCCGCTGGGCAAGCTGCTGACAAATTTATCATACCAGCTGATTGTTAAAAATGTACTAAACATCGTTTTCCTTTTCTATTATTTCTGAAGTGAAGACACATAATCACCGCCAAAATATTTTCGGCTGAGCTTTTTCAATGTTCCGTCTTTTTGCAGCACTTTGATGCGCTTGTTGACAAATTTTTGCAGTTCTTGACCGGTCTCATCCTTAGCAAAAAGAAGGTATTCCAGACCGTCTTTTTTACCGCCGACTTTTTCTTGGACATTGGCAACCTTCAACTGCATTGCTTGATCCTTGATAAGTGTTCTAAGAGAGATAGCATCGTAAAGCAAAAAATCGATTTTCCCTGCTTCAACATTTTGGAGGCGCTGAGTCAGGGTCACACTGTTTGCGACATAATGAATGTCAATAGCTTTCCCATCTGAATGGCGCTTATTCCAATTTTCAAGGATAGCAGCATAATTAGAACCTGCATATACCTCTACTGATTTGCCGGATAAATCATCTAAAGTCTCATAGCTGCCTTTTTTACTGGCAATGGCGTAGTTAGACTTTGAGACAGGATCTGAAAAGAGGTATTTTTCTGCTCTGTCTTCACTGTAGTTAAAATTATTGGCTGACATCTGATAACGTCCGGCATCAATCCCTGTTAGGATAGACGAAAAAGCCACGGTCTCAAACTGAGCTTTGTATTGTTTGGAGCCCTTAAAAATAGCTTTCACTAAAGCAATGTCATAACCGTCAAAGCGCTTGTCTTTTTTGTAGGTGAAAGGTGCCGTATCTGAATCTGTCGCTACAGTCACTGTTTCTTTTGCAGCTGCCTTAGCCGGCAGAGCCAAAGTCAAAACTGCTGCAAGCAAAATAAAAGAAGCCAGTAATTTTTTCATTTTCATATCGTTCTCTCCTCAAGTAAGTATACAGCTTATGCTGACTATCTTTCAGTCTATCACGATAAACAGACCCTGTATAATAGTTTTTTTCTATCGCAGTGATTAATTTTCTCTATCACTGCTGTGAAAACAGTTATCTTAGGCGACAATAGCTGAGGAGACTTTAATCATAGCATTTGTTTGCTTCTCTTTCAAAGAATTGAACTTGGTTGGCCAGAGAAAAAGAGCCGGAAACCACTGTCCGACTTTTATCTTGCTGCTTTATTGGTTTTAGTTTAACGCATGCAGCTTTGTTCATTTAAAAGCTCTGTCTTTTGGCTTTGCGGGCTGCGCGGCCTTTAGCACGAGCTTCTGAACGGCGGGCTTTGCGGCGTTTTTCATCCACTTTCCACTGAATTTTCTTTTTATAGCCCGGCTTGATTTTTTTCTTTTTCTTCTTCACCAAACCGATCATTTCAGTATCTAATTTCTGATAGGTTTTCTCCCGGTTTGCGCGGCGGTCGCGGTCATAGGTGTCCTGGATAGCACCGTTTTTCACAATCTTCGGTGTAAAGGCAATCCCCATTTTTTCAAGCTCTCTGATGTCTGAGTCATCGCTTGGCTGATAAAGAGTAATAGCTGTGCCCGAAAGCCCCATACGGCCGGTACGCCCCACACGGTGTACAAAGAAGGACAGATCCTGCGGAATAGCATCGTTGATGACATGGCTGATGCCGTCAATGTCAATGCCCCGCGCAGCAAGGTCCGTTGCCACGATGTAGTCAAATTGCAGCTGTTTCACCTGATTCATAATGCGCTTACGTTCACGCGGCGGAATGCCTCCATGAATTTTAGCAACTTTCAGCCCATTGGCTGTCAAATAGGCATGCAATTCATCAGCCCGCTCCTTGGTATTGACAAAAATAATCGCCAAGTAAGGGTTTAACAGCTGAGCAATTTCCAAAATCTGGCTGTTTTTATCGCGGCCCTTGGTGGAAATCAGCCAGTTATCAATCGTATCAGAGATAACTGTTGCTGTTTTGATTTTCTCTATGACAGGATTGCTCAGGTATTTTTTTAAGAAGGGCTGCAGCTTTTGCGGAATCGTCGCTGAAAAGACTAAGATCTGCACTTCTTTAGGCAGAGCAGCAGCAATCTTATCTACCGTATCTAAAAAGCCCATATCAAGTGTCATATCCGCTTCGTCAACAACAAAGGTCCCTGCCTTATGAATAGCAAGATAGCCCGATTGAACGAGATCATAGATACGCCCCGGCGTACCGATAACAATTTGCGGCTGACCGGATTTTAATTTTTCAATCTGACGCAGCTTGTCCGTTCCGCCAACATAATTGGCAAGGCGAATTTCCTTATCGGAAAAAGCCGCAATCTGCTTGGCAACTTCGTATATCTGTCTGGCTAATTCTCGGCTGGGTGCCGTAATCACAGCCTGAACCGCATCAAGGTTCTCATCCAGCTTTTCAAAAACAGGCAGCAAAAAAGTATGTGTTTTCCCTGAACCTGTCTTTGATTCTCCGACTAAATCCTTCCCCGATAAAACAAGAGGAATCAGGCGCTTTTGCACCTCTGTCGGTTCGTCAAAATGCAGGGCTGCCAAGGCCCGGTTAATGTAATCTTTAAATGCAAAATCTGTAAATGTCATAGGTACCTCATACGCTCTTATAACTTGATATTCTAAAGAGCATTCTCAATTATTATAACAGAAAATAAGACAGGAAAGAAGCCTCCTGCCTTATCCATTAAAAAATGCGGCAAATACCGCACTCTTATCTTCTTATAAATACAGCAGAGCCAGCGTCAACAGGCTTCCGCAGATGCCCAGAGCCCAAAGAAAAGCATCAACCTTCCACTCACTCCATTTAGCACCTGCTTTGGTCAGACTCAGACCTCCTAATTCCAGATGATGGTGAAAAGGAGTCATACGGAAAATTCGGCGTCCTTCGCCGTACTTTTTCTTTGTATATTTAAAGTAAGCAACCTGCATCATGACTGAAGCTGTTTCAAGAACATAGACAATCCCAATAAGCAGCAAGGTCCATTCCTGCCGCAGAGCTATGGAAATAGCAGCCAGCATTGCTCCCAGAGCGAGGCTGCCGACATCTCCCATGAAAACTTTGGCCGGTTTATGATTATAGACAAAGAAACCAAGCAAAGCGCCAATCATAACAATAATAATGAGAAGAATATCAAACTGCTGTTGCTGATAGGCAATAATCCCATAGGCTGTCAGGCTGATGACAACTGAAACAGAAGCCAAGCCGTCAATACCGTCTGTCAGGTTGACAGCGTTGGAAAAGCCGACGATCCAAAACAAAATAAAGGCAATGTAAAAGATACCCAGATGCAAAGGAAAGCCAAAGACATTTAACGAATCTGCTCCGCTTGGTCTGACATGGACAAAATAGAAAACTAAGCCGCCAATGATCTGCAGAGCCATTTTTTGCCCTGCTGTCAGACCTTCATTAATCTTCTTAAAAATCTTTAAAAAATCATCAAGAAAACCAACTGTCCCATAAATTAAAATGATGAACAAAATAGCTAACGTTGCCCCGAAAGCCGGTCCTTTTACAAGATTAACAAGAAAGGCAAATACGAAAGTCACCAAAACAGCAACTGCCAAAAAGACAGTTCCTCCCATGGTCGGGGTACCTGCTTTAGCCAAATGCTGCTTGACATCCTCATGCATCTGCTGGCCATTAATTTTTTTCAGCTGATAAAATCGGATGAAAGAGGGCATGGCAAGAACGGTCAGGATAAAAGACGCAATCCCTGCAATGATCATAGTGGTTAACATGTTAGTCTCCTAGAGTTATTCTAATTTTCTTCAAGTTTTTAAGTTTACTGCCTGCGCTGATGCTTTGCTTAACGACCTTCCCGGATTTTTTCCCTTTAAAGGTCACATTTATGCCGGTCCAGTCCTCGAATTTCTTAACATTTTTCTTGGTCCAGCCGTACATATCAGGCATGGTCTCAAAGTGACTGGTCAGCATTAGAACCTGCTGATTTTCTTTTAAGTTTGACCCGGCCGCAACAGACGTTTTGGTGATTTTGTTACCTGTTCCAAGGACAATAGGCTGAACGAGATTCTGACGAAGTTCGTCGGCTGTATTGCCCGGACTTTTTCCGATAACTTTCGGCAAGTGATACTTCGTCTGCTGATCCTCAGGGGTCTCAACCGGCGACAGCAGCGTATCTTTCATGAGAGTTGCTTCTTCCAGCACCGGATTGATGACATCCTGCCAAAAGCTTATGCTGAATGTTTCAGGCTGCTGCAGAGTCACATACATCATAAAGTCCGGATTTTCAGACGGAACCATGGCAACAACCGAATAGATATAATCTGTACTTCCTGTTAAATAACCTGAGCCATCTTCCGCAGCCATCTGAGCTGTTCCTGATTTAACAGCAACCGATTGATTGCCGACCTTGATGACAGGGCCGCCCAAATCTTTTGAATAAAGGGTTCCATAGTAGGGGTCTGTCCCAACAGTCACCATATATTGCCGCGTTTGCTTAGCTGCATCTGCTGACACAGGATTGCCGACAACTTCTTTTTTGGCTGTCCGGCTGGTGCCTGTTTTTGGATCATAAATTTTGGTGATGAATTGAGGCTCCAGCATCACACCATCGTTTGAGACGGATGAAAAAGCCCTGAGCATCTGCGTCTGCGTCACTCCGATCCCTTGTCCGAAAGCACTCATGGCTATTGTTACCACATTGTCAGACGGCAGCAGCCCTGAGGCTTCACTTCCCATACCAAACCGGGTCGGCATGCCAAAGCGGTAGTCGCTGAGATAACGAAGCCATTTATCATTGCCCATCTTTTGCTCCAGCAGGGTCATCCCGACGTTACTGGAATAAGAAAATCCTTGCGCAAAAGTCATATAGCCGCCCTGAGAGATCCCTTCATTGACAGCCCAGTCTTTGATGGTTGCATCAGCCAGAGAGAGACTGGCATTGTTATAAGTCTCGTTGGGGTTGAAAACCCCTTCGTCAATAGCTGCTGCAAGCAGCATGACTTTCATGGTTGATCCAGGTTCATAGTTGGTCTGATAAAGAGTATTTTGCCAGGTAAAGCCCTTAGCATCCAAGCCTTCCTTGGTGTCTGAATTAAAGCTCGGCCGCTGTGACGTCGCCAAAATTTCCCCTGTTTTAGCATTAACAAGAGTGGCACTGGCCTGAACACCCTTGGCCTTGCTTTGGAAGGTATCCATCTGTGTTTCCAAATAGGTCTGGATAGGCGCAGACAGGGTCGTATAGACATCTTTTCCGTCCACTGCTTTTTTAACGGTTGTCGCAGCCCCTAGCAGGGTATTGCCGTTTTTATCTTTTTCGTAGGTCACTTGTCCGTCTTTCCCGGACAAAAGCTTATCAAGAGCCGCTTCCATGCCTGTTGCACCAACTAAGCTCTTGCTGCCGTCCTTATTTTCTTTGACCTGCGCTAAGCCGATGAACTGTGACGCAAAAGTACCGTTTGGATACATACGGCCGGGGCTTGTCGTGAAAGCAACGCCCTTAATCTTTGCATCCTCAAGTGCCTTGGTAACAGCTGTCATCGTGCTGTAGGTGATATTTGACCCTTTGGTACCAAAAGAAACCTGAGTTAATTTTTTTTGCTCCAGCTGAGAAATAACATATTTTTTATCCATGCCCAGATGCTGATTGAGAATATCAGCAACTTTATTGTACTGATAAGGCTGCACATAAAGTTTTTCCCCAGCAGTCGACACATAGGATTTATCAATAACAGCATAGACATTATAGGTTGTTGAGTCTTCGGCAATCGGGTTGCCATTACGGTCGTAAATGGTTCCGCGCTTAGCCTGAACTTTTTGCACTGTCTGATAAACAGACGAAGCTCCTTTGGATAGATTAACGCCGAATTTTCTGTCTGTTCCGATAATGATAATAAAATTGATAATAAAAACAAAAAAGACAAAGACAGACAAAATCATTAAATTTTGTCCGACACGTTCGCGGTTTTTCTCAGGCGTCCTGCGATCACCTATGACATAGTCTAAAAAGCGCTTTTTAAAGTTGTTCATAGGCTAGTCCACCTTCTTAATATTATCTTTTTGAACAGTCATGCCCGCTTTCTGGGCAATATCGGCAATCCGGTCATAGCGGCTCAGCTCATTGACTTCCTGCTTGGCGTTGTTGTACTCTGTTTCCTTGTCATTGATCTTACTGTTTAAGTGGCTGATTTCCTGCTGAATCTGCAGACTTCGGCTCTGCAGGTAAATAATGCTGATAGACAGCGTGATAGCCGTAATGATGATAGCACCATAAAAAGCCTTTTCCAATCTGGTAAAGGTTCTGATCCGTTTCTGCAAGGCTTGCGAAATAGCTTCGCTGCGTTTTTCATTTGTCATGGTTTTTCTCTATTTTCGAATTTTTTGAATGACCCGCAATTTAGCTGAATGCGCACGGTTATTAGCCTCAATCTCTGCCTGACTGGGCAGAATCGGCTTGCGGCTGATCAAGGAAAACTTAGGCTGCAGGTCATCGGGAATAAAGGGCAGCCCCTTAGGAACATCAATGACTGCCGCCTTTTTAAACAGCTGTTTTACCAGACGGTCTTCCAAAGAATGAAAGGTAATCACTGATATGCGTCCGTTTACTGTCAGCAAATCCAGGGCCTGAGACAAGGACTCCTCAGCAGCTCCCAGTTCATCGTTAACTTCAATTCTGATGGCCTGAAAAATCTGCTTGGCAGGGTGTCCTTTTTTCTTAAGTTCCTTAGCCGGTTTGGCTGATTTAATAATTTCCGCCAGCTCTTCGGTCGTTGCGATTGCCTTTTCCTGTCTGGCTTTCTCAATCTTTCGTGCGATTTGTTTTGAAAATTTATCCTCGCCATATTTAAAGAAAATGCGCACTAAATCGTGATAATCATAGGTGTTTACGACATCAAAAGCTCTCAGTTCGGCATCTTGATTCATTCGCATGTCAAGCGGCGCATCTTTTTTATAGGAAAAGCCGCGTTCTTCTTCATCCAGCTGAGGACTTGATACCCCCAAATCATAGCAGATGCCGTCAATTTCAAAGACATTTTCCTCAGCCAGACGCTCTTTCAAATGGCGAAAATTATCCTTAATGAAAGTCACCTGCCCCGCCTCAACATAGGGCTGCAGACGTTTTTGGGCATTGTCAATTGCTTTTTGATCCTGATCAAAACAATAGAGATGTCCCTTTTTGCCAAGTTTTGAGAGCAAATACTCACTGTGCCCCGCACCGCCAAGTGTCGCATCAACATAGATACCATCAGGCTTAATATCAAGCCTGTCGATGGCTTCATGCAAAAGAACAGTGATATGATGAAAATCATTAGTCATAAGTTTTATTTTACCACACTTTTATTCTATAATAAACAAAAAAGAGAAAGCTCATCTGTTTAATTCCATGAGAAATGCACTTCAGATTAAAGACAGAGTCCTTTATGAGACCTTCTTTGACTTTGTTAAAAAAGATGTGCTTTCATATCCGGCTCATTACTGCTAAGCCGGAAGTATGAATCCGGCAAAAAGGACCGGAAAAAGTATCCGATCCCTAATCGTATCTAAGTGCTCGGGCAGCACCTTTTACAGCCTTATTCTCTGATTTGTCCCTGTCCGTTAATATAGAACTTGGTGCTGGTGAGAGCTTCCAGTCCCATAGGACCGCGGGCATGTATTTTCTGGGTTGAAATGCCGATTTCTGCTCCCAGACCAAAGACAAAACCATCGGTAAAGCGAGTTGACGCATTGACATAGACTGCTGCAGAATCGACTTCATCCTGAAAGTGCTCTGCCGAAGCGATATCTCGGGTAATGATGGATTCTGAGTGGTGGCTGCTGTAAGTATTAATCCAGTTGATTGCTTCATCCAGTGTATGCACTACCTTAACTGACAGGATATAATCTAAAAACTCGGTACTGTAGTCTTCGTCGCTTGCCGGTTTAGCATTTTGAAGAAAGGCCAGCGCTGATGGATCCGCACGAAACTCAACAGGATGAACCTTTTGGACAGCAACTTCCAATTTTGGCAGGAACTCCGCTGCTGCCTTCTCATGAACCAAGAGCGATTCGGCAGCATTGCAGACACTCGGGCGAGAGGTTTTGGCATTGATAACAATGTCAGCTGCCATATCAAGGTCGGCCGACTCATCAACATAAATGTGTACATTGCCGACACCTGTTTCAATGAAGGGCACCTTGGATTTTGCTTTAACCGTCTGAATCAACCGGCCGCTGCCGCGTGGGATCAAGACATCAATATAATCAACTGCCTGCATCAGCTCTTCTGCTACTGCATGGCTGGTATCTTCAACCAGCTGCACAATATTAGCATCAATTCCAAAATCAGCTAAGGTCTTGCGAAGCACCCCGACCAAAGCCTTATTGGAATGAATAGCATCACGGCCGCCCCGCAAGATAATAGCATTGCCGGTTTTAAAAGCCAGGCTGAACGCATCAACTGAGACATTGGGGCGGCTTTCAAAGATCATGGCAATGACCCCCAGAGGCACGCGCTTTTGAACGATTTTAAGACCGTCCAGATTGGTATAGCCGCGAATTACCTGACCGATTGGATCCTGAAGGTCAGCCACCTGACGGATACCTTCGGCGATTCCTTCAATACGTGCTGCATCCAAACGCAGACGGTCTGTCATAATATCAGAAATCTCATGTTCTTTAGCACTGGCAATATCACGCGCATTCTCAGTTAAAATATAGTCAGTCTGTGCCAGCAGATTTTCAGCTGCCTGTCTGAGAACTTGATTTTTTTCAGCTGTCCCCAGCTTAGCTAGACTAAGACTGGCTTTTTTAGCTTTGCGTCCTAACTCATCAATGTAGGTCATCACTCCACCTCATTTCCTTTTTGGATAAACCATGTTCCCAGATTGGCACCCTCCAGCATGCGCAGGATATCACGCGGATTGGCACCGTTCATGAGAACCATCTGCCCTTTGTTGTCAAACATCATCTGAGCACTTTGCAGCTTGCTGATCATACCGCCTGTCCCGAATTTACTGCCGGCACCGCCTGCTGATTTAAGAATATCTTCTGTAATCTCTGACACCTGCCGATACAAAACGGCATCCTCATAAATCGTCGGATTCTTATCGTAGAGACCGTCAATGTCTGACAGCATAACCAGCAAATCTGCTTCAGTAATCTTAGCAACAACAGCAGAAAGCCGGTCGTTGTCCCCAAACTTCGTTGCATGATCCATCTCATCAACACTGGTCGCATCATTTTCATTGACGATCGGTACAATCCCCATGGATAAAAGGGTTTCAAAGGTATTGGTAACATTGGCAAGACTTTCGGGATACTCGATAACATCACGCGTCAGCAAAATCTGTGAGACGTCCGTCTGGTAGTGTGAGAAAATCTGTGAGTAAAGGCTCATCATCGCTACCTGACCGACACTTGATACTGCCTGCTGCTGAGCTATTTCAGCCGGACGCCTGTCCATTCCCAGAACATCCAGACCAAAGCCCACAGCACCCGATGACACCAGGACAACCTCCTTGCCCTTGTTCATAAGACTGGCGATGACAAAGGCCAGCTGATCAATTTTTTCCAAATTAATTTTGCCGTTTGGCAGAATAAGAGAGCTCGTTCCAATTTTAATGACTAAACGTTTAACTGCTTCAAAATTCCGTTTCATAAGAAAAATTATACTATAAAAATAGTAAATATGCACTGATATTGAGGGAATATTTACTATTTCACTGCCATTTTTTCAGGCAGCCGGCAAAAATTGTAATCGAATTGCAAAGGGATTTTTGCTGAATTTTATCAAACTAATGATAAGCTAATTTTTGATCCTACGACTGCCCAAAATCATTAAAAAGAAAGGTAGATTTATGCAAAAGAAAATTTTCAGCAAACGTAAAAGTAAGGTCTTGGGACTTTGCGGTGCTGTTTTAACAGCTGCCGCTATTGCTTTAGGAACAGCCGGAGCGGCAGAAGCTGATGACAGTCCGCTACAGGCAGTACCAGAGACCACCCAGGCAGCACAAACTCAGCTGACACAAACAGCTGACACACCGACTCAGGCAGTGAGCACTGCTCTTGAACAAGCACAGACGGAAACAGCTCCTGATTCAAACCATGATTCAGCTTCTCAGGAAACAACTCCGCAAGCAGCAGACACAGCTGAGACACCTCAAACAAGTACTGCTGAGCAAACAACTCCAACAGCAGGAGAGCCGCAGACAAGTGCTGCAAATAGCTCTGCTTCCGATACAGCAGAGGAAACACAGCCGGCTCCGTCGCAGCCGTCAAGCACCCAGCCTGCAGAGCCTTCAGCTCAAACAGCCACAAATACTTCTGCTGCTGACAGGCCGGAAAGCAGTGCTGATGCGAATACGGCAGCTGTTTATGACAGCGTTAACTTTAAGGCCGAGCTGGAATCAGTCGGCAAAATTGCTCAGGTAGCAGATGTTGTTTACAATGGTTCAAGGGATGAATACATCACCGTCGATAACCCCAATGAGCCTTACCAGCCCGATACTGCAGAAATTGCCAAGTATCTCAACCAGTATTTAACAGAGCTCCGCCAGATTAACGGCATTGATTTTCCTGTGCCCCCGGTCAATCAGGTGATGCAGGACTTCGCTCAGGCCCGAGCCGATGAAGAGGCGTCCGAATCTGACGGACTGGAACACGATACTAAACTAAGCTTCCCTCAGGGCATGACCTGGTATGAAGAAAACGGCCACATGGACAACAATCTTCGCCGGACCAATGACGGCGGGCAAACGATCGCCTCAGACCAAGCAACTGCTTATTATCTGGCTCTTAACTGGTTTGCTGATTATTTTAATATTCTAAATGATCCAAACGACGGACTGCAATCATTCGGCCATGCTATCAGTATTCTTTCTGCTTCCGGAGATGCTATGGGGCTTGGTATTGCTGACGGACAGGGCGGCGAAGAACAGTCATGGTATGCTGAACTCATCTTTGGAGGTGCAGGAGGCACCGCTAATGAAGAAGGTTTCTCTGCTCAAAAAGACGCTGACGGCAACTGGGTGCTCTACTACAATGGCAAGCCCGTCAAGTTTCTTCCGGATACAACCTTCCATTATAGGACTTCTGCAGCTGCCAGAAAAGCCGCACCGGCTGATCCTCAGCCGCCACTTGCTGAAAAAGACAGCAATCCTGCTCTTCCTCAAAATCCGGATGCCGACAAGACTGAACCTACACCCGCGGCAGAATATCCTGCTCCAAACAGCCCGCAGGCAGCAAAACCCGCTCTAAACAACGACCCGGCAGCAATCAGTCCTGCTCCTTCTTTAGCTGGCTATTCTCCCAAAACAGCCCAAGCCACTGCTCAAAACGAGGCGGCAGAACGTCTTCCTCAAACAGGCACTAAGGCTTCCTTGCTGCCGGCCGCTTTAGGAATAGGCATAGCTCTTATCGGACTTAGCTTCTTAGCCAAACGCCGATTTAACCGATAAAATATTGTTTTTACTGTTTATAAAATAAAAATGGGACAGAAATCAATTTCTGTTCCATTTTCGTTTTAGGTTCCCAAGATGTCATTGTAACTTTACGTCTATCAACTTTTAGTCACTGTAACATCAAGGCCTAAGCAGCCTTGTCTGAGCGGCGGCTCAGCCAAACGCTAATTATGATAACTACAGCTACAAAGCCGATTATACCAGCTATCAGTGCACCTGAACCCAGCTGACCGATTTTGCCTAAGATGTATCCCGGAATCAGATAATCGGTATCTGCAAATGTTGATGCTGCCATATTCAAGGATCCTAGGAGCGGCAAAATCAATAATGGCAGCCAGCTTAGCAGTACACCATTGAAAGCTGAACCCAAGACAGCGCCTCTGCGTCCGCCGGTTGCATTTCCATAAACACCGGCAGCAGCACCACAGAAGAAATGGCCGACAACACCCGGAATAATGACTGTTGTATGCATACCAATCATGATAAACATAGAAATTGTTCCTACAATAAAGCTAGTAAAGAAACCAATCAGTACTGCATTAGGAGCATAAGAGAAAATAATTGGAACATCAAGAGCTGGTTTTGAGTTAGGTACCCATTTCTTAGCGATACCTTGGAAAGCGGGCACAATTTCAGCAAGAACCATGCGCACTCCTTGAAGAACGATTACAAAACCTGCCGTAAATGTTCCAGCCTGAATAACAGCATAGACAAGGGCACTGGTTCCGCCGCTCAAAGTCTTTTCAACATAAGAAGGTCCTGCGGCCAATGCCAGAACAATGTAAACAAGGCTCATCAAAATCATAATGGAAACAGTTGAATCGCGCAGAAAACCAAACGATTTTGGCACGTTAATATCTTCTGTTGATTTTGAATCATCGCCAAACCATTTTCCAATCCAGCCAGCAGCCGCATAACCAATATTTCCAGTATGTCCCATGGCAACTTTGTCATTGCCGGTTATTTTCCGCATAAAAGGCTGGCAAAGAGCCGGAGTAACTGTCAATAAAGTTCCTTCAAATAAGCCTCCCAGCAAAATAACCATAGCATTGGCTTTAATACCGGCACTCATCAAGATAACGGCGGTGATACATGAAACATACATCATGGCCTGCCCTGTTAAAAAGAGATATTTAAAGCGTGTAAAGCGGGCCAACACAATATTGACCACCATTCCGACAAACATAATCAAGGCCGTCTGGCTGCCGTAATCTTTCAAAGCGATTGCTACAACAGCCTCATTGCTGGGTACAACACCTTGAGTGTTTAACGCCACCTGAAACATTTTCGCAAAAGGCGCCAGCGCATTTTGCAAAACACCTGCACCGCCGGTTAGTACCAGAAAACCAACAACTGTTTTAATAGTTCCCGACATAATATCAGAAAACTTTTTCTTCTGCAGAATAAGTCCGATTAAAGCAATCAAAGCAACAAGTACAGCAGGTTGGGTAACAATAGAGACAAACAAATTCAGTATCGGTTTCATAATCAAGGATCTCCTTTTATTTTCATCATCAGTTATGAACAATTTCATTGTCATCCAGCAATTGAATAACCTTTTCCTTGATTTCATCTGCATCAATAATAGAATCCAGAGAAATTATTTTTTCATCTGGAAGATTGGTCAAGGCAGGCACTAAAGTTTTTTCTGCAAAGAAATAATCTGCCATATCCCCGCTGACGCTGCCTGAATCGGCATGCTCAACCGTAAAATCGTCCATATTAGCACCAGCCTCTTCCAGTGCCGCTTCAATATTCATCTGTACCATAAAGCTGGTTCCAAGACCGCTTTGGCATACTGCAAAAATTTTCATGATTATCCTCCTCAAAATAAAATACTAAGGGCGTCCGCGGATAACGTCAAAATAGAGAGTACGACGATGAATCGCTAAAGATTCTAGGAGGACTCATCTTTTTGACACAATCCGCAGCCCGTGTTCAATTAAAACAAGATCTCCGATCTAAATGCCAAACTTTCAGCTCGTTAACACGAAACGAATGTCATCAATACTTGAAGACTGAATGAGTTTTTGTAAATTTTCTTTTTGTGACAAAATTTTAGTAAGCTCCATAAGCGCTTCTAAATGCGCTGTGCTATCACTAGCTGCTAAACAAATAAAGACACTGATGGGATGCTTGGGATCATCCAGCAGATTAACCGGCTGATCTAATTTTAAAAGAGACATTCCCTTTTCAATCACACCTTCTTCCGGTCTGGCATGTGGAAGCGCCAAGTGATCACCGATATTGATAAAAGGTCCAAACTCTTTGACCTTATCAATCATAGCTTGTATATAAGTCTCTTTTATCTTGTGCCGCTCAAGCAAGGGCTGGGCAGCCAACTGAATCGCCTCCTCCCAATTTTTGGCCTCAGGTCTTATTTGAATGTAATCCGCTGTCAATAAATCCTCCAGCATATAAATCCTCCTTATCCTAGAGTAACAACTTTTCTAGCTGCTGCTTTTTATCTTTTAAAAAATGGTTAATAAAGTCAGCTGAGCTTAGTTTTTTAATAAACTGATTGAGTTTTTGTCTTTCATCGGCTGCTGATTCCGGATCAAATACAATAGCCACAATCAGCTGAACTTCACTGATTCTTGAAGACCAGTGCAAAACAGGCTTAGCTGTACGGAGTATAATAATGCGATTACGAATCCCTCCGCTGCCAAAATGAGGCATGACAGTTCTCTCAGCAATCTGAATATTGCCCACACTTTCTCTTTCTAAAAACTGCTGCTTAATATCCTCATTGACTAAGCCGTTCTCAGCTGCAATAAGACGACTTAGAAAATCATAAACAGCATTGCGATTCTCTAATTCTTCATTCAAATGAATATCAAATAAGTTACTTTTCATAGTTTATCTCATCAATTGCCTTACTAATTCTTTTCTTGTCTTCTGCTGTCATCAAAGCACTAACCAGAACCTTTTTAATCGGTGTCTCAATATCACTGTCAACACTTGTAATCAGCAATTTCACATCAGGATTGCACTCAAGCACAGCATCAGCATTGTGGACAGAAACAACATCAATAATATCAAGATTACTAAAGCTGTTTTCTATCTTTGTTCGTAACAGCTCCGAAATACCAATGCCTGATGAGCACATGACTAATGCCTTCAAAGGTTGCTTGGTTAACTCTCTAAAGCGGACAAAATAGAGTGCTAAAAATCCGATTTCATCGTGGTTTATTTTAGAAATTGTATAGCGTTCACTGACCGTGTCAGACAGCTCTTCAAGTTCCTTAAAAATGTCCGGATAGCCTATTTTTATCTGCTCCAGCATGCCATTTCTAATTCTGATTTTGTTATCAATCCGCCTCAGCATAGGGCTAATGTGATTGGCTAAATCTTTAAAGATACCATCAGTTACAGCTATTTTTTCTTGCCTAGTTACCGACATATGCTTAAAATAAAAATCTGTGACGGCCAGCACGCGCGGTGAGAAACGCTGCTCTGCTGAAATTTCTTCATTCTGAAAACGTGAGGAAATAAGATAACTATACAGATAATAGACTTCATCAGCACTGACAGGACAGCCGATAAAGCGGGAGATATCATCAATAACTCTCTGACTTTCTGCTCTTAGAACCTCATCATCATAAGCTATATTTTCCTGAGCCGAATAAGGATGGTGGTTATGATGCTTGCTGCGCTCAATCATAATGTAAAGATGAGAAAAGATATTGATATTATAAGGATAGGGAATAGCTGCTTTCAGATTCTTTTCAATAGAATAGAGTTCTGATAAAACAAAGGAAGCGACATTATAGTTAATCTTACTGTCATCCTTAGAAAGAGCTAAATTGTCAAGATCAATCATGCTGAAAGTTGATACCAAATCAGCAATGGCGCTGCGCAGATCAAACTCACTCCCTGAGATAAAAAGTTGCTGATGTTTAAGAGTAATTTTTAATCGATAGTCATCCAGCTGCTTTTGAATCTCTAACTTATCTTTCAAAATAGCCGCCTCAGAAACGAAATACTCTTGAGCCAAATCATAGACAGGAATTGATCTTGGGGCCACCAGCAGTAAACGCTCTAAAATCTTGCTGCGCCGCTCCAAAGGAGAATAATTTTCATCTTCGTGGAAAGTTTGGACATTTCCAACTGACTTTAAATAACGCTCTCTGTCAAGTATGAGCCCCTTCCCTTTCTCAGATAGAATTAAGGAACCGCCAGCATAGTTATCGTTTATTTTTTTCACCAAGCGATAGACCGTCTTTGAAGAAACCCCTAATTCTGATGAGATTTCTTCTGCGGTTGTAAAACCTTCCTTACTGTCGAGCAGGG
Organism: Streptococcus sp. ELY_86; assembly: GCF_058314495.1. NCBI lineage: Bacteria > Bacillati > Bacillota > Bacilli > Lactobacillales > Streptococcaceae > Streptococcus > Streptococcus sp. ELY_86. The sequence goes on along the minus strand of NZ_JBZFUK010000008.1, from coordinate 37,626 downwards.
ACAGCAAAGCTTCTTCCTTTATATTTCTCGTAACCATACCACTCCCTCACTTACATCTTTATTTTATACTAAAAACAAACTTTGTAAACGCCTTCTTTTGTCTCTTTCAGTGGACATTATTTTATTGATTCAGTTCATTGGGTCTTACTATATACAACACCCTCTCATACTCTGCTTGTTATTTACAAAACCAAAAAAGGATTTTCTTTTTGCATACAAAGAGAAAATCCTTTTATTAATATATTTGTTCAGCTTTTTGAAATCAAGCTGGAATGTTCACGTTTTTTACCTTACAGTCAGAAAAATTTATCATTGACATTTTCTGATTATTTGGAAATAATATCTCCGGTATCGACATTGATAGTATAGCTATGCTCCGTTGTGTCTTTGGTTCAAATTCTGCCAGACCATCACCAGTATCTTGTTCAACACTTAAAATGGTAACATCTTTTTCTGCGAAACCGGCGGCGTCCTTAGGAGCAATAGCTTTGGCTTTGTCCGCTGAAATTTTTGTTTAGGAGCTGTCAGATTAATCTGCTTGAGAGTTGGCTGTCTCCTCTGCTTTAGTTTGTGCCTGCTGATTATCGTCATCAGTGTCACAGGCTGCCAGCAGCGAAACGGAACAAACAGTCAGTACGAGGGCTAATTTTTTTCATAATAAGTCCTTTCTATTTTTCGATTTTATCCCAGCTTGTGATAAGCAGTCAATAAAAATGCTTGTCGCTCCTATTTGATAACAAACGCAAAACTGACAAACAAAAATAAAAAGACAGCAGTGTGTACAAATACTGCTGTCTTTTTTGATGTTTAGCTGTGATCTCCGGGCTTTCTGCCGTGAAGTCCCTTTTGACGCTGGATTTCCTTGAGCTTTTCAGGCGTAATATCATTGCCCTGTTCATCAACAATTTTAAGCCCTTCAATATGATGGCGGAAACTCCGCCGGTAGCCCTCGATGTATTCCTCACGAAGCTTTGCCTGCTCAACTTTTTCAGCACCTGTCAACCCTTCACGCTTTTTCTTACGGGCGAGCTCGTTAATCCGATCAATTTTTACCTGTTCCATTTTCCCTCCTTTTACTAAGATACAAAGGGCGTTAAGAAAGCGAGAAGAAAATAGGAGCCTAACGCCATGCGCTTTGCGCATCAGGCAGGCTGTCTTTTTCTCGACGATTTTAGCCCGTGTTCAATTACATAAGATACGGCAGAGGATTGTTATCTAAGTGCTTTGCACTTGATAACAAACGCCAATCACCATAGTGAATTGGCTACCTCTCCCGCTAACGTCGTTTGCTTAGTAAGATCGACTAACCAAACGAAGTGTCGCAAAGGGCGTTTCAAATCCGTATAAAAATAGGAAACGGGCGCTGTGTCGCTAAGACACGAGGACGTTTATCTTTTTTACTAGGATTTTAGCCCGTGTTCAATTACTAAGATACGGCAGAGGATTGTTATCTAAGTGCTTTGCACTTGATAACAAACGCCAATCACCATAGTGAATTGGCTGCCTCTCCCGCTAACGTCGTTTGCTTAGTAAGATCGACTAACCAAACGACGTGTCGCTAAAGGCGTTAAAGCGAGAAGAAAATAGGAGGCTGACGCCATGCGCTTTGCGCATCAGGCAGGCTATCTTTTTCTCGACGATTTTAGCCCGTGTTCAGTTATTTTGTATTCATTTCATTAAAGGCCGCAATGGTTTTAGCTTTTTCTCCCAGAGCAGCGAGAAGTGCCAAGCGATTATCTCTTACAGCTCTATCTTCTGCCATAACCATGGTATGGTCGAAAAAGGCATCAATAATCGGACTTAAGGCAAAAAGTCTGTCCACATTTTCTGTCATGTCTTCTGTAAAATGAAGTTCTGTCACGGCATCATAAAGCTCTTGTTCGTGTTCATTTTCAAAAATAGCGGTATCTACTGATCGACTGTCTGCCTTTTCTGCCAGATTAAAGACACGAGAGAGACTTTCCACAGAAGCCTTAAAGTTAGGGTCTTGCGCTTTTTCTGCCAAAGTTTTTGCTGCCTCAACTTCCAGACGGACGATGTGTGTTGAGCTGTCCAGTACGGCTTCCCGAATATCTTTGGGTACAGATGCATCGATCATTTTCTCAACACGGCCGCGGATAAAGTCCATGACGTCAGACTGATTTTGATAGACCAGACTGTCGAATTTGAGCTCATACAAATTAGCAATCAGCTCGTCCAGCGGAATTTCCCAGCCAAATTTATCAAGGATACGGACAATCCCCTGAGTGGCCCGGCGAAGGGCATAAGGATCATTAGATCCGCTTGGAATAAGTCCGACTGAGAAGAAGGACAAAAGGGTATCTAACTTATCAGCAATCGCAAGAACAGCCCCTACTTTAGTATCAGGGAGTTCTCCTTCACTGCTGGTAGGCAGATAGTGCTCACGAACAGCAGCTGCAACAGCCCGATTTTCTCCGGCTAAGACAGCATACTTTTCACCCATAATGCCCTGCAGTTCATCAAACTCACCGACCATGCCTGTCAAAAGATCAAACTTATAGATGCTAGCTGCACGGTCTGTCTGCGCTTTTTCATCTTCTGTCAGCTCTGCTAAGTCCGACAGATAAGCCGCAATACTCTTCGTTCGCATCATGTGCTCATACAAAGAACCGATTTTTTCATGGAAGGTCACTAATTTTAATTTTTCAACCAGATCAGCAATCTCCAGCTTTTGGTCTTCACGCCAGAAAAATTCACCGTCTTCCAGCCGCGCCAAAAGAACTTTTTCATTTCCTTTGATAACATTATCAATAAACTGATCATTGCCGTTGCGGACCGAAATGAAATTCGGCAGGAGCTTGCCCGCTTGGTCACGGACAACAAAGTAGCGCTGATGGGTTTTCATTGAGGTTACTAAGACCTCTTCAGGCAATTCAAGATACTTTTGATCAAAACTGCCCATGAAAGCCGTCGGGTATTCAACGAGATTGAGAACCTCATTGAGCAGCTCCTCATCGATTTCAACACTCACATTGTAGGTTTTTTCAATGTTTCTGATTTGCTCGATGATCATATTCTCACGCTTAGCAGCACTGGCAATCACAAACTCTGCTTCGAGATCAGCTTCATAAGAATCTGCTGAAGCAATCCTTGCTTCCTTGCCCAAAAAGCGGTGCCCTCTGCTGGTGCGGCCGGAACTGATATCAAGAAAGTCAAGATCAATTTCCTCATCATCCAGAAGCACCACAAGGGTATGAACCGGACGGATATATTCAAAGGTATGGTTAGCCCAGTGCATGTTGACAGGAAAGGTCAGTGATTTTAAAACATCAATAACGCCTGCGAGAACTTCCTTGACAGGCTTGCCCGCTTCATTTTTAGTCACATAAGCATAGTCCTCACCGTTAACAGTGCGAAATTCAATATCATCTGTGGTCAGGCCCTTGCCGCGCACAAAACCTTGGGCTGCCTTGGTAAAATTCCCTTGGGCATCCAGAGCAATTTTTTTAGACGGCCCCTTAAAATCTTCCGAATAGTCACTCTGCTGATCCGCTAAATTAACCACACGGACAGCTAAGCGGCGCGGCGTCGAAAACATTTCAATTTTTTCAAACGACAGGCGGTTTTCTTCTAAAAACTGCCCCATTTTTTGCCGCAGCTGCTTCATGCTCGGTTTGACAACATAAGCTGGCATCTCTTCAAGTCCAAGCTCTACTAATAAATTCCTTGTCATTATTCTGCATCCTCCTTCAAGAGCTGTGCCCGAGTTTCATCATCTAATAACGGATAGGCTAAGCGCTTGCGCTCTGCTACAAAAGTCTTAGCCACAATACGGGCAAGATTGCGAATGCGGGCAATGTAGCCGGCACGTTCAGTAACAGAGACGGCGCCCCTAGCATCCAGCAAATTGAAGGTGTGCGAACATTTGAGCACATAATCATAGGCCGGATGTACTAGATGTTCGTCGAGGCAGCGTTTGGCTTCTGCTTCAAACTTTTCAAAATTTTCCAGCAGCATGTCCTGGTCACTGATTTCAAAACTGTATTTTGAGTGTTCATACTCAGGCTGGGTAAAGATTTCTCCGTACTTGACCCCCGGTGCCCATTCAATCTCATAGACAGAATCAACTTCTTGAATGTAAGAAGCCAGACGCTCTAAACCATAGGTCACTTCAGCGGTCACAGGCTGGGTCGCTAAACCTCCGACCTGCTGAAAATAGGTGAATTGTGTGATTTCCATCCCATCAAGCCAAACTTCCCAACCGAGACCCGCTGAACCGGTTGAGGGATTTTCCCAGTTATCTTCAACAAAGCGAATGTCATGTTCAAGCGGGTTGATACCAAGCACCTCAAGTGATTTCAGATAGAGCTCCTGAATGTTTGACGGACTTGGTTTCATAACCACCTGAAACTGGTGGTGCTGGTAGAGACGGTTGGGATTTTCCCCGTAACGGCCGTCAGCCGGACGGCGCGAAGGCTCTACATAGGCTGCATTCCAAGGTTCAGGCCCGATGGCACGCAGGAAGGTGTAAGGGCTCATAGTACCTGCACCCTTTTCGTTATCATAAGCCTGCATGAGCATACAGCCTTGATCATTCCAGTATTGTTGTAAAGTTAAGATAATTTCCTGAAATGTCATTTTTTTAGACATAATTTAGCTCTCTTTCTTAATAAGTGTATCTTGCGACGCTTTCGTTGCTAAAACGATTATTTTTAGCGACGAAAGCTAGTGCTTCGTCTAGGCAATCCTCATAGGGATTGCCGTTAGGTGCTTGCTCCTTTAGGAGCACTAGCACCTTTGACGAGGTGGAAGGTTAGTTTTTTTGACATTGCTGTCCTCCATATTATAAAATTTCTTGCGACATGAGTTTTTGATAGCCGATATTGCTAGCAAAAACGAATTAGTACAATGTTTGGCTCATTCGCCACAGCGACTGCTCTTTTTTGATAAACAGCTGGCGCTTGGAAATACAAAAAACCGTGTCTCAACTCCCAATATGCCAGATGACATAGGGGCGTTAAGAAACGCGGTTCCACCCTGACTTTTTACTTCATTTATTATTGATGATAATCAAAGAAAGCTCCAACCATTCCAATCTCATATCCGGCTTTCACCGCCCCGGACTCGCTTGAAAAAGATTTTGAAATAACACTCTTTCACGACAGCTATTATAGCAGAAAACAGCCCGCTTGTCTAATATTTTTAGAAATCACGCAGTGATACCAAAGCCTATTCACTTATTTTGTGGCAGCGCAGTTCAAAAATGAAAGCAAGCAGGAACAGTTAATTGCTAAAAAATTTGGGGGAGCTGTCTACCAACCATAAAATATAGAAAAACAACTTTTTTCGAAAGTTGTTTTTTAGCAATCTGCAAACTCTTCTGGATTTTCAGTTATATATTCTGCCAACCATTCCATTCCGTATGCTATTTCAAAAACTTCTAAAACCATGGAAATATCAGGTTGAAAGCCATAGTTTTGAAGCCTATTGATAAGTTCTTTTGGAGAAAGAACTTTAATCAATTTGATAATATCGCCAGCATCCTGTCTATCCCTATCTCGCCCGCTTTCTAGTTTCATACCAAGAAGATATAGCAATTCTGGAACTAAAACTGTGAGATGAGAAAAACTGTAAACTGTCTCACAAACGGTTCTAGGGGGTATTCTGTTGAGATTGGAAACGGAATTATTTAGCCATAATTCATCTGGTTCATTAACACCAAACCTATCCCCAACCGCCTTAATAATATTTCTGACTTTAGCATCTTCATTGTAAAAAGCATCAACATCGTGTGTCCCACGAAGGTTATAATATTCAAGAACGAACCCACCTACACAGATAATTTCTAATGTGATATTCTCTTTTGCCAACTCCGTATTGAGCGTTTCAAATAGGATTTTCTTATCCATAGTCGCCCTCTCTAATCCGTTTTAAAATATCTTTAGGCTTGCTCTTTCGATTAGCCTGCAACACGTGTTCTCGTGTATGCGTGCCCTCTGTCAGAGCATCCTGCAAGGTTATTTTCTGAAAAGGTGTTAAGGTAGGATTTTTAAGCAGTCTTTCGACATCTTCTGAGGTTAATTTAGTGTCATCATCTCGGATAACCTTATAAAGATAGCGAAACCATAAATCGCCGTCATGTTGGGCGTGTTCGCTGGCTCGTACCATGTATTCATACCAATTCATAGTCAGTCTCCTCTTGGATTATAGTGCATGGCTGTCCACAGCTTTTTATCAAAATCAGACAGCTCTTGCTTTTTAGGGTACAGCCATTCAGTTAAATCAGGCAGTTCTTTGTTGTATTTTTTCTTAAAGAAAGTATTGAACTCTTCCTTTGTCTCTGATATATCAGCCAAGGCTTCCAGTTCTGCTAAGCGTTTTGCGACAGCTTTCTTATTCATCATTTCTAGGTTCTCATAAATACAATGTTTGGATAATTGAGCATAGAACGAGCGGTGTTTTACGACAAAGTCTTTTGAGAATTTCTCATCCCACAGTTTCGTATATCTATCATAGAAATCATCAGAAATGCTAACTTGGTAAGGGATTAACTTGCTGTCAACTCTGCGGGAAATAGACCTCTCTAATTCAAAATGCAAATCGGTTTGGGGTTTAGCAGCCATAGAGCACCTCCTTGTATTTGGAACGAACGCAGACGTTTAAAAGCAATCGTGTTAATACCTCTCAGTCACTTTATTATAACCTAGCTATTCATCTCTGTAAAGCTGGGCAATGCTCCTAATATCGGTAATCTGCTCCGTTAAAATATGTGCCGGATCTCTTTATAGGATGAGCATTGACAGCTCCTTGTCGTTATACCATCTCCACAGCCTTATCAAGAATGTTGTTATTTTCAGGACCAAAACACTTATGAATGCGCTGCAGCATAAACCAGGCTGTCTTTTGTGTGACGCCAATATCTTTGGAAAGCTGAACAGAAGAAATACTTTCCTTGTGAGAGGTCACAAGCCAAATGGCCATAAACCATTTGCGCAGTTCAACCTTTGTATTGTCAAAGAGTGTACCCGTTTTAACATTGAAGTATTTTCCTGTATTTTTGCAACGGTATTTATTGCCTTTACATTTATAGACTTTTGAAGCAGGATCAAAAGGGCTGACGATAATATCACCCCAAATCATATTTTCCAAGTGATCTATACAAGACTGTTCTGTCGGGAAAGCAGACTGTAATTCCCATAAAGACCCAAATTCAAATGTCATAACAGTACTCCTTTATGTTAAGTCTATTATAGCATTATTTAGAACAAAGATAAACAAAAAGTGTAAAGCTCTACTATACAAATTTAAAAATTTTTGCTATAATAGAACTATCTTAAAACAAAGGAAATGATTAGTATGAACGCAATCACGAATCACGAATCACGAATCACGAATCACGAATCACGAATCACGAATCACGAATCACGAATCACGAATCACGAATCACGAATCACGCTGATTATGTAATCGGACGTGTTTTTTGTCAAGCATTAAAACAGGCTTTTTCACATTTTTGTGAGAAAGTCTTTTCTGTTGGTTTTGAAAATAAAACTTCAATAGTTGGAGGTGTAAAATGACACCTACACCTCGGACTATTGATAGAAGTTGGCAATCAGGAAACGAAAGAGCAGATAACTTATTCTTTTGGAGAAGTTTTGGTTTTGATGAAAAAGATGTTTTGACAGAAAATACAGATGGCATTGTTAAAGGGGCTTTGTTCGAGTTTAAGAATAGCATCGCTGACCTTAATACAGTACTCATACAAGCAATTCATTATCTTTCTAAATTAAGAAACAAGGGTGGAATCCCAATCCCTAGTAAAATTATATTGGTCGATATTAGCAAAGACCATGCTTATGTTTATGATGCAACAGAATATCGTTCAGAAATTTTACAAAACTACACCAACAGTGCTTCTAAAGATGTTAAACAAATGACTTTAAAAAATGCCACAAAACCAGAAAATGAGTTTGATTTTACTGTTTTTCAACCTAGCAGTCCTAAAAATGATAACTTAATTAAGCTATTTCAAATTGACGAGTATCAAAAATTTGATATCAATTTTCCAAATATTTTGGGTTGGGCAAATTACATTTACCACCATGACAAGTCAACAACAAAGTCTCAAATGTTTGAGATACTTAAAAATCCATCAGATTCCATAATTGAGAATTATATCTTGCCTTGGAATGGGAATGAAACAGATTTTGATACCGTAATGGATGCCTTGAATGATCCCGCTAATAGAAAAGATTTAGGGGCATTTTATACGCCGTTACCTTACGTAAAAGAAGCTACTAAACTTGTCCGTCAAGCTATCAGTAAGCTTCCCAAAGATAAAGATTATGTTATTTTGGATAGATGTGCTGGTACAGGAGCTTTAGAGCATTATCTTACTGATGAAGAGTTAAGACATGTTGTTTTAAATACTTATGAAATCAAAGAATGGCTTGTTCTATACAACAAGTATATTGGAAAAGTGAAAGCTATTATTCCTCCTCTAGCAGTCGTACAATCGAATAAAGGAAACTTGGTGAGCGGTGGGGATGCACTGGCTGAAGAATTTTTAACAATTCCTATGGAAACAGATGGAACGCATGCCACATTACAAGAGATTATCAATGATAAAAATATAGCTATAATCGGCTTTGAAAACCCACCATATTCTAATGAGTTGGCTCGTGCTCAAGAAGGAAATGTTAAGTCAAAAAATAAATTTAGCTATATTCGTACATTAATGTCTTCTGAATTCACTGGCGATAGTAACCATGCTAAAGACTTACTCAATCAATTTGTCTGGTCATTTGAAAAATACTTTATGCGAGAAAAACACGACTATTATGTGTTGTTTGCACCTGTAAAATATTGGAAGTCAGTAAGATTAATGCAAAAAAAGTTCATTGGTGGCTTTTTAGCAAATCGAGGAAATTTCAAAGCTCAAGAAAGTTCCGTTTTGGTGGCACAATGGAAGAATGAAGTTGACACAAAAACAGAAAGTATAACCGTCCCTGCCAAGGAAATATGGAAAGATAATAAAAAATGGGGAACCGGAAAAGGAGTCGCAGTTATTGATGTACCAGAAGATGCAGAGTTAAAAGATGTTGCAGATGTAACGGTTAAAAAAGTTTACACCACTCTATCTAAGTTATACTCTAAAAAGTTACCTACTGATGAAAAGGCAACGACCGTAGTTGGATATGATGGTTTTGAAACTCGTTTACGAAATAACAAAAAGTTCAATCCAGTATATAGTAAGGATATTTTGGCACATTTAGAGGCAAGTGGTTTTGGTTTAACCGCACAAGATATTCGTATGACTAGGATCTCAACTTATCACGGTTATGGTAGTCAAGTGAGAACTACTAATTATGCAGAGCAAACAGCCTTATTTGTTACTAAACAATATCCACAAAAGAATTGGTATGAGAAAGATGTTTACTATACGACAGCCGATAAGGGAGAGTTGTATAAACAAGATACTGATTTTCTAAGGAAAGCGACTTTATGGACGTGTATCTCACATAAAAATCACTGTCTAAGTTTTGAAGGTACAGACGGGCGATTTTACAATAATGAAATGTGCCTAGATGAAAATTCGTTGGTACGAAAAGAATTAGTAGAACAGGAAAAATATGGCAAACTTGATAGGGCAGATTTAATGTTACTTGGAGTTTTTGATGAACTATTGGAACTTTCTAAAAATACACAAGAATACAATCCTAAATATAATTATGGTACTTATCAAATTGAATTAGATATAAATACCTTTTATAAAGATGCTAACGACAAAAAGATATTCAATAACGAAAAAGTGAATACCAAATTAAAGGAACTAAAAACTAGACTAGCTAACTATTATTCAGAAGAACTTGAAGAAAAGTTGTTTAAATATGAGTTATTAAAATAGAACAAGACGATTTCCGCTTGGAAGTCGTCTTGTTTGATATTGTTGAAAATACTACATATTGTGATTAGTGTAAACTGATATATAATTTCCAAAATTTTAACCGACTAAAAATCCCTATCATTTAGTCTTTTTTCTTACCCGCATCTTTTTGCCTTCTGATAGCGTAGTAAGCATCTGTCCGCTCCGCATCGCTCAGGCCTTTGGCTTCGAGCTCTGCCAGATGGCGGTGGATTTTGATTTTTTCGACAAGGTAGGTATGGGTCTCCTGCAAATGCCGAATCTGCTCTTCTAAATCCTGCTTGGTCTTCTCTAACAATTCCGTCGACAGGGCATGATTGTGAAATTCTGCCAAAACTCTTCGTATATCCTGTAAACTCATTCCTACTCGGCGGTAGTGGGCAATGGCTTTTAGGCGGTCTATGCTTTGCTCATCAAAATCACGAATCCCACGTTCATTGCGCGGGATAACAACCATTCCTTCTTTTTCATAATAGCGGATAGCATGGGCAGACAGCCCTAAATCGTTGGAAACTTGCCTGATTGTTGTCATAATCAGCCTCCTTTTCTTTATCTTAACACCTTAGAGCGGGTCTAAGTCAAGCTATCATCGCAGCTTGAACAGTTAAAAATCGCCGTCATTATAAAGGCGATTTTTTGGTTCACTAATAGGCTCCGCGGATGTAATCATGCACTTCCTGCCAATAAAAATCCGAAATACGTTCAAGCTCTTCCGGGCGGAACGGTTTGGCTGTTAGGCTCGCTAAGTTGCTGTCTGCCTGCTGAATGGATTTAAATCCCGGAATTACGGCTGTGATTCCATCTTGCTGGAGCAGCCATTTCAGCGAAGCACTGGCTAAACCGCCGTGTTCATCACCAATCCACTTGATTTTTTCAACCAGCTCAATAGCTTTATCAAAAGGCAGCCCTCCAAAAGTTTCGCCAACATTAAAAGCTGCTCCGTCGCGGTTGAAGTTGCGGTGGTCATTTTCGGGAAAAACACTGTCTTTGGTATACTTGCCTGTCAAAAGACCGCTGGCCAGCGGTACTCGTGCCAGAATTCCGACATTTTTTTCTTTGGCCTGTGCAATCATTTCTTTAACAGGTTTTTGCCGCAAAACATTGACAATAACCTGAAGGCTGCTGGCCTTGGTATTTTCAAGGACAAATTTGCCTTGATTGTCTGTTTCCACACTGACACCGTAATAGCGGATTTTACCTTCTTTTTTCAAGTCTTCCAAGACGGCAAAGACATCTGACTGTGTCAAAATTTCCGTCGTCGGACAGTGAATCTGATAGAGATCAAGAGCTTCCATCTGCAGATTGCGCAGACTGTCTTCGCAATAGCTGCGCACTTTATCATAAGTGTAGTTTTCAGGGTTTGTGAAATCATCGCGGCGGCCGAATTTAGTCGCCACATAAACACGCTCAGAACGCTCTTTCAAAACCTCACCGATAAGGGCTTCACTGCGGCCGTTTCCATAGACATCTGCCGTATCAAAAAAATTGACCCCGCAGTCAATAGCGTGATTGAGCGCAGCCAGAGCAGACTCTTTACTGACATTGCCCCAGTCGCCGCCCAGCGCCCACGTGCCAAAACTAACTGCACTGATGGACATGTCTGTTGTTCCTAATTGTCTGTATTCCACAAGATTCCTCCTCCATATTTTAGAGCAAGCCCAGATGCTGAGCATGAAAAGCAATGTGCTTTTCGACAAAGCTGGCAATAAAATAATAACTGTGGTCGTAGCCATCATGCAAATCCAAGGTCACATCAATCCCATTGGCTTTGGCAGTCGCAGCAAAAATCTCTGGCTGCAGCTGCTCGGAATAAAAGGTATCAGCCAAACCTTGGTCGATCAAAATCGGAACAGCTTTTTCTGCCTGTGCCAAGAGTTTCGTACTGTCATAAGCTGCCCAAGCGGTCTGATCTTCACCGAGATAAGCTCTAAATGCTTTTTGCCCCCAAGGCACCTGACTCGGATTGACAATCGGTGCAAAAGCTGAGACCGATGCATAGCGATCAGGGTTTTTCAAAGCGATTTGCAAAGCACCGTGGCCGCCCATACTGTGGCCAAAAACAGCACGCTTATCTGTTACCGGAAAATTGGCCTCAATCAGCGCCGGCAGCTCGTCAACAACATAGTCATACATGCGGTAGTTTTTATCCCACGGGCTTTGGGTTGCATTGAGATAAAAGCCGGCTCCCTGACCTAAGTCATAAGCCTCATCATCAGGCACACCTTCTCCTCGCGGCGAAGTATCCGGCATCACAAGGGCAAGACCGTACTTAGCTGCATACTGCTGAGCACCGGCCTTGGTCGAAAAATTTTCATCTGTACAAGTCAAGCCTGACAGGAAATATAAGACAGGAACCTTTTGATAGACTGCTTGAGGCGGCAGGTAAACAGCAAAGGTCATGTCAGTCTTGGTCGTTTGTGACTGATGGCTGTAACGCTCATGCCAGCCGCCGAAGCTCTTTGTTCTGGACAGTTGTTTCATAGACAGTCTCCTTAGTAATGAATAACCGTGCGGATTGACTTCCCGTCATGCATCAAGTCAAAGGCATCGTTGATTTTTTCCAGCGGCATGGTATGTGTGATAAAATCGCTCAGGGCAAATTCACCGTCCATATACTGTTTGACAATACCCGGCAGCTGCGTTTTCCCTTTAACACCGCCAAAAGCAGACCCGCGCCAGACACGGCCTGTCACCAATTGGAAAGGGCGCGTATGAATTTCAGCACCAGCAGGTGCTACACCGATAATAATGCTTTCTCCCCAGCCTCTGTGACAGCATTCCAAGGCAGACCGCATGACCTCGACATTGCCGATACATTCAAAGGAATAATCCACACCGCCGTCGGTCATATCAATAATGACTTCCTGAATCGGTTTGTCAAAATCTGATGGATTGATAAAATCTGTTGCACCAAGTTCTTTAGCCTTTTCAAATTTATCCGTATTGACATCAATGGCAATGATGCGAGAGGCCTTGGCCATGCGAGCGCCAATGATGGCAGCCAGACCTATCCCGCCAAGTCCAAAGATTGCGACAGTTGCTCCTTCTTCAACCTTAGCAGTATTGAGAACAGCTCCCATGCCGGTTGTGACACCGCAGCCCAGCAGACAGACTTCTTCCAAAGGAGCATCATCTTGGATTTTAACCAAAGAATACTGAGACACTACTGTATGTTCTGCAAAGGTTGATGTTCCCATGTAATGGTAGATGGGCTGACCGTCCTTAAAGAAACGCACCGTTCCATCAGGCATAAGCCCATGCCCTTGTGTTTCACGGACAGCAATGCAGAGATTCGTTTTGCCGGACAGGCAGAACTTACATTTGCCGCACTCAGCTGTATAGAGGGGAATAACATGATCGCCGACCTGAAACTCTGTGACACCTTCGCCAACAGCCTCAACAATCCCTGCTCCTTCATGACCCAGCACACAAGGAAAAACGCCTTCAGAATCTTTTCCGGACAAAGTGTAGGCATCTGTATGGCAGACCCCTGTCGCTGTAATACGCACCATGACCTCGCCCGCCTGCGGCGGCATGAGATCTAATTCTTCGATTTTCAGCGGTTCGTTGGGTGCCCAGGCCACCGCTGCCCGTGTTTTAATATAATCCATAAAATGACTCCTTCTATTGATACTCTTTAAAAATCAGGCCAGATCAAGTCAGCGGCCTATCATTGTACTTTTCTTTGAGTCTGTACTTGTCAGACACAAAAGAGATAGAGCCAAGGAACAGCCTCAGCTCTAATAGTTTAAAAATCTCTGTGATCTGGCTTTGGTGCGGGAGTTGCCCCCGGCATGTGCTTAATCTTTTCAGCATCTTCTGCACTCAGCTGAATATCTGCAAAATCCAGATTTTCCTTAATCCGATCTTTGTGGACAGATTTTGGCAGCGGCAGGAAACCTTCGTACCAAGACCAAGCCAGTGCCATTTGAGCAACCGTTTTACCATATTTTTCAGCCAAGGCTTTCATATCCGCATTGCTGAAAATTTCTCCCTGACCAAGCGGTCCCCAAGCTTCAATGACAATATCGTGCTTGCGGCAGTAATCCACCACTTCTTCCTGATAGCAGCCCGGTGCCAGACGAATCTGATTGACAGCCGGTGCCACTTTGGCTGTTTTTGCCAGAGCTTCCAGATGATGCACCAAGAAATTGCTGACGCCAATCGAGCGGATGAGACCTGCTTTTTGAGCTTCTTCCATATAGCGCCAAGCTTCAGCATTACCTTCTTCCCAGTGATCGCGAATGGCTTTGGGATTAGGCCAGTGAATCAAATAAAGATCCACATAATCCAGCTGCAGTCTTTCTAAGGAAGCCGCCAGCGCTGCTTTTGCACCTTCATAGCTGTGAGCGTCATTCCACAGCTTAGTTGTAACAAAAAGCTCCTCACGCGGAACACCGCTGTCTTTAATGGCCCGTCCGACGCTTTCTTCATTCTTGTAATAAGCAGCTGTGTCAATATGACGGTAGCCTGCTTTAATGGCTTCCAGAGTCGACTGATAGGCTTCTTCCCCATCGGCTGCTTTAAAGGTTCCAAAACCGACTGCCGGAATTGTCAAACCGTTGTTCATTGTATACACTTTTGCCATTGGACAACCTCCTTTATATAACAATGGTCTATTACATTATAAAACACCAACAAATGGAGCACAACAGACTGCTTTCCCATGCTGACTCATCCAGACTGAGACTAGGGCTGTCTGATATCTTCATACAGGAAAATAAGAATATCGTCCTGCACCCATTTGTCCTTATTTTAGCACCTTAGAGCAGGACTAAGTCAAGGACTTCACTTAATAAACAGGAGCTGTTATTTGTCAGCCTGCTCATATTTTTTCTCTCCGTCCAGATAAGTAGCCGCAAGGTTCAAGTCATGGTCCAAAACAATAAAATCCGCCGGACGGCCTTGCTTAATCTGACCGCAGACCGGATCAAGTCCTAAAGAAAGAGCCGGAATAAGACTGGCCATGCGAACAGCCTCGGCTTTATTGGCGATTCCCCAATCAACAACATTTTTAAGACCGTCTTTAAGTTCCAAAACAGATCCTGCAAGATTGCCGCCATCCTTGAGCCGTGCTGTGCCATTGGCCACAATCACCGGAAATTCTCCCAGCATATAATCTCCGTCTGCTAAGCCTCCTGCACTCATACAGTCAGTAATAAGAGCCACTTGCTGGTGTCCCTTTTGCTTCATCAAAATATCGCAAGCCACCGGTGTGACATGGTGTCCGTCACAGATGAGCTCTGCATAGGTGTTAGGGAGATTATAGACTGCTCCTACCATGCCCGGTTCGCGGTGGCTGAGTCCGCGCATCCCATTGTAAGCATGCACCCAGACGCTGGCCCCGGCTTCAACAGCTTCAACAGCCTGCTGATAGGTGGCATTGGAGTGTCCCAGAGCGACAGTCACCCCTTTTTCTCTGGCATAGCGGATAAAGGCTTCACTGCCTGCACGCTCCGGTGCGATAGCGATTTTCTTTAAAAGCCCCTGACTGGCTGATAGCCAGGCATCCAGTTCTTGGCAGCTGGGATTGCGCATGTACGACGTATTTTGCGCTCCTTTATAGGTCTCCGTAAAGTAGGGTCCTTCAAAATAAAGACCTTGAATCCTAGCTCCGGTTTCCTGACCTGCAAAATCTGCAACAGTCTGACAAATGGCCTCCAATTCTTCAAATGAAGCTGTCAAAGCTGTCGGCAGGAAACTTGTTACACCGGCTGATAGCAAAGCCTGACTCATTTTTTCCAGCGAAGCTCTGCTGTTATCCATCGTATCTGCGCCGGCATAGCCGTGAATATGGGTATCAACCAAGCCCGGTGCTACTGAATATCCGGTGCAGTCAATAATATCAGCTCCCTGCGGCACTTCGCTCTGCCATTGTCCGAAACGGCCGTCCGTAATTTCTAAAAAACCCTTTCCCTTAACATTGTAGGGATAAAAAAAGTGATCAGCCTTAATATATTTTGTCATTGCAAGATGCCTCCATTTCTTTTATATTATACAGTAAATTTTCTGCTTTATAAATAAAAAACCAAGAGTTCACTGCTCTTGATTTTTAGAGTGCTGGCGTTTCGATAAGGCCTGGTTGATTTTTTGGGTTTTGAGATAAATATCCAAACGCACAAAGCACCAGATAATAACATAAATCAGAAAGTAATCGAGCCAGAAACTCGGATGAAGCAAAACGTCCTGCCAGCCGTTGTAAATCATCATAGCTAAAACAAGGCCCAAAGTGACTGAACAATGGACAGCCAAAAGCAACAGAAATGAAAAACGCTCACTTTCAAATATAAGACTGACCAGTCCGATGGCAGCACTCATGACTAAAATACTGATAATATTGCTTTTGCTGACCGGTGATTTCTGAATGTCAAAGAGAAGAACTAAGAGGTAGGTCAGACTGCCCGTACGAAGCCCCGACAGCATAGCACTGAATACTTTTTTCATTCCGGCTTCCTTTCTAAAGCCCCAGCTGAGCCATCAGGAGTTTAACATACTTACGGCTCACGCTGGACTTAATATTGTTGCTTAACTTGGCAATCATATTGCCCGAAAAACTGTCAGACAGTGATTCCAGATGGTCAAGATTAATCAGGGCATGCTTTGAAATTTGGATAAAGTTGGATTTATTCAGGCGGTTTAAAAAATGAACCAGTGTTTCTGTTGTCGTATAGACACCCTTTAAGGTATAAATTTTCAGGGTCGTCTGACTGACATCAGCCAAGATAATCTCACTGAGTTTGAGCATGATGATCTTATCCATACTCTTGATGGGAATGGCGCTGCTTGCAGGCAGCTGATAGTTATCAATATAATCAAGCAAGCGCTGAATATCATCCGTTTTTTCTGCTGCCTTGACCAAAACAAGGGGCGTATGGACTGGAATTTGTGAATCCAGTTCAAATTGACTTTTTACCACCTAAACTACCTCTCTAAACAAGGGATCGGCGCTGTAGCAGAGCAGTTTGCAAACTGAAAAGCACAAGCCCGGCCGCTAAGATACCTATCACTATATAGTATGTCTGAACATTTGTCAACAAATCCTGCCAATCTAAGCGTATGCCCATGAGTTTCTCAAAATGTTCTCTGGCATCGCTTTGACTGAAATTATCTTTGAGGGCATCTGCCATAAGTACCTGCCTGAACAAAGAAGCAATATAGGCTCCCGGTGTGCATTTCATCAAGATTTGAGCAAAGTCGGGAAGGGCACCGATAGGAACATAGGTTCCTACAAGAAAACCTGAAGCAGCTCCAAAAATAGTCGCCAGTTTGCCGAGATTGTCTACTGAGCTGATACGGCTGACCAAAAGCGCATTAAGCAGGGTTGATATCAGGGTATTTAAAAGCATAATAGCAATGAGCTGAGGCCACACACCGACCAAGAAAAACTGACCTGATCAACGATATAAAAGTAGCTTCCCATAATAGCAAGCATAATCAGCTGCATGGCAAAACCAACAAGGGCAGCACTGATAATATAGCTGAAAGACAAAGGCCAGTAACCAAGGTCCGTAATCAAGAGATCCTGACGGACATGACTTTCTTTGTCCTTTGTCCATTGAGACAGGCTGGACAAGGTCGTGGTAATTCCCGTGATAGCCAGTGTTCCTCCTATCAGCCATGTGTCTAAAAGCTGATTGGTATCGTCAATCCGCGACCAAGAAGACTCAATATTATCCTTAAGAAAAACAAGATAAAGAATGAAAGAAATAAGTGCTCCCATCAGCGAAAAAATCACACCGCTGCGGTTGCGGAAATAAAGAATACAGTTTCGTTTAACTAAAGCTGACATTTAACGTACCTCCTGTCCGGTCAGGGTCATAAATGCATCATCCATAGTGCCGGGACGAAATTCAAAATTATGAATAAAGTCTCGGCAGTGGCTCAGAATATCCATAGCCAGTTCAGCCGTTTCAGGCCTTAAAATGACTTCATTTTCTCTGACCTGTTCAATCTCAGTGTCTTTCAGACAGTCAAGCAGACGGTTCAGCTGATTGCTTTGCAGTTTAAGAATATTCTTGGCATATTTTTCCTTGATGAGGCTGGCTGTGCCCTGGGCAATGACTTGTCCATGATCAACAATATAGACCATATCAGCACTGTCTGCCTCATCCAGATAATGAGTTGTTAAAACAATGCTCAGCTGATCTTTTTGCTGAAGCTGATTCAGCAAATCCCAGATGGCCTGCCGGGTCTGAATGTCAAGACCCGTTGTCGGTTCGCCTAAAAAGAGAATATCAGGACTGTTAAGCAGCGCACGCGCGATATCAACACGTCTTTTTTGCCCTCCTGACAGGCTTCCATAGGCCTGGTTGATAAAATGCGTCAGCCCCAGCTTGTCAACGAGCTCCTCTATCTTTTGAGGGGCAACCTTCTTGTACTGGCGTGCCCGAATTTGTAAGTTTTCCTTAACGCTCAGCATATCATCTAAGACACTGTTTTGAAAAACCACTCCGATTTTTGCCTCCTGCGTGTAGATGACTTTGCCGGCATCAGGCTGGGAGAGGCCGATGAGCATTTGGATGACAGATGATTTACCGGCACCGTTAGGGCCTAAAACAGCGGTAAAGCTCCCCTTTTCAATAGCAATATCCAAATTATTGACTGCAATATGCTTGCCGTAAGTTTTAACGAGACCTTGCGTTTTGAGAATCATCATTAGAAAGTCCTTTCTTATTCTGTCTGACTGCAGTCTAACAAAAGTTTACTGGAAAAATCTCGGCTTTTTGGATAAGAGGTCAAAATACGAAGATAAGACGTTCAATAAGGAAAATGAAATCTTGCTTCCTCAGAACTGTCACGTGAAATGGGGATTGCTTTTTGAATTCTTTTGCTTATAATAAAGAATAGCGACACATGAGGTGTTTTTTTCTGTGTTCCGAACAAAACAGGGTGATGACTAATGAAACTTCCTATAGCAATGATTTTTTCCGGTCTGGGTGCGTTTTGCCTGGCCTATTCTTCCTTTACTAAAAATAAGCAGCAGATGCTGCGCTGGCAAATCAGCGATTACCTGTTCACCATCACAGCCAATCTCCTTTTAGGGGGTTACACAGGTGCTGTGACAATCAGCGTCTCCATCATCAGAAACACACTGATTATCAAGCAAAAAAACACCAAATGGATCACCATTTGTCTGGTACTAATTCAAATCGTCCTCGGCAGCTGGGTCAACAATTTAGGTTTTATCGGCTATCTGCCAATCATCTCTTCGGTGTCTTATACTCTAACGACCTTTCTAACCTCCAAAATGCAGATTCTGCGCTGGCTCATCATCGAAAACATGCTGCTGTGGCTGGTCTATGACATCACTATCAAGGCTTATCCGGCTGTCTGTATGGATATTTTCATCAGTCTGTCAAGCCTTTTGGCCATCTACAAACATCATAAGAATTTCCAGAAACTGTCATAAAAAAACAAGAGGCCGGAACAAAGCTTATCTTTGTCCCGGCCTCTTGCCGTTTCCTTATAAACTGCTTTAAGCCAGTATTTGCGGCAATACATACATCAGTCTCTTGCTTTTAAGACGTATTTCTGGATAGCCTCAGCTACACCGGCGTCATCGTTTGAGACGGTTACGGCATCTGCAATTTTTTTAACCTCTTGGGCAGCATTTCCCATGGCAACACTGAATCCTGCCATCTTCATCATTTCAAGATCATTAGCTGCATCCCCCAAGGCCACAATATCTTTTGTCTGCACATCCAGCTTTTGAGCCAATTCCCTCAAGCCGCTTGCCTTGGTAATTCCTTTGGGCATAGCTTCAAAAAGGTAGGACTGACTTCTAACCATGCTGAACTTTTCGGCTAATTCTCTTTCAAAATCAGCCTGAAAGGCATCCATCGCATCAGGCTCTCCCATGTACATGGCCTGAAAAACCGGTTTGTCTGCCGTCTTCACATCTGTCAAACTGACCGGTTTGGCTTCTGTAAAGACTAAGCCGGCATCATAAGCTACCAAGTCCGGTACTTCATCGGCCAGCACCAAATAATCCACATCGGCAATCAGGGTCAGGTAAATCTCAGGATAGCCCTCTAAAAGACTGTAAAGGTAGCGGATATCAGGAAAATCCAGTTTATGGTAACTCAGTAACTGCCAGTCCTCATTGATAGCATGAAGGGAACAGCCGTTATTTAAAATAGCATATTCCTTGGCTGCATCTAAGCCCAATTTGTCAAAATAGGGCTCTACGCCGCTTTGAATGCGCCCTGTGCAAATGACAATCTTGTGCCCTTTTTGAGCCGCCTCCCGAATGGTATCAATATTTCTCTGAGGAAGCTTTTTTTGACTGTCTAAGAGCGTTCCGTCCATATCAATAGCAATTAACTTAAGCAAAATAGTTACGACCTTTTCTAAATCAATCTATTGTCTAGTTTACCACATTTAAGAAAATAGCACATCCCCACCATAATAAGGGGTCTGTTAATCATGTTCTCATAAAAAAGAAGCGGAAAGATTGCTGCAGCAACAGCCTGCTTCTCCGCTTGTTTTTTAATAATTTTGAAGATGGCTAAACTTCGGCTCCCAATTCATACTTGGTTCCTTTTAGCGCACGTTTTAAAGACCATTTGCTGGGATTGCCGGTCACAGTGACTTCTTTTTTATCAAGATCAACTTTGACGCTGTCTACTTTTTTTAATTCTGAAAAACGTTTGGTGACGTTGTCAACACAGCCTTGGCATTTTAATCCGTTAATATGATATGTTTTTTCCATGATATTTTTCTCCTTTTTACAATTTTACTATTTTAAGACGCAGAGCATTTAACACGACAGAAACCGAACTGAAACTCATAGCCAGACCTGCAATCATCGGATCAAGGAGCGTTCCGCCAAAGAGATAAAGGACACCCATCGCAATAGGGATGGACAAAACGTTGTAGATAAAAGCCCAGAACAGATTTTCTTTGATATTAATGATGGTAGCCCGGCTGATTTTCAGTGCTTTGATAATATCAAGCATAGCCGGTTTCATGAGGACAATATCCGCAGATTCCATAGCAATATCTGTTCCTGATCCCATGGAAATACCAATATCCGCTGTCGCAAGCGCCGGAGCATCATTGATACCGTCTCCAACCATGGCAACTTTTTTGCCTTCGGCCTGCAAATCAAGAATGGCCTGCGTTTTTTCCTGCGGCAGAACCTGACTGATTACTGCTGTTATACCAACCTCCTTGGCAATCGCCTTGGCTGTTTCCTCATTATCACCGGTCAGCATGACAACTTCAATCCCCATATCCTGCAAGGCTTTGACAGTTGTCTTGCTGTCAGGCTTAACCTTATCAGCAATCGTAATCAAGCCCAAAAGTCGGCCGTCTCCGGCAACAAAAATCGGTGTTTGACCCTCAGCCGTTGCTCTCTTGAAATCATCTTGAGCTTTTTCAAGAGAAATATGATTTTGCCGCATAAGCTTTTCATTGCCAACCAAAAGCTCTGTCCCAGCTACGCGGCCTTTGAGCCCAAAGCCTGTCAGCGATGTGAAATCCTCAGCTTCAAGCAGGGTATGTCCTTCTTTTTGAGCATAATCAACGACAGCCTGACTCAAAGGATGCTCAGACAGAGCTTCCAGAGATGCTGTTAATTGCAGCACAGACGCATCAGACCCATATGAAAAGCTGCTGACAACTTCAGGTTTGCCACGAGTGATGGTTCCTGTCTTATCAAAAACGATGGTGTCAACTTGATGAGCTAATTCCAGCACATCACCGCGTTTGTAGAGAATACCATTTTCGGCAGCCCGGCCTGTACCCACCATAATAGCGGTTGGTGTTGCCAAACCTAATGCGCAAGGGCAGGCAATAACAAGAACAGCTACGCTGACTGTCATTGAAAAAGTGAAGTCCTGTCCCATTGCAAAATACCAGAACAATCCTGTCAGCAAAGCGATAACAATAATAACAGGAACAAAAACGGCAGATACCTTGTCAGCAATTTTAGCAATAGGAGCCTTTGTTTGCTGGGCATCCTCAACCAGTTTAATAATCTGAGACAAAAGAGTGTCGTTGCCAACTTTCTCTGCTTCAAAGACCAGGCTGCCCTGTCCGTTGATCGATCCGCCGTAAACCGGGCTGTCTGCTGTTTTTTCAATAGGAATAGACTCTCCGGTCAGCATGGACTCATCGATAGCAGAATGTCCGGAAAGCACACGGCCGTCAACCGGAATTTTTTCTCCCGGTTTAACCAAGATATGGTTCCCAATTTCTACATTTTCAATTGGAATACGGACTTCTTTGCCGTCACGAAGAATGACAGCTTCTTTTGCTGATAGGTGCATCAGTTTTTTGATAGCATCTGATGTTCGGCCTTTAGATAGAGTTTCAAAATATTTCCCCAAAGTAATCAGAGTCAAAATGACGGCTACTGATTCATAGTAGAGATGATGCACATGGTGAACATGTCCCAGATAGACATGATAGGTCCCGTAAAGGCTGTAGAGGAAAGCTGCCGTTGTCGCCAAAGCGACAAGCGAATCCATATTGGGATGTCCCTTAAAGAGCGAACGAAAACCGTTGTCATAAAAATTCCGGCTCAGTATGACGACTGGAATGGTCAAAAACAGCAAAACACTGGCATAGGCAATTGGTGCAGATTCCGGCGCCAGAAAGCTAGGCAGCGGCAGCCCTATCATGCTGCCCATGGAAATATAAAACAGCGGAATGGTGAAAACAGACGCCCATAAAAGACGCTTTTTAATCCCTTCCAGCTTATGTTCTTCCCGGTCTTCCTGACTTTCAGCAGTAGCCGGATCATAAATTTTAGCAGCATAGCCCGCATCAGCGACAGCCTTAGAAACAACTGCTTCATTGACCTTACCGGCGTCATAATCTATGGTCATCTTTTCAGTTGTCAAATTGACAACTGCACTGTTAATACCATCCAGTTTTTTGACTGCATTTTCCACATTGACAGCACAGGAAGCACAGGTCATCCCGTCTATCAAAAATACTTCTTCACTCATTGTGATACCACCTCCAAGTGTTCGTGACAAGAACATTGCCCGACAATACAATTACACTTAACTTCAGGAACGGCATTTGCTTTTTTGGACAACAGCAAAGCTTCTAACTCCTCAATATCAGACAAAGTCATGGGCGTCTCTTCAATCAAATGCTTCACCAAAGCTTGATGCTTCGTGACACAAATGCGGGAGAAAACTTCCGACACCTGCTGCTCCAGAGCTTCCTCTTCTGAAATTAAGCTGGAATAGATATATTTTCTTCCTTGACGCTGGCTGGTTACATAGCCTTTTTCTGATAAACGAGTGATTAACGTTTTAATCGTTGAAGCAGACCAACGATAGGCCCGACTCAGTACAGCAATGATTTCACTGCTGCTTGTTTTCTGTTTGGCCCAGACAACGCGCATCACTTCCCACTCTGCATTTGAAATAGTTGTCATTTAAGCTCCTCCTTTCAGCAAGATACCTCCCTAATGTTCTGAGAACAAATAATCCCATCTGCTTCTAACAGCCAGACGTAAGATCAGCAAACAGGCACTCTCAGCAGTAAGACATTAGGGAATCAGATATACTTGTTTACGTTTGTAGATATATTTTATTCTTTTTGTTTACATTTGTCAACATAAACAGCTCAAAACAAAAGAAAAAGCCTTCATTGGACTTATAATCCTCACGAAGGCTTTGACACCTATTACCTGCTTTTGCAGCAGCTGACAAACAAAGGGAAAAATCGTTTTTGTTTGCTCAATTTCTTTTTTCCAAATCCCTAAGCATTTGGTCAATTTTATTGCCGTATGCAATGGATTCGTCCTTGATAAACTGGAGATCCGGAATCTTATACATGGTCAGGTTTTTCCCTAATTCACGCTTTATGGTTCCGGTCGCTTTTTCAAGACCCTGCTGCGCTTTTTGCCCGTCTGAAGCCAGATCGCTCATAATCGTATAATAGACCTTAGCCAAGGACAAGTCGCCCAGCATTTGGACATCCGTTATCGTTACTCCCTGAACGCGCGGATCACGAACCTTCTTTTGCAAAATCTCATTGACTTCACGTTTGATTTCCATCCCGACGCGATCAACACGGTGGTTTGACATAATTAAGATACCAAGAGCGAACGAAGAGCAGAACAATTTAGCCTGTCTAAGAAATCAGCAGTTCTTATCAGTTTCCTAAACGTCAGGCTCCTCCTTCGGGTTCAATTCCTTTCACTAAATTTTTAATATTTCTCTTTTAGTGAGAAAATATTCAACTACGTCTGCACGCAGAACTTATTTGCGCTTAATTTCTTCCATGATATAGGCTTCAATAGCATCATCAACTTTGATGTCATTGTAGTTTTCAATCATCAAGCCGCCTTCTTGGCCGTTAGAGATTTCTTTGACGTCATCCTTGTAATGTTTAAGGCTGGCCAGTTTGCCATCGAAAACTACGACACCGTCACGGATAACGCGAACGCTGGAGTCACGTGTCACTTTACCGCTGGTTACTAGGAAGCCGCCGATTGTACCCACTTTAGAAACCTTGAAGGTTTCACGGATAAGAGCTTCACCGATAATTTTTTCTTCAAATTCCGGATCCAGCATTCCTTTCATGGCATCTTCCACCTCTTCAATAACTTTATAAATAATTGAATGCAGACGGATTTCAACATCATCAGCCTCTGCCTGCTGGCGAGCCTGCGGTGTCGGACGGACATTAAAGCCGATAATAACAGCGTTAGAAGCCTCAGCCAAGGTCACATCTGATTCATTGATAGCACCAACGGCTGAATGGACAACATTTACCTTGACACCTTCAACATCAATCTTAAGAAGAGAAGATGCTAAGGCTTCAACAGAACCCTGAACATCTGCTTTGATGATGACATTGACCGATTTCACTTCACCGGCTTTAAGGGTATCAAAGAGATTGTCAAGACTGACACGGTGCGTCAGCTGACGCTGTTTCATCAAGGCACGTTTAGCACGTTCTTCACCGGCGGCACGAGCAGCTTTTTCATCTTCATAAACCGCAAAATGGTCTCCCGCCATAGGCGCTTCATTTAAGCCGGTAATAGATACCGGTGTTGATGGCAAGGCTGTTTTGACACGGCGGCCAAGATCATTAGTCATAGCACGGACACGGCCGAAAGTATTGCCGGCAACAATCGGGTCTTGAACATGCAGGGTTCCTTGCTGAACTAAAAGCGTAGCAACGGCTCCCTTACCTTTATCCAGACGCGCTTCAATAACAGTACCGATGGCACGGACTGTCGGATCTGCCTTGAGTTCTTGGATTTCCGCAACAAGGAGGACTGTTTCCAGTAGCTCTTCGATGTTTTGGCCGAATTTTGCTGAGATTTCAACAAATTCAGAGTCACCGCCCCAAGCTGTTGAGATAACACCGTGTTCTGCCAATTCTCCGATAACACGCTCCGGATTGGCACCCGGCTTATCAATCTTGTTGATAGCAACAATAATCGGCACATCGGCTGCTTTTGAGTGGTTAATCGCTTCAATGGTCTGAGGCATAACCCCATCATCAGCTGCGACGATAAGGATAGTAATATCCGTCACAGAAGCCCCGCGCGCGCGCATGCTGGTAAAGGCCGCGTGCCCCGGCGTATCTAAGAAAGTAATTTTCTTGCCGGCTTCTTCGATCTGATAAGCGCCGATATGCTGAGTGATTCCGCCTGCTTCACCTGTGGCAACCCGTGAATTGCGAAGCGTATCAAGGAGCGTTGTCTTACCATGGTCAACGTGTCCCATGATCGTCACAACAGGTGCACGTTCCACCATATTTTCCGGATTGAGATAGTCATCCTCAACGAAGAAACGCTCAATATCAGCCGTGTCAACCTCAACCTTCTTATGAGCTTCAATACCATAATCAACCATCAAAAGTTCAATCGTATCTCCGTCCAAAGATTGGTTCTGCGTTGCCATCACTCCCATCATAAAGAGCTTCTTAACAATTTCTGCAGGTTCACGCTTGATACGTTTTGCAATCTCAGCTACTGTCATGCCTTCTGTATATTCAAACTCTTTAGGCAATTCATGGAACTTGCGCTCAGTCACAGGTTTTGGACTGCTGTCATGACTGCGATTGTTTCTGCCTTTTTTATTTTTCTTGTTCCAATTACTATTTCTTTGGTTTCTCACTTGGTTTTGCTTATTCCGATTTTTCTTGTTTTTATTTTGTTTTGGTCCGTCCTCATTTTCATGTGCAAAATCACGTGATTTATCTGAACGGGTCTGTTTTTTCCGGCGTTTGTCCGGTGCTGCCGGACTTGGAGCTGCGGCTGCCGGCTGAGTTTGCAGCGGTTCCGAAGGTACTGCTGCCTGAGCAAGCGCTGCTGCAGCGTTTCGCTCTTCCTCTTTAGCCTTTCTGGCTTTTTCCTGAGCCTGCGCTGCCTGACGCCGCTTATTTTCTTCAGCTTCATGGAAACGCACTTCACTCTGACGGGAATATTCAGCATTCTGCTCCGCTTTTAAAGCAGCTGCCCGCGCCTTAAAATCGATACGCGGTTCTGCTTGGATGCCCCTTGAAGAAGCTTGGCGGTTAGCTGCCTGATTGCGGCTGTCGCGGCGATTGTCATTTTGACGGCCGCGGCTGCGGCTGTCTCCCCGGCGGCTGTCCTGACGGTTTTGATAACGATTGTCATTGCGACGGTCACGGTCATTGCCGCGGCTGTTTCGCCCTTCATTGCGGCGGCCGCTGGCACGCCGTTCCGCTTCTGCCTTGGCACGCGCTTCACGTTCTGCCTTAAAATTCCGATTTTGCGGTCTGGGACGAGCCGGCTTAGCTTCTGCTTTAGCATCTGCAGCCGGTTGCTTATCTTGCGGTTTTTCCGCTTCTTTCGGAGCTGCTGCAGCCTTTGGCTTCTGCGGAGCTGCAAAACTTTCTGCAATGCGCTTAGCATCCTGCTCATCCACGCTCGAAGCGTGGCTTTTTACTTCTAGGCCCAACGATTTTGCCTTTTCGACAACTTCTTTACTTCCTTTGCCAATTTCCTTGGCAATTTCGTATAATCTTTTCTTAGACAAATCTTGTCCTCCTATTCTTCTAATCCATAAGAGTCCTCATTTTCTTTGAAAATCCAGTGTCCGTAACAGCAAGCACTTTTCTGCTTCTGCCGATAGCGGCACTTAATTCCAGTGTTGAAAACACTGTGGAGACTTCTATATCATAATAGTTGCTTTTATCCGTCACTTGCTTGGTCAGATTAGCTCCGGCGTCATTGGCTAAAAAGACAAGCCGGGCTTTTCCGGTCTGAATGGCTTTAATAACCTGTTCTTCACCGGAAATAAGACGTCCCGCCCGCTGAGCCAGACCTAATAAATGTGACAGCTTTTCTAACTTATTCAAGACCCAACTCTCTTCTTTTCACCTTATGATCAACGAAAGCAATCAATTCATCATAGAAGCTCTCAGGAACTTCCATGGCAAAGCTGCGGTTAAAAACCCTTTTTTCCTTAGCCTTCAATGCTTCTTCGTTATCAATCTTGATATAGGCACCCCGACCGTTTTTCTTGCCGGTAGGGTCAATAAAAATTTGGCCTTCCTTGGTTTTGACAATGCGGAGCAAATCACGCTTATCAATGATTTCACCCGAAACAAGAGACTTTCTCAACGGTATCTTTCTTGTTTTTGCCATCAAACACCTCCGACTTTTCTACTCAATATCGTCTGAGACAAGTTCCTGAGCAAAATCAGCCTCAGCAGTTTCTTCAGAACCTGCTTCCTGATCAGACAGCTCCTGAGCTGCCTCATCTTCCTGTGCCCATTCAACTTCCATTTCTTCAAACTCACTGGCTGATTTAATATCAATGCGGTAACCCGTCAAATGAGCTGCTAGGCGGACATTCTGCCCGCGGCGGCCGATTGCAAGAGACAGCTTACTGTCCGGCACAACAACTGTCGCATGCCTTTCATCTTCTTCATCAAAGAGGACCTGATCCACCTCAGCAGGCGCAATAGCATTGTAGATAAATTCCGCCGGATCATCAACCCACTCAATGACATCAATATTTTCTTCAACAGGTACCCAAAGGCCGGTCTTTTGATCCAGACGTTTAGGATGAAACTTGCTGGTAACTTTTTTGATGTTGGCACCTTTACGGCCGACGATTGTTCCGATAGCATCAACATTAGGATTGTGACTGCGAACAGCAACCTTGGTACGGTCTCCGGCTTCACGCGCCACACTCATGATTTCAACCGTTCCATCAAAAACTTCCGGAATTTCCTGTTCCATGATACGTTTGATAAATTCCGGATGGCTGCGGCTGACGAAAACATTAACCCCTTTAGGATTATTTTCAACCTTGTAAACATAAACTTCAATACGGTCGTGAGAAGCAAAAGTCTCTCCCGGAATTTGATCTTGGCGGGACAGCTGGGCTTCAATCGTTCCTAAGTTAACATAGATAAAGCGATCATCAAAACGCTCCACCGTTCCAGTCATGATTTCTCTTTCATGCTCTTTATATTCATTGAAAGTTACCTCACGCATCTGACGACGCATTTTTTCCATGATAGTCTGTTTGGCAGACTGAGCAGCCACACGGCCGAATTCTTTGGGACTTTCTTCAAAACGAATTTTATCGCCCAATTCATAAGCCGTACTGATGGCAAGAGCATCTTTGAGGCTGATTTCAAGGCGGCTGTCAAAGACTTCCTCAACAACCTCACGCACAGTGAAAACTTTAAAGTCACCTGTTTTTTCATTAAACTCAATTTCAGCACTCTCAGACTGACCATAGCGCCGTTTATAGGCTGACTTTAGTGATTCTTTAACCGCATCAATAATATCGTCTTTGTTAATGTGTTTTTCTTCTTCCAAAATACGGAAGGCTTCTAGCATTTCTTTACTCATAATTAAGATACTGAGGGCATAAAATGAACAACATCAAAATGGGAGATTAACTGACGGACGTTTTCGTCCCGGAAAACCTGCCTTTTGACACAGTTTGCAGCCCGTGTTCGTTTCCTTTCCTAAGATAAAATATGAGGGATTACAGCTTCACAGCCATACGAGCCTTAGCTACTGTTTTATAAGGAATCTCGACTGTTTTTTGACGTGTCTTGTCCATATAAGCGATTGTCAGCGTTTCACCATCAAAGGCAAGCAAGTCACCTTCAAAAACCTTTGTTTTGTCAATAGCCTGATAGAGACTCACATTGACATACTGACCGACAGCATCAGCCAGACTTTCTGCAGTTTTTAGCGGACGTTCAAGGCCGGGGCTGGACACCTCCAGCATGTACTGATCCGGAAAAGGATCCGGCTGAATTGTATCGAGCAGGGGGCTGATAATATCTGTCAGCTCTGCTGTATCTTCGACGGTGATTCCTCCCGGTTTATCAACCAGAATACTGAGAACATAATCCCCGCCCATTTTTTCATACTCAACATCAACCAGCTCAAACGGTTCAGTAATAACAGGCCTTACTGTCTGTGTCACTATATCAATAATCGTTGCGATTGCATTTCCCTCCTTACACACACAAGGAGCGAAGTCACAACTTCGCTCCTTTCTGTATTATTTCCTACTATTATAACATAAATTGAGGAAAATGCAAGTCTGACACGGGATTTTTACTATCCGACCCGCTTTTTATCTTTGAAAAATCTGAAATTTTAAAGAGTGCTTTATCTCTTATATCTCATCTTTCAAGGAGAGGAGGGGATTCGAACCCCCGAGCCCCGTTAAGGACTACACGCTTTCCAAGCGTGCGCACTCGGCCACTATGCGACCTCTCCGTAAAGAGCGAGACTAAAATCTCGCCTCAACACGATAGATGGGCTGGCCTTTCTGAGAAAACTTCTCTTCGTACTCGGTCAGCACATTATTTTCATAATCACTGGCATGCAAATCTAACCATACCTGCTCTAAAATCATACCATATTGTGAGAAACTTGCCAAGCTATATTCGAAAAGTTGGCGATTATCTGTCTTAAAATGGATTTGACCTTTTTCCGGCAGAATCTTTTGATAAACCTCTAAAAAGTTTTTATGGGTCAGGCGCCGCTTCTCATGACGCTTTTTGGGCCAGGGATCGCTGAAGTTTAAGTAAATCAAATCAACTTCATGATCCGCAAAATAATCGCTTAGGCTAGAGCCATTGGCCAAAAGCAGCCGAACATTGGGCAGCCGGCCTTCCAGCACCTTATCCAAGGCGTGGCTGAGAACAGAAACCTGAAGATCAATTCCAATGTAATTAATTTGAGGATTCTGAGCAGCCATCCCTGTAATAAAGCGTCCTTTGCCGCTCCCAATTTCAATGTGAACAGGATTATTATTGCCAAAGACCGTATGCCAATTTCCCTTTGCTTCTTCCGGTTTTAAAATAACATACTGAGGATTATTTTCCAGATGCTCCTCAGCACCTTTTCGTTTTCTGACTCTCATGCTTTCTTTCTAAAAAGAATCTCTGAACTTGCGCAGTTCATAGATTTCCTGATTGACATTTTCCATATCACGGTTTTCATAATATTTTAAAATCTGTGACAGATAAGAAAGCTGACCATACCACCTAATCTTTTGGTAAACTTTGCTGTTTTTCTTGTAACCGTAGTAAGTCAGCCATTCCGCCCAGCGCGTATGCGGAATATAGTGGCTTAAAATATGTGCCACATCGTACATGCGGTCTGTCACACGCACAGAATCCCAGTCCACTAAGTAAATCAGACCGCTCGTGGTCACGACCCAATTGCTGTGTCTGACATCTCCGTGAACAATCGTTGCATACTCTTTTTTAAAATCGGGCAGATTTCGCTTCATCTCCGCAACCACAGACTGCAGGTAGGCATTTTCTGCAATTTGATAAGGAGCACTGCGCTCCCAAGACAGCAATAAATCAAGCGGCCCTTCGACTTTATAGTTTAACTGCAGCAGCTGATTGACTAAGGGCTTTGATTTGTGCATCTGCAGCAAAATCTGAATGATTTGCTTGCTGTTCATATCAGCTCTGGTTAAGAGCCTGCCGTCCAGCCATTCCTGAGCGCTCATCATATCACCGTTGCCCAGACGCTTGGCCCATAAAAGCTGCGGTGCAATCTGTTCCTTGGCTAAAGCTGCCAGAATCGGTGTCGTGTTGATTTTCACAAAAATTTTATCACCGTTGGGATAAGTGCCAATATAGGCTTGACCGCTTTTCCCTTTTAAGGGTGTTAAGGTTAAATCTTTATCTGATTGGATCACACTCTTCCCCTCCTTTTCTTCTCGAATCACTAGTCCTATTTTACTTGTTTTAAACGGCTTAGTCAATTATCTTCTTTATTTTGTAAACCAGATAAAATTCATTTAAAATAATCATCGCTGCCGCCAGAAAAAGCGCCTTCTGCCAAGAAAGGCTGACGCACATCTCAACTGCTGTCAAAAGATATAAGACAGCTCTTAGAAATTGCTTGAGACTAGCTTTTTTAGTTTTTGGGGCAAGCGGAAAAAGGCCTGTCAGATACTGATAGTCATAGTGCTTATACAGAGCCAGCAGCTGAAAGAGCAGAAGGTAATTAAAGAGCACGGCTAAACCTGCTGACATCAAAGGCTGATCAATAAAAATGAGACTGATCAGACTTAAAATTCCCAAGCGAACAGCAAGACCCAGATAATCACCGCTCCGCAAAAAAGCACGTAAATAAAGATGGGTCCACGTATTGCTGTGTTTCTGCGATAAAAAGCCAGTCACAAAATCCAGATAAGAGCGGCGCTTGACACTGGCAGAGAGTCCTTTAACATTGGTGAAAAGAGAGAAAAACTTTAAAATTGCCTGCTGCCGCTTTCTTTCCTGACTGATCGCCTTGGTCCAATTAAGTTTTCCGCCAGACAAAAAAATGTGTACTTTTTTTGCCATAATCAGCCATTTTAAAGTAAGAAAAGCCAGTAAAAAGAGCACAAAAGCTGCCACAGACATCCCCAAGCGCAAAAATAAGGGTGCTAAGAGCAAAAGAAAAAGAAGCTGCAGCGTTCCCCAAAAGAAGAAAGCGCGCTTTTGAGCCTGTTTGATTATGGAAACCACTTCTTTTTCCTTAGCGATTAAAAAATGCCGATCAGCCGTCTCCAGATAAGTGGCTGTATTTCCCCAAAACAGCAAGACTGTAACTGCCAAAGATAAAATAATGATGATTGGCAGATGATTGGCTGGAAAATGCTTTAACAGCTGACTGTACTGCACCATGAGAAAACCCAGCAGAAAAATCAGCACTAAAACAAAATGGTCATTGAATACATAACGCAGATATTTGCTGCTTTGCCTGATAAAAGCCAAGCGCCTTTTGCTAAATATCGTTTTCATAAGTCAATCCTCTTTTGTTAAAGCCATATAAATATCATTAAGACTGGCTTTAGGACTGCCAAAAGCTGCCCGCAGCTCTTCCAAATTGCCCTGAGCTCTTATCTGTCCGGCATGCAAAATAACAAAGCGGTCGCACATTTTTTCTGCCGAATCAAGGACATGTGTGGACATCAAAATAGACTTCCCTTTTGCCTTTTCAGCCGCTAAAAGCTCTGTCAAATCTGAGATAGCCACAGGATCCAGTCCTAAAAAAGGCTCATCAACAATAAAAAGGCTGGGATCAACAATAAAAGCACAGATAATCATCACCTTTTGCTTCATGCCCTTAGAAAAATGACTGGGAAACCAATCGAGCTTATCTTCCAGCCTGAACAGCTCCAAAAGCTTATGGGCACGGTTCATCGCTTCTTTTTGTTCGATATCATAAGCCATGGCTATCGTCTCAAGGTGCTCTTTCAGAGTCAGTTCCTCATAAAGACTGGGGGTTTCAGGAATAAAACCGATTTTCTTGCGATAAGCCTCTTCTTGATCAGACAGGGTCAAACCGTCAATACTGATCTTTCCTTCATAGGGGGTCAACAGACCGATAATCTCATTGATCGTTGTTGACTTACCGGCCCCATTGAGTCCGATAAGACCTACTAACTCACCGTCTGCCACTTGGAAACTGATATTTTTTAGGACAGGGATATTGACATAACCGCCTGTCAAGTTTTCGATTTTTAACATGACGTTTCTTTCTAACTTTGATATACTATATTATAACAAAAACAAGCTAAGAAGGTGATTTTTAATGGACAATTGTATTTTTTGCAAGATTATAGCAGGTGACATCCCTTCATCAAAAATCTATGAAGATGACGATGTTTTAGCCTTTCTTGATATTTCCCAAGCTACCCCAGGCCATACGCTGGTTGTGCCTAAAGAGCATGTCCGCAATGCGCTTGCTATGGATGAAAAAAGTGCAGCCAAGCTGTTTGCCAAGATTCCAAAAATTGCCCGTGCCCTCAAAAAAGCAACTGAGGCCGATGGACTTAATATCGTTAACAACAATGAAGAAGCAGCCGGACAGACCGTTTTTCACGCCCATGTGCACCTGGTTCCCCGCTTTGCCGGCTCAGACGAATTTGCCATCCACTTTGTCGAACACGAACCTGACTTTCCTGCCCTTGCTCAGTTAGCGGAAAAAATTCATAAGGAGATTGAGGCATGAAAACAAAGACTTTCATCATCTCAAGTATTCTTGGAGCTGGCCTTTACCGGCTCTATCAAAAGCGAGATTCCATCAAAACTTCGCTGACAGAATCCAAGCAGCATCTGGATCAGGCAAAGGCTGATGCTGACAATATTAAAAACAATTTGCTCACCATCAATCAGCAAAAAGAACAGCTGGCTGCCATCAGCCAAGAGCTGACGTATAAATTGCGAGTTCTTCAGGAAGAAAGCCAGTCTCACTTGGCAGAAATTAAGAAAACAGCTCAAAAATACAGTCAGAAAGATTAATCGGCTCACAGCATAAAACAAGAGAGGTAAGCACTGTGATAGACTTACCTCTCTTTTTTGCTGTTTAATAGCCAGAAGCAGGCTGCTGGTAATTCCCTTGATTGTAATAACCGCCCTGATTAGAATAAGCACCTGAATCAGATGCGCTGCCCGAACTATAGCCGGAGTTGGCACCTGAGTCTGAACTGTAACCATAAGCTGAGCCGGATCCGTAATCAGAATAGCCGCTTGAACCTGAATAATCACTGCTGCCGGCATCCGAAGTGCTTGACTCACTGTCATAGACACTGGTATCGCCATAGAGATTTTCGTAGAGACTGGCTGTTGTTTTCAGGTTTTCCGCAGTAGATTTTTTTCGTCCCAGCTCCTTCTTAATCCGATTTTGCACTTTGAGCATTTCTTTGGCTGTCACCAGCTGATAAGAACCGCCGTCAATAGTAGCTGATTCTCCTTTAAGCTGATAGGTTTTAACATTTTTAAGAGCATCGCTGTAGCCCAGAAGATCAGGAATAGTAGAGCTGGAAATTTTGATATTAGTCTGCATATTCTTGCTGACAGCAGACAGGATTTTACGGTATTTGCTGACACTGTCCAAGGCCAAAATCTTTTTCAGGACCTTGCTGATAACTTCACGCTGGCGCTTTTGCCGGCCATAATCGCCGTCCGGATCATCGTAGCGCATGCGGGAATAGACCAGAGCCTGCTCACCGTTAATCTTATGGCGGCCGGGCTCTACAGACGCCGTAAACTCAGGTTCATGATCTTCTATAGAGATAGGAAAATCAAAGTGATTGGTCACTGTGATACCGCCGACAGCGTCTACCAGCTGTACCAGACCTTTCATGTTAATCTGAACATACTTGTCAATCGTAATGTCAAGCATATCCTGAACAGTCATGATTGCCATCTTAGCTCCGCCGGCAGCATAGGCTGCGTTCAGCTTGGCATCATAGCCCGTTTGATCGTTATTTTTAGGTCCGGACAGTTTAATCAAAATATCGCGTTCCAAACTGGTCATAGTTGTCTTTTTCGTCTTTGGATTAACAGTTACCAAAATCATGGAATCACTGTTGCCCTCCCATTTGGAAGTTCTTTCGGCTGAGCCGGTATCTACTCCCATCAGCAGAATACTGAACGGTTTTTCGTCAGCAATGACATCTTTCCCTGACCCTGTCCCGTAGTCCTTAAACGTCTTTGAGAATTCTCCCAAAGAAAAATTATAGATACTTGTCGCATAAACTCCCAAGGCCAGAAAGCTTGTAAGAACTATGGTGACAAGCATGATTAAAATTTTTTTACCAATTTTCATCTGTTTTTTGTTAATCTATCAGTTTTCCCATCAGGTAAACATCAAGAAATTCTCCATCTTTTGTTTTTGCACCACGTTTCTTGATGCCTTCAATTTCAAAACCAAACTTTTCATAAATATGTACAGCCTTGGCATTGCGCCGCTGAACAGTTAACTCCAGTTTTCGGATGACAGCGCTGTGTTTCGCCCAGTCCAGTGCTGCTTCCATCAGGATCTGGCCTATGCCATAACCCCAATAGTCTTTTAAAACTGCCAGAAAAACTTCCCCGATATGATTGATACGGGTGTGTCCGTGAGCTGAGACCATCAAAACGCCTACGACACTGTCTGCAATCTTAGCGACCAGACAGATTTCATTGAAGGATTGTGCTTTCTGCTCTATAAACTCAAGCATTTCCTGGGCATTCATATGAGGGCTGTCCTCATCCTGCGTAATAAAATCAGTCTCTCTTGTCAGCTGTTTCAGGGCTGCTGACAAACTTGCTGCATCCTCAGGCAGCACCTCGCGAACAATAACCTCTTGCTCAGTCATGATCAAGTTCCTCTGCTAATTCTTGACTGCGTGACCCATGCGGAATAAAGGTCAGCTGCCTGCCCTCTGCTAACTTATCTAACCGAACGGTCAAATAATCGTCAAAAAGAGCGGCATCTAGCAATTCTCCCCATTCAATGACAGTCACGCCGTCGCCAAAAAGAAAATCATCTAAATCAATAGAATCAGGGTCATCGCCGATACGATAGACATCCAGATGATAAAGCGGAAGGCGGCCTTCATACTCGCGAACAATTGTATAGGTGGGGCTTTTAACCATCTGTTTTATACCCAAACCCTTGGCAATTCCCTTTGTAAGAGTCGTTTTTCCTGCTCCTAAATCACCTGTCAAAATAAGAACGTCCTGAGCTTTAAGCTTTTGACCGATTTTTTCACCAAAAGCCAGAAGCTGATTTTCATCTTGGCTGTAAAACATAGACATATTATATCAAAATGTTTTACCTCTTCCAACTATTTTCCGAAAAAGAAGAAAGATTTTGCCGTTTAGCTCAAACAGCATCAAAAAAAGAAGGACAAGGCTCCGCCAAGTCAGCGCCAGAGTCCTGTTCCTTCTATTGGTATAAAAAATAAATATTCCAAGCTGACCTAACTGCCTGTTTTAAACTGATTATAAGATTGCCAGACTGATAAAGTTCAAAATGAAAAGAAAATCAAGAATCCAAATAATCGGATGGATATCGTTAGCTTCCTTTTTAATGACTTTTGAAAATGTATAGAAGAGAAAGCCGGTTGCAATTCCTTGAGTAATGCTGTAAGCCAGACCCATGAAAATCGTCGCGAAAAAAGCTGGAATTGCTTCGCTCATATCAGACCATTCAATGTCTTTAAGACTTGACAGCATCATAATCCCCACAATCAAAAGCACGGCTGCTGTTGCCTGTGTCGGAACAATAGCAAGCAAAGGACTGAAGAAACTTGAAACAGCAAAAAGGGCTGCTACTACAACTGCTGTCAGACCTGTACGGCCTCCGGCACCGATACCCGCTGCAGATTCAACAAAGGTTGTAACATTTGATGTTCCGGCAATGGCACCGACGGTGGTCCCTACCATATCTGAAAACAGAGCCTTATCCATCTTGTTTTTCAGCCCATTTGACTGAGACTCGTCTGTCACATCAAAAATGCCTGCTTTAGCACCTGTACCAATCAAAGTACCGACATTATCAAAGATATCAGTTAAAGCAAAAGCTAAGATTGTCATCAGTACTTCAGGAATACGTCCGGCATCAGAAAACAAAGCTCCTAAGCCCTTACTTCCAAGAGCTGCCCCAAAAATAGTTCCCAAATCCTTGACGGCTGCTGCCGGGTTATTTGCCGAAAAATCAATAGCTGACAGATCAACAATCCCCGCCAGAATAGCAATGACAGTCGTCAGAATAATAGATAAAATGACACCGCCCTTGATATTTTTAATAATGAAAAAGGCAGTGATAATAATCCCGATAACAGCAACGACAACCGCAGGATTGTTAAAGTTAACCAGCGATGGTGTCGCTGAAGAATTGGCTGTAATTGAAGCCAGGCCCTTTGCAGCGCCCTTCCCGGAAACCGTATAAGTTCCGGGATCAATGGCAAAGCTTAATAAACCAGCGTTTTTTAAACCGATATAAGTTAAGAAAACACCAATACCGGCACTGATCGCTTTTTTCAGACTGTCGGGAATTTCATCAATAATCATCCGGCGAACCCTAGTCAGTGTAATAATAATAGAGATGATACCGCAGATAAAGACCATGGCTAAGGCTTCCTGCCAAGTATAACCCAGCGAGAAAACAACCGTATACGTGAAGAAAGCATTGAGCCCCATACCCGGCGCCATAGCGTAAGGGATATTGGCATAAAGCCCCATCATCAAGGTTCCGGCAATGGATCCGATAATGGTAGCCAGAAACACTCCTTGCGAAGGCATTCCTGTCTGGCTCAAAATAGATGGGTTAACAAATAAAATGTAACTCATAGCAAAAAAAGTCGTAAAACCAGCCAGCACTTCGGTACGGACAGTGGTCTTATTTTCTTTCAGTTTAAAAAACTTTTCCATTTTAAAATCAAGTTCTCCTTATATTATATTTAGTGCAGTTAGCTACTGCCAAAGCCCAAGTGATACACTTGGAATAAGCCACTGTGGATTAGTTAATCTTC
>NZ_JBZFUK010000007.1:0-70002 GCF_058314495.1 Streptococcus sp. ELY_86 | reverse complement strand
AAATCCTGCTCCCGCAATAAGTCAGGCTCGGTAGCTCAGTTGGTAGAGCAATGGATTGAAGCTCCATGTGTCGGCGGTTCGATTCCGTCTCGCGCCATTTTAGCGGGTGTAGTTTAGTGGTAAAACTACAGCCTTCCAAGCTGTTGTCGCGAGTTCGATTCTCGTCACCCGCTTTTATAGAATAAGCCAAGCAGTAGCTTGGGCGCGTAGCTCAGCTGGTTAGAGCGCACGCCTGATAAGCGTGAGGTCGGTGGTTCGAGTCCACTCGTGCCCATATATATTTGGAGAATTACTCAAGAGGCTGAAGAGGACGGTTTGCTAAATCGTTAGGTCGGGAAACTGGCGCGGGGGTTCGAATCCCCCATTCTCCGTAGTTAAACGAGATTATCTGTTGATATCTCGTTTTATTTATAGCTTGTGTGCGGGTGGTTGAAATGAAAAAAATTAGGTTATCGCGTTTTATTGTTTTTGTTGTTACGGCATTGCTGGCAATTTCAATAGGACTTTTTTTTATTTTTCAGGATTCTATTGTTATGAAATCTGTGTCTAAACCGGTGAATACTGCGGTTTCCAGTGTTGATGAAATTCTGAATTTACCATTTCAGCTGATCGATGGCACTAAACGGTTATTTAATGCAAATTCGGAAAATAAATCACTAAAGCGTAAGGTAGAACAATTCGAAGGGCAAAAAAGCGAAATAGAAAAGCTGAAAGAAGAAAATACAGCTCTTAGGAAAACGCTGAAAATTAAAAAGTCCTTTCCCGATCAAACAGTTCTGTCTTCTAAAGTTATCGTTCGCTCACCTGTTTCCTGGCTGGATGTTTTAACCATAGATTTAGGAAAAAAAGACGGAGTTAGTAAAAACATGATGGCTCTTTCCAATGGCAGTTTAATTGGGAAAGTTGCACAGATAACCGCTGGCTCAAGTTCTGTAAAGTTACTTTCAAATACTAAAAATATTGATGAAATCCCTGTTAAAATTGCTGCTAAAAAAGGAGATGTTTTTGGTATTTTAACGCATTACGACTCTGAGTCCGGGACCTTTGAAATTACACAGCTGACCTCCTCTCTTAAAGTTCAAAAGGGAGATGCCGTTACAACCAGCGGCTTAGACGGTCAGAGCACAGAAGGAATTTCTGTTGGCAAAGTTGTCTCTGAGGAAGATAATTCCATCAATCTTTCGCGAAAAATCATTGTCAAACCGGCTATTGATTTATCAGATATTTCTCATGTAACCTTGGTAGGTGATTAACATGTCTGTCTTTAAAAATAAACCTTTTGCTGTTTTGTTAGCTTTTCTTCTTTTGCTTTTGGATGGTCATCTTTCCTTATTATCGCGGGCTTTGTTCCACAATCAGTTTATTGTCTCCAGTCATCTTTTGATCCTTTTCTTCTTATTTTATACCATTGTTTTTAATCCTTATTTTGTTTTTATCTTGGCCTTTCTTTTAGGAATCATTTATGACTTTTACTATTTAGGAATCTATAATTTTGGCATCATGACTCTGCTCTTTCCGATGGTAGCAGTCGTTATGATTAAGATCTGGAAGCACATCAGCAGCGAGAGACCCCTGTCGCGTTTCTTGGTTTTCTTTATCCTGATTTTTTTTCTTGATTTTATCAGTATTGCCATAGCCTATTTTTATCAATTAACAGCCTATCCTTTAAATGATTTTGTCACTTACAATCTGGCACCGTCTTTGATTTTCAACATGCTTGCCTTTCTTTTGTCGCAAAAACTATTAGAGAAGACCTATCTTGAAAGGCGTCATTAAAGCTTTTTAAATAAAAATGTAATAATGCCGTAATATATAAAGCGGCTTTTTTTGATATAATAATAAAGTCTTATCGAAAAAGGAGTTATATTTGTAATGAAAAAAAGAATTTTATCTGCAGTTTTAGTTAGTGGTGTGACACTTAGCTCTGCGACAGTGTTGTCATCTGTAAGTGCTGATGATTTTGATTCACAAATTGCGTCGCAAGATGCTAAAATTAATAATTTAAATGCTCAACAGCAAGCAGCGCAAACACAAGTCAACACTATTCAGGGACAAGTCAGTGCCCTGCAGACTCAGCAAGCACAATTACAAGCTGAAAACCAAAGACTTGAAGCACAGTCTGTTGTTTTAGGGAAAGAAATTCAAACTCTTTCAAATAAGATTGTTGCACGTAACGAATCTTTGAAAAAACAAGCTCGCAGCGCTCAAAAGAGCAATGCAGCGACAAGCTATGTTAACGCTATTGTTAATTCAAAATCAGTTTCTGATGCTATCAACCGCGTTTCAGCTATCCGTGAAGTTGTTTCAGCAAATAAAAAAATGCTTAAACAACAAGAACAGGATAAAGCAGCTGTTGAACAAAAGCAACAACAAAATCAAGCAGCAATTAATACTGTTGCAGCTAACCAAGCAGTAATTGTTCAAAATACAAATGCTTTGACAACTCAAAAAGCGCAATTGGAAGCAGCTCAATTAAACTTGCAAGCTGAATTGTCAACTGCACAAAATCAAAAGGCTACTTTGGTTGCTCAAAAAGCAGCAGCTGAAGAAGCAGCTCGTCAGGCAGCAGCAGCTCAAGCGGCGGCTGAGGCTAAAGCAGCAGCAGAAGCTAAAGCTTTACAAGAACAAGCAGCCCAAGCACAGCAGCAAGCGGCAGCAAATCAACAAACACAAGAAGAACAGCCGGCTGCTGATACAAATGCTCAATCAAGCAATGAAGCACAAGCTTCACAAGCGCAACCTGCTCAAACACAGGAAACGCAAGAACAAGCAGCTCCAGCAGCACAACAAACAACTGAGTCCGCAGCTCAAGCTTCAGCAGCTAATAATAATGCCGGACAACAAAGCCAAAGTGCTGCGCAAACACAAACACAAACTCAACAACAGCAAACTGCCCCAGCTGCAAGCACAGCAGCACCGGCAGCGTCAGCATCCAATACATCTTCTGCAAACACATATCCAGTTGGTCAATGTACTTGGGGTGTTAAATCATTAGCGCCTTGGGTTGGCAATTACTGGGGTAATGGCGGCCAATGGGCAGCCAGTGCAGCAGCAGCAGGCTACAGAGTTGGTTCTACACCTACAGCCGGCGCTGTAGCAGTATGGAATGATGGCGGTTATGGACACGTTGCTTATGTTACAGGTGTTCAAGGCGGTCAAATTCAAGTTCAAGAAGCTAACTATGCTGGAAATCAATCTATCGGTAACTACCGTGGATGGTTCAATCCAGGCAGTGTAAGCTATATCTATCCAAACTAAAAAGCTATGTAAAAAGATGGCTCTATAATATCTGTAGTGGGTAACGCCACTTTGGATATTGTAGAGCTTTTTGAATA
Source organism: Streptococcus sp. ELY_86 (assembly GCF_058314495.1). Taxonomy (NCBI): domain Bacteria; kingdom Bacillati; phylum Bacillota; class Bacilli; order Lactobacillales; family Streptococcaceae; genus Streptococcus; species Streptococcus sp. ELY_86. Next base: position 66,667 of record NZ_JBZFUK010000007.1, on the reverse strand, counting down.
CACAAAAAGCCTCATAAGACTTATAATGAAAAGCGCCTAAACCATCATTAGAAAGTAACTTATGAGACACCTTAAGAATACCACAGAATTACTCGGAATGAAAGACCCACACATCAAAATAATCTTGGCTTCTCAGCACCAATCTCACATTGAGGTGCAAGCCACCCTTGATTATCCCGCTCCTTCTTGCCCTCATTGCCAAGGCAAAATGATCAAATACGACTGGCAGAGACCTTCTAAAATTCCTCTCCTTGAGCAGGCAGGGATGCCAACGCTTCTCAAACTCAAGAAGCGACGCTTTCAGTGCAAAGCCTGCAAAAAAGTGGTCGTTTCTGAGACTGATGTTGTCGAGAAAAACTGCCAGATTTCTAACCTCGTCCGCCAAAAAGTGGCGGATCTCTTGACTGACAAAGTCGCTTTGACTGATATTGCTCGGAGACTGCACATTTCCACAGCAACTGTCTACCGAAAACTCAATCAGTTCCGCTTCAAAGAAAGCTACGACAAGCTGCCAGAAATCCTGTCCTGGGATGAGTTCAGCTTTCAAAAAGGCCAGCTGGCTTTCATCGCTCAAGATTTCAAGACGCGTGAGATTATCGCCATCCTGGAAAACAGGCGTCAAACGACCATCCGTAACTACTTTCTTAAATACTCAGTGAAAGCCAGAAAACAGGTCAAGGTCATTACCTTGGATATGTCCGGAGCCTATATTCCGCTAGCTAGAAGACTATTTCCTAATGCAACGATTATCTTAGATCGCTTCCATATCATTCAACACCTCAACAGAGCCATGAACCGCACTCGCATCCAGATGATGAAGCAGTTTGACCGCAACTCCTTGCCCTATAGAGCCATCAAATACTTTTGGAAACTTCTCCTCCAAGATAGCCGAACGCTCAGTGATACCTTGTTTTACAACCGCACCTTTCGTGCTCACCTCTCTCCGAGGGAGATTATCCAGAAGATAAAGGATTTTTCGCCCGAGCTAGCCGACTGCTATGACCTCTATCAGCTCCTGCTCTACCATTTCCAGGAAAAGAATAGCCAACACTTTTTCGAGTTGATTCACGACTGCAAAGAGACGGTCAACACCCTATTTTTCACTGTTTTTAAGACCTTTGAAAAATACAGGCCCTATATTACGAACGCACTCGAGCTAGATTACTCAAACGCCAAGCTCGAGGCAACTAACAAGCTTATCAAAGATATCAAGCGTCAAGGGTTTGGTTATCGTAATTTCCCTAACTTCAAGAAACGGATTTATCTTATCTTGAACAGCAAAAAAGAGAGAACCAACTGGGTTCTCTCCAGAACTTAGCTTTTCATCACCCACTATAGTTGACAAAGAGCCAAAAAGATAAGATGCGTCTTATCTTTTTATTTTTTGTCAAAATATCCTCGTAAATCTAATTGAAAAATTACGGTAAAAACGTTAAAATGGTAAGGGATTAAAACTTTGGAGGAATTATGTCGTATTCTAATTTAAAATTGTTTGCCCTGTCTTCAAACAAAGAATTAGCAGAAAAAGTAGCCAAGACAATTGGAATCAGTCTTGGAAAATCAACTGTCCGTCAGTTTTCTGATGGGGAAATTCAGGTTAACATTGAAGAATCTATTCGCGGGAAGCATGTTTTTATTTTGCAGTCAACCAGTTCACCTGTCAATTACCATTTAATGGAAATCTTAATTATGGTGGATGCTCTTAAACGTGCCAGTGCTGAAACAGTCAGTGTTGTGATGCCTTATTACGGTTATGCCCGTCAAGATCGAAAAGCACGTGCCCGTGAACCAATTACCTCCAAATTAGTTGCCAATATGCTTGCAGTAGCAGGAGTTGACCGTTTGCTGACAGTTGACTTGCATGCTGCGCAAATCCAAGGATTTTTTGATATACCAGTTGATCACTTGATGGGAGCCCCTTTGATTGCTGACTACTTTGTCCGCCGCGGCATGTGCGGCAGTGACTATGTCGTTGTCAGCCCTGACCATGGCGGTGTAACGCGTGCCCGCAAGCTGGCTCAATTCCTCCAAACGCCGATTGCGATTATTGATAAGCGGCGGAATGTCAATAAAATGAATACCAGCGAAGTGATGAATATTATTGGGCATGTTTCGGGAAAAACCTGCATTTTAATTGATGATATGATAGATACGGCGGGAACCATTGCCCATGCTGCAGATGCTCTTGCCGAAGCTGGGGCAACAGCGGTGTATGCTTCCTGCACCCATCCGGTACTGTCAGGCCCTGCTTTAGATAATATTCAGAATTCTGCGATTGAAAAGCTGGTTGTTTTAGATACGATTGATTTACCACAGGAACGTTTGATTGATAAGATTGAGCAAATTTCGATTGCAGACCTCATTTCAGAAGCTATTATTCGTGTACACGAAAAACGGCCGCTCTCGCCTTTGTTTGAATTTACTTATCCACAATAAAAGAAGAATCGCTGTTTAGCGATTTTTTTATGGGGTGAAAAAGCAGATTTTTTGGTGTATAATAATGATAATATATTTGTAAGAGGTGTTTTTATGGATTTGAGTACACGTTTTAATAAGAATTTGGACCGAATTGAAGTTTCTATGATTCGGCAGTTTGATCAGTCGATTTCAGATATTCCGGGGATTTTGAAATTAACTTTGGGTGAACCGGATTTTACAACACCAGAACATATCAAGGAAGCTGCCAAGAAGGCCATTGATGCTGATAAAAGTCACTATACGGGTATGGCAGGGCTTTTGGAATTGAGGCAGGCAGCCAGTGCTTTTGTTAAAGAAAAATATCATCTAAACTACAATCCGGATAATGAAATTTTAGTTACTATTGGTGCCACTGAAGCTCTGTCAGCTACTCTGACAGCTGTTATAGAACCTGGTGATAAGGTTCTTTTGCCGGCACCTGCTTATCCCGGCTATGAACCGATTGTCAATTTGGTCGGGGGAGATGTTGTGGAAATTGATACCAGAGCCAATGACTTTGTACTGACACCTGAAATGCTTGAAAAAGCCATTGTAGCCGAAGGATCGGCGCTAAAAGCAGTTATTCTTAACTATCCTACAAATCCAACGGGTGTCACCTATTCGCGTCAGCAAATAAAGGATTTGGCTGCGGTTCTTAAAAAATATAATATTTTTGTCATCAGTGATGAAGTTTATGCGGAATTAACTTATACCGATGAAGCACACGTTTCCATTGCGGAATATTTACCGGAACAGACGATTCTGATATCCGGTCTGTCCAAGTCGCATGCAATGACCGGCTGGCGTTTGGGTTTGATTTTTGCTCCGGCTCTTTTAACAGCGCAGTTAATTAAGAGCCACCAGTATTTGGTTACTGCAGCGACTACCAGTGTTCAGTATGCAGCTATCGAAGCTTTGGTAAATGGTAAAAATGATGCTTTGCCAATGAAAGCAGAATACATCAAGCGTAGGGACTATCTCATTGAAAAAATGGAAGAAATGGGCTTTAAAATAATTAAACCTGACGGCGCTTTCTATATCTTTGCTAAAATTCCGGTTGCTGAAGGTCAGGACTCCTTTAAATTTTTGCAGGATTTTGCCAGAGAAAAGGCAGTAGCCTTTATTCCAGGTGTTGCTTTTGGCAAATACGGCGAAGGCTATGTCAGAATTTCTTATGCAGCCAGCATGGAAACGATTAAGGAAGCTATGAAACGCTTGAAAGAATTTATGGAGCAGTATGCAGACTAAGGAAACCAGAGGTTTGGTGCTTTACAATCGTCATTTTCGTGAGAATGATAAATTAGTCAAAATTTTTACGGAAAGTTCAGGCAAGCACATGTTTTTTGTACGTCATGCCGGTAATTCACGACTGTCTTCGGTTATTGAGCCGCTGACGGTGGCTAATTTCATCTTAAAGATTAATGACACAGGACTTTCTTATATAGAGGATTATAAGGAAGTCTCTCTTTTTAAGGAGATTAATACTGATATCTATAAATTAGCCTATGCCAGCTACCTTGTTGCTTTGGCGGACGCCGCTATTCCGGATGCCAGTTTTGATGCCAGTCTTTTTGCCTTCTTGGTTAAGACACTGGAGTTGATGAATGAGGGACTTGATTATGAGATCCTGACAAGTATCTTTGAAATTCAGATTCTGGAACGTTTTGGCGTTCAGCTCAATTTTCATGAATGCTGTATTTGCCATCGTGTAGGGCTGGCTTTTGATTTTTCCCACCGCTATTCGGGATTGCTGTGCCCTGAACATTATGAGAAAGATGACCATCGCAGCCATTTAGATCCCAATGTGCCTTATTTGCTGGATCGTTTTCAGTCTCTTCGTTTTGAAGATCTGCAAACCATTTCTGTCAAAGCCGATATGAAAAAGAAGCTTCGGACATTTATTGATGGTCTTTACGAAGACTATGTGGGACTTCATTTAAAAAGCAAAAAATTTATTGATGATTTGGATAATTGGGGCAGCGTGATGAAAAATGATGACTAGCTAATGGGTGACAATCTGGCTCAGTGTCTACGCTCAGACAGATTTGTCATTTTTTTGTAACGTTTAAAGTCCTTTTGTTCATGGTATAATTAAGGATAATTGTAAAAAAAGGAAATCAGAATGAAAAAAATTGCAGTTGATGCTATGGGGGGAGATAATGCTCCTCAGGCTATTATTGAAGGGGTTAATCAAGCCTTAACAGAGTTTTCGGATATTGAAATTCAGCTCTATGGAGATGAAACAAAGATTACGCCCTACCTTCAGACAAATGAGCGCGTCACCGTTATTCATACGGATGAAAAGATTGATTCGGATGATGAGCCAGCTAAAGCTGTCCGCAAGAAAAAAAAGGCCTCTATGATTTTAGGAGCGCAGGCAGTTAAAGACGGCAAAGCTGACGCTGTGCTTTCTGCAGGAAATACAGGAGCCCTGCTTGCAGCCGGTCTTTTTGTTGTCGGCCGTATTAAAAATATTGACCGTCCGGGTCTCATGTCCACTCTTCCAACAGTTAATGGCCAGGGATTTGATATGCTTGATCTGGGGGCCAACGCTGAAAATACAGCCCGCCATCTGCATCAATACGCTATTTTAGGGTCTTTTTATGCGCAAAATGTCCGCGGCATTGCTAATCCGCGCATCGGCCTGCTCAATAACGGAACTGAGTCGACTAAGGGAGATTCGCTGCGCAAGGAGACTTTTGACCTTTTATCAGCGGATCAGTCGCTTAACTTTATCGGAAATATTGAAGCGCGTGATTTAATGAACGGTGCTGCTGATGTTGTTGTTGCTGATGGTTTCACGGGAAACGCAGTCCTGAAAGCTATTGAAGGCACAGCACTCGGTATTATGGGGCAGCTGAAAACGTCTATTAAAAAAGGCGGCCTTAGAGCAAAATTAGGAGCCCTTTTACTGAAAAACAGTCTTTATGATTTGAAAAATAATTTAGATTATTCAGGTGCCGGCGGGGCAGTACTTTTCGGGCTTAAGGCACCGGTTGTTAAGTGCCATGGCTCAAGTGACGCCAAGTCTGTTTATTACACGGTAAAACAGATTCGCACAATGCTTGAGACTGATGTCGTCGGTCAATTAGTGGGAGAATTTTCTAAAGAGGGGGATCAGCATGACTAACAGCGAGATTTTTGCAAAGCTTTCTGCTCTGATTAAAGAACAGCTGCACGATGAGACATTAGAGGTGACCAAAGCGACCGCTTTTCAGGATGATTTGGGAGTCGATTCGATTGCTCTCGTGGAGTTTATCATTACCTTGGAAGATGAATTTAATCTGGATATTCCTGATGAGGATGTAGAAGATATCCAAACGATGGGAGAATTGACAGATTATCTTGATCAAAGATTTAAAAAATAAAATCGTTCGTTATATGCGAACGATTTTATTTTTATTATGTAACAAAGTTTGTTAAATCTTGAATTATGGGCTTTCGTGTGTTAAAATCTAAGGGAGAACATAGGAAAGGCGAACGATTTAATGACCAGAGAACTTATTTATTCGGGTAAGGCCAAGGATATTTTTGCAACGGAAGACGAAAATGTGATTATTGCACAGTACAAGGACCAGGCAACTGCTTTTAACGGGGTTAAAAAAGAGCAGATCGCAGGTAAGGGACAGTTAAATAATCAGATTTCGTCTTTAATTTTTGAAAAATTAAATGCGGCAGGAATTGCCACCCACTTTATTGAGAAAATTTCAGACACGGAGCAGTTAAATAAAAAAGTTGATATCATTCCGCTTGAGGTGGTGCTTCGCAACTATACAGCGGGGTCTTTTTCCAAACGTTTTGGCGTTGAAGAGGGCATTAAACTGGATGAGCCGATTGTAGAATTTTACTATAAGAATGATGACTTGGATGATCCTTTTATCAATGATGAACATGTCAAATTTCTGGGGGCTGCTGATGATGAAGACATTTCTTATATCAAGGCAGAGACGCGCCGCATCAATGAGCTGCTGTCCGACTGGTTCCAGCAAATCGATCTAAAACTGATTGATTTTAAATTGGAATTTGGCAAAGACAAGGATGGTAATATTATTTTAGCGGATGAATTTTCACCGGATAACTGCCGCCTCTGGGATGCACAAGGCCATCACATGGATAAAGATGTCTTCCGCCGCGGGCTGGGTGAGCTGACAGATGTCTATACGGTCGTTTTAGAGAGATTGAAGGGAATCAAGTAGAAAAGTATGGATAAACGTATTTTTGTTGAAAAAAAGCCGGCATTTCGCGTTAAATCAGAATCTTTGGCAAAGGAGCTGAGCCATAATTTACAGTTAAAGACACTGTCAGATTTGCGGATTGTACAGGTTTATGATGTTTTTAATTTATCTGAGGAACTTTTAGATAGGGCTGAGAAACACCTCTTTTCGGAACAGGTAACTGATGATATTTTGTCAAAAGAGCAAGTAGCTGAGGCTCTTGATAGCTCTGCTTACTTTGCTATTGAGGCGCTTCCCGGTCAGTTTGACCAGCGTGCGGCCAGTTCTCAGGAAGCGCTGTTTCTGCTTGGTGCAGCTGATGATGTGCGGGTTAATACAGCTCAGCTGTATTTGGTGAATCAGACGGTTGAAGCAGCCGAATTGGAAGCAATCAAAAATTACTTGCTGAATCCGGTTGATTCACGTTTCAAGGATATACGAGCGGGAATTCAGCCGCAGGAATTTTCCAGTTCTGATAAAACCATACCAAAGCTTGATTTCTTTAGTACTTATAAGGCGGAAGATTTTGTTGCTTACAAGGCTGAGCAAGGCTTGGCTATGGAAGTGGATGATCTGCTTTTTATCCAAGATTACTTTAAACAGCTGGGCCGGGTACCGACGGAGACAGAGCTCAAGGTATTAGACACTTACTGGTCGGATCACTGCCGGCATACGACATTTGAGACAGAGCTGAAATCTATCGATTTCTCAGCGTCGCAATTCCAATCACAGCTGCAGGCAACCTATGATAAATATCTTGCCATGCGCCATGAATTAGGACGTGATGACAAACCGCAGACACTGATGGATATGGCAACTATTTTTGGCCGCTATGAGCGCGCAAACGGGCGTCTCGATGATATGGAAGTGTCTGATGAAATCAACGCTTGTTCAGTTGAGATTGAAGTGGATGTTGACGGTGTCAAAGAGCCTTGGCTCTTGATGTTTAAAAATGAAACCCATAATCATCCAACCGAAATCGAGCCTTTTGGCGGTGCGGCAACCTGTATTGGCGGTGCTATCCGTGACCCGCTGTCCGGACGTTCTTATGTTTATCAGGCCATGAGAATTTCAGGAGCGGGAGATATTACAAAGCCGGTAGCAGAGACGCGTCAAGGAAAGCTTCCGCAGCAGGTTATTTCCAAAACAGCAGCGCACGGCTATTCTTCTTATGGCAATCAAATTGGTCTGGCAACAACTTATGTCAAGGAATATTTCCATCCGGGCTTTGTGGCTAAACGAATGGAACTCGGTGCTGTTGTAGGTGCTGCGCCAAAAGAAAACGTCGTTCGTGAAAAACCTGTAGCCGGTGATGTTGTCATACTGTTAGGGGGCAAAACCGGACGTGATGGTATTGGCGGTGCGACTGGCTCTTCTAAAGTTCAAACGGTCGAATCTGTAGAGACAGCAGGTGCGGAAGTACAAAAGGGAAATGCTATTGAAGAGCGTAAGATTCAGCGCTTGTTCCGCAATCCTGAGGTGACAACCCTGATTAAGAAATCCAATGACTTTGGTGCCGGCGGTGTTTGTGTTGCTATTGGCGAATTGGCTGACGGTCTGGAAATTGACTTGGACAAGGTGCCTCTGAAATACGCTGGTCTTAATGGTACGGAAATTGCTATTTCTGAATCCCAAGAACGAATGTCTGTTGTGGTTCGGCCTGAAGATGCTGAACAGTTTATGGCAGAATGTGCCAAAGAAAATATTGCTGCGGTTGCCGTTGCAACTGTGACGGAAAAACCAAATCTGGTCATGACTTGGAACGGCGAGACTATTGTTGATATTGAGCGCTCCTTCCTTGATACGAATGGGGTGCGCGTGGTTGTTGATGCCAGTGTCGTTGACAGCGGCGTCAAATTGCCTGAAGAGCGAGTAACTTCAGCAGAAACCCTTGAACAAGATACTTTAGCTGTTCTTTCGGATCTCAATCATGCCAGTCAAAAGGGTCTGCAGACCATTTTTGACTCCTCAGTCGGCCGTTCAACGGTAAATCATCCGCTGGGCGGGCGTTACCAAATCACTCCGACAGAAAGTTCTGTGCAAAAGCTGCCCGTTCAAAACGGTATTACTAAGACAGCTTCTGTCATGGCGCAAGGTTATAACCCTTACATTGCAGAGTGGTCACCTTATCACGGTGCTGCTTATGCCGTTATTGAAGCGACAGCTCGCTTGGCTGCAACAGGGGCAAATTGGTCTCGTGCCCGCTTTTCTTATCAGGAATATTTCCAGCGCATGGATAAGCAAGCAGAGCGCTTCGGTCAGCCGGTAGCAGCTCTGCTGGGTTCTATTGAAGCCCAAGCTCAGCTGGGTCTGCCGTCCATTGGCGGTAAGGATTCGATGTCTGGTACTTTTGAAGACCTGACAGTGCCGCCGACATTGGTTGCCTTTGGGGTGACTACGGCAGATGTTGATCATGTGCTTTCGCCGGAATTCAAACAAGCCGGAGAGACAATCTACTATCTTCCGGGGCAGGCGCTTGCTGAGGAAATCGATTTTGCAGCTATTAAAGCTAACTTGACAACCCTGTCAAGCATTCAAAGTAAATATAAGCTGACGGCCGCTGCCGCTGTGAAATACGGCGGTGTAGCAGAAAGCCTTGCGCTTATGAGTTTTGGCAACCATATTGGTGCCGAAGTTGAGTTTGACAAACTTGACAGTATCTTGACAGCACAATTGGGCGGCTTTCTCTTTACCAGCTCTGAAGATATTTCAGAAGCTGTGAAAATCGGCCAAACCAGCCCTGATTTTAATCTGACTGTCAATGGCACAGTCCTTGACGGATCGGCTCTTTTAGTGGCTTTTGAAGGCAGGTTGGAAGATGTTTATCCGACCGAATTTGAACAAAGCGCAGCGCTGAAAGAGGTACCGGAGGTTATTTCTGATACTGTTATTAAGGCAAAAGAAAACGTGGCTGAGCCTTTAGTATATATTCCCGTCTTTCCGGGCACCAATTCTGAGTACGACTCGGCTAAGGCCTTTGAACAGGCAGGAGCAAAGGTTAATCTGGTTCCTTTTGTGACCTTGGATGAAGCAGCCATTGCCCAGTCTGTTGACATCATGGCTGACAATATTGATAAGGCTAATATCATTTTCTTTGCCGGCGGCTTCTCTGCGGCTGATGAGCCGGATGGTTCAGCCAAGTTTATTGTGAATATCCTGCTCAATCAAAAAGTTCGTTCTGCTATTGATCGTTTTATTGATCGCGGCGGTCTGATCATCGGTATTTGTAACGGTTTCCAGGCTCTGGTTAAATCTGGCCTGCTGCCGTATGGCAATTTCGACAATGCAAGTGAGACAAGTCCGACCCTCTTTTATAATGATGCCAACCAACACGTGGCTAAAATGGTTGAAACACGCATTGCCAATACCAATTCGCCGTGGCTGGCAGGTGTTGAAGTTGGTGATATCCATGCTATTGCAGTGTCACATGGTGAAGGGAAGTTTGTTGTGACGGCAGAAGAATTTGCAGAGCTTCGCGACAATGGCCAGATTTGGAGCCAATACGTTGACTTTACCGGCCAGCCGAGCATGGATTCAAAATATAATCCTAACGGCTCTGTCCATGCTATTGAAGGCATTATGAGCAAAAACGGTCAGATTATTGGTAAGATGGGGCACTCAGAACGCTATGAAGACGGTCTTTTCCAAAATATTCCAGGCAGCAAAGACCAAAAACTCTTTGAAAGTGCAGTGAAATATTTTACAGGAAAATAAGACTGACGGAGTGAGCGAAAACAAACTCTGAAAAAGCTGCTTTTGGTCTCAGCAAAGAAAGCGAAAGTGCAAAATTACGATTTGTGTTTTACTTCCTCAGAAATTTTGCTATGTTAAGACTGACTTTCCATGGATTTCTAAAACAGTCCGGCGGACTGTTTTACCTTTCATCCGTGCTGCCTAAGGAAAGGTTTAAAAAATAAAAGGTATATGCAAAAATGACATACGAAATAAAATCTCTTAATGAAGAATGTGGATTGTTCGGTATTTGGGGCCATCCTCAAGCTGCACAAGTGACCTATTTTGGGCTTCACAGTTTACAGCACCGCGGGCAGGAGGGAGCCGGTATTCTATCCAATAATCACGGCAAGCTCCTGCGTCACCGTGACACAGGTCTGGTATCAGAGGTGTTTAAAGATCCGGCCGATTTAGAAAAACTGACAGGGCAGGCAGCGATTGGGCATGTTCGCTATGCAACTGCGGGAGAAGCTTCGATTGATAATATCCAGCCCTTTCATTTCAAATTCTATGACATGGCTTTTGGTCTGGCTCATAATGGCAATCTGACCAACACCAAAACGCTGAAAAGGGAATTGGAGCAAGATGGAGCTATTTTTTCATCATCATCGGACACAGAAATTCTAGCCCATTTGATCCGCCGCAGTCACAAGACTGACTTTGTTGATAAGGTGAAAGAAGCTCTCAATCAGGTAAAAGGCGGCTTTGCTTACCTGCTTATGCTGGAAGATAAAATCATTGCCGCTCTGGATCCCAATGGTTTCAGACCGCTTTCCATTGGTCAGACGGCTAACGGAGCGATTGTGGTTTCCAGCGAGACCTGCGCCTTTGAAGTTATTGGTGCCAAGTGGCTGCGTGATTTAAAACCGGGAGAGATTGCCGTTATTGATGAATCCGGGGTTCATTATGACAGTTACACAGATGAGACTCAGCTGTCCATCTGCTCCATGGAATATATCTATTTCTCACGTCCTGACTCTGTTATTCACGGGGTTAATGTGCATACCGCTCGGAAAAATACCGGCCGGCGTTTGGCTCAGGAATTTGCACATGAAGCAGATATTGTCGTTGGGGTCCCCAACTCCTCGCTTTCAGCTGCCAGCGGATTTTCCGAAGAATCGGGTTTGCCAAATGAAATGGGTCTGATTAAAAATCAATACACTCAGCGAACCTTTATTCAGCCGACGCAGGAATTGCGCGAGCAGGGGGTTCGTATGAAGCTGTCGGCCGTGTCCAGCATTGTCAAAGGCAAGCGCGTGGTTATGGTGGATGATTCCATTGTCCGCGGGACGACCAGCCGCCGTATTGTCCAGCTGCTGCGGGATGCCGGTGCAGCTGAGGTTCATGTTGCCATTGCCAGTCCGCCGCTTAAGTACCCTTGTTTTTACGGTATTGACATTCAGAGCCGCCGCGAATTGATTGCGGCTAACCATACCGTTGATGAAATTCGGCAGATTATTGGTGCAGACAGTCTAACTTATTTGTCTATTGATGGCTTGATTGAGTCTATCGGACTTGAAACAGATGCACCAAATGGAGGACTCTGTGTGGCTTATTTCGACGGTAAGTATCCGACACCGCTCTATGACTATGAAAAAGCCTATCTTAAGAGTTTAAAGGAAAAAACAAGTTTCTTTATTGATGAAGTGAAGTAGCTTTTGGCATGTTTTAAAAAGCAGAGGACTTTTTTATACAAGCAATACAAATGAAAAGGTAACGATTATGACAGAAAAAAATGCTTATGCAAAATCTGGTGTTGATGTTGAAGCGGGCTATGAAGTTGTTGAACGGATCAAAAAACACGTGGCTCGCACGGAGCGTCTGGGTGTTATGGGAGCACTGGGCGGCTTTGGCGGCATGTTTGATTTGACAGCAACCGATGTTAAAGAGCCTGTTCTTATCTCAGGCACAGACGGTGTCGGAACCAAGCTCATGCTTGCTATCAAGTACGATAAACACGACACGATTGGGCAGGACTGTGTGGCTATGTGTGTCAATGACATCATCGCTGCAGGGGCCGAACCGCTTTACTTCCTTGATTATGTGGCAACCGGCAAAAATGAGCCTGCCAAATTAGAACAGGTGGTGGCTGGTGTGGCAGAAGGCTGTGTACAGGCCGGTGCTGCCCTTATCGGCGGTGAGACGGCTGAAATGCCCGGCATGTACGGCGAGGACGATTACGATTTAGCCGGTTTTGCTGTTGGAATTGCTGAGAAATCACAAATTATTGACGGTTCAAAGGTCAAAGCAGGTGATGTCCTGCTGGGACTGGCTTCAAGCGGTATTCATTCAAATGGTTACTCCTTGGTTCGCCGTGTCTTTGCAGACTATACCGGTGAAGAAGTGCTGCCGGAATTAGAGGGCAAAAAACTCAAAGATGTCCTGCTTGAACCAACTCGGATTTACGTCAAAGCAGTCCTGCCTTTGGTTAAAGAAGGCTTGGTTAATGGGATTGCTCATATCACGGGCGGCGGCTTTGTCGAAAATGTGCCGCGGATGTTTGCGGATAATTTGGCTGCTGAAATCGAGGAAGATAAGGTTCCGGTTTTGCCGATTTTCAAGGCTCTTGAAAAATACGGCAATATCAAGCATGAAGAAATGTTTGAAATCTTTAACATGGGGATTGGTCTCATGCTGGCCGTCAGCCCGGAAAACGTGGCGCGTGTCAAAGAACTCTTGGATGAGCCAGTGTATGAGCTCGGCCGTATCGTGGAAAAAGCGGGCGCTAGTGTGGTGATAAGATAATGGCAAAAAAAATCGCAGTCTTTGCTTCCGGCAACGGATCTAATTTCCAAGTCATCGCTGAGCAATTTCCAGTAGCCTTTGTTTTTGCGGATCACAGAGATGCTTATGTACTGGAGCGCGCTAAAAATCTGGGTGTGAAGAGTTATGCCTTTGAACTGAAGGAATTTGACTGCAAAGAAGATTATGAAGCAGCTATCATTGACCTCCTTAGCAAACATGCCATTGATCTGGTAGTGCTGGCTGGCTATATGAAGATTGTTGGACCGACGCTGCTTTCAGCCTATGAGGGGCGCATTATCAATATCCACCCAGCTTATCTGCCGGAATTTCCAGGTGCTCACGGTATCGAAGATGCTTGGCAGGCGGGTGTTGATCAATCCGGCGTGACCATCCATTGGGTAGACTCAGGTGTTGACACCGGACAAGTCATCAAGCAAGTCCGAGTGCCGCGACTAGCTGACGATACTATCGAAACCTTTGAAGCCCGCATTCACGAAAACGAGTACCAGCTTTATCCTCAAGTGCTGGAGAGTTTGGGAGTGGGGAGGAAATAGAGAAGGCGTTGATTATGAGGATTTCAGCCGAAGACATCGCCCGATGGCAACAGACAGCTGCTAACTAGCATAGCAGGTCGCCTAACCGATGTTTCTTGCCGTGGTGAACAGACGATTAATGTTTTATTAATCGTCTCGGAACTTTTGAGACTTTGGCTCAAAAGTTAGGAATGAAATCCCGTAGGGAGTTGCTTCCGTCCGCACCACCTAAGAGAAACATCAAAAAGAAAGGAAAAATTGATGATTAAACGTGCACTGATCAGTGTATCTGACAAAGCAGGCATTGTAGACTTTGCCCAAGAATTGACAGCCCTTGGTTGGGAGATTATCTCAACCGGTGGGACGAAAACTGCCCTTGACAATGCAGGGGTAGCAACGATCGCCATTGACGATGTGACAGGTTTTCCTGAGATGATGGATGGCCGTGTCAAGACTCTTCATCCAAATATCCACGGTGGGCTTTTGGCTCGCCGTGATTTAGACAGCCATTTGCAGGCTGCCAAAGATAACAAGATTGAACTCATTGACCTTGTGGTGGTCAACCTCTATCCTTTCAGGGAAACGATTTTGAAGCCTGATGTGACCTATGCTGATGCGGTTGAAAACATTGATATTGGCGGACCATCAATGCTTCGTTCAGCAGCGAAAAACCATGCCAGTGTGACGGTTGTCGTGGATCCGGCTGATTATGCGGTGGTGCTTGACGAACTCAAAGCAGATGGCGAGACAGCTTATGCAACTCGTCAGCGCTTGGCGGCTAAGGTTTACCGCCATACGGCAGCTTACGATGCTTTGATTGCGGATTACTTCACAGCGCAAGTTGGAGAGACAAAACCTGAGAAACTAACCCTCACTTATGACCTCAAACAGCCCATGCGCTATGGCGAAAACCCGCAGCAGAATGCGGATTTCTATCAGTCAGCTATTCCAACGGATTATTCCATCGCGTCAGCTAAACAGCTCAATGGTAAGGAACTTTCCTTCAATAACATTCGTGATGCTGATGCGGCCATTCACATTATTCGCGACTTTACCAACAAGCCAACGGTCGTTGCTCTCAAGCACATGAACCCTTGCGGTATCGGTCAGGCCGACACGATCGAAGGGGCTTGGGACAATGCTTACGCTGCGGATTCTGTTTCGATTTTTGGCGGTATTGTCGTTCTCAACCGTGAGGTGGATGCAGCTACCGCAGAAAAAATGCACAGCATTTTCTTAGAAATTATCATTGCGCCTTCATACTCAGACGAAGCGCTGGCTATCCTCACAACCAAAAAGAAAAACCTGCGCATCTTGGAGCTGCCCTTTGATGCCCAAGCAGAGAGCGAAGTGGAAAAAGAATACACCGGCGTAGTCGGCGGTATGTTAGTGCAAAATCAAGACGTCATCAAGGAAAATCCGGCCGATTGGGAAGTTGTAACCAAGCGCCAACCAGATGCGCGTGAGCAAGTGGCGCTTGAGTTTGCCTGGAAAGCCATCAAGTACGTGAAATCAAACGGTATCCTGATTGCTAATGACCACATGACCCTCGGTGTCGGACCTGGTCAGACCAACCGTGTAGCATCTGTTCGTATCGCTATCGACCAAGCTAAAGACCGCCTTGACGGTGCTGTTCTTGCTTCTGATGCCTTCTTCCCATTTGCTGATAATGTCGAAGAAATCGCAGCCGCAGGTATCAAGGCTATTGTCCAACCCGGCGGCTCCGTCCGTGACCAAGAAGTCATCGAAGCAGCTGACAAATATGGCATTGCCATGGTGTTTACGGGAGTAAGGCATTTTAGACACTGATAATAAAAAGACGAGTCTGGGGCAAAAGTCCAGACTCTTTGGCGTTATTCCAGATTTACCAGATTGGCGCAGTGGTTGATTGGTGGTCCTTATCCCTTGCTGCGCAAGTGATAGCGGCCAACCTAATCAACTGTGCGGAGGTGGGAGGAGATTCGTTATGTTAAAATACTTTAGGAAAAATAGTAAGGTTTTATTGCTGCTTGTTGCATTGATTGTTGTTTCTGGGCCGCTATTTTCAATCATCTTATCATCCATTTCCAGCTTATTGAATACCAACTTAGGGGATTGGTTAAGCTTCTATGGTGCGATGACAGGCATTGTGATTTCATTGGTTGTTATTCATTTCCAGCTCTATCTGGAAAATGAAAAAAATCTCAAAGGGCAGCGGCCCAAGCTGTTTTTAGAATACGATTATCAGGATATCAAACCCGGCTGCCCTATTTATTATCAAGATAAATATTGGTTTGGATTGATTCACCGCAAAGAAAACAGCAAAAAACTGGCGGTACGTTCCTTTAAAAATTTTTATTCTGAGGAGGGTAAGATGGATAAAGCCCTATCCTTTGAAATTCAAAACAATCGTCCTGTATTTGATCTTCAAATCCAATTTGGCAATCAGGGAAGCTATGTAGCTATCCCAAAGTTAAGCGAGAACCAAAAAATATACGTCGTATCAAAAGAACATCAAGATGCCATTTTTGCTTATTTGTCAAACAACAATAAAAATGCAAAAGAAACATTCACTCACGTCCCTCCGTTATTGAAAATATATTATACCACTACCGCTGATGAAAAAATTTACCAAGAGTATTCTGTAGATGCAAATGGTTACTGTGAATTAGTAAAAGAAAAGTATGATGTAAACTATCCAAGCCTATCAGGAAAAGACTATATTTGTGATTACTTCGTGAGATGATCTAGAGAATTAATCTGCGTAAGATATCTTTTGATTTTACTTTAAGCTTTCTGCAAGAAAATTTTAAGGACAGCTTAAGCTAGCGCTCGTATACTATAGTCATCCTAGCAATAGGATTCCCAAAACTTTTCTTTTTCATAAATCTCCTAAAAACAACCCAACTTTTGTTGGGTTGTTTTGCTGTCTTTGCTTGCCCATCAAATACAGTCTGAGCTGCTAAAGACAGAAATCCTAGAAGATAACAGTTAAAATTGTTCGGAAAAAATTTATTCAGAACAATGCATTTTATATGACAAATGCGACAGGATGTTACAGCCGTAAGATAGTTCTGTTAAGGTGAGCCGATGAGGAGGCATTTGAAAAAAACTATGTTAGGATAGGATTATCTCAAAAAACGAAAGGGACTATAACATGAAATTCAATCAAAAAATGCTATTAGCCTCAACACTCGCTTTATCACTTTTTGCAGCTTTTGAAGCAAAAGCTGACGATAAGGCAGCAAACTGGGCACCGCGCACAGTAGAAGAAGTCAAAACAGACTTAGTCAGTCAAGGCAACCAAACCACTTATACCGTTCAATACGGAGATACCCTCAGTACCATCGCAGATGCTATGTCTGTTGATGTCAATGTTTTAGCCAAGGTCAATCAAATTGCCAATATCAATCTGATTTTCCCGGGAACTACTATCACAGCAAGCTATGATGCTCAGCACAATGTCACAGGCATGACCATTGAAGGTGCAGATAACAGCGCAGTTTCAGGGCAGTCAGCATCGGTTAATTTTTCAACCAATGAAGTAACTGTCGGAGAGACCACAACATCTCTGGATGCTGTCGAAACTCCGGCGGCATACCAAGCACCGGCTGCTGAAACAACCGTACCGACAGAACAAGCAAGCTCAGCTCAGCCTGCTGCAAGTTCAGCGCCAGTCAGTGCAGAGCAGCCTGCGGTTCAGTCCACACCGGCTCAGACAGATACACCGGTCGCACCAACTGCAGCTCAAACAACCGCTGCAGAATCTGCCTCAGCACCTGCACCTACCGCACAAACAAACGCTGCAGACACAGCTAATTCAGCCGCGCCGGCGCAAACAGAGGCACCAGCTGCCAGCCAAGCAGCGACGACGGATACCTCATCTGCTCAAACTTCAACAGCGACAGAAACAGCAGAGCAAACACAAACAAGTGTTGATACCACAGGTCTTCAGCCGTCAGCAGCAAATTTTGCGAACAAGGTAGCAAGTACTTATGGTGTTACTGATATCGGCGGTGTCCGTGAAGGAGACAGCGGCGACCATGGTACAGGCAATGCTGTTGATGTTATGGTTTACGATGATACCAATCTTGGTAAGCAAGTTGCTGACTATGCTACTTCAACCATGGCGGAAAATAATATTTCTTATGTGATTTATCAGCAAAAATTCTATGGACCGACCGATAACGTCTACGGCGCTGCCAATACTTGGAACCAAATGCCTGACCGCGGCAGCGATACGGCCAACCACATGGATCACGTCCACGTATCGTTTAATAACTAATTAGCAAGCTTGTATAAACACCTTAGAATCATTCAACGGTGATACTTCTAAAAAAGCTCCTCTTATAAGCGGCCAGTGAAAAGCAACTATTCACTGCCTACTGTGAGAGGAGTTTTTTCTATGCTTTAAAATTGATAAATCTATTCTTCTTCCGGATAAGTAATTCCCCATTCTCTGCGCAGCTGAGTCATGATGTCCATGACGTCCTGCGTGTAATCCAGATGCATGGTATTTTCGCTGCCTGCGACAGCTTTTTCCATATCAGCCACTTCATAGACAAGAGCCTGAGCGGTATCTCCAGCCTCGATCACCTCCTGATGCCCGTCCTCGGTATAGGTAATAACAGCTTTTTGTCCGCGCGGATATTCATAAAGTTCGATATAACCCTTGTCGTAAGCGATCGTTCCGCGTTTAGGCTGCTTGGCGTGCAGACTGAGGGTAATTGTCGCCATCTGGCCTTCATCATTGGTCAGAAGGATTCCTGCTTGTTCATCCACACCGGTTGGTGCCAGCTTAACCTGTGAAGCGATCTGCTTCGGACTTGAAGCCATAAACCAGCGGACAAAGGACAGCGCATAAACACCGATATCCAACAAAGCGCCGCCCGCCAAATTACGGCTGAAAAAGCGGTTAGTCATGTCATAATCTTTATAACTGCCAAAGTTCATCTGGATAAGTTTAAGTTCGCCCAGCTGACCGGAATTCACAATATCTGCTAATTTACGGTAAATGGGCATGTGAAAAATCGTCATGGCTTCTGCCAAAACAACCTGGTTTTCTTCAGCCAGCTGAATTGCCTCAGCCAGCTCCTCAGAGTTGAGGGTAATGGACTTTTCACAGAGCACATGCTTACCGTTCGTTAAAGCCTTGCGCAAAAAATTGATATGCGTATTGTGAGGAGTGGAAATGTAGATAATATCAACTTCTGGATCCTCAAAAACATCATCAATTTTGTCGTAGACTTTTTCAATCTCATATTTTTGGGCAAAAGCAATCCCTTTTTCATGCGTTCGGTTAGCAACAGAATAGAGTTTTCTGCCCTGTGTCTCCAAAGCCTGTGCCAATTCATTGGCAATAACGCCTGTCCCCAGCGTTGCCCAGTTGTAGTGTTCTTTTGTCATCATAAGCGCCTCCTTTTCTTTAGTATATCAGAAAAAAGAGATTAGTCATTAAAAAAATAATATGATATACCAAGAGACCTAAAAAATTGCCATCACAATGGTGAAAAAACAGCAACAATTGCAATAATCAGCTTTTATGCTAAAATACTATCAGGAAAGATAAATAGAACAGGTACCAAAACAGAATGCTTAATCAAAAACAATTGCTTGTCAAAATTGCGGAAAAATATTATTTAGAAAATAAAACACAAAGTCAGATTTCAAAGGAACTTGGAATTCACCGGACAACGATCAGCCGTTTGCTGAAACAATCTAGAGAGGAGGGAATTGTTGAAATTACAATAAATTATGACACTGCCGGAAATTATAATATTGAAAAAAAATTAGAATCTACTTTTGGTCTGCATAAAGCAATTGTTGTTTCAACTTCTGCGGATATGACCAAGGCTCAAAAAAATATTTTATTGGCTCAGGCTTTGGGCAAATATTTAGAAACCTTGCTCCATGATAATATGACAATTGGCTTTTCATGGGGAGAAACGCTGTCAGCAGTTGTCAACCATATGCCTACGCTAAACTTATCAAATGTTGTTTGTGTGCCCATGATTGGCGGTCCTTCAGGGAAATTGACCAGCGACTATCATGTCAATACCATCACCTATCAAGCAGCTAAAAAATTAAACGGCCGGGCTCTGCTCATTGATTCACCGGCCATTCCAGAAACAAAACTGCTGGCAAAAGAACTCTTAAAAAATGATTTCAATAAAGAGCTAATCAGCCTTTGGGGAAATTTAGACGTAACTGTTACAGGGATTGGCAGTATTCTTCTAAATCAAAACAAAGCCTGGCAGGATTTTTATGGTGAGTCAATTATTGAAATGATCAAAAAACAGGACGTTGTCGGTGATGTTGTTTCACGATTTTATAATATCGAAGGAGATCACATTGAAAGTGAGCTGGATGAGCGCATTATTGGGATTACCTTATCAAAATTAAGAAAATGTGCCTATCGCATTGGAGTGGCTGAATCCAGTGAAAAAGTTTCGGCAATAATTGGTGCACTGAGAGGGCGCTATATCAATGTTTTGGTAACCAGCGAAGAGACCGCTCAAGAAATTTTAGACCGCCTATAATTGTGTCATAAGGCTATGATTGGTAGTCTTATTTTTTATACCCTAAAATCACAAATGTTATAAAAATTTTAAAAAATGTGAAAATCGTATTGACTTTTAGAATTATAAGCGTTACACTATGTCTGTAACAAATGTTGTAATATAATCACATATGTGAAAGGAGTCCATAAATGAATGACTGGTTAAATATTTCCGGGAAAACTGCTGTGGTCACTGGGGGTTCGTCAGGCATTGGCAAGGCTGTTGTAGATGAACTTTTAGAATTGGGTGTCAATGTCGCTAACTTTGATCTTGCTGATAGCAGTGAAAGCCACCCCAATCTGTTCTTTCAGCAAGTTGATGTGACTTCACGAGAACAAGTAGAAGCTGCTGTTGCGGCAACGGCTGAGCATTTTGGCACGATTGATGCTCTAGTCAATAATGCTGGTATCAACATTCCGCGGCTCTTAGTTGATTCTAAAGATCCTCATGGGAAATACGAGCTGGACGATGCTGTTTTCGATAAGATTACCAGTATCAATCAAAAAGGTCTCTACCTTGTCAGTCAGACTGTCGGCCGCATTTTAGTTGATAAAAAAGATGGCGTTATTATCAATATGGCATCAGAAGCAGGACTTGAGGGTTCTGAAGGTCAGAGCGCTTATGCAGCAACTAAGGCTGCTGTCTATAGCTATACGCGTTCATGGGCCAAGGAGCTTGGTAAATACAATGTCCGTGTTGTTGGTATAGCTCCTGGCATCATGGAAGCAACCGGCCTTAGAACGCCCGCCTATGAGGAGGCTCTTGGCTATACGAGAGGAAAAACAGCGGAGGAGATTCGTGCCGGCTACTCATCCGTGGGAACCATACCGCTAGGCCGCAGCGGGAAATTAAAAGAAGTAGCTGACTTGGTGGCTTACTACATTTCTGATCGCTCAAGCTACATCACAGGAATTACCACAAATGTGGCAGGCGGTAAAACACGTGGTTAGAAAGAGGAGGAGTGAATGGTTCAAATAATATTAGTGGCTCATGGCTATTTAGCTGCTGAGATGAAAAATTCTGTTGAGATGCTTTTTGGAGAGCTGCCAAATCTACACGCCATTAATTTTGAAATTTCTGATGGGCTGGAAAGCCTGTCTCAAAAAATCTACACTAAAATGAAAGCGCTTAACAAACCAGCTTTGATTTTTGCAGATCTGTTTGGCGGAACTCCTTATAATGCCAGCTGTTCTGTTGTATTGCATCATCCAGAGCTCGATGCCGAGGTTGTCTCTGGCATGTCTTTACCGCTAGTGTTAGAAATAGCAGCTGAAACAGATAAAGAACTTAAGGATGTCGCAGCTTCCCTTCCGATATTGGCTAAGGAGGCAGTTAAAGTTTTTGATAAAAATATCCAATTTGATGAAAAGGAGGAATTGTCATGAAGATTAAATTAGCTAGGATTGATGATCGTTTAATCCATGGGCAGGTAGCTACTGTCTGGGCTAAAGAAGCCAAGGCAGAGCGCATTATTATTCCAAGTGATGAAGTTGCTAACGATGAGATACGGCGTACTTTGGTTAAACAAGCAGCTCCGCCTGGAATAAAAGTCAATGTGGTATCGATAGAAAAAGCAATCAAAGTCTATCACAATCCCAAATATGACAGCGAAACTGTCTTTTATCTTTTTACCAAGCCTCAGGAAGTTGTCGACTTAGTAAAAGGAGGTGTTCCGATTCAAACGATTAATATTGGCGGAATGCAGTTTAAGGAAGGGCGAGTACAGGTGACTAAGGCGATTTCAGTCTCCAAAGAAGATATTGAGGCCTTCCGTGAGCTGATTAGGCTGGGTGTAAAACTTGACTGCAGGGTGGTTGCTACAGATTCTCCTAAGGATTTTGAGGCTTTGCTCAATGAATTGGAGGTCGGTTAAGCCGTAAAGAAAAGAGGTCATGAAATGGAACTGTCAATTTTACAAATTATTTTAATATTTATTTGGTCAAGTGTAACAGGTATGGGAAGTGTTTTGGACGAGTTTCAGACTCACAGACCACTAATTGCTTGTACAGTCACAGGTCTTATTTTAGGAGATATCACTACAGGAATTATTTTAGGTGGCACTCTTGAGTTAATTGCTTTAGGATGGATGAATATTGGAGCAGCTCAGTCACCAGACTCAGCTCTAGCCAGTGTTATTTCAACCATTTTAGTCATTGTGGGGCATCAGGATATTCAAAAAGGAATTGCGATTGCCTTGCCAGTTGCGGTTGCCGGTCAAGTTTTAACGGTTTTGGTCAGAACCATTACGGTTGCCATACAGCATATCGCTGATAAGGAAGCTGAGAAAGCTAATTTCGGTAAAATTATATTTCTGCATTTCTTTGCCTTAGTTTTTCAGGCCATGCGTGTTGCTATTCCGGCGACCTTGGTAGCAATTTTTGTTGATGCGCGTGCTGTTACGAGGATGCTGGATGCTATTCCGGAAGTTATCACAGGAGGCTTGGCAGTTGCCGGAGGTATGATTGTTGTCGTCGGCTATGCCATGGTACTAAATATGATGTACATTAAATATTTAGCACCCTTCTTTTTTGCAGGATTTGTTTTAGGCGGCTATTTGGATCTCAGTCTATTGTCATTTGGGATATTGGGATTAATTATTGCCATCATCTATGTTCAATTAAATCCTAATTTTGCAAAAGCAGCCCCTTCACAAGTGGCAGACAGTACCGTTTTAGCTGACGACGAATTGGAAGACTAGGAATAAGGAGGGTATAGATATGGCTAATGGCAAAATAACAGCGGATAAAAAAATAAGCAAACAAGATATGTTTAAAACGTTTATCTATTCAAATTTCCAGCAAGCTTCCTTTAATTATGAACGGATACACGCTTTGGCCTTTTGTGTAGATATGATTCCCAGTATTAAAAGATTATATAAAACAAAAGAGGAACAATCGGCAGCCTTGAAAAGACACCTGACTTTTTTCAACGTCACTCCTGCCGTATGCGGCCCTGTTATCGGTGTGACGATGGCCATGGAAGAAGCGCGGGCCAATGGTTCGGATTTAGATGATGGTACAATCAGCAGTCTGAAAATTGGTCTAATGGGACCTTTATGCGGCGTTGGGGATCCCTTGATTTGGGGAACTTTGCGTCCTGTAACAGCCGCAATTGGAGCTTCAATGGCCCTGACAGGACAAATATTAGGACCCTTGACCTTTTTCCTTGCCTTTAATATAGTACGGCTGGCTATTAAATGGTATGGCCTGACCTACGGCTACAAACAAGGCTTGGGCATTGTCAAAAATCTATCGGGGAACATTCTGCCGAAATTAACAGAAGCAGCAACGATTTTAGGATTGTTCATCATGGGCGTTTTGGTAACAAAATGGACCAGTATCAATGTTTCGCTTGTTGCTTACAAGGCAGCCGGTAAGAACGGCAAAGAAGTGGCAACGACCGTTCAAAATATTTTGGATCAGCTTGTTCCGGGACTGCTGCCTTTAGCATTGACCTTTATCATGATGTATTTTCTCAGAAAAAAAGTCAGTCCTATTGTATTGATCTTTGCTTTATTTGCAGTAGGTATTTTAGGCTATGCTTTAGGAATCTTGTCTTAAAAGTATAAAAGGGGGAAAAAATGAAAACAAAAGCAGTACGATTATATGGGAAAAGAGATTTACGATTAGAAGAATTTGAGCTCCCAGAAATTAAGGATGATGAAATTTTAGCTTCAGTCGTTACAGACAGCATTTGCATGTCGTCTTGGAAGCTGGCAAATCAAGGAGAAAATCACAAAAAAACTCCGGGAGATTTAGCCAGCAATCCTATCATCATTGGTCATGAGTTTTGCGGCGAATTGATTGAAGTCGGCAAGAAATGGCAGGATAAATTCAAGAAAGGCCAGCGTTACGTTGTTCAGGCCAATTTACAATTGCCGGACCGGCCAGACTGTCCGGGGTATTCCTATCCTTATACAGGCGGTGATGCGACTTATATTATTCTTGATAAAGATGTCATGGAACAAGGCTGTTTAATCATATATGAAGGAGACACATACTTTGAAGGTTCTCTAGTTGAACCCCTGTCGTGTGTTATTGGAGCTTTTGAAGCCAACTATCATCTGGTCGAAGGAAGCTACAACCATAAAATGGGGATTAAAGGAAAGGGCAATATGATTATTTTAGGGGGAACAGGGCCGATGGGACTTCTTGCCATTGACTACGCTTTGCATGGCCCGCGTGTTCCTAAAACCTTAATTGTAACGGATATCAATCAAGATAAGCTTGATCGTGCTCAGGAACTTTATCAAAGTACCGATAAGACAAAACTGATTTTTATAAACACAGAAGAAATGGAAAATCAGGCTCAAGTTTTAAAAGAAACCATTGGCGGCGAAGGTTTTGATGATGTGTTTGTTTTAGTGCCCTCCGAGCAATTAATCACGGAGGCTTCAAAGCTTTTAAATCCAGACGGCTGTTTAAATTTCTTTGCCGGACCGCAGAAAAAAGATTTCTTTGCCCCCATTAATTTCTATGATATCCATTATTCATTTACACACTATGTTGGTACATCTGGCGGTAATGTAGAAGACATGCGCAAGGCTGTTCAATTAATTGAAGAAAAGAAAGTCTCTGTTGCCAATATTGTGACACACCTGCTTGGCTTAAACGCTTTAGCAGAAACCACCTTATCACAGCCCGAAATCGGCGGAGGCAAGAAACTCGTTTATACGCATAAAAACTTTGACCGTCTGGCTTTATCCGAAGCTGGCAGCCGCGATCCAAAATTAGCACAGCTTCTATCTCAGACCAATGGTATTTGGAGCAAGGAGGCTGAAGAGTATGTTTTAAATCACTACCCTGAAATCTAAAAACATGACTATTTTTGGCTCCATTGGCATAATTCTCTTATGGCATTAGTCCTCAACCGAACCACTGATGCTGCAGGAGGATTGTCTATATTAGCTAATAACCATTAATCCATAAAAAACTCAGCATTGTAAGGCGTCAGCTTTAGTTTTTCTAAGGTCTGAAATCATATATGGCTGGGTTTTTCTTATGCCTGAATCATGCTCGAGTTTTTAGACATGGTGGTGAGTGCAGGTTAACGGACAAAAACCTCTTAGCGCTTAAGACTCGCATACTTTTCATGGTGTTCAATGATCTTACGTTCAGCTTATCAGCAGATATCATTTATCAATCCGATTTTAACTGTTGCTAGAAAATGCTGTAAAAAACGCTGATAATATATCTGCTGTCTGTTCTGTTTTAAGTGTTTAAAGTTCAATAAAAAAATTAGTTATTTAAGCTTTATTCCTGCTATAATAATGATAACTAGACTCAAAGGAGGTCCATTAATGTACAAGCATGAACTGGTAACTCCCGATAATCATTTGCCAGCCTGGATTTATTTACACGAAGGGAATACGGCGAGTTATATCGAACCTCATTGGCATTCATCAATTGAAATCAGTTATACCATCAGCGGGCATATTGCTAATTTTTTCATTGACGGCCAGTCTTACACGACTTCTGCCGGCACTATTTTAGTAACTAATACTATGGATCTGCACAGCATTCGGGTATTCAAATATCCTGATATAGAGCAGAAAGCTTTAACCGTTATTTTTCCTTATCAGCTGATTAAAAATTACAAGCATGATATTGGAGATTATTATTTTAAAATTAATCAGCCTGAAGAATTTTCATATACTCAGAAAAAAGCTTATTTGCAGCTGCAAAAGAAACTGAATCAAATTGTGGATCTTCATCATAGTGATGATAATCTGAGTAAAACTATAATTCTTTTTGAGATTTTACAGATTTTGCTGGAAAAATTTTTAGAAAAGCGCACGATAAATGTCAACAGCCGCCAGGATGCTAAAGACAAAGAACGTCTTCAGGAAATCAAAACTTATATTGAAGAACATTTTCAAGCTGCTATCAGTTTAGAAGATATTGCTAATTTTTGTTTTTTATCCAAAGAGCATCTGTCCCGATTTTTCAAAAGACAAATGGGGGTAACGGTCTTTCAATACATAAACTATATCCGTGCTAAAGAGGCTAAAAAAATGCTCAGTGAAACTCAGAAAACCGCAACTGAGATAGCTCTTCAATGTGGCTTTAGCGGCTTGCGAACCATGGACAGAGCCTTACAGAGAATTTATGGCCAAAGTTCCCGAAAAATAAAAAAGCAAGCACATCAATAAGCGCCGAAAAATGGTTAATCAAATGCACCATCTTTTGTGCTGCGTCCTGCTATACTAACATAAGAAGGAGGTTCTTCTGTTATGAAAAAATATTTAACGATTGATGTAGGCGGAACTAATATCAAATATGCCCTTATGGACGGCACTGGGAAAGTGTATGAGACTGGTAAAGCAGACACTCCGCATGATTGCCTTGAACAGTTTTGGGAAGAAATTTTTAAGATTATTGAACATTATCAATCCACTGATCTAAAGGGAGTAGCTTTTAGTGTTCCGGGAAAAGTTGATACGAATGCGGGAACGGTTTATTTTGGCGGTGCTCTGACTTATTTGGACGGTGTTTGCTTTAAGCAGGTTATTGGTAAGAAATATGGATTAACAGTTGGTGTTCAAAATGACGCTAAAGCTGCAGCACTTGCGGAATTATGGCTTGGAAGTTTAAAAGATGTCAAAGACGCAGCGGTTATTGTCCTCGGGACAGGCGTTGGCGGCGGGATCATCCTAGATGGGAAATTGCGTCTTGGCCCGCACTTTCAGGCAGGAGAACTTAGTTTATCGGTACTTGATGCCAGCCGGCCGGACTTTAACAAGATGACAGGAGTGCTGGGTTCCGCTGTTAATATGATTAAGGATGTTAATAGGGAACTTGGAGAGCCCAATCTGGCAGACGGATTGGCTGCTTTTGAAGCTATCAATGCTAAAAATGAGAAGATTTTTCCGATTTTTCAGGCTTATTGCCGTAACATTGCTTATCTGATTTTAAATTTGCAATCCTTCTTTGATTTGACTACCTATGCCATTGGTGGCGGTATCAGTGCCCAGCCCATTGTTCTGGATGAAATCCGCAATCAGTACCATGAGTTTGTAAACGGCAATCCGGTTTTAAAAATGAATCTTCCTCAGATTGCCATTGTACCGGCAACCTTTGGTAATGATGCTAATCTATTTGGCGCTCTTTATACACTTTTGTATTTGACAGATTAAATGTAAAAAGATCTCGCTATGAAAGGAGATCTTTTTAACTTATCTAACAATGTGTTTTCTAAAAAAGTGAAGTTCATCTTCATTACACTGCTGGGCCATTTCATCTCTAATATCACAGTGAAAAACATGGCCTTTAGGATTATCCGGTGTCCCATAAAGATGAAATTCATGCTCAATTTCCTTTCCCATGAGAAAGCCGTCTAGTCTGACGGAGTCATCTCGAAGAAAATCATTAGTAGCGGTCATGATAAATAAGGGCGGGCAATTGATGTTTAAGTATTTTTCGGTAGTTAAATGTTCAGCGTATCTTTCTTGAACTTCTTGCGTAAAATAAGCTTCAGGAGCCCCAGCTATAGCGCCAGGTAAATAAAGGAAAGTACCTCCGCAATTTATGGCAGCAGCTCTGACAGTAAGTTGTGGTTTATCATAGTGAAAGAGCTTTCTATACCGGTCATTGATAAGAATCGTGATATATTGCAGAGCCATCTGTCCTCCAGCACTGTCACCAACTAAAAAAACATTATCCAAATCCAAATCATAATCTTCAGCGTGTTTTGATATCCAATGAACTGCACGATTGATATCGTCAAGGCTGCTTGGAAATTCAACTGCCGGCGCCAACCGATAATTAATATTGACAAAAGCAAAGTCTTTTTTGGCTAAGCTCATGCCGTAAAACTGGTAGGTTTCCTTAGTGCCGTAAACCCAGCCTCCACCGTGGATATTGAGGATAATTGGCAGTTTTCTTTTGGCATTACTGGGGCGGTAAATATCAAGAAGATGCCATTTGTCAATCGGTCCGTAAGGAATGTCATTAAAACGCTGGACTTCAGGAATAATTTGGGGTAAATTTTTATCTCTTTTGTCATCTGATTCTTGGAAGAGCCTGTTCATCTCTTTGGCCAGTTTTACAGCTTCTTTTGTTGCAGTCATACGATTACCTCCATAATATTATATAGTGATATTATAGTACTTTTAAGCAATAAAGATTAACTCTTGGATAGCGAAAAAAAGGCGGTGGTTGATACTAAAAAAATCAATCACCGCCTTTTTTATGTTAAAGAAGTGAGTTATTTTAAAAAATGAAAGCGCTATACTATAGACATAAAGAGATTGGAGGAAGGGACAATGGCAAAAACACAGTTCCCTGTTCATTTCCTATGGGGAGGTGCAACAGCGGCCAACCAATACGAAGGCGGCTATCGTGAAGATGGGAAAGGCCTTAATACCAGCGATGTTTTAACCAATGGCAGTCATACAGTCGCAAGACGAGTGACCTGGCGCAACCCTCAAACGGGTGAAACAGGTTCGACCGGTATGGGATTCGGCGCAGCTATGGAAGTGCCGGAGGGTGCCGTTTTGGATGTTGTTGATGGTGAATATTACCCGTCACACATTGCGACAGATTTTTATCATCATTATAAGGAAGACATTGCTCTGTTTGCTGAAATGGGCTTCAAGTGCTTCCGTTTATCTATTAACTGGGCACGAATCTTCCCAAATGGGGATGACGAGAAACCTAACCAAGCAGGAATTGATTTTTACCATGCTGTTTTTGATGAATGCCATAAATACAAGATTGAACCTCTGGTGACAATATCTCACTACGAAACACCGCTTAATTTGACCAATACATACGGCGGTTGGCTGAATCGTCGTGTCGTTGATTTCTATATCAAGCTTTGCCGTGTTCTTTTTACAGAGTATAAAGACAAGGTCAAGTATTGGCTGACTTTCAATGAAATCAATCTGATGGCGATGGCACCCTACATGGGCGGCGGTCTTATCAAGTCAGATGAACAAAGTAAAGCGCAGGCAGCCCACCACCAATTTATTGCCAGCGCACGCGCTGTTCAGCTGGCAAGAGAGCTGTCGCCAAATGCTAAGGTTGGAATGATGCTGGCTTATGGTGTCACTTATGGCGAAACCTGTAATCCCAAAGACCAGTTGGCTGTTATGGAAGGTTCACACTGGGCGCATTTTTACAGTGATGTTCAGTGCCGAGGGAAGTATCCCGCTTATCAGTTAAAAGAATACGAACGCAAAGGAGTTCGTGTTGAGATGGAAGATGGCGACTTGGAACTCTTGGCGGACGGGACAGTAAGCTTCATTGGATTTTCTTACTATTCAACTCATGTGGCAAGTACTAGCAAGGCTGCTAATCAAGCAGGAAATTTTACCATGGGCGTTAAAAACCCTTATCTTGAGGCCAATGCTTGGGGTTGGCAGATTGACCCAATTGGTCTGCGGATTGCTCTAAATACACTTTGGGAGCGTTATGAGCTGCCTCTTTGGGTAGTAGAAAATGGCCTTGGCTATGAAGATAAGATAGAAGAGGACGGCAGCATTCACGATGATTACCGTATTGCCTATATGAGAGGGCACATTGAAGCTATGTCTGACGCTATTAATAAGGATGGCGTTGAGTTGATGGGATATACGCCTTGGGGCTGCATTGACCTAGTCAGCGCAGGTACGGGTGAAATGCGAAAACGTTACGGCATGATTTATGTTGACCGCGATGATACCGGTCAAGGAAGTCTGGAACGCCGCCGCAAAGACAGTTTTTATTGGTATCAAAAGGTTATTCAGTCAAACGGTACAGATCTAAATTAAGAAGGAGGATAAAGGATGTCATTTATGGATTCAATGCAATCAGGTCTTGAAAGGGTTATGGGACCTTTTGCTCAGAAATTAAGTGAGAGTAAAATTATTTCTGCCTTGACTGCAGGGATGATGACGACTCTGCCTATTACGCTTGGTGTCGCTGCTTTTGCTGTCATTGCAAACTTGCCAATACCAGCCTTGCAGGACTTTCTAACTCATACGGGCATGCTTCAGCATATGCTTGATTTAGTATCAGCTACATCGAGTCTGCTGGCTATTTATATTACACCTGCAGTTGCTTATCACTATGGTAAAAACGAAGGAGAAAGCGGGATTACGACAGCTTTATTGGCCATTGCAGCTTTTATTGTTCTTATGCCTCAAACAGTGACTGTCGGTAAGAAAAGCACAGCTGCTATCTCAACGACTTATCTTGGCAGCAACGGAATTTTTGTTGGTATGATCATTGCCCTCTTAATAGCAATCTCTTATACCAAATTAATGAAAAAAGGCATCAAGCTGAAACTGCCTTCCTCTGTTCCGCCGAATGTGTCTGAATCACTGAGTCCGACCTTTGTTGCCATGATTCTTTTTACAGGAGTATTTGTTTTAAGATACCTTGTTGGTGTAACATCTTATGGCAATATCTTCGAATTGGTTAATTCAACAGTCGCCAAACCGGTCATGCTCTTTGGTTCGTCACCAATTTCAATGATTCTCTTTATGACTTTCTTGAATTTCTGCTGGTTCTTTGGAATCCATCCGGCTCCGCTGCTCAGTGTTTATCTGCCCATTATCATGGCCGCTAATACAAAAAATATTGAAGCCTTCATGTCTGGCACGCCTTCGGCCCAATTGCCTCATTTGACTTTTGCTTTGATGTATACTGCTTGCTATATTGGCGGTACCGGAAATACCTTATCGTTGGCTTTTGTTATGTTTACCGCAAAATCAGAACGTTACAAGGCCCTTAGAAATGTCGCTGCTGTTCCCAATATGTTTAACATCAACGAACCGATGATTTTCGGTATGCCAATCATGCTCAATCCAATTTTCTTCATTCCAATGATTGTAACGGGTTTGATTGGGGGAACCATAGGTTATATTGCTGTTCAGTTCTTGGGAGCAGGGGCGTCTTTTAACCCGACGGTTCAGCTTCCTTGGGTCATGCCGCCTTTTATCGGTCCTTTTATTTCGGGCGGGTGGCGTTTAGGTCTGATGGTTATTGTCATCATTATTGTTCAGCTCTTTATCTGGTATCCATTCTTCAAGATTGCAGACAATCAAGCTTACAAAGAAGAACAAGCAGCTTAAGGTAAAGAAAGAGGTAGAAAAATGAGAAAAGTATTGTTAGTCTGTGCTGCAGGCATGTCAACATCACTCTTGATGAATAAAATGCGTGACTACGCAGCAAGTATCAATTATGACATGGAAGTAGATGCCCATCCAGTATCAACCGTTGACGAAAAAGGACAGGATGCGGATGTTATCTTGCTTGGTCCGCAAATTCGTTTTAATCTGAATAAAGTTAAAAGCATGTTTCCGGATAAACCGGTAGAAGCCATTGATATTCAGGCTTACGGAACCATGAATGGTGAAAAAGTTGTCAAGCATGTCAAAGAATTGCTGGGAGATTAGAAGCGAGGGAAAGAATGGAAGGAATCGAGCTAGTTTCATTTCAAATTATCGCTGCAGTAGGAGCTGCCAGATCTTGCTATATCGAAGCCATTCAAGAAGCTAAGACAGGTAACTTTGAACAAGCAGAAGCCTTACTAAAAGAAGGAGACAAGAACTTCAACGAAGGCCACCATGCTCATGCAGGTCTCATCCAACAGGAAGCAAGCAATGAGCAAGTCAATCTCAAACTGATTTTGATGCATGCAGAAGACCAGCTCATGAGCGCAGAAAGCTTCAAGGTCATTGCGCAGGAATTTATTGAGGTTCACAAGCTGCTTCAAAAGGCTTGAGTCTATACTGATTATATCTTGGCAAATATTATTTTTAGTGATATGGTATATTCCAATTATTGAGTAACCGGACATATCCGTTATATATTCTTTTTTAATCAGAAACGATCTAAAAGCACCAGTTAGTCTGAACTGATGCTTTTTAGTATTACTTCTTTTTATGAACTCTTTGTGGAATTCTACGTTTCGGAGGTTTTACAGTGGAAAAATCATTCTTAGGATTAGTAAAATATTTAGATAAAGATTCAGTTATGATAAAACTGACTACAACTCCTATCATGCTGCAAAAGAGTATCATATTTCTATAGTCAATAAAATGATAAGGATACTGCGCATCTATAATAGGAATAGAATGGTGTTTTCCCCACTTGATCAGTAAGTTCAATAATAACAGGGTCAAAAACAATGTAATATTAAACCCATAAACCATAAATTTAAACTTTGCAGAAGGTTGAATTGTTCGTTTTAGTCTAAATTCTTGTACGCTAAAGATACCTTGTAAAAAAGTAGGACTAATTACAGAAACTATCCACATCAGAAGATCTAAACCACCATCGTTTTGGAAATAGAGAAGAATAGCAGCAATTATTACAATAGTTATAAAATAGCTGAATCCGAAGATCATAAAAGCACTTGCCTCTTTCTTTGAAAGAACATAGATTTTATAGGACAAAATTTTTATATAGAGTAAAGACACATAAAAGAAAAGATAAGAGAAAACCTCTAATGCTCCGTTTACCGTTATTAAAGAATGATTTAAGATTTGATCAATATTAGCAAGAGTAGCGAAATAAACGAAAAATGAAAAAGTTTCACTAACGATATAAGAATTTTCATTTATCAAAAGTGATAATTTCTTGCTATATAGTCTGATAATGAAGAGATATCTTAACCCAAGTAAACCAAAAACACAGATAACTATTATTAGGTTTGGTATTTTTTGAAACCATGCTGTTAATAAATATAACAGTGGAGTTGTTAGAATATCTGTAAGGATGTGTACCCAAGGATTGCTGCTAATAAACCATTTACTAAGATAAAAAGTACTTAGATTGAGACCGGAGAAGATAAATGCAAATATTAGATTTATTAACTTAAACTGATAAAGTAAGCTAAATTCTATCAGTGTTAATCCTCCAAAGTTAATCAAATAAATAGGAATTATCCACAGCAGATCTATCTTCTTGATTTTAACCTCATGACCTTTTGAAAAGAACCTTAAAAGTAGAAAGCATCGCAGAATAGTAAGAGTAGCTATAAAAATAGCAGCAAAGATTAAATGAAGCTGCGTGAAATGAGTTATAAAAGCACAGAGAGCATTGATTAAAGATATTGATGACAAGTAAGTGAGATCTCCCCGATTATCTTTTATAAATTGAGTTATTCGTTTCACTTTATCAGCTTGGTTATTTGTAAAAATTTTCAATCTCATTCCCCCTTTTTTAATTGTTCATTATAACATAGGTGTTAAAAAAGAAAATGCTAGTGATTATTAATTTTTAATAACATTAGGGTGTTCCGTGGAGATTTTTTCTAATAATTGACTCAGTCATTTTTCGTTATAAACTTTACTAATCTTATTCTTTTTACGCTTATTCCATTACGATTATTTCGTAATAACGAACAAATATGTTATAATAATCCTATATAATTCGTGAAATATCTGTATTTCACGGAATAAACTCAGTTTTTGGAAATTTTTCCAGACGTTTTCTTTATATTGAGGTATCTTAGCTATGAAACTTTTGGTTGTTGGTTCTGGCGGTCGTGAGCATGCGATTGCGAGGAAGTTGTTGGAGTCTCCGCAGGTTGAGCAGGTCTTTGTGGCGCCCGGCAATGATGGCATGACCCTTGATGGGTTGGATTTGGTTAATATTGGAATTTCCGAACATTCTGCTTTGATTGATTTTGCAAAGAGCAATGACATTGCCTGGACTTTTATTGGCCCTGATGATGCGTTGGCAGCTGGCATCGTTGATGATTTTAACCAAGCTGGACTCAAAGCCTTTGGCCCGACTAAGGCAGCGGCGGAGCTGGAGTGGTCGAAAGATTTTGCCAAGGAAATCATGGTCAAATACGATATTCCGACAGCAGCCTATGGCACATTTACCGACTTTGAAGAAGCCAAGGCTTATATCGAAAAGCAGGGCGCACCAATCGTCGTCAAGGCTGATGGTTTAGCACTGGGCAAGGGTGTCGTCGTGGCAGAAACTGTGGAGCAGGCTGTAGAAGCGGCGCGCGAGATGCTTTTGGACAATAAGTTTGGTGATTCGGGTGCGCGTGTGGTTATCGAAGAGTTTCTGGACGGTGAGGAGTTTTCCCTCTTTGCCTTGGTCAACGGTGATAAATTTTACATCCTGCCGACAGCTCAGGATCACAAACGGGCCTACGATGGCGACAAGGGGCCTAATACAGGGGGCATGGGGGCTTATGCACCGGTGCCGCACCTGCCTCAAAGCGTGGTGGACACGGCGGTGGAAACCATCGTCAAGCCTGTGCTTGAGGGCATGATTAAAGAAGGACGGCCTTATCTGGGCGTGCTCTACTGTGGTTTGATCCTGACCGTTGATGGTCCCAAGGTCATTGAGTTTAACGCGCGCTTTGGTGACCCTGAGACTCAGATTATCCTGCCGCGTTTGATGTCTGATTTTGCGCAGAACATCACGGATATTTTGGAGGGCAGAGAGCCGCACATGACTTGGCTGGATAAGGGAGTGACCCTGGGCGTGGTTGTCGCATCAAATGGCTATCCCTTAGCCTATGATAAGGGTGTGGAGCTGCCAGCTAAGACCGACGGCGATATCATCACTTATTATGCAGGGGCTAAGTTTTCGGAAAATGGCGAGCTGCTCTTGTCAAACGGCGGACGTGTCTACATGCTTGTTACCACAGCAGACACGGTCAAAGCTTGTCAGGACAAAATTTACAAGGAACTCGCCAAACAAAACACAGACGGACTCTTCTATCGCCACGATATCGGCAGCAAAGCCATTAAAGACTAAAGTTTAGCGCAGCTAAGCGACCGAAGGTCGCAATGAAACCAAGCCTGTCGCCGCTGTGGTATTTTAGGGAAGTTTGTAGACTTTAGGCTACAAACTTAGTCAAGGAGATTTCTCAGATGAGTTGCTTACTTTTCCTCGACTTTTAAAAAGACGAGAAGAAAAGCGTAGCAACTCACGCAAGGAAGCTCACGACGACCTCACAGCTTAAGACAGGCTTGAAAAAGGAGAAGAAATGCAACCAATTATTTCTATTATCATGGGGTCCAAATCCGACTGGGCTACCATGCAAAAAACCGCAGAAGTTTTAGATCAGTTCGGCGTGGCTTATGAGAAGAAAGTTGTCTCAGCCCACCGCACACCGGATCTTATGTTCAAACACGCCGAAGAAGCTAGAGACCGCGGCATTAAAGTCATCATTGCAGGTGCCGGCGGTGCAGCCCATCTGCCGGGGATGGTGGCAGCCAAAACAACGCTGCCGGTCATCGGTGTGCCGGTCAAATCACGCGCTTTGAGCGGCCTTGATTCCCTTTATTCCATCGTTCAGATGCCGGGCGGTGTGCCTGTTGCGACCATGGCCATTGGTGAAGCGGGAGCGACCAACGCTGCTCTGACAGCTCTGCGAATTCTCTCGGTTGAGGATGAAAAAATCACTCAGCTGCTTTCTGATTTCCACAAAGAACAGGGCAGAATCGCCGAGGAGTCGACTGATGAGCTCAACTAAGACCATAGGAATTATCGGCGGCGGTCAGCTGGGGCAGATGATGGCTATTTCTGCTATTTATATGGGACATAAGGTCATTGCCTTAGATCCCGCAGCGGATTGCCCAGCTTCTCGGGTAGCAGAGGTTATTGCGGCACCCTACGATGACGTGGACGCTCTGCGTCAGCTGGCGGTACGCTGCGATGTCTTGACCTATGAATTTGAAAATGTTGATGCAGACGCCCTTGACGCTGTTGTCAAGGACGGTCAGCTGCCTCAAGGCACAGATTTACTCCGCATTTCCCAAAACCGAATTTTTGAAAAAGACTTCCTCTCTAACAAGGCAAATGTCCCTGTGGCACCCTACAAGGTGGTTCACTCCAGCAGCGATTTGGACGGTCTTGATCTGTCTAAAAATTATGTCCTCAAAACCGCGACAGGCGGCTACGATGGGCATGGTCAGGTAGTCATCAGGTCTGAGGAAAATCTGGCTGACGCCTGTCAGTTAGCGGACACAGCAGACTGTGTTCTGGAAGAATTTGTCAATTTCAATCTGGAAATTTCCGTCATTGTATCAGGAAACGGGACAGACGTGACGGTCTTTCCCGTTCAGGAAAATATCCACCGCAACAATATTCTCTCTAAAACCATTGTTCCGGCCCGTATTTCGGATGAATTGAGCACTCAGGCACAGACCATGGCGGTGCAAATCGCCAAACAGCTGAATCTGTCAGGCACCCTCTGTGTGGAAATGTTTGCGACAGATGATGCTATCATCGTTAACGAAATCGCACCGCGCCCTCACAACTCAGGGCACTATTCCATTGAAGCCTGCGACTTTTCGCAATTCGACACCCATATCCTAGGCGTGCTTGGAGCACCCCTGCCCGACATTCACCTGCATGCACCGGCTGTCATGCTCAATGTCCTCGGGCAACACATGGAAAAAGCCCAAGCCTATGTCCGCGCCAACCCTAGCGCCCACCTCCACCTTTATGGTAAACTAGAAGCCAAGCACAACCGCAAAATGGGACACATCACGGTGTTTAGTGATGAGCCGGATAAAGTGAGGGAGTTTGGGGAGAGACACAAGCAAGTTACACAATAAGAGTAGGGAGTAAAAATAATATGGAACACTTAGCGGAAAAAATCGCTTTATTAGAACAGCAAATTTCGGATGAAAGAAAAAAACTTTCTGCAGACAGAATGGATATTTCTTTTGGAGAAATTATGAATCTATATGAGCAAGAAGAATTGATTATTAGACCAGAGTATCAGAGACTGTTTAGATGGACAAATTCACAAAAAACTTCCTTGATTGAATCTATTTTAATGGGAATTCCAATTCCTCCTATTTTTGTTGCAGAGGACGAAGATGGAGTTTGGGAACTGGTAGATGGTTTACAGAGAGTTTCTACCATATTAAGCTTTTTTGGTAGACTAAAACAAGATTTAGAGTTGCCTGAAGAAGAATCTGATGTAGCGGAAGATATTGTTTCTAATATGAATAATTGGGAATTAGAATCAGGAGATCTAATTAAGGAGTTAGAAGGTTTCAATTCAGAGACACTACCTAAAAAGTTTTCTCTTAATATTAAACGCTCTGTCTGTCGTGTAGAGATTTTAAGAGGGAAAAGTAATACTTCAATGAAGTATGAACTTTTTAAAAGATTAAATTCTGGTGGAACTAAATTGACTCCTCAAGAAATTAGGAATGCTATCTACCGCGGTATTGATCCGACCTTAAATGAATTGATTGAAGAGTTAAGTCAAAATCCAGAATTCAAAACATTAACTAATTTGAGCGAGCCTAAGATTCAACAGTTATATGATCAAGAACTAGTATTGAGGTTTATTGCATTCTATAATAATGTTTCAAAAATAAATTTGAGTACACAAAACTTTCTTGATAAATTTATGCAAGAAACTGTGGCTAGTGGAAATTTTGAAAGTAATCAATATAGAGAAATATTTAATAACACAGTAGACTTACTATCAAAAATTAAGGACTTTAATTTATTTAGAAATGACCGTAATCTTTTTGTTCCTGCTTTATTTGAAGGGATTATGATAGGAGTTTCAGAAAACATAGAGTATTATTCAACTGACTTAGAAAAACTAAAAGATAAAATAGAAAGTCTACGGTCGGATGATGAATTTAAACGACTATCTGGGAGTGCTTCAAGTAGCAGAAGCCGAGTAAAGAGACGCTTACAACGTGCTCAAGAGATTTTTAGAAATGAATAGAGAGTTACAGAACTTTTTTAGAGAATTAGATGATTTGATTCAAGATTCTGAACACACAATAAATGAGATTGAGAAAGTAGTGTTTACTCAAAGATATCGTTTGACTGATGAACATATTGCTATTTTTTCTGTACAAACAATCGCAATGTTGTATGCTATATGGGAAGGATTTATTCAAAATACATTTAGTAAATATCTAATGACACTTAATAAATTGAATATCTCATTTAATAATTGTCAAGACAGCTTAGTAGTTTTCCATTTAGAGTCTAAGTTTAAACAATTTAAAGAGTATCCTGAAAAAACTCCTAAAAAAGCAACTTTTTTCTCTAATTTACGAACCCATTTTCTTTCGGATACAATTTCTTTTAGTGTTGGGGTCAATACGGAGAGTAATGTTAGCTTTGAAGTGTTGAATAAAATCATGAAGCAGTTTGCCTTGGAGGAATTTCCTGAAAGATGGGATGAAAATAACTATAATTACCCAAATTCTACTCTAAAGGAAAAGATGAAATCGTTTTTAGATTATAGAAATGGAGTAGCACATGGTGGAGATATAAGCTCAAATGATAAAGTGACCCAAGAAGTGTTTTCTGAATATAAAAAACTAGTAATTAATTTGATGAATGGGATACGCGATAAAATTTATGAGGGTGCTACAAAGGAACATTATTTGAAATAAATAAACTTCCTTCTCAAACAAACCACTGAAACTTCCTGCAAGTTCCCTCAACATGTCAAACAGACTTTTAGAAAGTTCCAAAGGTTTGATCAACCTTGTTACTGTCCTAGCCTACGGTTAACCAGAAAATGCCGACAAACCCTCAAAACTCAACTCAACACTATCCGAAAACGTTACAAGGATAAAGGTGGGAAGAAAGCTGAAAAGAAGGAAACAGCAGCAGCTACAGTTGAAAGACAACTGTAAAACAGGAGTATAATAATGACTAATAGGAGTGCTATGGTTCAATACAAAATTGAGGAAAGAGAAGAGCAAATATATTATGGCTATTCTTGGAAATGTAATTCAGAGACAGATTTTTCAGTAATTTGGAATGAATTTTATACTAAGGAAAAAAATTATCTTGAGAACCCACTTGTAATAAAAACTCTTCCAAATGAAAATAAAGAATTTGCGTATAGTATATGTATTCAAGGATATGATTCAGATGATGACTTATCTGATTACGATATAATAACTATGCCAAAAGGGCGTTATGTAAGGTTATTACTAACTGGACCGTTAGAGCAGTCAGTTATTGAAGGATGGAAGTTTGCGTTCTCTGCCTTTAATTTAGCATCAGAAAAAAATATTGAACTATATGGACGACAAGAAAAGACTAGTTCTGATTTTTCAATGAATATCTTAATCCCTATCTTAAATGAAAAAACAAAAATTGAGAAACTTAAATGGAAAGCTGCAAAACTTTGGGAAAAGCCAAGTGTTAAAGTAGCAATAGG
The DNA here is from genome assembly GCF_058314495.1 of Streptococcus sp. ELY_86. NCBI lineage: Bacteria > Bacillati > Bacillota > Bacilli > Lactobacillales > Streptococcaceae > Streptococcus > Streptococcus sp. ELY_86. The sequence goes on along the minus strand of NZ_JBZFUK010000007.1, from coordinate 27,328 downwards.
ATTGATTGTTGCAACGGCAGTGACTGCAATAACAGCGATAGTTATAAATAAATCTCAAAGCAATTGTGAGCTACCTGTCTTTAATAATGAGGACAACGATGATATAGATCTTGAAGATACATCAATGGATGGTTTCGAGGAAGATGATAGTATTGTAGATGCAGTTAGGAGTGAACGCAAGTCTCCAGAAGATCATATAGTAAGTGGGCATTATCAAACCTATCATACTAAAAATGGTCCCACTCAAAAATATGTCGGACCATATTATAGAGGTGAACGATTTGAGGAAGGCATTGAATTCGATGACTTTGACGAACTTGATGATTATGAAGATGAAACGTTGGATGTGTATGATGCTGCGGATATTTGGGCCTCTAGTGGGAAAGATGAAGATTATACGTTTGGATACTCAGAAGAAGAGCTAGAAGATGCGCTTAATAACTTTTAAATATACCCCCCACCTAAGTGAAACATCATTAAAAAACTGCCCGTCAGGGCAAAGAAAAAATAAATTAGAAGTCTGGCTGAAAGCCAAAGGAGTTTAAAACAATGTTAACACGTTATTCACGCCCTGAGATGGCGAAGATTTGGAGTGAAGAGAACAAGTACCGTGCTTGGCTGGAGGTCGAGATTTTGGCCGATGAGGCATGGTCGGAGCTGGGGGAAATCCCTAAGGAAGATGTGGCGAAAATTCGCGCCAATGCGGACTTTGATATTGACCGTATTCTGGAGATTGAACAGGAGACCCGCCACGATGTGGTTGCCTTTACCCGTGCGGTGTCTGAGACACTTGGCCGCGAGCGCAAGTGGGTTCACTACGGCCTCACTTCGACCGATGTGGTGGACACGGCCTACGGCTACCTCTACAAGCAGGCGAACGCCATCATTCGCAAGGACTTGGACAATTTCCTCGCGATTATCGCTGATAAGGCACGTGAACACAAGTTTACCATCATGATGGGACGTACGCACGGTGTTCATGCGGAGCCAACGACTTTTGGTCTTAAATTAGCCACTTGGTACAGCGAAATGAAGCGCAACATTGAGCGTTTTGAACATGCGGCCGCCGGTGTCGAAGCCGGGAAAATCTCCGGTGCCGTTGGGAACTTTGCCAACATTCCGCCATTTGTGGAAAAATACGTCTGTGAAAAATTGGGCATCCGTGCTCAGGAAATCTCAACGCAAGTTCTGCCGCGTGACCTGCATGCTGAATACTTTGCCGTTCTTGCCAGCATTGCAACCTCAATTGAGCGCATGGCGACGGAAATCCGAGGTCTGCAAAAATCAGAACAGCGTGAAGTGGAAGAATTCTTTGCCAAGGGTCAAAAGGGCAGCTCTGCTATGCCTCATAAGCGCAACCCGATCGGCTCTGAAAATATGACGGGTCTTGCGCGTGTTATTCGCGGTCACATGATTACGGCTTACGAGGACGTTTCTCTCTGGCACGAACGTGACATTTCGCACTCCTCGGCTGAGCGCATCATCGCACCGGATACGACTATTCTCATTGATTATATGCTCAACCGTTTTGGCAATATCGTCAAAAATCTGACGGTTTTCCCGGAAAACATGCTGCGCAATATGGGATCAACCTTTGGTCTTATCTTCAGCCAGCGCGTTATGCTTAAGCTTATCGAAAAAGGCATGACCCGTGAAGAAGCCTATGATCTGGTTCAGCCTAAGACAGCCTATTCTTGGGACAATCAAGTGGACTTCAAACCGCTTCTTGAAGCTGACGAAGCTGTTACGTCGCGCTTGAGTCAGGATGAGATTGATGAGCTGTTCAACCCTGTTTACTACACTAAGCGTGTTGATGAGATTTTCAAACGCATTGGCCTGGAAGATTAATAAACGACAGACAGCTGTGACGAAAGTCGCAGCTTTTTACACTTAAAAATCAGCATAAAAATATCAGAAAAATTTACTATATTATAGACTTATGATAGAATAATAAAAAATGAGAAAGAGATTTTATGTTAGAAGATTTTGGGGAGAGAGTAAAGCGGCTGCGGTTAGAAAAGGGACCGACCAAAGAAGTTTTCTGTCAAGATGAGTCTGAACTGTCCATGCGGCAGCTGACAAGGATTGAGTCGGGGGAGTCTGTTCCTACACTCAGAAAGGCTGTTTATATTGCTGAGCGTTTGGGTGTGACACTGGATTATCTGACTGATGGGCGAAACATTGACCTGCCTAGCCGCTATAAGGAGCTGAAGTATCTGTTACTTAGAACACCGACCTACGGCGATCAGGAAAAGCTGGCTGAAAGGGAGGCTTATTTTGATGAGATTTTTAATCATTTTTACGACACCCTGCCGGAAGAAGAGCAGCTTGTGGTTGATGCTCTACAGTCAAAATTAGACATTCATCTCAGTGAAAATATTGATTTTGGGGTTGGCATTTTAAATGATTACTTTGACCAGATCTTGATGCGCAAACGCTATCAGGTAAATGATTTAATCATCATTGACCTCTATTTTTCCTGCCTGACCATCAGTGATTTGCGCAAGGATATTTTCGACTTAGACAAGTACGATAAACTGATGCAGGTCCTTTTAAAGCAGAGTGATTATCTGCCCGTCGAAGATTTATTTGTACTTAATAATGTTCTGCTCAACAATTTCGGCATCCTTTTGCTTTTGGAAAAATATGACATGATCAAAGAGCTGATTGCAGTTGCCAATGACATCATGATGAAAACCTCTGATTTTCAAAAGAAGCCTATTGTCAGTATACTTGAGTGGAAGCATTATCTGTTAGTCGAAAATGATGAAGCACGGGCTAGAAAAAGCTATGATTCCGCCATTTTATTTGCTAAATTAACTGAGAACACTACATTGAGAGAAAAATTAGAAAGAGAGTGGCAGCAGGATTCCCAAAACAGGACATAGATGTCCTGTTCTTTTCTTCTCCAATACTTTATAATGATACCATCAAAAAAGAAAGGAGAAAGGGTATGGCTACAGTTTTTTTAACAATTTTAAGAGCCCTTGACTGGTGGGGAATCTAGTTTGTGAAAACACAGCTAAAACTTCCAGATAAGGCTTTTTGATCAGTATCAGGCCGCACAGTTTTTTAGCAAATATACCAGAAGTACTCAAAAGCGGTCTTACGGTCAAAAGGAGAAAGATTTTTGCCTTTCAGCAAAGGTCTTTCTTTTTTTGCAGAGCTGTTTAAATTTTTTATTGAAGCTGATTTTTGTCTTTTTCTTTTGCCTGCAAGATGATACAATTAAACTATGACTAGAATTTTAGATAATGAGCTTATGGGTGATGAAGAGTTTGTTGAACGAACTCTGCGTCCGCAGTATTTGCAGGAATATATTGGTCAAAATAAGGTAAAGGATCAGCTGAAAATTTTTATTGAGGCGGCCAAGCAGCGCGATGAGGCACTGGACCATGTCTTGCTTTTTGGTCCTCCGGGGCTTGGTAAGACCACGATGGCCTTTGTCATTGCGAATGAACTGGGAGTCAATCTCAAGCAAACCAGCGGACCGGCTATTGAGAAGGCTGGTGATTTGGTAGCTGTTCTCAATGAATTGGAACCTGGAGATGTGCTTTTTATTGATGAAATTCACCGAATGCCCATGGCTGTAGAAGAGGTTCTTTACAGTGCTATGGAGGATTTCTACATTGATATTATGATTGGTGCCGGTGAAACCTCCCGCAGTGTGCATCTTGATCTGCCGCCATTCACGCTGATTGGTGCAACAACACGTGCCGGTATGCTCTCTAATCCATTGCGGGCCCGCTTTGGGATTACCGGTCACATGGAATACTATACAGAAGCTGACCTGACCGAGATTGTTGAGCGGACAGCAGATATTTTTGAGATGGAAATTACCCATCAGGCTTCGCTCGAATTAGCCAGACGCTCCCGAGGGACTCCGCGTATTGCTAACCGTCTGTTAAAGCGCGTGCGTGATTATGCTCAGATTATGGGAGACGGTCTGATTGATGATCAAATAACGGATAAGGCTCTGACCATGCTTGATGTGGATCACGAAGGGCTGGATTATATTGACCAGAAGATTCTCAAAACAATGATTGAAATGTATCACGGCGGGCCTGTCGGCCTGGGAACGCTGTCAGTGAATATCGCGGAAGAGCGTGAAACGGTTGAGGACATGTATGAGCCCTACCTCATTCAAAAAGGCTTTATTATGCGAACGCGCAGCGGCCGTGTCGCAACGGCTAAGGCTTATGAGCACTTGGGCTATGATTATATAGAAGACAACTAACGGCTTGAGCATTAAAAGGAAATTATATATGAAGAAAATTTGTTTTGTCTGCTTGGGAAATATCTGCCGCAGTCCAATGGCCGAATTTGTCATGAAAGCAGTTGCTTCCGACAATCTTGAAATTGCCAGCCGAGCGACATCAGGCTGGGAACACGGCAATGCGATTCATCGCGGGACACAGAAAATTTTTAAAAAATATGATATTGCCTATGATTCCTCCAAGAAATCTCAGCAAATCAGCATGACTGATTTTCGCTATTTTGATTTTATTATTGGAATGGACCGTGCAAACGTTCATGATTTAAAGAAAATGTCAAAGGGTCAGTTTGATGATAAAATCTTCCTTTTTACAGATGGCGGAGTGCCGGATCCTTATTATACAGGGGACTTTGAAGAAACTTACCGCTTAGTTCAAAAGGGCTGCCGCATGTGGCTGGGAAAAATTGATTAGCTGCACCTTGTTATATTTTCAAATTGTAGTAAAATGGCATTATTAAATAGAATTGAATAAATAAGATGAAGAAGATACAGATAACAAGAGAAAAATTAGAATTATTAGCAGTCATTGTCATCGTTGTATGCGGCTTATCTGTTTTTAGCATTAAATTTGGCAGCAAGGCAACGCTGACCTATGAAAATGGCAAAATTCAATACACCGGCTATGTCCTCAACCATCGGATGAACGGTCAGGGCAAGCTGACCTACCCTAACGGAGATGTTTATGAGGGTAACTTTGTTAACGGTGTTTTCAACGGCCGCGGTACTTTCAAATCCGGCATGGGCTGGTCCTACACCGGAGAGTTCAAGAAAGGTCAGGCTGACGGTCAGGGCAAGCTGATTGCTAAGGACAAGAAAATTTATAAAGGAAAGTTTAAACAGGGAATTTATCAAAAATGAGAATAAAATGGTTTTCTTTTGTTAGAATTGCCGGGCTTTTTCTGGTTTTATTCTATCACTTCTTTAAGCAGGCTTTTCCGGGCGGCTTTATTGGAGTAGACGTTTTCTTCACTTTTTCAGGGTATCTTATCACAGCCTTGCTGATTGATGAGTATGCTCGAAATAAGGCAATAGACCTTTTAGGCTTTTTGCGGCGGCGCTTTTATCGTATTGTTCCGCCTTTGGTTATCATGGTGCTGGTAACCATGCCCTTTACCTTTTTGATTAGAAAAGATTTTGTGGCGGACATTGGCCGGCAGATTGCTGCCGTGCTGGGATTCACGACTAATCTTTATGAGATTTTTACGGGCAGCAGCTATGAAAGTCAGTTTATTCCGCATCTTTTTGTCCATACTTGGAGTTTAGCCATTGAAGTGCATTTTTACCTTTTTTGGGGGATTCTGGTGTGGTTTTTGTCAAGAAAGGTTAAAGATCAGCGGCAGTTCCGCGGGCTGATTTTCCTGATTTCGGCAGTTCTGTTTCTTTTCAGCTTTGTCAGCATGTTCATACGTGCTTTCTTTGTAAGTAATTTTTCAGTCATTTACTTCTCAACGCTGACGCACATTTTTCCATTTTTCCTGGGAGCTATTTTCGCGACAACCTCAGGGATTCGTGAAACAACCAAGCGGTTTAAGAAAAATGTTCGCCTCTGGCCGACAAAGCGCGTGCTTGTTTACATGATCGGCAGTGCGGCTTTGCTCTTTCTGTTAGGCTTTGTACTTGACTTTGATAGTATTATTACTTACCTATTTGGTTTTGGTCTGGCTAGCTTATTTACAGCTGTCATGGTCTATTCAAGCCGTATTTTGCATGAACAGACGCCTGATTTATCGGAGCCTGCTGCTGTCACTTATCTGGCGGATATCAGCTATGGCATGTATCTTTTTCACTGGCCTTTTTACATTATTTTTGGTCAGCTGATGAGTAACTGGCTGGCAGTTATCTTTACCTTGTTTTTCTCAGTTGTCTTTTCAACGCTTTCTTACTATGTTGTTGAGCCCTATATTGCCGGTAAACGCTCCTCTCTTTTTGGACTGGAAATCCATCTGGATCATTATAAAAAATGGTTTTACGGTTTTGCCGGTCTTTTGACTGCTATCGTTTTGGGTATTACCGTCACTGCGCCGCATGTCGGAGCCTTTGAGACCAGCCTGCTGGTTGATTCGCTTAATCAGGCTGATAACAATATGAACCGAACCCATACGCTTGCTGCCGGTGATGCTGGTGCCATTAGTGATATTACTGTTATCGGTGACTCGGTCACCCTGCGCTCCAGTTCTGCTTTTTCAGCAGTCCTGCCGGAAGCGCAGGTTGATGCAGCGGTAAGCCGAAATTTTGAAAGTGCCTATGAGATCTTCCAGAACCATATCACCAACAAGAGTTTGTCCAAAACAGTAGTTCTTGCTGTTGGTGTCAATTCAATTGAGGGATATGAAAATAACATTCAGCAGTTTATCAATGCTCTTCCGGACGGCCATCGTTTAGTCATTGTGACGCCTTACAATACTAAAGACGAGCGTATTCCTGATGTTCGCAGCTATGAGCTAAGTCTGGCTAAAAAGTACAAATATGTTACGGTTGCAGACTGGTATGAAGCGGCTGTTGCGCATTCTGAGATTTGGACGGAATCTGATGGTGTTCACTATAATGACAGCAGTGATGAAGGGGCGAAACTCTATGTTGAAACCATCAAAAAAGCCATTCAGACGTCTGCTAAAAAACCTGCAAAAGGTGAAAAATAAGCAGTTTCTAAAAGGAATAAATGCCTAAGCGCAGGCAATTGATTCCTCCTTCTATAAATAAAAGCATAGCTGCTATAAATCGGCGGGTATGCTTTTTGTTTGTTGTTTCCCGTGTGAATAAATGCTACAGAATAATGCTAGCAAAGCCAATATAAAGCGGGAAAATGAAGAGAAAAGCTGACACTGCTTAGGTCAATCAGTGTCTAAAGCTAACGTTCGATGTCATCTATAATAACATTTACAAAATCTTTAAAAAACTTTTAAAATGGGCTTGCAAAAACAGATTCTTGCGTTATAATATAGGTGACATCAAATGGTAGAAACAGGAGGGTACAGTGCAAATGTCTGCTTTGCTTTACAATGCTTTGGCGGTGGTATGGATTTCCATTGCCGGGGTAGATTCTCGCTGGGGCAACTAAATTTTTTACTCAAAAAGCTGGGAATTTCCCGGCTTTTTGAGTGCTTTCTAATCCAGCGGCTGCAGAGAAAATAAGTAGTTGACTAATGATTTAAAGGCGGTTTTAGATTTTTCACCTAGCTGAATAAAGCTGCGCTCTTTTGATATAATTATGGTATAATGCTAAAAAAGCTATCTATAAAAGAAGAGGATGAATCATGACCCTAGTTTATCAATCGACTCGTGATGCCGACAATACTGTGACTGCCAGCCAGGCTATTTTGCAAGGATTAGCTGCGGACGGCGGTTTGTTTACCCCTGTTTCTTATCCGCAGGTTGAGCTGGATTTTGAACAGCTAAAGACAGCTTCTTATCAAGAAGTTGCCAAATTAGTCTTATCTGCTTTTTTGGATGACTTTACTGAAGAAGAGCTGGATTACTGCATTGCGCATGCCTATGACGACAAGTTCGATACACCGGTGATTGCACCGCTTGTTAAGCTTAACGGTCAGTACAACCTTGAACTGTTCCATGGCTCAACCATTGCTTTTAAAGATATGGCCTTGTCTATTCTTCCTTATTTGCTGACGACAGCTGCTAAAAAGCAGGGTGTTGATAATAAAATTGTTATATTGACAGCAACATCGGGCGACACTGGCAAAGCTGCCATGGCAGGTTTTGCTGATGTGCCCGGAACAGAGATCATTGTCTTTTATCCTCACGGAGGCGTCAGCAAAATCCAAGAACTGCAAATGACAACGCAAAAGGGGAGCAACACTCACGTCGTTGCCATTGAAGGGAATTTTGACGATGCTCAGACCAATGTTAAAAAAATGTTCAATGATGCTGAACTGCGGGATAAGCTGCTGCAAAAAGGAGCTCAGTTTTCTTCTGCCAATTCAATGAATGTCGGCCGCTTAATTCCTCAGGTTGTTTACTATGTTTATGCCTATGCGCAGCTGGTCAAATCCGGAGATATTCAAAATGGAGACAAGGTCAACTTTACCGTGCCGACCGGAAACTTTGGCAATATCTTGGCTGCCTATTATGCTTATCAAATTGGTGTACCGGTCGGAAAATTAATCTGTGCCTCAAATGAAAACAATGTACTGACTGATTTCTTCAAAACCGGAACCTATGATAAAAAACGTGAATTTTACGTTACTACCAGTCCGTCCATGGATATTTTGGTTTCATCAAACTTAGAGCGGCTCATTTTTCATCTGCTGGGCAATGATTCTGCTAAGACAAAAGAGCTTATGGAAGCTCTGGCAGAAAAAGGCGAATATACCTTGGAAAATGCAGACAGAGATATTTTAGATTTGTTTGCAGCAGGGTTTGCCAGCGAAGCAGAAACAGCTGCAGAAATTAAGCGTGTTTATGAGGATAACGGCTACATTGAAGATCCGCACACAGCTGTGGCTTCTGCTGTCTACCGTGCCTATAAGACGGCTTCGGGGGATTCTAAACCGACGGTCATTGCTTCGACAGCCAGCCCTTATAAGTTTCCGCGGGTTACTGTTCAGGCAGTCACCGGTAAGGATTCGGGAGATGATTTTGCAGCTGTCCGCGACTTAAATGAGCTGTCGGGCGTTGCTGTACCGACAGCAGTTGCCGGCCTTGACAGTGCTCCGATTCGCCATCGTAAGGTGGTTGCGGCTGCTGATATGCAAAAAGCAGTTGAGCCTTATTTAGAAATCTAAAGGGGAGGCTGGAACCAAATTCCAGCCTCTTAATTATAACTAAAAGTATCGTTCACAAGGGCTGGTTTTTCAGTAAGGAATAATTTCGTTAAACTGATACATAATCGGTTCTTTTTTATTCAGTATGTTGACAGTAAGCTGTAAGGCAATATAAAAGAATTTTGCTCTTGTGAGAGGTTTTCGTGTATAGGAATATGAAGCAAAGAAAGAAAATTATCGGGCTTGCTCTGCCGGCTATGGCAGAGAATCTTTTGCAGATGCTGATGGGGGTTGTTGACAATTATTTGGTTGCGCAGCTCGGCTTAGCGGCTGTTTCGGGTGTTTCGGTCGCAAATAACATTATTACTGTTTATCAGGCTGTTTTTATTGCTCTCGGAGCTGCGGTATCCAGCCTGATTGCTAAAAGTTTGGGAGAAAAGGATGCTGTCAAAACACGATTTTATCAAGCTCAATCCATTTTTTTAACAATAGTTATCAGTCTGGTTTTGGGAGCGGCATCTTTAATTTTTGGGCGGCAGATGCTGCATTTTCTGGGAACAGCTGCTGATGTGACACGTACAGGAAGTCTTTATTTGGCAGTGGTTGGCGGTCTGATAGCTGCCTTGGGGCTGCAGACAACCTTAGGCGCTGTTTTAAGGGCTCAGGGTAAGGCAAGACTGCCGATGTATGCCAGCTTTTTGACCAATGTTTTGAATGCTCTGTTATCAGCAGCAGCCGTTTTTCTGTGCCATTGGGGAATTGCCGGTGTTGCCGGCGCGACAGTGTTTTCACGTCTCGTTGGAGTCGGTGTCCTGGCGAGCCAGCTGCCTGTTAAGGAGATTCTGGCTGCGACGAAATTTAAACTGGATAAAGATCTGACGGCTTTCGCTCTGCCTGCAGCAGGAGAGCGGCTGATGATGAGGGCGGGAGATATTGTTATCGTAGCCATTATTGTCAGGTTTGGGACGACGGCTGTCGCCGGAAATGCAATCGGCGAAACCCTGACACAATTTAATTACATGCCGGGCATAGGAGTTGCCACGGCAACGGTCATTCTGGTCGCTCACTATCTGGGTGAGGGCAGCAAGGACCATATTCGTCAGGTTGTTAGAGAATCCTATGTTCTTTCTACTATATTAATGCTGTCAATCGGAACCCTTGTCTTTTTTGGAGGAAGGCACCTGACTTTTCTTTTTACAGACAATAACGAGGCTCTGCAAGCCAGCTTGGTTGTGCTGTTTTATTCTTTTATCGGCGGTCCCGCTACATCGGGCACTTTGATTTTTACAGCAGTCTGGCAAGGTCTGGGAAAGGCCAAGCTCCCTTTTTATGCTACAACAATTGGAATGTGGCTTATCCGTATCCTTTTAGGGTACTTTCTGGGTATCAGCCTGAGTTTGGGTTTGTCCGGTGTTTGGCTTGCAACGCTGGCGGATAATATCTTTCGCTGGTTATTCTTGTATTATATGTACAAAAGGTATATGAAAGGGCGGCTAATTAAATAGAGAAGAAGGCTTATCTGCAAGAGAGAGTGAGGAAAATTGATTTTTGTGAAATCATAATTTGCCTCGCTCTCTTTTTAAAGCCTTTTCATAGAAGAAAAATAAAAAAAGTCGGCAAAGCCCTTGCAATAGAAGGTTTTATTTGTTATACTAATCGGGTGCTGTAAAAAACAGCTTTTAGCTTTGATGCAAGAGGTTGCGACACGCTCGGTTGCATTGCCACGCAACGGCTGCCGGTTTTCTTGCGGAGCTAGCCTATTATTTTAAATAGACGAGAGGAGAAAAGATGGCAAACAAAAAAATCCGTATCCGTTTGAAAGCATACGAACACCGTACACTTGATACAGCGGCAGAAAAAATCGTAGAAACAGCAACTCGTACAGGCGCAAGCGTAGCCGGTCCGGTACCGCTTCCTACTGAACGCAGTCTTTACACAATTATTCGTGCGACTCACAAGTATAAAGATTCTCGCGAACAATTTGAAATGCGTACGCACAAACGTCTTATTGACATTGTGAACCCAACGCAAAAAACTGTTGATGCGCTTATGAAGCTTGATCTTCCAAGCGGTGTAAACGTAGAAATCAAACTCTAATTCGGTTTGAGCACAAAAAACGCTCGTTAAAAACTTTTTTGAGCATGAAAAACGCTCATTAAAAACTTTTTAATAAAAATAAGTAAAGGAAATATTTTCTCATGACAAAAGGAATCTTAGGGAAAAAAGTGGGAATGACTCAAATCTTCACTGAAGCCGGTGAATTTATCCCTGTTACTGTCATCGAAGCAGCTCCGAATGTTGTGCTTCAAGTGAAAACTGTTGAAACAGATGGTTATGAAGCAGTTCAAGTTGGTTTTGATGACAAGCGCGAAGTATTGAGTAACAAACCCGCCAAAGGTCACGTAGCAAAAGCTGACACGGCTCCTAAGCGCTTCATTCGTGAATTCAAAAACATTGAAGGCTTAGAAGTTGGTTCAGAATTAACTGTTGAACAGTTCGAAGCCGGTGATGTTGTTGATGTTACTGGTACAACTAAAGGTAAAGGTTTCCAAGGTGCTATTAAACGCCACGGTCAATCACGCGGTCCTATGGCTCACGGTTCTCGTTACCACCGTCGTCCTGGTTCTATGGGACCAGTTGCGCCTAACCGTGTTTTCAAAAACAAACATTTGGCTGGACGCATGGGCGGCAACCGCGTAACTATTCAAAATCTTGAAGTAGTTCAAGTTGTTCCGGAAAAAAACGTTATCCTTATTAAGGGTAATGTGCCGGGTGCTAAGAAATCTCTTATCACCATCAAATCAGCAGTTAAAGCTGCTAAATAATAAGGAAAGGGGAAATCAGTTAACATGGCAAACGTAAAACTATTTGACCAAACTGGTAAAGAAGCTGGTCAAGTGACACTTAATGATGCTGTCTTTGGAATTGAACCAAACGAATCAGTAGTATTTGATGTTGTTATCAGCCAACGTGCCAATCTTCGCCAAGGTACTCATGCGGTTAAAAATCGTTCAGCAGTATCAGGCGGCGGCCGTAAACCATGGCGTCAAAAAGGAACTGGACGTGCGCGTCAAGGTTCTATCCGCTCACCACAATGGCGCGGCGGTGGTGTTGTCTTCGGACCGACTCCGCGTTCATACGGCTACAAACTTCCGCAAAAAGTTCGTCGCCTTGCGTTGAAATCCGTTTATTCAGCAAAAGTTGCTGATGAAAAATTTGTAGCTGTAGATGCTCTTTCTTTCGAAACTCCGAAAACTAAAGAATTTGCACAGGCACTTGCTGCACTCAGCATTGATTCAAAAGTACTTGTTATTCTTGAAGAAGGAAACAAATTTGCTGAATTATCAGCTCGTAACCTTCCAAATGTAAAGGTTGCTACAGCAGCAACTGCAAGTGTCCTTGATATCGTAAACAGCGACAAACTTCTTGTTACTAAAGAAGCGATCTCTAATATCGAGGAGGTTCTTGCATAATGAATTTGTACGACGTCATTAAAAAACCTGTTGTTACTGAAAAATCAATGGTTGCCCTTGAAGAAGGGAAATATACATTTGAAGTTGATACTCGCGCACACAAACTCTTGATCAAACAAGCTGTTGAAGCAGCATTTGACGGTGTGAAAGTTGCCAGTGTCCGTACAGTAAATGTAAAACCAAAACAAAAACGTGTCGGCCGCTATACAGGCTTCACAAACAGAACTAAAAAGGCTATCATCACTCTTACAGCTGATTCAAAAGAAATCGAGTTGTTTGCAGCTGCTGAAGCAGAGTAATCTAAGGAGGAAATAAGGTGGGTATTAAAGTTTATAAACCAACGACAAATGGCCGTCGCAATATGACTTCTTTGGATTTTGCTGAAATCACTACAAGCACTCCCGAGAAATCATTGCTTGCTCCGCTGAAAAGCAAGGCCGGCCGCAACAATAACGGCCGTATCACTGTTCGCCATCAAGGCGGCGGACACAAGCGCCACTACCGTTTGATTGATTTCAAGCGTAATAAAGACGGTGTTGAAGCAGTTATTAAAACAATTGAATACGATCCAAACCGCTCAGCTAACATTGCACTTGTGCACTATGTTGACGGTGTTAAGGCTTATATCATTGCGCCGAAAGGCCTGGAAGTCGGTCAACACATCGTTTCAGGACCTGAAGCAGACATCAAAGTCGGAAATGCACTTCCGCTTGCTAATATTCCAGTCGGTACAGTTATCCACAACATTGAGTTAAAACCGGGCAAAGGTGCAGAACTTGTTCGTGCAGCCGGAGCTTCTGCTCAAGTACTTGGCCAAGAAGGGAAGTATGTGCTCGTTCGTCTTCAATCAGGCGAAGTTCGCATGGTTCTTGGAACGTGCCGTGCTACAGTAGGTACAGTCGGCAATGAACAGCATGGTTTGGTTAACTACGGTAAAGCAGGACGCAGCCGCTGGAAAGGTATTCGCCCAACTGTTCGCGGTTCTGTAATGAACCCTAACGATCACCCGCACGGTGGTGGTGAAGGTAAAGCACCGGTTGGACGTAAAGCGCCGTCTACTCCATGGGGTAAACCTGCGCTTGGTCTTAAAACACGCAATAAAAAAGCTAGATCAAATAAACTTATCGTTCGTCGCCGCAACGAAAAATAGCCAGCCGATCAGAAAGTTGTTGATCTTTCACAGCAAAACCTCTGCACAGTTGACGAGGAAAAAAGTGAGTTGCAAAACAAAACTATTTTACCCTCAGCTGCTGCATTTAGCCGGTTAGCTGACCGGCTTATACATTCCGCCAGCTCGGTAGGGTCTGTCAGGAAAAAGCTCAATTTGGACTTTTTCCGCTTCCCAAGCCGCTGTGGTACATTTATTTAAAGGAGAAAATAACATAATGGGACGCAGTCTTAAAAAAGGACCTTTCGTCGATGAGCATTTGATGAAAAAAATCGAAGCTCAAGCTAATGACGAAAAGAAAAAAGTTATCAAAACTTGGTCACGTCGTTCAACGATTTTCCCAAGTTTCATCGGATATACAATCGCAGTTTATGACGGCCGCAAACATGTTCCTGTTTACATTCAGGAGGACATGGTAGGTCACAAGCTTGGTGAATTTGCACCAACACGTACTTACAAAGGTCACGCAGCTGACGATAAGAAAACACGTCGTTAATAGGAGGAGGACACAATGGCAGAAATTACTTCAGCTAAAGCAATGGCTCGTACAGTGCGTGTTTCACCTCGTAAAACACGTCTTGTTCTTGATCTTATCCGTGGTAAGAACGTTGCTGACGCAATCGCAATCTTGAAATTCACTCCAAACAAAGCAGCACGCATCGTTGAAAAGACGCTTAATTCAGCAGTTGCCAATGCAGAAAATAACTTTGGTTTGGAAAAAGCTAATTTGGTAGTATCTGAAACATTTGCTAACGAAGGACCAACCATGAAACGTTTCCGTCCGCGTGCCAAAGGTTCAGCTTCACCAATCAACAAACGCACAACTCACGTCACAGTAGTTGTTGCAGAAAAATAAGGAGGTAAAATCGTGGGTCAAAAAGTACATCCAATTGGTATGCGTGTCGGGATCATCCGTGACTGGGATGCGAAATGGTATGCTGAAAAAGAATACGCGGATTACCTTCATGAAGATCTTGCAATCCGTAAATTCATTCAAAAAGAATTGGCTGACGCTTCAATTTCAACTATCGAAATCGAACGCGCAGTAAACAAAGTAAATGTTTCCCTTCATACTGCAAAACCAGGTATGGTTATCGGTAAAGGCGGAACAAATGTTGACGCTCTTCGTGCGCAACTTAACAAATTGACTGGAAAACAAGTTCACATCAATATCGTTGAAATTAAATCACCGGATCTTGATGCTCACCTTGTTGGTGAAAACATCGCTCGTCAACTTGAGCAGCGTGTTGCTTTCCGCCGTGCACAAAAACAAGCTATTCAACGTACAATGCGTGCAGGTGCTAAAGGAATTAAAACTCAGGTATCAGGCCGCTTGAACGGTGCAGATATTGCCCGCAGCGAAGGATACTCAGAAGGAACTGTTCCGCTTCACACACTGCGTGCGGATATCGACTATGCTTGGGAAGAAGCTGATACAACTTATGGTAAGCTCGGTGTTAAAGTTTGGATTTACCGTGGTGAAATTCTTCCAGCTCGTAAAAACACTAAAGGAGGCAAATAACAAATGTTAGTACCTAAACGTGTTAAACACCGTCGTGAGTTCCGCGGAAAAATGCGCGGTGAAGCTAAAGGCGGAAAAGAAGTAGCATTCGGAGAATACGGTCTTCAGGCTACTACCAGCCACTGGATTACCAACCGCCAAATCGAAGCTGCCCGTATCGCAATGACGCGTTACATGAAACGTGGCGGTAAAGTTTGGATTAAAATCTTCCCTCATAAATCATACACTGCCAAAGCTATCGGTGTGCGTATGGGTTCAGGGAAAGGTGCTCCTGAAGGATGGGTAGCGCCGGTTAAACGCGGCAAAATCATGTTTGAAATTGCCGGTGTACCGGAAGAAGTTGCTCGTGAGGCGCTTCGCCTTGCCAGCCACAAGCTGCCGGTTAAGACGAAATTCGTGAAACGTGAAGCAGAATAAGGAGAAAACATGAAACTTCAAGAAATTAAAGATTTTGTTAAAGAGCTTCGTGGTCTTTCTCAAGAAGAACTTGCTAAGAAAGAAAACGAACTGAAAAAAGAACTTTTTGATCTTCGTTTCCAAGCTGCAGCAGGTCAACTTGATCAAACTGCCCGTTTGAACGAAGTTAAAAAGCAAATTGCACGTGTGAAAACAGTGCAGTCTGAAAACAAATAATAGATTGGGAAAGGAGTCTTTTAAATGGAACGTAAACAACGTAGAACATTAGTTGGTCGTGTTGTATCAGATAAAATGGACAAAACAATCACAGTTGTAGTTGAAACAAAACGTAACCACCCAGTCTATGGTAAACGTATTAACTACTCTAAAAAATATAAGGCACATGATGAAAACAATGTTGCTAAAGAAGGCGATATCGTCCGCATCATGGAAACTCGTCCGCTTTCAGCAACGAAGCATTTCCGCCTTGTTGAAGTGGTTGAAGAAGCTGTTATTATTTAATCAAACCTGAAAGGAGAAAAACTTAAATGATTCAATCAGAAAGTCGTTTAAAAGTCGCTGACAACAGCGGTGCTCGCGAAATCTTGACTATCAAAGTTCTTGGTGGGTCAGGCCGTAAATTCGCTAACATCGGTGATGTTATCGTTGCTTCAGTAAAACAAGCTACTCCTGGTGGTGCGGTTAAAAAGGGTGACGTTGTCAAAGCCGTTATCGTTCGTACCAAATCAGGTGCTCGTCGTGCTGATGGTTCATACATCAAGTTCGATGAGAATGCAGCTGTTCTTATCCGTGATGATAAAACACCTCGCGGAACTCGTATCTTTGGTCCGGTAGCTCGTGAACTGCGTGAAGGCAACTTCATGAGAATCGTGTCATTGGCACCAGAAGTACTTTAATTTAAACACAAACGAAGTCCCCTGACAATTTGTCAGGGTGCCCATAGGGCGTAAGAAATATACAGAGGAGAATAACTCAAATGTTTGTAAAAAAAGGCGATAAAGTTCGCGTTATTGCTGGCAAGGACAAAGGCGTAGAAGCTGTAGTCCTCAAAGCTCTTCCAAAAGTAAATAAAGTTGTTGTTGAAGGTGTAGCTATCATCAAGAAACATCAAAAACCAAACAACGAAAACCCTCAAGGTGCTATCGTGGAAAAAGAAGCACCAATCCATGCATCAAACGTTCAAGTCCTTGACAAAAACGGCGTTGCTGGACGTGTCGGTTACAAGTTTGTTGACGGCAAAAAAGTTCGTTACAACAAAAAATCAGGCGAAGTGCTTGATTAATCACGAAGGAAAGGAGAAGTATAATGGCAAATCGCTTAAAAGAAAAATATCTTAATGAAGTAGTTCCTGCATTGACAGAAAAATTCAGCTACTCATCTGTAATGGCTGTGCCTAAGGTTGAAAAAATCGTCCTTAACATGGGTGTTGGTGACGCTGTATCAAATGCTAAAAACCTTGAAAAAGCTGCTGATGAATTGGCGCTTATCTCAGGTCAAAAACCACTTATCACTAAAGCTAAGAAATCAATCGCCGGCTTCCGTCTTCGTGAAGGGGTTGCTATCGGTGCGAAAGTTACCCTTCGTGGCGAACGCATGTATGAATTCTTGGATAAATTGGTTACTGTATCACTTCCGCGTGTGCGTGATTTCCACGGCGTGCCGACAAAATCATTTGACGGACGCGGTAACTACACACTCGGCATTAAAGAACAATTGATCTTCCCGGAAATCAACTTTGATAATGTTGACAGAGTACGCGGTCTTGATATTGTTATCGTAACAACTGCTAATACCGATGAAGAATCACGTGAATTGCTTACAGGCCTCGGAATGCCTTTTGCAAAATAATAAGGAGGTTTAAATTTGGCTAAAAAATCTATGGTTGCTAAGAGCAAACGCCCGGCAAAATTCTCTACGCAAGCTTATACCCGTTGTGAAAAATGCGGCCGTCCGCATTCAGTCTACCGCAAATTTAAACTTTGCCGTGTCTGCTTCCGCGAATTAGCTTACAAGGGACAAATTCCCGGCGTAACAAAAGCGTCTTGGTAATTAAATGATACTAAGGGCGTGACGGACTAAGTGAAAATAGGAAATCTAACGACGAACGCTTGCGTTCTAGGTGGATTTCTCTTTTTCACACAGGCCGTAGCCCGAGTTCAAATGAAATGATACTAAGGCTTTATCCTTAGTTCAAATCAACTTTTTAACTGAAAAGTTATCAAAATGCCGTATAGGCATCATTAACTAGCAAGTGAAAACTTCAAACTACTAGTAAGAGGAGAAAAAATAAATGGTTATGACTGACCCGATTGCAGACTTTCTGACACGTATCCGCAATGCAAACCAAGCGAATCACAGTGTTGTTGAAGCTCCTGCATCAAACATCAAAAAGGGGATTGCTGAAATTCTTAAACGCGAAGGCTTTGTGAAAAATGTTGAAGTCGTCGAAGATGATAAACAAGGAATCATCCGTGTTTTTCTTAAATACGGACAAAATGGTGAAAAAGTTATCACCGGCTTAAAACGTATCTCTAAACCAGGTCTTCGTATTTATACGAAAAGCACAGAAGTTCCCAAAGTTCTTAACGGACTTGGAATTGCAATCATTTCAACTTCAGAAGGACTTTTGACTGACAGAGAAGCCCGTCAAAAGAACGTTGGGGGCGAAGTGGTGGCTTACGTTTGGTAATTTAAGATACTAAGGACGTTAAAAATCCGTATGAAAATAGGAGATTGACGCAGAAGTCTGAGGACTTCAAGGAAATCTATCTTTTTCACTAGGATTTTAGTCCGTGTTCAATTCAGCAAGCTTGTTGAATTGTTCGTATCAAATTTAAAGATAGAAACAAGATATTGTAATCGAACACGCCTGCAACTCTTTGAAAAAAGATAAACTCTCCCTAGATGCGAGCATCTTTCAGTTGAGCTTCCTATTTTTCTTTGAGTTGCTTAACGGCTAAGTATCTTGTTTACCCCGTGAAAACTGGTCGTTCAAAGAGCGGCTTGATAATCTAACAGGAGAAAATAATTTATGTCACGTATTGGTAATAAGGTGATTACATTGCCTGCCGGTGTAGAACTGAGCAATAAAGACAATGTCGTTACTGTAAAAGGACCTAAAGGGGAACTTACTCGTGAGTTTCCAAAAGCTATTGAAATCAAGGTTGAAGGTACTGAAGTATCTCTTCACCGTCCAAATGATTCTAAAGAAATGAAAACAATCCACGGTACAACCCGTGCCAACTTGAATAACATGGTTGTCGGCGTTTCTGAAGGTTTCAAAAAAGAACTTGAAATGCAGGGTGTCGGTTACCGTGCTCAGCTTCAAGGAAAAAAACTTGTGCTTTCTGTTGGTAAATCTCACCAAGATGAAGTGGAAGCTCCGGAAGGAATTACTTTTGAAGTTCCGTCCGCTACAGCTATCATCGTAAACGGAATCAATAAGGAAGTTGTCGGTCAGACAGCTGCTTATATCCGCGGACTCCGTGCTCCTGAGCCATATAAAGGCAAAGGTATTCGTTACGCTGGTGAATATGTACGCCGCAAAGAAGGTAAAACAGGTAAATAAGATTAGTTTAATAGCATTTGTAATATACTGCAGCTGCTATAGAACAACTTTGTCAGTTTGATAATTATAAAATTTAAGAGGTAAAAATTGTGATTTCGAAACCAGATAAAAATAAAATCCGTCAAAAACGCCACCGTCGCGTTCGCGGTAAACTCTCTGGAACTGCTGATCGCCCACGTTTGAACGTTTTCCGTTCTAATACAGGCATCTACGCTCAAGTAATTGATGACGTAGCGGGTGTAACGCTCGCAAGTGCTTCAACTCTTGACAAAGAAGTTTCAAAAGGAACTAAAACAGAACAAGCCGTTGTTGTTGGGAAACTCGTTGCTGAACGCGCAGTAGCTAAAGGTATTTCTGAAGTGGTGTTTGACCGCGGTGGATATCTCTATCACGGACGTGTTAAAGCTTTGGCTGATGCAGCTCGTGAAAACGGATTGAAATTCTAATAGGGAGGACACTTAATAATGGCATTTAAAGATAATGCAGTAGAACTTGAAGAACGCGTTGTTGCGATTAACCGTGTTACAAAAGTTGTTAAAGGCGGACGCCGTCTTCGCTTTGCTGCTCTTGTAGTTGTTGGAGACCGTAACGGCCGTGTAGGCTTTGGTACCGGTAAGGCTCAGGAAGTACCGGAAGCTATTCGCAAGGCAGTAGATACTGCTAAGAAAAATATGATTGAAGTACCAATGGTTGGAACAACAATTCCTCACGAAGTGCGTTCAGAATTTGGCGGTGCTCGTGTCTTGCTGAAACCAGCTGTAGAAGGTGCTGGAGTTGCTGCCGGCGGTGCAGTTCGTGCTGTTGTGGAATTGGCCGGTGTGGCAGATATCACATCTAAATCACTCGGTTCAAACACTCCAATCAACATTGTTCGCGCAACAGTTGAAGGTTTGAAACAGCTTAAACGTGCAGAAGATGTTGCTGCCCTTCGCGGTGTTTCAGTTTCTGATTTAGCATAAGAAAGGAGAAGTCATGGCACAACTTAAAATTACTTTGACTAAGTCTCCAATCGGCCGCATTCCTGCACAGCGTAAAACCGTTGTTGCCCTTGGACTTGGTAAATTGAACAGCTCAGTTGTCAAAGAAGACAACCCGGCTATTCGCGGTATGGTCAACAAAGTTTCACACTTAGTGACTGTAGAAGAAGTTAACTAACATCGGTCAGCTGAAATGATGAGAAAACAGCTTTCTCACCATTAATCATGCCTGTCCCTGCAAAGCTGGCTGTACAGGTACCTCCGGCTTTGGCTGGAAGGAGCTGCACAGTCAGCTGCTGAAATTTATCAAGTCGCAGCGATTTATCGCTGCGGCTTGAATGCAATATAAATTCGTATAGGCGAGTCTTTACAGGGAACACCTTTTCCCCTGTAGAGGCGTTAGCATTTTACAAATAAGGAGAAAAATTTAAATGAAACTTCATGAATTAAAACCTGCTCAAGGTTCTCGCAAAGTTCGCAACCGTGTTGGACGTGGTTCATCATCAGGTAACGGTAAAACTGCAGGCCGCGGTCAAAAGGGTCAAAAATCCCGCAGCGGCGGCAGCATCCGTCCTGGATTTGAAGGCGGTCAAACTCCGCTTTTCCGCCGTCTTCCAAAACGCGGATTTACAAATATCAATGCTAAAGAATATGCACTTGTTAATCTTGACAAATTAAATGTCTTTGAAGATGGTGCAGAGGTCACTCCTGCTGTTCTTAAAGAAGCAGGAATCGTTCGCAATGAAAAATCAGGGGTTAAAATTCTTGGTAACGGCGAATTAACTAAAAAATTAACTGTTAAAGCAGCTAAATTCTCAAAATCTGCTGAAGCAGCAATCACTGCTAAAGGTGGTTCAATCGAGGTGATCTAATGTTTTTTAGACTTTTAAAAGACGCCCTGAAGGTGAAAAGTGTTAGAAAAAAGATTTTCTTTACAATTTTTATCATCTTTGTGTTTCGTGTTGGTACGCACATCACTGTACCAGGCATCAATGCTAAAAGTCTTGAACAAATAAGTGATCTGCCATTTTTAAATATGCTAAACCTGGTCAGCGGTAATGCCATGAGTAACTTCTCCGTTTTCTCCATGGGGGTCAGCCCTTATATTACCGCATCGATCGTAGTTCAGCTCTTACAAATGGATATATTGCCTAAGTTTGTTGAATGGGGTAAGCAGGGTGAAGTCGGACGCCGTAAACTTAATCAAGCGACGCGTTATATTTCGCTGATTCTTGCTTTCTTCCAATCTATTGGTATTGCTTACGGTTTCAATGCCCTCTCCAGTGTCGGTATTGTATCAACGCCAAACATGCAAACATTTCTTTTAATTGGTGCTATTTTAACGGCAGGAAGTGTGATTGTGACTTGGCTCGGAGATCAAATTTCCGATAAAGGTTTCGGCAACGGTGTCTCAATGATTATCTTTGCCGGGATTATTTCCTCTATACCTGAGACCATAAAATCAGTCTATGAAGATTATTTTGTCAATATTCGTTCTGATGAGCTGACAAATTCTTTGATTTTTGTAGGACTGCTGATTTTGGCCAGTCTGCTGATCATCTTCTTTACAACCTTTGTTCAACAGGCAGAATATAAAATTCCAATCCAATATACGAAGCTGGCACAAGGTGCGCCGACGAATTCTTATCTTCCGTTAAAGATAAATCCGGCAGGCGTCATTCCGGTCATCTTTGCAAGTTCCATTACAACTATTCCAAGTACCATATTGCCGTTTTTCCAACACGGCCGTGATATTCCTTGGATGGCGACCTTGCAGGAATGGCTGTCCTATACCAATCCGACAGGGATGGTTGTCTATGCGGTTCTCATTGTTCTGTTTTCATTCTTCTATACTTTCGTACAGGTGAATCCGGAAAAGACAGCAGAGAATCTGCAGAAGAATGCTTCCTATATTCCTAGTGTCAGACCCGGGCGTGAAACTGAAGAGTACTTGTCATCACTCCTTAAAAAGCTTGCTACAATCGGTTCAGTTTTCTTGGCCTTTGTTGCCCTGAGTCCTATTGTTGCCCAGCAGCAATTTGACCTGTCATCGAGCGTAGCTTTGGGAGGAACCAGTCTCTTGATCGTTATTTCAACGGGTATTGAAGGAATGAAACAATTGGAAGGCTACCTTTTGAAGAGACAGTATGTTGGTTTCATGAATACTGCAGAATAGACAATAAAGCAGCACTTTACAGCAAAGCGCTAAAAGCGCAGAAGTTGTTTGCTTAATAGAGCAGACAGGGCTGCGGGGGCAGAATAATGAATTCTTTGATTTTTGAGTTCATGTTCTGCTCCCTTCTATTTTGCTTTTTAATAAGTTTGCCAAATTGGTGAATTTATTTGAAAACAAAATAAGGAGACTATCATGAATCTTTTAATTATGGGCTTGCCTGGTGCAGGCAAAGGAACTCAGGCGGCTAAAATCGTTGAGAAGTTTGGCCTTGTTCATATCTCAACAGGAGACATGTTCCGCGCTGCCATTGCTAACCAAACAGAATTGGGACTCTTGGCCAAGTCATATATGGACAAGGGAGACTTGGTTCCTGACGAAGTGACTAATGGCATTGTCAAGGAACGTCTGGCACAGGAAGATATCAAAGAAAAAGGTTTTCTTCTTGATGGCTACCCGCGCACTTTGGAACAGGCAGAAGTGCTGACTGCTATCTTGAATGAACTTGGTCTGACATTGGATGCAGTGGTTAATATTGAGATTGCGTCTAATAAGCTGGTTGAGCGTTTGAGCGGCCGTATCATCAACCGTAAAACCGGCGAAACCTTTCACAAAGTTTTTAATCCCCCTGCTGATTACAATGAAGAAGATTACTATCAGCGTGAGGATGACAAACCAGAAGCTGTCAAACGCCGCTTAGACGTGAATATTGCTCAGGGTCAGCCAATCATTGACTTTTATCGCGCTAAAGAATTGGTTCATGATGTTGAAGGCGATCAGGATATTGAACTGGTCTTTGAAGCTATTGACAAGGTTTTGTCAAATTTAAAATAAAATCAGTTTAGTGGCTTGATTTTTCTTGCGAAGAGTGATAGAATAAGCTAGTCTGGCTTATAATTGTTACCTCTGTGCTCAGAGGACATCAAATCGAAATTTAGGGGGGCTTTTGCGTGGCAAAAGAAGATGTGATTGAAATTGAAGGCAAAGTTGTTGAGACAATGCCGAATGCGATGTTTACAGTCGAGTTAGAAAATGGACATCAAATTTTAGCAACCGTATCCGGAAAAATTCGGAAAAATTATATCCGTATTTTAGTAGGAGATAAGGTTACTGTTGAAATGAGTCCTTATGACTTGACACGCGGACGCATCACATACCGCTTTAAATAATCGAAATAAATGGAGGGATAAAAATGAAGGTAAGACCATCGGTTAAACCAATTTGCGAATACTGCAAAGTTATTCGCCGTAACGGCCGTGTTATGGTGATTTGTCCGACAAATCCAAAACACAAACAACGTCAAGGATAATAATAGAAAGGAGAAAAAATGGCTCGTATTGCTGGAGTTGATATTCCAAACGATAAACGTGTAGTCGTATCACTTACTTATGTGTATGGTATCGGTTTGCCAACTTCTAAAAAAATTCTTGCTGCAGCAGGTGTTTCAGAAGATATTCGTGTGAAAGATTTAACATCTGATCAAGAAGATGCTATCCGCCGCGAAGTTGATGCAATCAAAGTTGAAGGAGATCTTCGCCGTGAAGTTAACCTCAACATCAAACGTTTGATGGAAATCGGTTCATATCGTGGAATCCGTCACCGTCGTGGACTTCCTGTCCGTGGACAAAACACTAAAAACAATGCTCGCACTCGCAAAGGTAAAGCTGTAGCGATTGCTGGTAAGAAAAAATAAAATAGGAGGTAAAAAAATTGGCTAAACCAACACGTAAACGTCGTGTGAAGAAAAATATTGAATCTGGTATTGCCCATATTCACGCTACATTCAATAACACTATTGTTATGATTACAGATGTGCATGGTAACGCTCTTGCGTGGTCGTCAGCTGGTGCGCTCGGTTTCAAAGGTTCGCGTAAATCTACTCCGTTTGCTGCCCAAATGGCTGCAGAAGCTGCTGCTAAATCTGCTCAAGAACATGGTCTTAAGACTGTTGAAGTTACTGTAAAAGGGCCGGGTTCAGGTCGTGAATCTGCTATTCGTGCGCTTGCAGCTGCTGGTCTGGAAGTAACAGCAATTCGTGATGTGACTCCTGTACCGCATAATGGTGCTCGTCCTCCAAAACGCCGTCGTGTATAATCATAATCTCATAGTACACAGGAATGTTTTAGAGGAGTAAAATAGATGATTGAGTTTGAAAAACCAATAATAACAAAAATTGATGAAAATAAAGATTACGGCAGATTTGTCATTGAACCGCTTGAGCGTGGCTATGGTACAACTCTAGGTAATTCTCTTCGTCGTGTACTCTTGTCTTCACTTCCAGGTGCAGCTGTTACGTCAATTAAGATTGATGGGGTACTACACGAATTTGATACCGTTCCAGGTGTGCGCGAAGATGTCATGCAAATTATCCTTAACCTTAAAGGACTTGCTGTAAAATCTTATGTTGAAGAGGAAAAAATCATTGAACTGGATGTTGAAGGTCCAGCAGAAATTACTGCCGGAGATATTTTAACAGACAGTGATATTGAAATTGTTAATCCTGACCACTATCTCTTTACCATTGCTGAAGGTGCCAGCCTGAAGGCTACTCTGACTGTGGATACTAATCGCGGTTATATTCCGGCAGAAGAAAATAAAAAAGATGATGCACCGGTTGGGACACTTGCAATAGACTCTATCTATACACCGGTTAAGAAGGTCAATTATCAGGTTGAACCTGCCCGTGTCGGCAGCAATGATAATTTTGATAAATTGACAATCGAAATCATGACTAACGGAACTATTATTCCTGAAGATGCTTTAGGTTTATCTGCCCGTGTTTTGATTGAACATTTAAATCTCTTCACTGATTTAACTGAAGTTGCAAAAGCAACGGATGTCATGAAAGAAACAGAACAAGTTTCTGATGAGAAAGTACTTGATCGTACGATTGAGGAACTTGATTTATCGGTGCGTTCATACAACTGTTTGAAACGTGCTGGTATTAACACAGTCTATGATTTAACAGAAAAGACTGAACCTGAAATGATGAAGGTTAGAAATCTTGGACGCAAGAGCCTTG
Organism: Streptococcus sp. ELY_86; assembly: GCF_058314495.1. NCBI lineage: Bacteria > Bacillati > Bacillota > Bacilli > Lactobacillales > Streptococcaceae > Streptococcus > Streptococcus sp. ELY_86. The sequence goes on along the minus strand of NZ_JBZFUK010000007.1, from coordinate 2,014 downwards.
AGGAAGTTAAAGTAAAACTTGCTGATCTTGGTTTGGGATTAAAAAACGATAAATAATAATATAGGAGGAAATAATGGCTTACCGTAAACTAGGACGTACTAGCTCACAACGTAAAGCAATGCTTCGTGATTTAACGACTGATCTTCTTATCAACGAATCTATTGTAACAACAGAAGCTCGTGCAAAAGAAATCCGCAAAACAGTGGAAAAAATGATTACCCTTGGCAAACGCGGCGATCTTCATGCCCGTCGTCAAGCTGCTGCATTCGTTCGCAACGAAATTGCATCTGAAAACTATGATGAAGCTAATGACAAGTACACGTCAACCACAGCTCTTCAAAAACTTTTTTCAGAAATTGCACCGCGTTATGCAGAACGCAACGGCGGATACACTCGTATTCTTAAAACAGAACCGCGCCGTGGTGATGCTGCCCCAATGGCAATTATCGAATTAGTATAATTTTTATCAATTTTGTTGAGTGTTACGATGATGGAATTTTAAAAATTCTTAGTCTAGCTCTGGTCTGCCACTAGGAGTCTCTCCTAGTGGAACACTCATCATATTGAAGCGACAGCGTTTATTTAGGAAATGTTTTTAACAGTAGAAGCACTTCCTAAATAAGCGCTTTTTGAATTCTTTGAAAATTTTGTTATAATTAACCTCAAACATTGGGGAGCAGCATATGACCAAAGCTACAGATTTACTGAAAAAACGATACCTTACTAACATAAAGGAAGCGCCTGAGTTCTACATAGGGATTGAACTGGAGTTTCCGATTGTCAATTTAAAACAGGCAGCCACAGATTTGCATGTCTCAAAATCTTTACTTGCTTACCTTCCTCAAGTTCTGCCCTTTGAGGTGGAAAAGTGTGATACAGACGGACAGCCTGTTCAGCTTGTTGATAAAAACTCAGAAGACAGGATTCTTTTTGAAGTGTCTTACAATACGCTAGAGTTTGCTTTTGGAAAAGTTAAAAGAATTCAGGATGCCGAAAAAAGGTTTCATCGCTATTTGGATGTTATACAAAGCTATTTAAGGACTTATCACCACGAGATACAGGGCTTTGGGGTTCACCCTTATTGGTATTTAAATGACAATCGTGCAGTTAAGCTGCCGCGTTATCAAATGCTGCTGGATTTTTTAGCCTTGTCTAAAGACAAAAAAGATCCTTTCTTTCATAAATTTCCTCAATATGGCTCTTTTATCTGCGGGAATCAAGTTCAGCTGGATGTCAGCAAAGATAACTACCTGCGTGTCATCAATGCTTTTAACAAAATTGAAGCAGCCAAGGCTTATCTGTTTGCTAACTCGGAATTTTGGGGACAAGACTGGCCGTTTAAAATTTCGCGGGATATTTTTTGGGAAAATTCCATGCATGGTATCTTCAAAGAAAATGTCGGTGTCAATAGCAGAAGCTTTGAAACAGAAGATGACTTCTTTGACTATCTTTCCGGATCGGCTATTTTCAGCGCAGAAAGAGATGGGGAACTTTATTATTTTGAACCGATTCGCGCAAGAGACTATCTGTTCCAAAAGGAAATTTCAGCATGGAATCTCAAGGGAAAAAAAGCGATATTGTCTCCTCAAGAAGCTGATTTTAACAGTCATCGAAGCTATCAGTATCAGAGTTTAACTAAGCGCGGGACAGTCGAATTTCGCAGCGTCTGCACCCAGCCCCTAAATCAAACATTTGCTCCCATTGCCTTTCATGTCGGCCTTTTAGCAAATTTGGACAAATTAGAAGACTTGTTAGCAAACAGTGAGTTTTTATCTGCTTATAAACAAGATTATGTCTATCTGCGCCGCTCCAGCCTTCGCCTGCAGTCGGATGCAGAGTTTCTAAGTGGCTTAAAACACTTCAGCAAACCCCTGCAGTCATGCAGTCTCAGAGGGCTGTTGGATCGAGGTTTAGGAGAAGAAAAGTATTTAGTTGAAAAAAAGTAAGGAAAAGGAGTTGACAAAGGGGGGAAGAGCTGATAGAATATAGTAGTTGTCTCGTTAGGAGACAGCAG
>NZ_JBZFUK010000006.1:0-145030 GCF_058314495.1 Streptococcus sp. ELY_86 | reverse complement strand
CAAGCAGTAGCTTGGGCGCGTAGCTCAGCTGGTTAGAGCGCACGCCTGATAAGCGTGAGGTCGGTGGTTCGAGTCCACTCGTGCCCATAGAGAATGGTCCGTTGGTCAAGGGGTTAAGACACCGCCTTTTCACGGCGGTAACACGGGTTCGAATCCCGTACGGACTATTTATTTTGGAGGATTACCCAAGTCCGGCTGAAGGGAACGGTCTTGAAAACCGTCAGGCGTGTAAAAGCGTGCGTGGGTTCGAATCCCACATCCTCCTTGAGATAAGAGGACGTTAAGAAATCCGGATAAACTGGACAAGCGTGACTAATGCGCAGGGAAGGTATTTTTTTACAGGATTTTAGTCTGATTATAGTTATTATATTATCGCGGGATGGAGCAGTTAGGTAGCTCGTCGGGCTCATAACCCGAAGGTCGTAGGTTCAAATCCTGCTCCCGCAATAAGTCAGGCTCGGTAGCTCAGTTGGTAGAGCAATGGATTGAAGCTCCATGTGTCGGCGGTTCGATTCCGTCCCGCGCCATAGCATATAATTTTTAGGAAGGGTAGCGAAGAGGCTAAACGCGGCGGACTGTAAATCCGCTCCTTCGGGTTCGGGGGTTCGAATCCCTCCCCTTCCATACCTTACGGGCATAGTTTAAAGGTAGAACTAAGGTCTCCAAAACCTTCAGTGTGGGTTCAATTCCTACTGCCCGTGTTAATAGTATTTTGGCGGGTGTGGTGAAGTGGTTAACACACCAGATTGTGGCTCTGGCATGCGTGGGTTCGATCCCCATCACTCGCCTTTATTATTGTTATTGGGGTATAGCCAAGCGGTAAGGCAAGGGACTTTGACTCCCTCATGCGCTGGTTCGAATCCAGCTACCCCAGTTCTTACTTATACTAGCCGGCGTGGCGGAATTGGCAGACGCGCTGGACTCAAAATCCAGTGTCCTCACGGACGTGCCGGTTCGACCCCGGCCGCCGGTATAGTTTAAAGCCTTCAAACCATTGTTTGAAGGCTTTTTTCTTTATTTTGGTCAACTTTCATGTTTTAGTTCAAATGCTGTAAAAAACTTCTCGCTTAATTATTTCTTCTTCTGCCTTTTCTGCAGCTAAATACCCATAAGTTTCAGTGATTTGCTTAATATCTTTATGCCCCATCAATTTGGCAACTGCCCAAATATCAATGCTCATCTCCAGAAGATGGTGTTAGTTGCTGTATTTAGTCCTTGTCTGTTCACAGTGCACAGAGCTTACAATGGAAGTTTTGACTTTTGTCTCGTCAATAGTTTCGAATTATGATAAAATAGAGCTAGTAATTGTGAGGAATTGATATGTCAGAAATGTTTAAAAAACTGATGGATCAGATTGAAATGCCGCTTGAAATGAAAACTTCAAGGGCTTTTTCATCTGCCGATATTGTGGAAGTGAAAGTCTGGCCTGAGAGCCGTGTTTGGGATTTTCGCTTTTCTTTTGATGCCATCTTACCGATTGATTTTTATCGGGAATTATCGAGCCGTTTGGTTTCCAGTTTTGAAAAAGCTGATATTAAGGCTGTTTTTGACATTGAGGTGAATCAGCCTGACTTTTCTGATGAACTCCTGCAAGCTTATTATCAAGAAGCTTTTGAGCTGCCTTCTTGCAACAGTGCCAGCTTTAAGAGTTCTTTTTCTCATTTAAAAGTTTCTTATGATGGGAATAAGGTTCTAATTGCAGCACCGCAATTTGTTAATAATGATCATTTCCGCCAAAATCATCTGCCTAAATTGGAACAGCAGTTCGAGCGCTTTGGCTTTGGGCAGCTGAAATTTGATATTGTTTCTGATCAGGCAATGACGCAAGAGCTCAAAACTCATTTTGAGTCTTCCCGAGAGCAGCAAATCCAAAAGGCCAGTCAAGAAGCTATACAGGTGCAGAAATCACTGGAAGCCTCCATGCCGCCTGCTGAGGAAGCGCCTAAACCTGCTTATGATTTTAAAGAACGGGTTAAGGAGCGGCAAAGAGCCTTTGAAAAGGCAGATATTACGCCTATGGCTGACATTGAAACAGAAGAAAACCGCATTACCTTTGAGGGAATGGTTTTTGATGTTGAACGCAAGACAACAAGAACCGGCCGTCATATTATTAATTTTAAAATGACGGACTATACTTCCAGCTTCCCTATGCAAAAATGGGTGAAAGATGATGAAGAGCTCAAAAAATACGACATAATTACCAAGGGGTCTTGGCTGCGGGTACGCGGGAACATTGAGAATAATCCCTTTACAAAGGCCTTGACCATGAATGTGCAGAATGTCAAAACGATTGTTCATCAGGAACGCAAGGACTTGATGCCTGAGGGGGAAAAGCGTGTTGAATTTCACGCTCATACCAATATGTCAACAATGGATGCTTTGCCTACCGTTGAACAGCTGGTGGCCAAGGCGGCTCAGTTCGGGCATCCGGCAGTAGCGATTACTGACCATGCGAATGTGCAGAGCTTTCCCCATGGCTATCACGCGGGCAAAAAGAATGGTATCAAGGTGCTGTTTGGATTGGAGGCAAATCTTGTCGAAGACCGCGTGCCTATCACCTATAATGAAATTGATCTGGACATGAACGAGGCGACCTATGTTGTTTTTGACGTGGAAACAACAGGCCTTTCAGCTGTTAATAACGATTTGATTCAAATTGCTGCATCGAAGATGTACAAGGGAAATATTGTTGAGCAGTTTGATGAATTTATTGACCCGGGCTATCCTATAAGCCAGTTCACGACTGATCTGACAGGTATTACTGACCAGCATGTTAAAGGAGCAAAACCGCTTTTGCAGGTTTTACAAGAGTTTCAGGCCTTTTGCCAGGGAACGGTTTTAGTGGCCCACAATGCAACCTTTGACGTTGGCTTTATGAATGCAAATTATGAGCGAAATGGTCTGCCTATAATCACACAGCCTGTTATTGATACCTTAGAATTTGCCCGCAATCTTTATCCAGAATACAAGCGCCATGGCTTGGGACCTTTAACGAAACGGTTTCAGGTATCTTTGGAGCATCACCACATGGCCAATTATGATGCGGAAGCAACAGGCCGCCTGCTGTTTATCTTTCTTAGGGAAGCAAGAGAAAAACATGGTGTTACCAATCTTTTAGACTTGAACACTAAAATTGTTGATGATGATTCTTACAAGAAAGCCCGGGTTAAACATGCGACTATTTATGTGCTCAATCAAAAAGGTCTGAAAAATCTTTTTAAACTGGTCAGTCTGTCGAACGTCACTTACTTTGCCGGTGTGGCCAGAATACCAAGAACGGTACTTGATGAGTACCGCGACGGGCTTTTACTGGGGACGGCCTGCGCAGACGGTGAAGTTTTTGATGCTGTTTTATCAAATGGGATTGATGCAGCTGTTGAAGCTGCCAAGTACTATGATTTTATCGAGGTTATGCCGCCTGCCCTCTATAAGCCCCTGCTGGCTCGCGAATTGGTCAAAGATGAAGCAGGCCTTGAGCAGATTATCAAGGATCTGATTGAAGTTGGACGGCGTTTGGACAAGCCGGTTCTGGCAACAGGTGATGTTCATTATCTGGAGCCGGAAGATGGGATTTACCGTGAGATTATCGTCAGAAGTCTGGGACAGGGAGCGGTGATTAACCGGCCCATCGGCCGCGGCGAAAATGCCCAGCCGGCTCCCTTGCCTGAGGCGCATTTTCGAACGACAAATGAAATGCTGGATGATTTTGCCTTCTTAGGAGAAGACTTGGCACGCGAGATTGTGATCAAAAATCCCAATGCAATGGCAGAGCGCTTTGAAGATGTTGAGGTTGTTAAAGGAGATCTTTATACACCTTTTATCGAAAATGCCGAAGAAAAGGTTGCTGAGATGACCTATGAAAAGGCCTTTGAAATCTATGGCAATCCTCTGCCTGACATTATTGATCTGCGCATCGAAAAAGAACTGACCTCTATTCTAGGGAATGGCTTTGCGGTGATTTACTTAGCTTCGCAGATGTTGGTTGAACGCTCTAACCAACGCGGCTACTTGGTTGGCTCGCGCGGCTCTGTCGGCTCCAGTTTTGTAGCCACCATGATCGGGATTACAGAAGTTAATCCGATGCCGCCTCATTATATTTGCCCTAATTGCAAGCATTCCGAATTTATTACCGACGGCTCTGTCGGCTCCGGCTATGACCTGCCTGATAAGAATTGCCCTGAGTGCGGTCACAAATATCAAAAAGACGGACAGGATATTCCTTTTGAAACCTTCTTAGGCTTTGATGGGGATAAGGTTCCCGATATCGATCTAAACTTTTCAGGAGATGACCAGCCGAGCGCTCACTTGGATGTCCGCGATATTTTTGGAGAAGAATATGCCTTTCGTGCAGGTACTGTAGGTACTGTCGCGGACAGAACAGCCTACGGTTTTGTCAAAGGCTATGAGAGGGACTACGGCAAATTTTACCGGGATGCTGAGGTAGACCGTTTGGCGCAGGGATCAGCCGGTGTGAAGCGGACAACCGGTCAGCATCCGGGAGGTATTGTTGTTATCCCTAATTACATGGATGTCTATGATTTTACACCTGTTCAGTATCCGGCTGATGATTTGACTGCTGAATGGCAGACGACCCACTTTAACTTCCATGATATTGATGAAAATGTCCTGAAGCTTGATGTTCTCGGGCATGATGACCCGACGATGATTCGAAAACTGCAGGATTTGTCTGGAATTAATCCCAAAGAGATTCCGGCTGATGATCCGGATGTCATGAAACTTTTCTCAGGGACAGATGTTCTGGGAGTCACTGAGGAACAGATTGGAACATCGACGGGAATGCTTGGGATTCCCGAGTTTGGAACCAACTTTGTCCGCGGTATGGTTGATGAAACGCACCCGACGACATTTGCCGAACTTCTGCAGCTCTCAGGTCTTTCTCACGGAACGGACGTCTGGCTGGGAAATGCTCAGGATCTGATTAAGCAAGGCATTGCTACTTTGTCAACGGTTATCGGCTGCCGTGACGATATCATGGTTTATCTGATGCACGCCGGCTTAGAGCCGAAGATGGCTTTTACCATCATGGAGCGTGTGCGTAAGGGTGCTTGGCTGAAAATTTCCGAAGAAGAGCGCAACGGCTATATTGCAGCGATGCGTGAAAATAATGTCCCTGACTGGTACATTGAATCCTGCGGAAAGATTAAGTACATGTTCCCTAAGGCCCATGCAGCGGCTTACGTTTTGATGGCTCTGCGTGTTGCTTATTTCAAAGTCCACTATCCTATTTATTACTATTGTGCGTACTTCTCTATTCGTGCCAAGGCCTTTGAACTCAAAACTATGAGTGCCGGTCTTAATGCTGTTAAGGCGCGCATGGCTGATATTAGCCAGAAAAGGCGCAACAATGAAGCTTCCAATGTTGAAATTGATCTTTTTACAACTCTGGAAATTGTCAATGAAATGCTGGAGCGCGGCTTTAAATTTGGACAGCTGGATTTGTACCGAAGTGATGCTACTGAATTCCTCATTGACGGAGATACGTTGATACCGCCCTTTGTAGCTTTAGAAGGCTTGGGCGAAAACGTTGCCAGACAGATTGTTAAAGCACGCAGTGAGGGAGAGTTTCTTTCTAAAACCGAGCTGCGCAGGCGCGGTGGTCTGTCTTCTACCTTAGTTGAAAAGATGAGTGATATGGGTATTCTTGGCAATATGCCTGAAGACAATCAATTATCACTTTTTGACGATATTTTCTAATATTTTATAAACCGGAATAAAAATATTTCGGTTTTTTTGTTTTAGACAGCTGAATTTCATGAACAAGGTATTTTCTGAGAGAATGAAAGAGAGAGTGAGTAAAAGCAGAAAATCCTTCTTGCTAATAATACTAATTATTAGTAAAATAAAAAGACATACTTGGCACAGAAAGGGAGTTGTATGGGTGAGTTAGATAAGAATCCTGCAGTCAAGGCCATGGTTGTTTTTCGAAAGGCGATGCGGACAATTGATGCCCAAGTTGCTCCTAGTTATAAGGATAATGGCTTGACACCAACACAGTTTGCAGTTTTGGATGTTTTGCATGCCAAAGGAGAAATGACAATCAGCCGCTTGATTTCTTCTATACTGGCAACGTCTGGCAATATGACGGTCGTTATTAAAAATATGGAACGCAATGGCTGGATTTACCGTAAGCCTGATCCAAAAGACAGGCGCGCGTGGGTTGTTGGACTGACTGAGGATGGCAGGCAGCTGATTCAGAAGGCTCTGCCTGAACATATTGCTCTGGTAGAGCGATCCTTTTCGGTCATGACCAAGGAGGAACAGCTGATTTTAATTGATCTGCTGAAAAAATTTAAAAATCTCTAAGAAAAGCAGCCGCTATGAAGCGGATAATTGTTCTTCATTACTACTATTTAGTGATAAATTGAGCTTTATAGAAATTCTGTGTCAAAGAAAATTCTATTCATTGTCGCTTCGTGTAAACTGCCCTTAGCAAAGAATACAGAAACAGTGCTGAAAGCAGTGTCTTGAAAGGCTTTGTAAAGTTTGTGAAATAAATAATTAAGAACACAGAAAAACCATTGTTTTAGGCGTAGAAAGCGGTTAAAATTCTTGCAGTTTGTGAAATTTTAGTCTATGATAGAAGAGTAAGAAAGAAATTTGGAGGTTATTATGGTGACTTTGTCTAAAGAGCAATATTTGGATATGTTTCTAAAAATGCAGCGCATCCGCGATGTTGATATGAAACTTAATAAACTTGTACGCCGCGGTTTTGTCCAAGGGATGACTCACTTTTCAGTCGGAGAAGAGGCTGCTTCGGTCGGCGCTATTGCCGATCTGACAGATCAGGATATTATCTTTTCCAATCACCGCGGACATGGTCAGACGATTGCCAAAGGAATTGATATTCCTTCGCTTTTTGCAGAGCTGGCCGGCAAGGCAACAGGCTCTTCTAAAGGCCGCGGAGGTTCAATGCACTTAGCCAACCTTGAAAAAGGCAACTACGGAACTAATGGGATTGTCGGCGGCGGCTATGCTTTGGCAGTCGGTGCAGCCTTGACCCAGCAGTATGAAGAAACAGGCAATATCGTGATTGCCTTTTCAGGTGATTCTGCAACCAATGAAGGTTCCTTTCATGAATCTGTCAATCTGGCTTCAGTCTGGAATCTGCCGGTGATTTTCTTTATCATCAACAACCGTTACGGGATCTCAACTGATATTAATTATTCCACTAAGATTCCCCACCTTTACCTGCGTGCAGATGCTTATGGTATTCCGGGCTATTATGTTGAAGACGGAAACGACGTTATTGCTGTTTATGAAAAGATGCACGAAGTCATTGACTACGTTCGCTCCGGCAATGGCCCGGCTATCGTTGAAGTTGAGTCTTACCGCTGGTTCGGGCACTCGACAGCTGATGCCGGTGCTTACCGTACCAAAGAAGAAGTGGACGCTTGGAAGGCTAAGGATCCTCTGAAAAAATACCGTACTTATCTGACAGACAATAAAATTGCTACCGATGAAGAGCTCGATGCCATTGAGGCAGAGGTCGCTGAAGAAATTGAAGAAGCTGTCAAGTTTGCCCAAGACAGCCCGGATCCGGACCTTTCAGTTGCTTTTGAAGATGTCTGGGTAGATTAAGCGATCTTGTCAAAAACAGTCTGAGAACTGTAGCAGTTGATAGGCAGGGCAGTGTTTTTGCCCCTTTTGCTCTGTAGTTGGAAAAGAGCAGTTTATGTTTTGATAGAGGAGAGAATTTAAATGACTGAAACAAAAGTAATGGCTTTGCGTGAAGCGATTAACCTTGCCATGAGCGAGGAGATGCGCAAAGACGATAAAATTTTTCTGATGGGAGAAGATGTCGGTGTTTACGGCGGGGACTTCGGTACTTCTGTCGGTATGCTGGCTGAGTTTGGAGAAAAGCGTGTTAAAGACACCCCGATTTCAGAAGCTGCGATTGCAGGCTCCGCGGTCGGTGCGGCCCAGACAGGTCTTCGCCCTATTGTAGATTTGACCTTCATGGATTTTATCACGATTGCTATGGATGCCATTGTCAATCAAGGGGCTAAGGCCAATTATATGTTTGGCGGCGGTCTGAAAACGCCTGTCACTTTCCGTGTGGCTTCAGGATCAGGAATCGGATCAGCAGCTCAGCACTCACAGTCTCTGGAAGCTTGGCTGACACATATTCCGGGAATCAAAGTAGTTGCACCGGGAACGGTCGATGACAGCAAAGCTTTGTTAAAATCATCTATTCGCGATAACAATATCGTTATTTTCATGGAACCCAAGGCGCTTTATGGTAAAAAAGAAGAAGTCAATTTGGATCCTGATTTCTATATTCCGCTTGGCAAGGGAGATATAAAACGTGAAGGAAGCGATGTTACCATTGTATCTTACGGCCGTATGCTGGAACGCGTACTGCAGGCAGCAGAAGAGGTTGCAGCTGAAGGAATCAGTGTTGAAGTAGTAGATCCCAGAACGTTAATTCCGCTTGATAAAGATTTGATTATTAATTCTGTCAAAAAGACCGGTAAAGTTATCTTGGTCAACGATGCTTATAAGACAGGCGGTTTTATTGGCGAAATTGCAACTGTCATTACTGAAAGCGAAGCCTTTGACTATCTGGATGCACCAATTGTCCGCCTTGCTTCAGAAGATGTGCCGGTTCCGTATTCCAATGTTCTTGAAAATGCGATTTTACCGGATGTAGAAAAAATTAAGACAGCTATTTACAAGCAGGTTCGCAAAGGCAGAGGCTGATAATAATATGATTCAGAAAAGAAGAATAAGAGCAGGTGACTGCCTTATTCTTGTCTAAATGCCAAAATCTGTTTGACTGTCGGGAGTGATTCAGTTCACTGCCGGCACTAATTATAAGACTGCCGCAATGCTTTACCTGAATAAGACGCAGAAGTCTTGAAATTGCGCAGTTTATACATGTAAAAGCAATAAAATAAGAATTGGAACAGCTCTGTTCCAATCTCGATTTTATAAAGGAAGGGAAAGAAATGGCAGTTGAAATCATTATGCCAAAGCTCGGTGTTGACATGCAGGAAGGCGAAATCATCGAGTGGAAAAAACAAGAAGGCGATGAGGTCAAAGAAGGAGATATCCTTCTTGAAATCATGTCTGATAAGACAAATATGGAAATCGAAGCGGAAGACTCAGGCGTATTGGTAAAAATCGTCAAAGGCAACGGCGAAGTCGTTCCGGTAACAGAAGTCATCGGCTACATCGGTGCGGCTGGTGAAACGATTGATGTTGAGGAAACAGCTGCTCAGCCGGCTCCGGATAAAGCCGCAGTTCAGACAGCCGCTCAGACGGCTTTAAGTCAAGCGGCTGCTCCCAGCAGTAAAAAAGTGCGGGCAACTCCTGCAGCACGCAAGACGGCGCGTGAGCTGAAGGTTGATCTCAGTGAGGTCCCGGGTACGGGTGAAAATGGCCGAGTTCATAAAGACGATGTTGAAGCCTTTAAGGCTGCTCAGCCTAAGGCAACACCGCTGGCTCGTAAAATAGCTGAAGACAAGGGAATAGACCTTGCTGACATAACAGCGACCGGCTTTGGCGGGAAGATCGTCAAGGAAGATGTTTTGGCAGCTCTTAAGGCCAGTCAGCCAGCCGAAGAGACAGCGGCTGTTTCTGAAGCTCCTGCAGCGGCTGAGCTGCCGGAAGGTGTTGAAATTATTAAGATGTCAGCTATGCGTAAGGCTGTTGCCAAAAGCATGGTTAATTCTTATCTGACGGCACCGACTTTCACCCTCAATTATGATATTGATATGACAGAAATGATTGCTCTGCGGAAAAAACTGATTGAGCCTATCATGGAAAAAACCGGTTTGAAAGTCAGCTTTACGGATCTCATCGGTATGGCAGTTGTTAAAACGCTGATGAAACCTGAACACCGCTATCTCAATGCTTCTTTGATTAACGATGCGACAGAAATTGAACTGCATCAATTTGTTAATTTAGGAGTTGCCGTAGGCCTTGATGAGGGGCTTCTTGTGCCAGTTGTTCACGGTGCTGATCAGATGAGTCTGTCAGAATTTGTTGTGGCATCAAAAAATATCATCAAAAAAGCGCAGACCGGTAAATTAAAAGCGGCTGAAATGTCCGGTTCAACATTCTCAATCACTAACTTAGGAATGTTTGGCACCAAGACCTTCAATCCGATTATCAATCAGCCGAACTCAGCTATTCTGGGTGTCGGTGCGACGGTTCCAACGCCGACAGTTGTCGACGGTGAAATTGCTGTGCGGCCGATTATGGCTTTGTGCCTGACTATTGACCACCGTCTTGTTGATGGCATGAACGGAGCCAAGTTCATGGTTGATTTGAAAAAATTGATGGAAAATCCATTTGAGCTGCTTATCTAATAGTTGTAAAATGGTAAGTACAAACAGGTAAACGATCTTATTATTATAGAGTTTAAAAGGAGAAAAAAATGGCAGTTGAAATCATTATGCCAAAGCTCGGTGTTGACATGCAGGAAGGCGAAATCATCGAGTGGAAAAAACAAGAAGGCGATGAGGTCAAAGAAGGGGATATCCTTCTTGAAATCATGTCTGATAAGACAAATATGGAAATCGAAGCGGAAGACTCAGGCGTATTGGTAAAAATCGTCAAAGGCAACGGCGAAGTCGTTCCGGTGACTGAAGTCATCGGCTACATCGGTGCGGCTGGTGAAGTAGTGGAAACGGGAGCAGCTCCGGCAGCTTCTGCTGACGATCTAAAGGCAGCCGGTCTCGAAGTTCCTGAAGCTCCGGCTGAACAGGCTGTTGCTCAAAGGGCACCGCTGGCTGATGATGAGTATGATATTATTGTTGTCGGCGGCGGCCCTGCCGGTTATTATGCAGCTATTCGCGGTGCTCAGCTTGGAGGCAAGGTAGCTATCGTTGAAAAATCAGAGTTCGGCGGAGTCTGCCTCAATAAAGGCTGTATCCCAACTAAGACTTATCTGAAAAATGCTGAAATTTTGGACGGTATTAAGATTGCGGCCGGCCGCGGTATCAATTTTGCCTCAACCAACTATACGATTGATATGGATAAGACTGTGGATTTCAAAAACACAGTTGTCAAAACCTTAACCAGCGGAGTTAATGGTTTGCTGAGAGCTAATAAAGTTGCTATTTTCAACGGTCTTGGACAAGTTAATCCGGATAAAACAGTGACAATCGGTTCTGAAACGATCAAAGGCCATAATATTATTTTAGCAACCGGCTCCAAAGTGTCGCGCATCAATATTCCGGGCATTGATTCACCGCTTGTTTTGACTTCAGATGATATTCTTGATCTGCGTGAAATTCCTAAATCTCTCGCTGTCATGGGCGGCGGTGTTGTCGGTATTGAGCTTGGACTTGTCTGGGCATCATACGGTGTTGACGTTACTGTTATTGAAATGGCTGACCGCATTATTCCTGCCATGGATAAGGAAGTTTCTCTTGAGCTGCAAAAAATCTTGGCTAAGAAGGGCATGACCATTAAAACGTCGGTCGGTGTGGAAGAAATTGTTGAAGCCAATAACCAACTGACGCTGAAACTAAATAACGGCGAAGAAGTTGTGGCTGAAAAAGCGCTGCTGTCAATCGGACGTGTGCCGCAAATGAAGGGCCTTGAAAAGCTTGATCTTGAAATGGAACGCGGACGCATTAAAGTGGATGACTACCAAGAAACGTCTATTCCCGGAATCTATGCTCCCGGAGATGTTAACGGCACTAAGATGCTGGCCCACGCCGCTTACCGCATGGGAGAAGTAGCTGCTGAAAATGCCCTGCACGGCAACACTCGCAAGGCCAATCTTGCCTTTACACCGGCAGCAGTTTATACTCATCCAGAGGTAGCTATGTGCGGTATTACCGAAGAAGATGCGCGGGCTAAATATGGTGATGTGCTGATTGGGAAATCAAGCTTTGCAGGTAACGGCCGTGCTATCGCATCAAACGAAGCTCAGGGATTTGTTAAGGTCATTGCCGATGCTAAATACCATGAAATTCTAGGCGTTCACATCATTGGTCCGGCTGCAGCAGAATTGATTAACGAAGCATCAACCATCATGGAAAATGAGCTGACAGTCGATGAAGTGGTTCAATCCATCCATGGCCATCCGACCTTCTCAGAAAACATGTATGAAGCCTTTGCCGATGTTTTGGGCGAAGCTGTTCACAATCCGCCAAAACGCCGCTGATTATTGAGACATTTAAATGATATCTGATGGGGATAGATGAAATAGAAGTTAGTCTAGTACAGCTATCCCCTTTTAAATAATTTTTGGGAGAAACAATGAAGTATATTGTCAGTCATTCGAATAACCCGGCTTTTAATATTGCTTTAGAAGCTTATGCTTTTAGGGAAATGCTGGATGAAGATGAAATTTTCATTCTTTGGATTAATGAGCCGACGATTGTTATCGGCAAGCACCAGAATGCTATTGAAGAGATTAACAAGGAATACACCGATGCTCACGGTATTCATGTTGTTCGCCGTTTATCGGGCGGCGGAGCTGTCTATCATGACCTTAACAATCTCAATTATACGATTATTTCAAATAAGGCAGATGAAGGAGCTTTTGATTTCAAGACTTTTTCAAAACCTGTTATTGATACTCTGGCCAAATTAGGGGTAAAAGCTGAATTTACCGGCCGCAATGACCTTGAAATTGACGGGAAAAAATTCTGCGGTAATGCTCAGGCTTATTACAAAGGGCGAATGATGCATCACGGCTGCCTGATGTTTGATGTTGATACGTCTGTTTTAGCAGATGCCCTTAAAGTAAGCAAGGATAAGATTGAATCTAAAGGCATCAAATCTGTCCGAGCTCGGGTGACAAATATTAATGATGAGCTGCCTCAGAAAATGGATGTGCTGGCTTTCCGCGATGCCCTTCTTGAACAAGTCAAAGAAGAAAATCCGGATATGACAGAGTATGAATTTTCAGAAGCTGAGCTGGAGCGCATCAAGGAGTCTGAAAAAGAGCAGTTCGGCAACTGGGATTGGATTTACGGGGCAGCGCCGGAATATACGATTAAGCGCAGTGTCCGCTATCCTGCCGGAAAAATTACCGCCTACGCCAATGTTGAGAAATCTTTGATTAAATCTATCAAAATTTACGGAGATTTCTTTGGGATCGGTGATGTCTCAGATATTGAGAAGCTCCTAGTCGGCAGCCGCTATGAGTATAAAGATGTCTTAGAGAGGCTCAAAACGATTGATATCAGCAAATACTTCAGCCGCATGACAACGGAAGAAGTTGCCAAAGCGATTGTGGCTTAATTGAGCAGTCTTTTTAGAGATATGGTGACTATACAGTCTCAGCAGTTTTAATAACAGCTAAAAAGAGAGCGAAACAGTAATTGTTTCGTTCTCTTTTACGATTAGATGGTGTTCTTGTCTCAGTCAATAAGCAGCAGATTTTCCTTAGTTTCAAAAGGATTCTTTTCATTGATATGGTCATAAAACATGATACCGTTGGTATGATCAATTTCATGCTGCACGACAATTGAGTTAAAGCCTTTGAGCTTAATTTTCTGTTTGTTGCCGTCTTTATCATAATACTCAATAGTAACACGGGAATGGCGAATCACATAGCCTTCGACAACACGGTCAACTGACAGGCAGCCCTCACCGTCAGCCAGAGCAGCATCCTGAACAGAGTGGGCGATAATCCGAGGATTATACATCACTTCTTCCAAAGCGTAAGGCTCTTTGGGAGGATTGCCGTCCTTATCTTCAGGGTTGGGAACGAGAACTGCGATAATGCGCTTTGAAATATCCAGCTGGGGCGCTGCCAAGCCGACACCGCCGCGCAGCCCCATTTTTTCAGCAGTTGCAGGATCTTGTGAGTTTTTCAGAAACTGCAGCATTTTTTCACCCAGAATAATGTCCTCATCGGCTAAAGGGAAAGTAACATCTTGGGCAACAGCGCGAAGAGTTGGATTGCCTTCGCGGATAATATCATCCATATCAATCAAATGACTGGCTCGAGTGAGTTTTTCTATAGTAGACATTCTTTTCTCCTTGTTCTTACAATAAGTTAAATATAGCACAAAATACGGGATAAATAAAGTTAGAAGAATTCCTTTATTCCTTGATTTGCCACCGGCTCAGCTGCTTAGAATCAACAATATGATAATAAGGTTTTTGCCTGCAGATCAGTCCTAAGGCAATAAATTCTCCAATGACACGCAGCAAATGGCGGTAGCTGACACCGAATGAATCTGCCAGAGTGCTTAATTCCAAGCGGAACCTGCCATCTTTTTGCACAGCTAAAATATGGCTGGCCAGGCGCTCCTTAACGGTATAGGAAAGGTTAGTTGAGGCACGGATATTCTGCTGGTAAAGAGCCTGAGCCAGACCCTGTCCTAATTTCAGCAGGAACAGCGGGTCTTTAAGCAGCATGTCCTTATTGGCTTCAAGCGGCAGCTGGATGACCCAGGACTTCTCAAGGGCGATAACAGAAGACACGGTCTGCTGGTCTGTCAAAAACTCAATATCGCCGATAATGGTAGGCTTATCCTGAATATCTAAGATATGCTCTTTACCGTTAAAGAGACGGCGGACAATCTTGATTTTCCCTTGGACAAAATAAGACAGGGCCTGTAAATCTTGCCCCTGCTGACAGATGCTCTCTCCGGCAGAAAATGATTTGACCTGCAGCTTTTCAAAATAATGGGCAGGAAAAATATTTTCCAGCTGGAACTCTTGAATCCAATCGGTTAAGGCTTTCACGCTTTGTTCTCCCTATTTATGACATATGTCATATTTTTCTTTGCTAAGTTTGATTATACTCTATTTACAAGAAAAAACAAGTTTAAGGAGTTTTCATGAAACACTTTTTGGAAAAGGCCAGCCTTTTATCACTGTCTTTAATGCTGGTGTCGACTTTTGCGGTCGCCCCCGCCCTGCCTAAAATGGTGGCTTTTTACCAAGAACAAGGCTACAGCAGCGCTCAGGTCGAATTGCTTTTATCCCTGTCATCTTTTGCTATTTTAGCGACTCTGCTGCTAAACCCTTGGCTGGGCCGCCTGCTGTCAGAGCGTTTGAGTGTTATTTTAGGGCTGTCTCTTCTTTCTCTGGGAGGTATTTTACCGGTTGCCATCCAAATTTACGGAGTTGTCTTTCTATCCCGTCTGCTTCTGGGATTTGGGATTGGCTTGATCAATGCGCGTGCCATTAATATTATCAGTGAACGGTTTTCGGGGAAAACGCGCGTACAGATGCTGGGACTCAGAGGTTCCATGGAAGTTTTGGGATCAGCAGTTCTGACCTTTTTAGCCGGTCAGCTGCTGGAGTATTCGTGGTCAGCTGCCTTTTTGGTTTATGGTTTTGGCCTGCTCATTTTAGCTTTATATCTCTTGTTTGTCCCGCAGAGAGAGGAAGAGAAAGAAACAACAGTCATCAGGAAAGATCACAAGGACAGCTTGACACCGCATCAGCTGCTCTATATTTTAGGAATGGCTTTTTATGCCAGCTTTGTCATTTTGGTGAATTCCGCCAATACCCTGCGTATTCCGATTTTGGTTGATAAGCTGCATTTAGGAACAGCTGCCCAAGCCAGTTTGATTTTAAGTTTGATGATGCTGATGGGAATTTTAGCGGGAACTCTGTTTAGTTTTTTACTCAGCTGGCTCAAAGATTATTTGATGCCTTTGGTGCTTTTCGTGTTAGGAGTGGGTCTCTTGATGCTTTGGCAGGCTCAGCAGTTATGGCTTTTGGGACTTGGGGCCTTGATTACCGGTTTTGTTTACAGTTTAGGTGTGACCTTGGTGTTCCATAAAATTTCAGAACGCATTCCTCGCCATCAGCTGACAGCAGCAACTACACTGGTGCTGATTGGCTGCAACCTTGGCGGAGGCTGTGCTTCGTTTGTTCTGCAGTTCTTGGCGCAAATCAGTCCGTGTTTGAATGCTGCCTTTTTAATCTTTGCTGTTTCAAGTTTTGCTTTGGGCTTTGTCCTTCTGACATATAATAAAGTTTGGTCTAAACGCTCCGGAAACTGATTCCGGGGCTTTTTAGCAGGCTTCGAAAAGAGCAAAATAAAAATTTTTAAAAAATTTGAGAAAAAATTCACAAAAAAGCTTGCTTTTTTTCCTGAAAAGGATTACAATAACAAGTGAAGAAAATCACAAAAGGTATCTTTCTTCTTTATTACTATTTACCAACTATTATTTATTTGGGAGGAATTGTCGAATGGCAAAAAAAGCAAACACAGAAGAGCTGACTGCTGAAGAAGCTGCACAGCAGTACACAAATTCACTCGTTGAAAAAGCGCTTGAAGCTGAAAAAATTTATGCGACTTATACACAAGAAAAGGTGGATAAAATAGTTGCTGCCATGGCACTTGCCGGTTCTGAAGCGTCCTTAGAATTAGCCAAAGAAGCTTATGAAGAAACCGGCCGCGGAGTTGTCGAAGATAAAGATACTAAGAATCACTTTGCAACAGAATATGTTTATGAACGCATTAAAAATGAAAAGACTGTTGGGATTATCGGTGAAGACAAAGTTGCCGGCAGTATTCAAATTGCAGCACCGCTTGGTGTTTTGGCCGGTATTGTGCCAACAACCAATCCAACATCAACTACAATGTTCAAAATCCTGGTGGCATTGAAAACACGTAACGCTATCGTGTTTGCTTTCCATCCGGCAGCGCAAAAATGTTCTGCTCATGCTGCTCAAATCTTGTACGATGCAGCAGTTAAAGCCGGAGCTCCTGAAAATATTGTTCAATGGATTGAAACACCATCTATCGCAAATACAGGTGCTTTGATTTCTAATAAAGGCATTGCTTCAATCCTTGCTACCGGCGGACCTGGTATGGTTAATGCAGCCCTTAAATCCGGTAATCCGTCAATGGGTGTTGGTGCAGGTAACGGTGCGGTTTACGTTGATGCGACTGCTCACCTTGACCGTGCAGTTGAAGACCTTCTGCTGTCAAAACGTTTTGACAACGGTATGATTTGTGCGACTGAAAACTCAGCTGTTGTTGAAGCACCAATCTACAAGGAATGGCTTCAAAAAATGCAGGACAAAGGAGCTTATCTGGTTCCGAAAAAAGACTATAAGAAATTTGAAGATTTTGTTTTCAATGATAACCACGGAGTTAACGGACCGGTTGCCGGAATGTCCGCTCAGTGGATCTGTGAGCAAGCCGGTGTGAAACTGCCGGAAGGCAAAGATGTTCTCTTGTTCGAACTTGACAAGAAAAATATCGGTGAAAAGCTGTCTTCAGAAAAACTTTCTCCGCTCCTTTCAGTTTACAAAGCCAAAGACCGTCAAGATGGTATTGACATTGTAGCCGCTTTGCTTGATTATCAAGGAGCCGGTCACAACTGTGCTATCCAAATTGGTTCACAAGCTGACCCATTCGTTGCTGAATACGGCGATGCCCTTAACTCATCTCGTGTCTTGGTTAACCAACCGGACTCAGTCGGCGGTATCGGTGACGTTTATACAGATGCATTGCAGGCCAGCTTAACACTTGGAACAGGATCATGGGGGAAAAATTCATTGTCACACAATTTATCTACTGGCGACCTCTTGAACGTGAAAACTGTTGCGAAACGCCGCAACCGTCCTCAATGGATTCGTTTGCCAGAAAAAACTTACTACGAAAAGAACGCTATTTCTTACTTGCAGGATGAATACGAACCAATGAAGCGTGCTCTCATCGTTGCTGACCCGGGTATGGTTCAATTCGGCTTCGTTGATACGGTTTATGCACAGTTGGCTCTTCGTGATGAAAAAGTTGTGACATCGCTTTACGGTACGATCAAACCAGATCCGACACTTGGTCAAACTATTGAAATCGCTATACAAATGCGTGACTTCAAGCCTGATACCGTTATTGCTATCGGTGGTGGTTCTGCTATTGACGCATCTAAGATTGCCCGCTTGATTTACGAAGTATCTCTTGATAAAGAAGACACTTGGCTCGATTCTTACGAAAATGTCAGTGAATTCTTCCTTGAATTGCAACAAAAATTCATCGATATCCGCAAACGTATCGTGAAATTCAAACATCAAACAGTTACTCGTCTCTTCTGTATTCCGACAACTTCTGGTACAGGTGCTGAAGTGACACCGTTCGCCGTTATCACTGATGATTTCACACACGTGAAGTACCCACTTGCTGACTATGAATTGGTACCGCAAGTGGCTATCGTTGACCCAGAATTTGTAATGACTGTGCCAAAACGTACAGCAGCTTGGTCAGGTCTTGATGCTTTGTCACACGCCCTTGAATCTTATGTGTCAGTTATGGCATCTGACTTCACTCGTCCATGGTCACTTGAAGCGATCAAATTGATTATTGAAAACTTGGAAGATGCTTACAACTACGATCCTAAGAACCCAACGCTTCGCGGCGAACAAGCTAAAGAAAATATGCACTATGCATCAACTATCGCAGGTATGGCCTTCGGTAATGCCTTCCTTGGTATCAACCACTCACTGGCACACAAAACCGGCGGTGAATTCGGTCTTCCTCACGGTTTAGCAATCTCCATTGCTATGCAGCATGTTATTCGCTACAACGGCGTTGCAGGAAATGTAAAACGTTCTGTTTACCCACGTTATGAAGAATACCGTGCACAGCGTGACTATGCCGATATTGCCCGGGCTCTCGGTCTTAAAGGCAAAGATGATGCAGAACTTGTTGAAGCACTCTGCGCACGCATTGACAAATTGATGCATGCTGTCGGTGTTGAACCAAAACTGTCAGCCAACGGGGTTACTAAGAAAGCCTTTGATGCAGCAGTTGATCGTTTGGCAAGCCTGGCTTATGATGACCAATGTACGCCAGCTAACCCGCGTCAGCCATACATTGCAGAACTCAAACAACTCTTGATTGATATGTTCTAAGCTTTCTCCATAGTTTGCAGTCAGGGTCCGCTTCGGCGGGCCTTTTTTCCAGGGTAAAAAGGCTGCTAAGGCTGATGAGAGCACGCCTGAAAAATTGATTGCTGTGAAATCATGATTTTTTGCTCTATCTCTATCAAGGAAAATCAGTTGACGGTGGCCTGCTAA
Source organism: Streptococcus sp. ELY_86 (assembly GCF_058314495.1). Lineage (NCBI taxonomy): Bacteria > Bacillati > Bacillota > Bacilli > Lactobacillales > Streptococcaceae > Streptococcus > Streptococcus sp. ELY_86. The sequence goes on along the minus strand of NZ_JBZFUK010000006.1, from coordinate 126,052 downwards.
TTTGCTAAAATAAGAACTGTCTTAAAGACAAGTAACCTTTTCTTGGTTCTGGGACTTGCCAAAACCCAGCACTCGGATTAAGGATTCAGAAGGAGAATATATTATGGCAATCTCAAAAGAGAAAAAAAATGAAATTATTGCTCAGTATGCCCGTCATGAAGGCGACACAGGAAGTGTTGAAGTTCAGGTTGCAGTCCTTACTTGGGAAATTAACCATTTGAACGACCACATCAAACAGCATAAAAAAGACCATGCTACATACCGTGGCTTGATGAAGAAAATCGGTCATCGCCGTAACCTCTTGGCTTACCTTCGCCGTACAGATGTTAACCGTTACCGTGATCTCATCAGTTCACTCGGACTTCGCCGCTAAGATAAAAGGCATCCGAAAGCAATGTAAAAGCAGTCTGCTGAATGTTATATTCAGCGGGCTGCTTTTTGCTTCTTTTCATACTGCAGGCGAGCGCTGGCGGACAAGGACATGTGGATGCAAATACTCCAACTTTGCGGAGCTTGCTTTGGGGATTGCAGGACAGTTGCGGCTTTAACCAAAAAGCAAAGAACGGATGGTTTTCTGACCTAAAGCCATCAAAAGCCGTTTCTCCTCTTTTTCTTTTCATCGAAAATATGTTAAAATAGACGAGATACGTGGTTTTGTGCAAAGTTGAAGCAGTAAGTTCGGCCTGGTTTCAAGGCTGATTACAAGGCGGCTGAGTGATTTAAGCGGCAGGCTTTGTCAGCTGCGGGAAATAAAACAGCCTGCTCACCGTTTAACTGGACTTACTCCCTCAATTTTGTGGAAAACACGTAGAATAATTTTTCAGGAGAAAATAATGTCGAAACAAGTGTTTGAAACAGTCTTTGCTGGTAAAAAGTTAGTGGTTGAAATCGGTCAGGTCGCTAAACAGGCTAATGGCGCAGCTGTTATCCGTTATGGGAATTCAACGGTCCTTACAGCTGCTGTTATGTCTAAAAAAATGTCAACAGGGGACTTTTTCCCGCTGCAAGTCAACTATGAAGAAAAAATGTATGCGGCTGGGAAAATCCCCGGCGGTTTTAACAAGCGCGAAGGGCGTCCGTCAACGGATGCGACCTTAACCGCCCGTCTTATTGACCGTCCGATCCGCCCCATGTTTGCTGAAGGTTTCCGCAATGAAATTCAGGTGATCAATACTGTTCTTTCCTATGATGAAGATGCCAGTGCGCCAATGGCAGCTATGTTTGGCTCTTCACTGGCACTTTCTATTTCGGACATTCCCTTTAATGGACCGATTGCCGGAGTGCAGGTAGCCTACATTGACGGCGAATTTATCATCAATCCAACGGCTGCTCAAAAAGAAGCTTCACTGCTGGAATTAACAGTAGCAGGAACCAAGGAAGCCATCAACATGGTTGAATCCGGTGCCAAAGAATTGTCAGAAGATATCATGCTGGAAGCGCTTCTTAAAGGTCATGAGGCTGTGCGTGAGCTGATTGCTTTCCAAGAAGAAATCGCAGCGGCAGTCGGCAAAGAAAAGGCAGAAGTCGAACTGCTTCAGGTGGACAGCGATTTACAGGCTGAGATTATCGCAAAATACAATACAGAGTTAGCCCAAGCGGTTCAGGTCGAGGAGAAAAAAGCGCGTGAAGCAGCTACTGAAGCTGTCAAAGAGCGTGTAACGGCTGAATACGAAGAGCGCTGTGCAGAAGATGATGACTACGACCGCATCATGCGTGATGTTGCAGAGATTCTCGAACAGATGGAACATGCAGAAGTGCGCCGACTCATCACCGAAGACAAGGTTCGTCCGGACGGCCGCCGTGTGGATGAAATTCGTCCGCTTGATGCCGAAATTGATTTTCTGCCGCAAGTGCACGGTTCAGGTCTGTTCACACGCGGTCAGACTCAGGCTCTGTCCGTTTTGACACTGGCTCCGATGGGCGAAACACAAATTGTTGACGGTCTTGATCCGGAATATAAGAAGCGCTTTATGCACCATTACAATTTCCCGCAGTATTCTGTCGGTGAAACTGGGCGTTATGGCGCACCGGGCCGCCGTGAAATCGGTCACGGAGCTTTGGGTGAGCGTGCCCTTGCTCAGGTACTCCCAAGTCTGGAAGAGTTTCCTTATGCTATTCGTTTGGTAGCAGAAGTTTTAGAGTCAAATGGCTCTTCTTCTCAAGCCTCCATCTGTGCGGGAACTCTGGCCTTGATGGCTGGCGGTGTTCCAATCAAGGCACCGGTTGCCGGAATTGCTATGGGACTGATTTCAGACGGTACTAACTATACTGTCTTAACTGATATTCAGGGGCTCGAAGATCACTTCGGTGACATGGACTTCAAGGTTGCCGGTACCCGTGAAGGGATTACAGCCTTGCAGATGGATATCAAAATTGCCGGAATAACCCCTCAGATTTTGCAGGAAGCTCTGGCTCAGGCTAAAAAAGCCCGCTTTGAAATTCTTGACTTAATTGAAGCAACCATTCCTGAGCCTCGTCCGGAATTGGCTCCGACAGCACCCAAAATTGACACCATCAAGATTGATGTGGATAAAATCAAGATTGTCATCGGTAAAGGCGGTGAAACGATTGATAAAATCATCGAAGAAACCGGCGTGAAAATTGACATTGACGACGACGGCAATGTCGCTATTTACTCCAGCGATCAAGACGCGATCAACCGTGCTAAGGAAATTATCAAGAACTTAGTGCGTGAAGCCAAGGTCGGTGAGGTTTACGAAGCCAAGGTTGTCCGCATTGAAAAATTCGGAGCCTTTGTCAATCTGTTTGACCAGACGGATGCCCTTGTTCATATATCTGAGATTGCTTGGAGCCGAACCAATAAGGTCGAAGATGTGCTGGCGATAGGAGATACGGTCACCGTTAAGGTTATCAAAATTGACGACAAAGGACGGGTGGATGCTTCGATGAAAGCTCTTCTTCCGCGGCCGCCAAAATCAGAAAAAACCTCCGGGCACCATAAGTCTGAGGGGCATCGCCATCCTAGAAAAGACCATAAGGATAAAGAAGAAACACATGATGCATAAATTTAACAAAGAACTTGATATGGCTCTAAGAAGCTTTATTAAGGAACCTGATAATTTTTTAAACAGTTTAACGCTCGTTAACAGTCTCCATTCTTTCCCTGTATTGGCGAGTGATCAGCCCTATGCCATCTCGCTTGAAGGGCAGAAAGTGACGCCTGTTTTTACTGATATGGAAGATCTAAAGCTGTTTCGGGCGCAGCAGACCAGTGCCAGAAAACAAAACTGGGTGGAGCGCCCGAGCCTTGAGGTTTTAGAAGAGGCCATTGTCAACCGTTTAAACGGTATTGTCTATAACATTAAGCGCACAGGCGATTTTGGCAATTCTACCATCTTCAAAAGCAATGAGATGGTGCAGTTTATCAATAACTATACGGCCATTCTTAATACCGTTTTCAGTGAAGAGAACCAAGCGGCAGATATTTTGGATAAATATTATCTGGTGCCGGCTTTTATTCACCCTAAAGAAAACGGTGACTTTGATAAGGGCTTTCCGACCATGTCCAATCCTGACGGAGAAAGCTATGTGCCGATTTTTTCTAACCTGCCTAGCTTTGTTAAATGGTATCATGACAAGGAATTCGGTCTTCCTTTCAGGGAAGCACAGGGAGTTGTCATGACTTGGAAGGTAGCTGATATTCAGGATTCAAACACCGAGGCATCAGCTCTGGGTGTGGTCATTAATCCATTTGATGATAAGCAGATTGTTGTCGAATGGTCTGGCATGGATTAGAGACAAAGGAGACGGATATGGGTTGGTGGAAAGAAACCATTGATATTGTCAAAGAAAAAGATCCGGCGGCACGGACATCGCTTGAGGTTCTTTTGACCTACCCGGGTGTTAAGGCCTTAGCTGCTCACCGGCTCTCTCATTTCTTATGGAAACATCACATGAAATTGTTGGCACGGATGCACAGCCAGTTCTGGCGCTTTTGGACGCAGATTGAGATTCACCCAGGGGCAGAAGTGGCTGAGGGTGTCTTTATTGACCACGGTTCAGGTCTGGTCATTGGTGAAACGGCTGTTGTTGAAAAAGGCGTTATGCTCTATCACGGGGTGACCCTTGGCGGCACGGGTAAGGATGTCGGCAAACGCCATCCAACGGTCCGTGAGGGAGCTCTTATATCTGCTCATGCTCAAGTGATCGGTCCGGTTGAAATCGGCAAAAATGCGAAGGTAGGTGCTGCTGCCGTTGTTGTTTCTGATGTGCCGTCAGATGTAACAGTTGTCGGCGTTCCGGCTAAGGTCGTCCGCGTACATGGCAAAAAAGACGAGCTGGTTATTCATCAAATTGAAGAAGAGCGTGAGTCTAAATACTACACTTCTAAACTGGAAGAACTGCGCGAGGCCAGTCTGCACTCATCACGCTTATAGGAATAGGGCTTTCATAAATCTGAAGACAGAAAGATTTACAAGGAGTTAAAAGATGACTGCATTTTTAAAGAAAAATCGGCTGTATGTATTGGTTATTATCCTGTCTGCAATAGTTGCTGTGATGCAGCTCTTTTCGGGCAATCACTCAGGTGCACTGCTGTGGAGCTGTATTACCTTTTTATGGATAATAGTGCTTTACAGTAGTATAAAAAACACTCCGAAGAAATGATTGGGGAATCTATGATTAAAATTTACGATACCATGACGCGCAGCCTGCGCGAATTTGTGCCTATTCATAAGAACACAGTAAACATGTATGTCTGCGGTCCGACAGTTTATAATTATATTCATATCGGCAATGCCAGAAGTGCAGTGGCTTTTGATACCATTCGCCGCTATTTTGAATACCGCGGTTACACGGTCAACTATGTGTCGAATTTTACAGATGTGGATGATAAAATTATCAAGGCAGCTGCACAAGCCGGCATGACAACCAAAGAACTGTCTGATAAATTTATTGCGGCTTTCATGAAAGATGTTGCGGCTCTTGCTGTAAAACCAGCTACTGAAAATCCCCGCGTCATTGATTATATGGATGAAATCATTGACTTCGTGCGGGTTTTAGTGGATAAAGGCTTTGCCTACGAAGCATCAGGAGATGTTTACTTTCGGGTTCGCAAGTCTAAAAACTATGCTGCCTTAGCCAATAAGACACTGGAAGAACTGGAAATCGGTGCCAGCGGCCGCGTGGATACCGAAAGCGAACTGAAGGAAGATCCGCTGGATTTTGCCCTCTGGAAATCAGCCAAAGCAGGCGAAATCTCTTGGGACAGCCCTTGGGGTAAAGGCCGCCCGGGCTGGCATATTGAATGTTCTGTAATGGCGACAACGATTTTAGGTGATACCATTGATATTCACGGCGGCGGAGCTGATCTGGAATTTCCGCACCATACCAATGAAATTGCCCAGTCAGAAGCTAAGACAGGACAGCCCTTTGCCAACTACTGGATGCACAATGGCTTTGTCAATGTAAATGATGAAAAAATGTCCAAATCTCTTGGCAACTTTGTGACGGTTCATGACCTTCTAAAAACTGTAGACGGTCAGGTTTTGCGTTTCTTTTTGGCAACGCAGCACTACCGTAAGCCGATTAATTTCACTGATAAAGCTATTCGCGATGCCGATATTAATTTGAAATATCTCAAAAACACCTATACCCTGCCTGTTGGAGCAGCAGCTGACAAAGAGGCTCTGACTAAGTTTGAAGCCGATTTTGCAGCGGCTATGGATGATGATTTCAACACAGCCAATGGGATTACTGTCATTTTTGAGATGGCTAAGTGGATTAATTCCGGCAATTACGACAGCACAGTCAAGGAAGCTTTTGCAAAGATGCTGGAAGTTTTTGGTATTATCTTTGAAGAAGAGGTCTTGGATGCTGATATTGAAAAGCTGATTGAAGAACGTCAGGCTGCGCGTGTCAATAAAGATTTTGCTACAGCTGACCGCATTCGCGATGAGCTGGCAGCCCAAGGCATTAAGCTCCTTGACACCAAGGATGGTGTGAGGTGGACGCGTGACTAAGGCGGATGTCAATCTCATCAATGGTATTGCCTTGGCTTTTGAGGGGGATGCTGTCTATTCGACCTACATTCGCCGGCACTTGATATTTCAAGGCCAAACTAAGCCCAGTCAACTGCACCGCCTGGCTACGCATTATGTATCTGCCAAGGCACAGGCCATGCTCATCACGAAAATGCTGGATGCAGGGCTTTTGACCGAAAAAGAAGAAGACATTTACCGGCGCGGACGAAATGCCAACGCCAACACCAAAGCTAAAAATACCGATATCATAACCTATAAGATGTCCACAGGCTTTGAAGCTGTCATGGGCTACCTCCACATGACCGAGCAAATCGAACGGCTGGAAGAGCTGATTGACTGGTGTATTTCTGAAGTGGAAAGAGTGTGATAGAGGATCTTATCTGTTACAAAAATAAATGTCAACAGTTCTCGTAAGGGAGCTGTTTTTTGCTGACTATAAAAAACACTTATATCTGATCATAATAAAATGGTATTATGCAAGTGATTTCTATTTTGATAATATAAATTTTATAAATACTTGGAGGTTTTATGGTGGCAGTATTTGATGATTTTTTAGAAGCTAATGCTAGTTATATTAAAAATTTTAACAATGTTGATTTAGATCTTCCGCCCAAACGTCAAGTTGCAGTAGTCACTTGTATGGATGCAAGACTCCATCCTGCACCTGCTCTTGGCATTAAACTTGGTGACAGTCATGTCATTAGAAATGCAGGTGGGCGAATTGATGATGGAACTATTCGGTCTTTGGTGATTTCACAGCAATTATTGGGAACAAAAGAGATTGTTGTTTTACACCATACAGATTGTGGTATGCTTACTTTTGAGAATGAAGATCTATACCAAATTGTAAAGGAAAAATTGGGAGAAGATGTTAGTGATAGGGATTTTCTTCCAATCGCAGATTTAGAGCAAAGTGTTGTTGATGATGTTAATTTCTTGTCTGACTTGAAAGTTTTAGCGCCAGATACACTTATTAGTGGAGCTATATACGATGTGAAAACTGGAGCAGTTAGAGAAGTCATTCGAAAATAATTTAGAGATCGGTTAGAATACCGGTCTCTTATGTTATAATAAAGCTATGAAACAGACTGAACAAACAACCGACATCGTCTATGGGGTTCACGCAGTGACTGAGAGTCTTAAGGCCAATACCGGCAATAAGCTTTACATTCAGGATGACCTGCGCGGAAAGAATGTTGATAGAATCAAGACTTTAGCAGCCGAAAAGAAAGTATCCATCTCTTGGACGCCCAAGAAAACACTGTCAGAGATGACAGACGGTGCCGTCCACCAGGGTTTTGTTCTGCGCGTTTCCGAGTTTGCCTACGCTGAGCTTGATGCTGTTTTGAAAAGAGCAGAGCAAGAAGACAATCCGCTTATCCTTATCTTGGACGGACTGACAGATCCTCATAATTTCGGCTCTATTCTGCGAACAGCCGACGCAATCAATGTCTGCGGGGTCGTTATCCCCAAACATCGGGCAGTCGGTGTGACACCAGTCGTTGCCAAGACATCGACCGGTGCAGCGGAGCATGTGCCTATTGCCCGTGTAACTAATCTCAGCCGAATCCTTGATAAGCTTAAAGAACAGGGATTTTGGATTTTTGGCACCGATATGAATGGTACGCCGTCGCATAAGTGGAATACGGCAGGCAAACTGGCGCTTATTATTGGCAATGAAGGTAAAGGCATTTCTCAAAATATTAAAAAACAAGTAGATGAGATGGTTACTATCCCTATGAATGGCCATGTGCAGAGTCTCAACGCCAGTGTTGCAGCGGCCATTTTGATGTATGAAGTCTTTAGAAATCGTTTGTAGGTTTTGAGCAGTTGAGCTGCTCTTTTCGCCTGCAGCAAATTCTTTTGCTATAATAGCTGGTAATAATTTAAAAAATGAGTTTAATGATGAATGATAAGTTTTAGGAGGTTAAGCATGAGCTTTGCAATTATCACAGATTCTACCGCCGATTTATCGGAAAGCTGGGCTCAGGAAAATGATGTTCAGATTCTGGGTTTGACAGTTCAGCTGGACGATGTTACTTATGAGACAGTGGGACCCGACCGCCTGACCAGTGAAACTTTGCTGGAAAGAATGGCAGCAGGCAGCAAACCAACAACCAGTCAGGTTAATGTGGGACAGTTTGAATCAGTCTTTCGTCAATCAGCTGAAAAAGGAGAAGCCGTGCTTTACGTGGCTTTTTCATCGGTCTTATCAGGAACCTGTCAGTCGGCCCTGATGGCGCGTGATATTGTTTTGGAAGAATACCCAGAAGCCGTTATCGAAGTGGTTGACACCTTGGCAGCAGCCGGAGGTGAAGGCTATTTAGTGATGCTGGCTGCTCAGGCACGGGATCAAGGGCGTTCACTGCAAGAGACCAAACAGCTCGTGCTTGATACGGCGCCGCTTTTGCATACTTTCTTTTTAGTCGATGATCTCTACCATTTGATGCGCGGCGGCCGATTGTCTAAAACATCTGCTCTTGTCGGAAGTCTTGTCAATATTAAGCCTTTATTATGGCTGGATCCCAGCGGGAAGTTAGTACCGCTGGCAAAACTGCGCGGCCGCAAAAAAGGCATGAGAGAAATGGTCAAACGAGCAACTTCTGACCTTGGACATGAAACGGCAGTTGTCGCCTATTCTACTGATATTGAAGCTGCAGAGAGTTTAAAAGCACAGCTGTTGGAAAATGAAACCATAAAAAACGTCCTGATACTGCCTTTAGGGCCTGTTATTTCAGCCCATGTCGGTCCGAACACATTAGCCGTCTTTACCATTGGAAATAATCCGAGATAGCAGCAACAGCAGACAAGCAAAGTATATTTGCTTGTCTTTTTGCATGTTATTTCAGATAAAATGTAAAATATACTTGACAAAAAGAAAATTAAAGACTACAATATAGGTGTAAAAAGAAAAGGAGGAAAAACTCATGATTACCTTAATTACACTGCTTTTTATCGCTGTAGTCGTTGCTTCTTTAGTTTTAAGTTATAGACGTTCCCAAAAAGTGCAGGATTATGATGAACGTCAAGAGCTTCTGCAAAACAGAGGCTATCGTTATGCAGCATACGGTATGATATTGACAAGTGCTTTTGCTGTAATCTGGAGCGAGGAACTGATGAGAGTCATCACTGGGGGCCTGCTGGCTTTGCTTATTATGCTGGTTGGTATTGTGATCTATGTTTCTTATGCTGTTTTGCATGACGCTTATTTTCCGATGAATAAGAATAGCGGTATGGCGTCGGTCGGATTGTTTAGCGTCATGGCAATTATTGAGTTAATCGTGGTTGTAAAAAATATGCTGAGCCGCACCTTTTCAGCAGCAAATGGCGGTATGCATCTTTTGCTTCTCGTTGCCTTTGTCATTATTTTAGGTGTTATATGTTATAAGAGGCACTTGGACAAAGAGGAGGCTGATTCATGAAAAACCTGCGCTTAAAGGCTGCGCGTGCCGGAAAGGATTTGTCTCAGCAAGCTCTGGCAGACTTGGTTGGTGTATCGCGTCAGACTGTGTCAGCCATTGAAAAAGGAGATTACAATCCCACTATCAATCTCTGCATTAAGATATGCAAGGTATTGGGAAAGACCTTGGATGAGCTTTTTTGGGAAGAGTAAAAATTGCTGTGGCTGATAAAATGTTGCCGGTTCAGAAGTCAGAAAGAACGGCTTCCCCGGAGGAGCACAGAGGCTTTGCCGGATAAAGACGGACAGAGCAGCCTGACAGAGACTGCAGTTGATGATTTCGTAGATAAAAACTTATGATTTACAAGAAAAAGTCCTTGACTTTGAGGTTGATTTTTTGATATTATATAAGACGGTATTGTTTACCCCATTTGAAAGGCCCCGGAACCCTTCAAATAACCAGTGGACCGGAACATCCACTACTTGTAAACATAAAGATTCGTATAGGAGAAATCATGAACAAAACAACATTTATGGCTAAACCAGGCCAAGTTGAACGTAAATGGTACGTTGTTGATGCCACTGATGTGCCTCTTGGACGTCTTTCAGCAGTCGTTGCCAGCGTTCTTCGCGGAAAAAATAAACCAACTTTCACACCTCACACTGACACAGGTGACTTTGTTATCGTTGTTAATGCTGAAAAAGTGAAATTAACAGGTAAAAAAGCAACTGATAAAATCTACTACACTCACTCAATGTATCCAGGCGGATTGAAACAAATCTCAGCAGGTGAACTGCGTGCTAAAAATGCTGTTCGTTTGATTGAAAAATCAGTTAAAGGAATGCTTCCGCACAACACTCTTGGACGCGCACAAGGTATGAAATTGAAAGTATTCGTAGGCAGTGAGCACACACATGCTGCACAGCAGCCAGAAGTACTTGATATTACAGGTCTTATCTAAGAGGAAAGGAGAGCTAAATAATGGCACAAGCACAATATGCAGGTACTGGACGCCGTAAAAACGCTGTTGCACGCGTTCGCTTGGTTCCAGGTACCGGAAAAATCACAGTAAATAAAAAAGATGTCGAAGAATACATCCCACGCGCTGACCTTCGTCTCGTTATCAACCAACCATTTGCAGTAACATCTACTGAAGGTTCATACGATGTTTTCGTTAACGTTATCGGCGGCGGTTATGCCGGCCAATCAGGTGCAATCCGTCATGGTATCGCACGCGCACTTCTTGAAGTTGATCCAGATTTCCGCGATTCTCTCAAACGCGCCGGTCTCCTGACACGTGACGCCCGTATGGTTGAACGTAAGAAACCAGGTCTTAAGAAAGCACGTAAAGCTTCACAATTCTCAAAACGTTAATCAGTACGATTATATCAACGTTTCAAAGCACTTCATGGTTCACACCATGGGGTGTTTTTTTGATACTTTTTAGCAAAATTCACACCACTTTTCACACCAAATTCACACCATTACTTTTTAAGATTGCGATAGGCGATTTCTCCAACAGCCATAGGAACAATATTAGAAGTATTGACATAAGTTTTTGTTGTGAGAGTGTCGCTATGTGTCAGAGCTTCTGAAATGGCTTCTAGTGATGTTCCTGCTTGCTTGGCAAGAGTTGCACCAGTATGGCGTAACTTGTGTGGTGTGGCGTGTGTAAGCTTCTTATGACAACGGTTAACTGACTTCATCTTATTGTTAAGATAGTCAGAATGTAATAGACTATTTACATTGCCTTTCATGTCGATATACGTAAAGACATATTGTTCATCAGATTGGATAATGCCAAATTTGGCTAGTTCAGCTTTTTGTTGCTTTTTCCAAGATTGAAGTAAGTCAGCTAATTCAACAGGAATTTGAAAGGTAGTTTTCTTATTCCCCTTTGTAGACTTAGGATTTTTGTATTTATCCAAGGCTTGCACTAATTGAATTTCTTGCTTCTTAGTGTTGATATGTTTCCATTGAAGGGCATAACTTTCAGATTTCCTATCTCCTAAGAAAAAAGTTGTGTAGAATAATACATAGTCCTTGAATAGGAGTTTATCGTTTTCCAAGTCTTCCTCAAACGCTGTAAACCATGCTTGAAGCTCTGCCTGTGATAGATACAAATTTTCATCATTTTTAGCTTCTTCTAACTTGATTTTCTTAGTTGCCTTGATATGGCTTATGGTTTTGGAAAGACGGTTAGTTTCGATATATTCCAATTCCTCAGCCCAATCAAAAACAGAGTTAACGTAGCTTCTGATGACTTTGAAGTTGGCATATTCTTCTGCTTTTTGGGTTAATAGGTTCAAAACAACTTGTCTATTTTGATTGAGAAAATCAATAGAATAATTTCCAAGTAAAGGCAGGATATGCTTTCTAAAGACAATTTCAGTACCATCAATAGTAGCTTGTGAAGGTGGTTTTGTAGTAGATGTTGTTTGACCTGCTTTATAGGATTCCCACCAAATATTGTGATAAAAATCTTCAAAGAGAATTGAACCATTTGTTTCTAAAGGGGTAGATTCTCCGCTTAAAATTTTATCAATCTTGTTTTGCAAATCAAGTTCGTATTTTTTAGCCTCACTCCTTAATTTGAAACGTTTTTCAATCACTTTTTTATCAATTCCAAGAGAAGATTTTACTTCTTCTGGGATGTAGACACGTAAGCGATAAGTTCCATTTTTGGTTTTGGTAATTGACATAGTATTCTCCTCTTGAATTGAGCTAGAAAATACCGTGGCTCTATTATATCAAATCACGGTCAAAATATTATTGCTTTTGTAACCAGCGAATAACTTCGTTCCTATCAAAACGTACGGTTTTGTTAACACGAATTACTGGTAACCCCATTTGAATCCAGGAATCAAGGGTATTATTGGAGATGCCTAGAAATTGACAGGTTTGTCGTTTGTTTAAAAACGGGCTTACAATATTAATATTATTTAATCTAATTTCGACTTCTTGTTTAATTAAATCAGCTACTAAAAGTTGAATTTGATGAATTTGCTCATCAGGTAGTATGACTTGCATATTATTTACCTCTTGTCTCTTGCTTTAGGTTTTGAGATAATAGCAACAACAGAAATAGTTGTTGACTATTTTTGTGAATGTTTTGGGTTATCATTATTGGCTTGGTCGTTGGTATTGATAACCTTTTTTATGAATTCTATTTTTTATTATGGTATCCGTTTTTAATTTTATATGTTGTAATCTGCTCCATGAACCGATCGTTTCATGAAGTTGAAAACATACAATATTGTTATTTTAAAATAATCATAATTTTTCCCTATGGACATCTTATAAGTTACCTTTTCTGGACTAAATCCACGGTTTTTTTGTGCCTTTAAGCTCGTGTTGATACTTATTAAACCAACTCAAATGGTCTTTATTTGGCTTGAATGTATTTGTGTAAATCCGGTAAAAGTATTCTAGTAATTTTGGGGAACTTCTCTGTCCATAGATTTGGTCAACTTTCCACAAGATTGCTAACAAGCCAGAGCCTTTTATAAGATATTGAATACTTTTTTCTAAGCTATTATCGGTGATTTTTGGTGTAGTAAAAGAAAATATACCATTTTCAAGTTGTTCTAACATTAACTTTGATATTTTATGAATCCTGTTAGATTTAGTATAGAAAAATAGATATTTATCAAGGATAGCTGATAGCATAATATTTTTGGCCTCGTTATCTGATTGACACTCAAGTAAGGCTGAGGTTAGCTGGTGTGCAAATGCTGATTTAAACTCAACTTCAAATCGAACCCAATCTTCCACATTTTTATCTATATTTCTTTCTTGCAATTCTCTTTTTTTATCATAAATACGTACTAGAGCCTTACTGTTTTTAGAACGAGAACCGATATAGATTGTTTCGGTCTTAAAGTCTTTAGAAATATCATTGATTTGAGAAAAATTCCTAGGATAAGGCTTTTTTAAGTTATCCTCTTGAATATTTTTAGGGTTTATTTTATCAGAGTTTTTGTATTTTCCGTATCTGAGCTCGGTTCGTCCAGTTTCTAATGAGCGCTTTAGCTTTGAGATATTGATTTTTTCGTTGATAAAATCAACACAAATATCTATCCGACTTAATCTTATATTGAGAGAAGAAAATTGTAGTTCCTGTAATAAAGTATGGACATTAATAGGTTTGCCAAATCTTTCTTGAAATGCTTGCTGATAGTTATTCCATGCCTTAGCTGAAAAATATATGATAATCCCCATTTGTGGATTGTCAGGATGATATGCAATTGATAACTGAAAGGTCGCATTGTCTATATTGAAACCGACTGTATATCCCCGCGGTAATTTTACGTTCTCATCAGTAAAACTATATAATTCAGAAAGTTTGCTTAGGTGCAATAATTTTTGAATATTTTTTTGGGCTCGTTCCTGCCAAAATGTATGTTCGTGCTGAGAATTATTATCAAATACAACTAAAGTAACTTGATCAACTTTTATGTCTATCATAAATATCTCCTTTTTAAAATTTTTAAATAATTGGAAAGACTATCCTTAAAGGACTTCTTTTGGTTGGTACGACCGGTCGAGAGGGGGTATATTACTCTCCTCTATGTATTTGTGAATGCTTGAAAATTAATCTTTAGAAAATTGTTTGTATTTTAGAGCTCTAAGTAAATCATTTTGATATAATTTATGTTAGATTTATTTTCTCGCATAGATAGTATGCCATGAACAGCTAGGATTTCTTTAAAAATCGTCGTAAAAACCTATGTTGTTTTTGGCAACTATATTATGCCACGAAAAAATTTAGTCTCATTCAAAAATTCATTTTTTTTTAGGGATAAATAATTTTTCAAGTATTTATCTACTAATATTTGTAAATGTTAAAGAATACTCTATTGATAGTTTTTCAATATTATCTATGGATATAACAAAAGGAGTAAGCGATAACGCCTACTCCTTTTGTTCATATATATAATTTAATTGCTATTAGGTACTTCAAGAGAAGAGATGAAGAGTTGTTTTTAAATAGACAAACTTTCGAATTAGCTTTTCTTCCTCTACAGGTTTAATATCAAAGATGAAGTAGTGGTCCCTATTATCCTTAGCATTCTCTTTATTGAGCTTAAAGTAGTTATGTTGGGATTTGGACATGGCCAAGAGAATATCATCTGTTAAGAACGTTAAGGGGATATCTAAGGCAGAGTAGCGGTAGAAGTCTGTTTCAAAACGACGATAGTTATCGCTAAAATAATCCATTTGTAACTCATTGTGATGAAAGTCAAGCTGATTCATGCAGGGGCACCTCCTCCAAAAGTTCAATAGCAAGCATATCTTCAAGCGCGATAGTGACATGCCCATCAGTTGATTTCACTAAAACATGGTCACTTGTGAGCGTTAAGACGTTACCAATGACATAGTTTAAATTGTTCTTTTCTTCTATTGTGATTCGTGCAGTCAATTGATTCACATACAACTGGCTTAGCAGCAGATGTTTCATCTCCATAGTTAATTCAGACTGATAAGTCCTTCTACTCGCATCATCAAAGAGAGCAGCAGTGTGCTCTGACAAGAAAAATCCCATCCATTTTTGCATCCCAACATCTTGATATTCCCTTGCTGATTGAAAAGGTAAATAAGAACGATTTATCATTTTAGTCCCTCTAACCCTCCAGCGGAGTGTCCGCCGATGAGTTTACTTCTTTCAATATTTCTGGAACCTTCTGTAAGGACGGTTCCTTTTTGTATAGCCAAAAAACCAAATTGTTCCCTAACAGTATCAATGGCTGCTTGGAGTCTTTCTTCCTTTTCTATCGTTTCAACATCATCGAAAAGTGATAGGAGCCCAATGCTCTCATCGACAAAGCCACTGTAGAATACGCCGATGTTTCTCACGGCCCCAGAGTTATATTTACTGCGGAATAACTCCAGCACATGATTTACCATTGTTTTTGTCAAGTTGGCAGGCTCTATTTTCTTTTGCGCCATAATAGGTTGTTTCCTCTCTATTTTTGAGTAACCGACTTGGATAGATATTACCGTGGCCTTTTTATGGGCCATTCTTAATCTATTCGCTACCTGTTCTGCCATTTCCGATAAAACGGTCTCAATCTCCCGTTTTGAGTGGTAGTCACGAGGTAAAACCTGAGAATTACCTAGACCATGAGACTTAGGTTTGTAAGGCTTGTGGACGTTACTTTCATCTACTCCATTCGCATGAAACCACAATTGTACGCCGACTTTTCCAAATTCTTTTTGAAGTAAGTCTGGATTAGTGTTAGCCAGTTCTTTGATAGAGGTGATGCCCAATTTATGGAGTCGTTTCTCTGTACGTCTGCCAATACCCCAGAAGTCAGTTAGGTGTGGAAGAGACCAAAGTTTTGATTCGACATCTTCATAAGACCAATTGGCTCGCATGGTCGGTGTCTTTTTCGCTTCATTATCAAGAGCTAATTTAGCTAATAATGGGTTAGCGTTGCTCATACCAACAGTTGAATAGATCCCTGTCTTTTTCCAAATGTCATGTTGTAATTTGGAAGATAGTACATCCAGTTTCTGTTTTCGATTCAATGAGTTATCTCTGATGAAGTAGTTGAGAGAAGAGGTTAGATCAATAAAGCCCTCATCAATAGAGTAGGGAAGAATGTCATCAGGTGCAGCATAGTCTTGAAAGATATGCTGAATTTCGATGTTTTTCTCAATATAGCGATCCATCCGGGGAGGGACAATCAGTGTTCTTTTAGCCCAGCTTTCAATATAAGAGATGTACTTAGGTGTGATGTCAAGTCCTTGGCGTTTAGCATTATAGTAATTGAACTTTCTCGTCTGAATATCAAAGGGTAAATCGTAAGCACGTCCGACATTGTTTTTTCCAAAGACTTTTTTAAACATGGGAGACGATGCTAAAATTAACCCCGCAGCGTTTTCAGCTCTACTCATAACGCACAGAGAAGTGTGCAAGGGATTTAATCCACGGTCAACACATTCTACACTGGCATAGAAAGACTTCATATCAACGAAAGCTATATCAGATTGAGGTTCTTTGGAATAATCAATATAGCCCATGGTTTTAGTTCCTCCTTATCTCCTTCTAACTTTCCAGTTCATCAATATGATCTGTTATCTCATATTCAATATGCTGTGGTGCAATGTAAATTCGTCTATAAATAATAGTTTTAACAGAAAACATTCTAATCAGTTTCTTATAGTAGGCATGAAGTGGCTAACGACTAAACCAACAATACGAGGTTCATCCTCATAGGGGATAAATCGATCAGGATAAGCATCATTTAGAGATACCATCCGAAACCCATTTTCTTCTCGATAGAGTTTCTTGATATAGACGGACTCATTCCATGACAGTGCATAGACGGCTCCGTCGTAATCAAAACCACTGGCACGGATAAGAGCGACTTCACCATCCAGATATATAGGTTCCATAGAGTCTCCTTTAATCCAAGCAGCAACATCGTAGCCATATTGTTCTTCATCTGAATAGACGGTTTCTGTCTCATATTCATCAAAGAGAGATTCACCAAGACCAGCAGAAAGAGCCACATCAGATAGGACTTCCACAGAAAACAGTGGAACAATGTTATCATGTGATTGTTGTGCTTGAAGCAATTCTTCGGCATAGCCATCAACCTTTTTTTGATTATCCGAAGAGAGCTGGAGGTAAGTACTAACAATCTTGTATTCAGATTCAAAGTAAGTCTCTGGAACTTTTAAGATGGTGGCCAGTTGTTGGAGATTCTTTTGATTTGGCTTAGTCTTTCCATTTTCCCAATTGAAGTAGGAGGAACGGTTGATATGAAGTTTATCTGCCACAGCAGATTGCGAATAACCTAATGCTACTCGTCTTTCTTTTAAACGATTTCCCGAAAACATAGAACCTCCTGAATCATCTGTTGTTTTATAAACTAACAAAAGTATACCAGATTTTTTGAGTAAGAGCAATGGGGAAAGTTTATTTTCTTTACCGATCCTGTTGATTGAATTTCTGATTCTGTTCAATTTGTTTAAGCACCTTATTTTCATACTCCCGACTGGTAATGTAACGGATATATGCCTCTTTTGACATGTGCGGACGTTTGCTGTGTTCAACGTCAATGTTAAAGCCCATTTCAATAGCCAGGCGTTCCCCTTCTTCACGAATAAGACGAGTATAGGTCATTAAGCGGTTGTTATACTGGCCTTCAGGTTTTTCAGGATTTGGAAGTGGCAATCCCAATTCTATCATAGCTTTTCTTTTCCCAATCTTGAGGAGCTCTTTTCCATCCTCATTTTTATCATGATATACCCAAACTTGTCGGATATGTGCATGAGGGGTTGCTTCATCGTTGTGAATAGCACCATCAAGGATAAATAAGTTTTCTTTGGTTAATTTCGACTGATATTTTATCAGTTCATTATTCCATATACGAAATTCAGTTGAAGTAGGAGCTATATCTTTGTTTCCAATTTGATAAATCACTTCTTGTGGCTTAGTATTCCGTCCTTTTCTTAAATCTTCACTCGTCTTTTTGCGTTCTGGATGGTATTGTTTGATTGCTTTTGCATTAATATCTTTAAGCCAATCCGAAAAATTAACTCGATAAAATCGTTTTTCCGTTTCAACGAAATTATATTTTAAATCGGGATAGGTAGAAATGTAATGATTTAGGTGAGACCGACTTTCATCAATATGAGAAGCAGATATTATATTAAAATTTCTTGAGTTATGAGAAGGACTTCCTGTATTTCCAATTTGAACAGTAACCTTCATAGGCTTGTTTGCTTTATTTGTCATGTCAGACTCCTTAAAATGTATTCATTAATATCATGCCATATAATTAAAAAAATAAAAACTTGATAATGAAATGTCGTTGAATCTAGGGTTGGAGATATTAATTTTTCCTGATGAAAATAAAGAAAGAGTAGGCACAGGCTGCTCATTTTCCTTTGACTAACAGCGCTGTATACACGCTAAGATTGTGGAGTAGTCAAGAATGAAAAAGACATCCGAAATGGATGCCTAGATAAATACTTTGAGCAGATGGATAGCTATTTCATATGGTTTATCTTTGCCAGTTGTAACTTTATGCGCGTGGAGGCATACAGGATGATGAACAAGCTAGGAGTACTCTCCTCAGTTGATGTTGTAACATTATTCTTAGCTTCACAATGGCTTGAAGATAAATTTATTTCTCTATTTTAGAGACTTAATCAGAATTGATAGAGCCTTCGTGAACTCATGACGTTTCTGTTTGGGAAGTTCGGCTAAGAGTAGTAATAGATCTTCGGCTTCCTCATCAATACCTTGCTTCATATCGAAAAAAGTGGGTATATCTACTTCAAGGGCTTCTATAATTTTGTAAAGTGTACTGATAGTAATATTACTAGGTTTATTTTCTAGTTTGTAAATATAATTAAAACCTAAGCCAGCTTTTTCTTCGAGCTCCATTTGTGTCATACCAGCTTGTTTCCGTAGAATTCTGATGCGCTGAGCAATAAATTTCTGTAGTTTATTTTCCATAAACCTATCATACAGGTATTAATTTTTCAAAGAACCACTATAAAAAACTGAAAATAAATTTAACAGTCACAAAAGACTGAAAATATGGTAAAATAGCTTTATATATAAGAATTAGGAGAATACTATGACAAAAGAAGAATGGTTAGAAGCTTTTGAAGCTATAAATGGAAGAAGAGCTACTGAGGAAGAAATGACTTCCGCGAAATTCAGCGGAGAGTTTATAGAAAATACCACTGCAGCAATGAGTCAACCAAATCTTCAAGAAAATGCCGAAAATAATCTAAATGAACCAACCAAAGCTATGATATTTTGTACTTCTTGTGGTAGCCAAGCTATAGAAGGAACTCAGTTTTGTCAGAACTGTGGTCAGAGATTGAAAGGTGAAAACCACTCAAGTGACATGTCTGCTCAATTTCAGAAGACTTCAATAATAGACTATTTGACAAGTTGCATACAGCATAAAAGATGGATCTTATTAATTTATTTAGCTATAGCCAGTTCTTTTCAATCTGGGATACCGATTCTTTTGATGATGTTTGCGATATCAAAAACAGGGCAGGGGCTAGTGTGTCGGATTATTGGTGCCAGAAAGATTGAACGCCAAGAACAAATAGAATATTTAAAAGTCCCCATAGATAATATGATAGCCAAAGCTAGATCTGAAGGTTTGTTATTGCCTGAGACAATTGATATTCATATTATTAATAGTGATGTACCAGTTGCTTATGCGGTTGGTATGAACAAACTTGTTATATCAGAATCACTGGCTCAACACCCAGAAATTTTTGAATCTAAAGTAATGTTTGAATTGCATCGAATTAGCGATATGGCCCCGAATTTATTATTAGTTGTTATTTCTGCCAACATTATCGTCGTATTAGCAGCAATTGCTATTTTAATCTGGAGTGGATTTAATAAAAACTATGGAGACAGAAGGACATCATTTTGGTCTGGTACGTCACAAAGTAAGGACGGTGCTATCATCTTTTATGTTTCTTTAGCAATAATTGCGGCTTGGGTAGGCCTAACCTATCTATTTGTCAGAAGTACGATTAAAAAAGATGTTTTAGCTGCTGATCAATATGTAGCTGAGCACAACTTAGGAGAAGTGCACTGTTATTATTTAGACAATATAACATCAATTGATAATTCGAGAATTACGAAATTTTTTGAAAGAGGTTTCCCAGCAGTGAGCCAACGTATAGGTTTTATGCAAAATATGGGAGTTGCTTATAATAAAGCTTACTAGACGATTTCAAAAGGATGAATAGCTATGTTTAAAGATGAATGGATTGAGTCTTTTGAAAAAGAAAAAGGCCGCAAACCAACACCAAAAGAGTTTATTGAGGCTAAGAATGCTGGATTGTTTTTAACTGAAGATGCTAAAGGTAGTTCTGATTCTATTGAAAATCCAGAACAAATCCTAAATAGTCCAATCATACCGATGATGGCAGATGGGATAGAACATGGTGAGAAAGTTGAACTGACAACCTCACCTCTATCTAACTCTAATCATTCTCAGAAAGAGCAGCCGTTAAAAAATTTCTGCTATAAATGTGGAAATCAGTTACAAATAGATAGTGACTATTGTCCAAAATGTGGAGCAAAGTTTGGCTCAACAGATGGGGAGCATTCCTTTTTGACAGATATTACAGAGAAAATATCAGGTGTCAGTTCGTTAGCTTCAAAAAAGACAAAAGAGTTGACAAGTAACGTAAGGACTAATATTGAGGTCAGTTTAGAAAAACGGAAACTTGATGCGCTGTTTAAGCAATTAGGCGAGGCTTATTATAGTAAGTTTGCTAATGATTGGGATTCGGAGTTTCGATCATTAGTCGGTCAAATCAAAGAATATGAAGAAAAGATCAATCAATTAAATCCTAGTTATAAGAAATCGAAAGGACGTGTGTAGATGATGAATAAATTAAAATATTTTTTTATCTTGATAATTTGTGGAATGCTATTAGTTGGCTGTGGAAAAGGAAAAAACGGATCAGTAGAAAATAAAAGTTCAGATACAGCAAGCAGTAAAACAATTTCTGCTGATACTGTGCACAATTTTGAAACGTATGAGTCATCAGAAGGTAAATTGGATGACGAGGGAATCTACCGTTATAGTTTTTTGAAAAATAATGATTCTGTATATGATGCAATGTCATACCTAGATATTGACCAAATACTACCAGTTCATAATCAAAAGAAGATAAACGTAACTCTTGGAACAAATTTTGTAATTGACTCTTATCATTTTAATCTGCCTAATACTGTTAGAAAAATTTGGGAAACTGTTGAGGGCGAAGAGATGGAAGGTAACGATGGAGCAATGACTGAAATAGATAATGGAAAGACAGCAACACCATTTGAGTCTATCTCAGCAAAAAGTAGAAGGGAATCAACGACCTTCTTTCTTTCAGCAAGTGTTATCAACACGAATAGACGTAGTGCCCAGGCTGTTGATTCGGATATTAACGGTCTTGCTTTCCAATATAAAGGCAGTGTCAATAGTGCAATTAAGCCAAATGAAAATGCAGGGAATAGGTTATCGTACGAAGGGATTAATTTAGGAATTACAAGAAATCAATTTTTAGATAATGTCAAAATTAAGAACCCTGTATATAAAGATGAGTATTTCAGATATGACAGAGAGTATGATAAGAATGATACACGCTGCTTCATAAGTTACATACTAGATGAGCGTGAAGAAAACGGTTATCCTTCATATGTAGAGTTCACTTTTGATAATGAAATTCTTACTCAAATTAACATACATTGCACAAATGAATACCTTGGTATTGAAGTTCAGTAATAATTATATGGTATAGAATTAGAGAGGGTCTGGAGCAGTAGTTCCAGACCCTCTCTAGTGTATATGCTTTTTATTTCATAGGAAATGTGGTTACACAAAGACCGATTTTTTATTAACTATGATCTACATATAAAGTTCATACTATCATTCTTTCATGAGCTTATTTAGCGGTTCATGAATCAGCAAAAGATGGGCTAGTATAGAAGAGCGCTTATATAAGGTGGTATGGGCATCTATATTAGGATGTAAATTTTCAAATAATGGTCAACTATAGTGGAACATAAGCAGTTAAATCGTGTGCTACTATACAAGACCATAAAATTCCCCATTTGGGTACTTTATACTGGCCCATTATTTCGTCATTGGTGGTTAGCTATAGTTGACCATGAATTAAAGGAACATGGCCCGCTATATTAGACCATCATTTATTATCTTTATGAGGTACTATACTGTACCACGAATATCTCAATAATGGATTACATATAAGGCCCATATTTTTGTTAAACATGGGCTTCTATATTAGGATGTAAATTTTCAAATAATGGTCAATTATAGCGGGACATAAATAGTTAAATCATGTGTTACTATACAAGACCATAAAATTCCCCATTTGGCTACTCTATACTGGCCCATTATTTCGTCATTGGTGGTTAACTATAATTGACCATGAATTAAAGGAACATGGCACACTATATTAGACCATCATTTATTATCTTTATGAGGTACTATACTGTACCACGAATATCTCAATAATGGATTACATATAAAGCCCATATTTTTATTAAACATGGGCTTCTATATCACACCATTATTAAAAAAAAACATGGTTCACTATAGTTATCTGTATTTTTAAATTTCATGGTCTACAATATAAGGCCATGAATTAAAGAAAAGCAGGCTAATATAGTAGGTTATATAAGCCGATAGCATGGACTTCTATAGTTAAACATAATCGTAATTTTAATGGCTCTCTATAGTAGATCACGAATAAGACTCATTATGGACATCTATACTATACAGATATCCACATCATGCGCCATAAGAAAAGAGAGAAAGCTACGCTTGTTATCTTTTAATAATCATGGGCTTCTATACTGTACCGTGTTTTCTAACTGCTATGGGCTTTTATAGTGAGCCGTGATATAAAGGCGAAAGAAAAGAGAAAAGGCAGTGTCATATTTCTTTTATAAGGGATAGAGTTTGCCTTATAAATGGCTTCTTTACGGTCTGCTTTATCTTTGTCCTTTCGGCCTATTTTCTTAGGTTATTGCGCGTGATTTAGTTATTAAAATGTGGATAAACCTTGATATTATGCGCTTTGTGTGAATTTTTCCATATTGTGTCACTACCTTAATTGCGGGAAGAATAGAGAGAAGGCTACGCCATTTTTCTATTACAATTCATGGTCTTATCTTTGTTTTATATGTTCCTTGAACCTTGGTGTCAGTGCGTTTCTTGTGGTAGGGTTGCAGCATCTCTTTTCTTTTTCTCTTCTTATCTCTATCTGAAGTGGTGAGAGAATAGAAAGAAAATAGCATTGTTTTTCTCTTATTTATTATTAGTTGAAGGTTTCTAAACGTTATTTTGATGCGGTTCTTTGTGTGACCTACCATGGATTCATCTTTGAATTTTCAATTCTTTTTCTTAGATTATTGGGTATAAGATTGAAATATCATTTTAGTGATTGATATTTAGTGAGATGAGGCAGATTTTTGTTAGAAAAGAGAGAAAGCTTCGCTGTTTTTTTCTTTTGTTTTATCGAATACTTTACTAGCAAGGGGTTTAGTTTAAATCCGCAACTACATAAACGCAATACGTAGTTGCGGAAATTTTACTAATTTCTTTCTGCTAACGAATGACTGATGTGAACAATAATTTAGAAGGTTTTATGTTGTAGAATCTCAGCTTGTTATAATGGTGGAGAATATCGTTATTCAGTTTTAGATGATAATATAAAAAAACCACTATTATTCCGCAAATAGCTAAATGTTGTTCCGATAATAGACCTAGTGTTCCGAAAATGTTACAATAGAAGTCGAAAAGAGGTGGAGTATATGTACATTACAACACAAGAAGCTGCTATACGTTGGGGAATCTCTGATAGGCGCGTGCGTACCTTGTGTGTACAGGGGAAAATTGAAGGAGCCTACCGTGATGGAAAAATTTGGAGAATCCCAGCGGATGCAGCACAGCCCAGTGACGGTCGTTATAAAAAGGCTTCCAGTTTACTATCAGTGATTGAAGAGAAAAAGGCACTCTTAGCAACAAGGAGGCCCTTGACTAGTGGGGAGTTAGATCGACTAAATGAAGAATTCCTTATAGAGTACACCTATAATTCAAATGCGATTGAAGGGAACACCTTGACTCTTCGGGAAACCGATATGGTGCTAAGAGGATTGACCATTGATCAGAAACCTTTGAAGGACCACCTTGAGGCTATTGGTCACAAGGAAGCCTTTCAATTCGTTCAAACACTGGTTTCAGAAAATCGTCCCTTAACGGAGCAAGTTATTAAAGATATTCATTACCTTGTTCTGTCAGATAAAAAGGAAGATAGAGGTGTCTATCGAAAAGTTCCTGTTAGAATCATGGGAGCTGCTAATGAACCTGCTTCGCCTTATATGATACGTCCAAAAATGGAGCAGCTTCTGCAAGATTATCAAAAGGATTCAAGCTCAATCATTACCAAGCTAGCCAAATTTCATATCGATTTTGAAAGTATACATCCTTTTATTGATGGAAACGGTCGAACAGGCCGGCTTTTGGTTAATCTTGAATTGATGAAAGCAGGATTGCCACCGATTGATATTAAATTTACAGATCGTGTATCCTATTATAAGGCTTTTGATGACTTTCATGCCAGAGGTCAAGTATCCAGCATGGAAGACTTGTTTGCTAAGTATGTCAATGAACGTCTGGATGAGTATCTAGCAATTTTGGCAGAGTGAAAGAGAGAAAAATAATGAGGTATATTATGTCCATTTTAGTTGCTAACAGTTACATGAGTTGAACTGGTATGATTTTATCAAAGTAGTATCAAAGGCAGAGTAGTATGACAAGCTGACGGAGGATGTGCAAGAAAGTGTAAGTCTGGTTCAAAAAAAGTACGTTCTTTATTGATTAGAAGAGAGAAATCAACTAACCTATTTTATGAGTATGTTAGGGATTATAATGGTTAATTTGGTATAATAAAGAAAGCGGAGATTGGCTATCTATAGCTAAAAACAAATAATAGAAAGGACAATGATGGTAGAATTTTTCAATGGAAAAATTGTTTATCTTGACGAACAAGCTGTTTTTGATTATTTAGAATTACATCAGGATGGCATACAGTCTGATATTATAAAACGGGTGTCAGAAACTATGGTTAAGACAGAGAGTGAAGGGAAGGTTGGTATGAATTTTTTCACTCGATTTAAGATAGGGCTTTCTGGCAATGCTTCATATCAACGAAGTGGTGTAGTAGAATCACAGATTACGTCTACGTTATTAAGTAACTTTAAAAAGCTTGTAATTAATAAAAAAGATTCTTCAAAAGTTGAATATTTAGATAATGTTAAGCTTTTTATTGAAAAAGACTCTCCTGCTTTTTACCGTAATATTACTCCTGTTCTCGACATGATTAGTGATATTACTAAAATGAATAGTATTACAGACGATGATAAAAATAATTTTAAAGGTATTGAAATAAAAAATATTGAACGCACTTTAGACAGACTATCGGGATATTATGAAATTAAGGGTATTAGTTCCGAGAATAAAGAAATGATTTTGAGATTCAATATATCAGGTTTGCGTAATAATTATACTTTGAGTGATTTAACCAAGATGGATGTCAAACTTTATGGACTTAAGGTTGGAGAAGTGGATTCAATTGATTTAAGCTTTAATACAATGATTGATAGATTATCAAATCAGGGGCAGTTGCAACTAGGTGCTGACTTTGATGAAGAACAAGATAATGAGAAAATACCGATATATGATGTTCTAGTGGCAGGTGTGTAATGGTAACATTTAATATTTTTTTTGAACCAGTTCAAAAGTTTAATGAACGAGTTACTAAATTAGGTAACTATGTTTCGTTTAATGAAGTACTTATAAATTGGCCAAATGGAGCTGGGATTCAGGACATAGCAGAACCTCTTAAGGAAAAAGATATTTGTATTTTCAGAATGGACTCATATTCATTATCAACAAGTTTAGTTTTTGAGAATATTGATTTATTAGTAAAAATTTTTGAAACTGCTAATATTTTAGAAGTCTACCTTCATAATCCTCCAAAAAAGTTTTTCCACTTAATTAGACAACGAATTTCCTCGGAAAGTATATTTGTTGAGCAAAGTTCTTTTGAAAAGATTAACGAAAAGCAACTCCAAGATGTAACACAAGACTTAAATGAACATATAATTGGTCAAGGAAAAGCTAAGCAAAGTTTATTGAGAAAACTGGTTGCTCAGCTAATACGTCCGAGTGCAAAACCATTAGTTCTAATGTTTTACGGTGAACCAGGAATCGGAAAAACTGAAACAGCAAAACAACTATCAACTACACTATATGGAAATGACAATATTATCAGAGAACAAATGTCGATGGTTGGTGGTGAATCAAGTGTAAAATATTTTAAATCAACAAACCATAGCGAAGACTCATTTTCTAAAACATTACTAAACAGAGAATCTAATGTTATTTTGCTTGATGAGTTCGCTTTAGCTCCTGCCTTTTTTCATAGCACCTTCTTTCAAATGTTTGATGAAGGTATCTATGAAGACCAAAATTATAAAGTAGATTTAAGTAACTCAATTATTATTTGCACATCTAATTTTAAAAGTCGGTCAGAAATGGAGAAAAATGTTGATGTAGCATTATTAAGTCGATTCGATGGTTTTATTAAATTTTTTCCTTTATCTTTTGATGAGAAAAAACAAATTTCAAAGATAGTATATTCAAAAATTATTAACCCAGAATCTATAACTAAGGAATATGAGGAATATTTAGATGAAGTTGAGATTCTAGAAAGCGTTGAATCTAAATTAAATGCTCTTCCTAATGTTAGAGCGATAAGGAAGTATGTTGAGGATATAATTTCTGATAAATTATTAGAAATTATATTAAATAATTGAATGTTATGATTAAAGAATATTTAGTGAAGACTGGTTATTAAGTATAGTTGTAAATAGGTTACAAGTGGCCTAATATACTTCTTGGATTTATGAATAGTATAATGACTGTTTATGTAAAAACAATGAATATATAGAAGTTCATAGAATAGCTAGGTAATGAAACAAAACAAGTAACTTATTTAGGCTAGTTGAGCCATACTATGAAATTTCTATAGTGTCAAACATATCTATCTCAATAGTCCAGATGAAAATCAAAACCACCCGTCAAACGGGTGATTTGAACCAGGGCTATAAGCCCAGATAACCAGCCAGCGCCTAAAGACGTTGTTTGTTCAAGCCTCATTGCTCTTGACTCGTCACCAGCCTCTTAAAGAGGCATTCGTATTATTTGCCACTATTCCTAAAGGGATCTTCGTATTCTTTAACACTTAATTTATCAAGGGCTATATCATGGTTTTCTTGATCCTGAATATACTTTTTATCGTGGCTTCGTTAAGGCCGACCGTACTGACATAGTAACCTTCTGCCCAGAAATGACGATTCCCAAATTTATATTTGAGGTTGGCGTGTTTGTCAAACATCATCAGAGCAATAGGTAGCCCATGAAACTTGAAATGCTAATTCTAGGCGGAATTAGGAGGTCTATCATCCAAGAAAAACGTACGTGATAAAAAATAATTTAACTAATGGTGTGAACTTTTGGGTATTTAATAGCTCAATTCGTATGTTTTTGTAAAAAAATTCACACCATTCAGATGATATTAGTTGAAATTAGATGAAATTTAGCTTTCATAAAACGCTGAGGAACCTTGGTATTAAAGGATTTTGAAATTCATTCAAACAGGGATTGTTCAAACCAGGTCTTAAGAAAGCACGTAAAGCTAGTCAGTTCTCAAAACGTTAAGAACAGCTTTACAGCAACGATTACAAGCATTTTGCAAGTCCCTTGCAAGGTGCTTTTTTTGTTAATTTTTGCTCGTGATACCGTTTTTGATACCGAGTTGAAAAACTTTTACACCTATTTTCTAATTGCTTTTGAGATAATCAGCATAATGATTGACTGATTTATCTTCACCTGCTCTTGTAACATGGCTATATGTATCCAAGGTCATTTGACTGCTTGCATGACCTAGTCGCTTGGCTGTATTAACTGGATCAATTCCAATTTCAGTCATTAGGGTTGCATGAGTATGTCTGAAGCCGTGAGGACTAATCTTTTTTAGGTGGTGATGTCTGATGATACGATTTAAAATATTATTGATATAATCGGCGTGTAATGGCTCGACTGCTCCTGCTTGTGTACGATAAGTAAATAGATAATCTTGCTCAATAGAAAGAGGTGTGACTGAAAGTTGAGCCCTTTCTTTTTGGCTTTGCTGTTTCCATTTGTACAAAATGGCCAAAGTTTCAGTATCAAGCTTTATTTTTCTTACGGAAAACTCGTTTTTTGTACCCTTTTCAATTGCTTTACCTTTTACTCTCCCTAGGCTTTTACTTATACTGAGGGTTTCGCTGTCAAAATTTATATCAGCCCATCTTAGGGCGTAAAGTTCGCCTTTTCGCAGTCCACTATAAGCCAGTAGCCTGAAAAGAACATAATGCTTGTACGGCTCTTCTTTTAAGACAATGGACAAGAATTCCTGTAACTCTTGGACAGACCAAAAATTCTCTGCAGACGCATGCTTTCTTCTTGGCAGTATAATTTCAGCCATAGGGTTATGTTTAAGCAATCTCATTTTTATAGCGAAATCAAACACTTTGCTAGTGTATGACTTGATTTGCTTGATATTTCTATAAATCTCTGCTTTTTCTGTAATAAAGTCCTGGCAATCTAAAGGACTTATTTTTTTAATCTGTTTATCTCCAAAGGTTGGTAAGATATGCAGCCTAAAAATATCAAGCGTCCTCGAGGCTGTAGTCGCCTCTACTGTCCCCTGATAGCTTTTAAACCATTTCTCAAAGATTTCTCTGTAGAGCTCCTTAGAAGCTCTCTGAGGGGCTATAAAAGCCCCTGTATTCATTTTATGGTTAATAGCATTCTCATACCGTTTTGCTTCTCTACGTGTCTTAAAACCACGTTTTAGGTGGTCTCGACGTTGACCATCTAAGGTCATATAGATTTTCACAAAATATCGGTTGCCTTTTCTAGTCTTGTATTTATGAATAGACATTGTAATTTCTCCTTTATTTCTAAGATTTCGGAGCTTATAAAATAAAGAAATTACGAGCTGTCCTAATTATTTTTTATTCTTACCAGCTATTAGTCTCTTGTACTCGTCAGAGTTTTTCCAAGCTTCCCATACATAGTGATAAGGAGAATTTTTAGCACTTGATTTGTTGATGAGAAGTGGCAACAATCCTTCTCCTTTGTCTGATATAAATTGTTTGATGGCTTTAACCAAAACAGGATTAAAGTCTTTTTTATTAACCATGAAATCAATATAATCTGCCAGTTGCTCAGATTGGTTAATTTCGGCCAGCAAAACAGCTAATTCATCACCAAAAGGAGTCCATTCGGTAATCTTATTTTCTATGGTGCTTTGCCCTCTTAGTATTTTAGAAAAGCCTTTTAGAATCTCTTTGGTTGACCCAGGGTTTATCAAATTTGGATTATCGTCAAGTCCTAACAAGTAGGGAACTGATACGCCAAAATAATCGGCTAGAATTTTGGCATTTTCTTTTTTAGGGGTTCTAATCCCTTGATTATAACCTGATAAAGTAGGGTAAGCAATACCAGTTTCAGCACTGATTTGTGTAAGTTTCTTCCCGCTTTCTTTTATTAATTTTTCTATATTGGTCATATTTTTCCTTTCTATAATTAGTATTTATCATATTATATCATATATCATTCAAATTGAATAAAATCTCTTGACTAAAATTCAAAAAGAATTTATAATGTATATAAATAATTCGATTTGAATTATTTCGGAGCTTATATAATAAAGAAATAGAGGTGATCATATGGCAGAAAATTTTACTGTTCAACTTCCTAAAGCTACAGAAAAGAAACTGCTAGCTCGATACGACAGCATGGTACAAGAGGCGATCGAAAAAGCATTTGCAGATAAGGACTTAAACAAGCCCATGGTGCGCATGGCCGGCTTGTGTCGTTGGCTAGATGTCTCAACAACAACTGTTATTAAGTGGCAACGTCAAGGTATGCCTCACTTTGTTATTGATGGTGTAACCTTGTACGATAAACGCAAGGTCGCAAAATGGTTAGAACAATATGAAAGATAAGGAGATTGACAAAATGTATGATGAAGAATGCTACCTAATCCCTAAGGTTCTCCTTCAAGATGAATTTTACAGTGCTCTAAGTGTTGATGCTATCTTTGTTTATACTATTTTGAAAGAGAAACAGAAAGAAGCTGTCTTGCGCCACTGGATAGATGAAGAAGGCAATATTTACCTTTCTTACTCTATCGAAGAATTAATGAAACTGTTTGGTTATTCTAGAAGCAAAATGGTTGTTCTTATGCGCTCCCTGGAGGAGCACAATCTTATTGAACGTGACAGAGTTCCTGTATTTTATGGACACTCTTTGCCCTATCGGACATACATCAATGAAATTTAATGGAGCTGGCAATATGATGAAAGTATTCTTTGGCAGTGATGCTGCTATTAAGGCTCAGTTGACCCAACAACTAGACGCCTATCAAATTACCTATCAGGCAATGGACAAAGACGCCTTAACTAAGCAAGAGTTTTTGAAGATGATGGCAATGACAAGTGATTTCTTTGAGTTGCTATCTCCGAGTCTTTATCTTTATAAACTAGATAATCGAACAAGTCTCAATAACTTTATTGATAAGGTTTTATCAGATAAAGAGAAGAATATCCGTTTTCCTCTTGTTATTTTTGAAAATGAAGTTTATCCAGAGATGTCGGTAGAAGAGGTGAGGAGATTTCTACCGAGAGAGTACAGACAAGCAGAACGAGAACAATTATTCAGGAAGCTACAAATTATTGATGAAGGTAGGATGTTCTGGAGTAATTTTGAAATACTCCGTAAGAAGTCTGAGTTACGTTGGTTTGAATTCAATGATTTGATGTTTAGAGACGATTCATCTAACTTAACTCAGGCCAAGAGGAATAAAGATAGATTCTTTTATTACAAACATGAACATAAAACTCCACCTGATAAATACGTAGAAAAGATGGCAGAAATTTTGTTTGTCGATAAAGAGGATTTCTTCAAAAAAACTGTTTTAGATTTGCAGACGATATGATGATTTTTGAAAAAATTTTGGGAAGAAAAATCTGTTGAAAATAGCTCTGAAAATTCTTTGAAAATTGGTTTTTGGAGACAGGATTTTTGAATTTGTGAAATCTTCACAACGCGGGCTCCTCTAACAGCCCGCTGAACGCACATTTCGTGTGCATTTTCTATCCAAGTTTTTTGACAAGTTTGGTTGAGCAAATTGTAAGATGTCCGACGAAGTCGGCTTGGGGTTGCTCCCCCAAGTTCGTCAATTTACGAGATCTTTACGCAGGCAAAAAAGAGGCGCCGATAGGTGACCTCGAAAAAGAAAGGAGGTTAAATTTGAATACCCGAGTAAGCTTAGATAATATCACGCTAACCGCTTATATCCAGTCAAAATGGCTGCAATCCCTGAAAAATTTGGTTGAGAATAACATAGCCATAACTATGAAACTAGCTACAACTGATAGATTTGAGGCATATACTCAGGATGTAGGACGAGTAGTTCTCCTGATGCAGTATGACAAAATAAAAGGACAAGCCTTTAATGCTCGCCCTTTCAGGTTGGAGTTTAACCCAAATAAGCTCCGACCTGTAGATAAAAGTATCCTTGGTACGATTATAGCATATCTCGAAGATATTTCAATCTCTCGTGCTGACTTAGCGTTTGATTTATTCGAGCTTGATTGTAGTAATTTTATTTTAGAGAAAAAAGGAAGGGGGGTTGCAACAAAAGAATTCCGCTCCAAAGATGATAAGTTGGAAACAAAATATTTAGGAGCTTCCCGCTCCGAGAAACAAATTCGACTTTACAATAAAAAATTGGAGCAATTGAGTAGTGGAACAGAGAGTGAAAAGCAGTTTGCTAGTCAGTTCAAAAATTGGTGGCGTTTAGAATTTCAACTTCGCAATAGGGCAGTTGATGAAATATTTACAGTCATCAATGAAATCATTTTTAAACCTAACAATTTTGAAAATCTCACTTTGGAATCTCAGATTTATCTTTCAGCTATGTTACATGATAAAAGTACATGGAGAAGAGTTCATAGAAATACTCGAAGCAAGTACAAGAAAATGCTAGATACCTATCAGACATCTGAAATTGATTATTTGGCAGAGATGAAAAATCTACTCAAAGAAAGACGAGAGAAACTTGAAACTGAACTAGCCTTTTATGCAGGGAAATTTGTTGGACAATAGCGAAGCTGTCCAACAAGCATTTTGAAAAAATGCTTTGCTCGTATCGGCGAGCAACTCTGAAAAGCAGCTTGTGGCTCGAGCTGCATTTTCAGATCTCCTCACTGAATAAAGTGAGGAGAGAGCCGTCTGCAAGACCCTTCGGAGAACGCACCTTTACCTTGGTAAAGTATAGTGCGTTATACTTTACATGGAAGTTGTGCCGAAAATACAGGCGAAGCACTTAAAAATAGCCGTTAATATTTGGGTGAATAATAGTGGAACGATTCACCCCTTGCTCGCTATTCGAGCAAGAGAAAGGACATAATATGAGTTATGCAGTTGCAAGAATGCAAAAAATGAAATATGGTAATTTACGAGGAGCATACAAGCACAATGAACGAATTTTTAAAGAGCATTCTAATAAGGATATTGACCCTAGCAGGTCACACCTTAACTATGAGTTGACGGAACGTGACCATTCTATATCGTATGAAAAGCAGATTAAAGATTACGTGAACAAAACTAAAATCTCAAATCGGGCAATTCGAAAAGATGCCGTGTTGTGTGACGAGTGGATTATTACTTCGGATAAACAATTTTTTGAAAATCTGAGTGATGAGCAAACACGAGAATTTTTTGAAACAGCTAAGAATTATTTTGCAGAGCACTATGGCGAGGAAAATATCGCTTATGCAAGTGTGCATTTGGATGAGAAGACACCGCATATGCATATGGGTATAGTTCCAATGAGAAATGGCACATTATCATCAAAAGCTATGTTTAACCGTGATGAGTTGAAAAAGATACAAGCTGATTTTCCTAAATATCTAAGTGACAATGGCTTTGACCTAGAAAGAGGGAAGGTCAATAGTGAGACTAAACATCTTAGCGTTAAGGATTACAAAGAGAAACAGCAAATGCTTGAGAACATGGACGCAAAAATTGATTTAAGGCAAGCTAAAATGCAGCAGCTTACGAAAGACTTAGCTGATAAGAAAGAAGCGTTATCCACGGTTGATAAAATTTATGAAGATCTAAATGGATTAGGTTTATCCGACTTGCAGGAAGGGAGGCTTGGTAAGAAAACGTTAGGAGGAAAGGTAAAGATTGAGCAAGAACAGCTGAATAGGCTGGTAAAAACAGCTGTTGATAATATCAGCAAAAATCATCAGTTAAGAACTAATCAAGAAAGGATGACCAATCGTATAAAGATACTTGAAACCCAAGTATCCAATAAGGGTCGGCTGCTGAATGAGCTTAATAGCACAAAAGAGGAGGTGACCAAACTAAAAATCGAAAATAGCAATCTTAGGGATAAACTTAATACGTTAATGGAAAGGCTAAACGTGGCAACTAAGAGGCTAGGTTTGTGGCGTACCCAAGCAAAAAACTATATGCCAACAAAGGACTTTAAGAAGATTATGAAGAGTATAAATGCAATAAAGCCAGAACCCCTTGTTATTAAAACAGTTCAGATAGTTAAAAAAGTAATTGATAAGTCAATGTAGAATTTTTATGCCGAGAAAACTTTTGTCAGTAAGCTAAGCGATTTAGACTAGACGTGTCTGAGTCGCAAGGCTGAAGACTTGCGAGCAGAGCACGTTAATTAAAAATCAGCGAAGGTTACTTGCTGACAAAAGGAAATTGGAATAAATTAGAAAAAGGAGAGCAAAATGAGTTTTGAAACAAAAGTGATGAAATTTAAATTGGATAAGATGACTGGAGAACGGTTTATAAACCTCTTAAAGTATTGTCAGACACAAGTTAGTGAGGTATCAGAACTAGAAGATTGGTTACGATTAAATCAGATTAAGGACAAGCCTAACTTTCAGGATTTTTTAAAAGGTAATATAAGCTTTCTGGCCATGGTGAACTATTTGAAAGAAAAAGGGATAAAATGTGCTATGGATGGGTCGCGTTCTCTTCGTGATATT
Source organism: Streptococcus sp. ELY_86 (assembly GCF_058314495.1). NCBI lineage: Bacteria > Bacillati > Bacillota > Bacilli > Lactobacillales > Streptococcaceae > Streptococcus > Streptococcus sp. ELY_86. The sequence continues at coordinate 91,931 of NZ_JBZFUK010000006.1, read as the reverse complement.
TATGTACGTATTGACGACTTAGAAGCTTTTGAAATTAGTGTTAAACAGATTATTGATGACTTACTATCTTTAGAGATAGAGGACTGGTTAAGCTCTAAATTGCTAAAACCAACAGCGAAAATGGATTTTTATGATAGCTTAGAGTGGGCCAAGCAAGAAACTCAAAAGCTCATAGATGCTAAAAAGGGTAAAAAGAAATGAGAAAAAAGCTATTTGTTTTCAGCCTTTGTTTACTTGTCGCAAAAATGCTGTGCAGGTCTGTGGCAGAGACCTTGACTTCAATAAGTATGATTTTCAAGAAATAGCTTGTATGTTATAATAGGGCTTGGCACAAATGACACCGCCTCGAAAGGGGGTGAGTTGCCCATGTGGGATTTTGTACTTCTAAATATCATCGCACCAATTTCGGTTGGGGTAGTGCTTGCACTATTTTCTAAATGGCTAGATAGGAAAGACGATGATTAAGTGCCACTAGCTCGGACGTAGTTTCGCACCTACGCAAAAAAAGCCTCAGGTCTGGACACCTGGGGCTTTTCCGTTGCCTCATGTTGAGGGAAGATGTACTTCTTCGCACAACTATTATCACACAGTAACCAAAAAAAGTCAATAAAAAAAGCTAAGAGCGAATCGAGGATTTACCTGATGATCATCAGGAGGCAGCACCCCTACCTGAAGCGATAGTACCGCTTCCTTTGAATGAGTCGTCACCGACTAAAACTCAGCCTCAGCTTTCCTCCATTATATCTCAGCAGAAGACCAAAGTCAATAAAAAGGTCTTCACCAATGCGAGACAAATTTCTTTATTGTATAAGCCCCGAAATCTGATTTTTGATACCTTTTTGATACCGTTTAGGTTCAAATATTTGTGTATATGTAACAATTTTTAGAATATCTGATAAAAGAAATGTTGATTTATAGCTTATTTGACTGTATGCAGTGTTTTTGACAAACAACCAGGTCTTAAGAAAGCTCGTAAAGCTTCACAATTTAGTAAACGTTAATCAATACGATTATATCAACGTTTCAAAGCACTTCATGGTTCACACCATGGGGTGTTTTTTGATGATTTTTTTGCAGAATTCACACCACTTTTCACACTATTATTACTTTTTATAGGGAAAGGGACAAATCAGCAAGCTAAGCTTCATTTTTAAGTCCGTGCTTTTAGACTATAACTAATCCTAAAACTTTTCTTTTTCGTAATCTTCTTGGAGAAGAGATTGGGACAAAAGTCCTGCTTCCGATTAACTAGTTTGGATAGAGCAGTTTGAACCACTGCTGATTGGAAGTCCTTATCCTTTGCTAAGGCGGATAGTCTTATCCAGTGAATGATTTCTAGCTGAGCCTTAAAATAAGAGAGCGAGGAAAATCGAAATCGCCATTTCATGTCATGACGATTTAATTTTTCTTCCACGCTCTGTTTTTTATTAAAATATAATCGTAAGTGGTATACTAGAGATATAGTGTGTCTAAAGTCATTGAGATTTTTTAAAATAGCATTTGCAGAATTGATGAATTAGCTATTTAACAAAAGAAGGGGAGTGGTCAGACGATGAAGCTGACAGATGAATTATTTGCAAAATATACATTAATAGAAGATACTCTATTGCCCTACGGATTTCAAAAAAGAGGGGATTCGTATTTCTATAGCAAGCTGATTCACAATAATGAGTTTGACCTTCATATTCTAGTTGAAAATCAAAAAATAGATGCGAAACTGACAGAAGAGGAGTTTGGTGAAGAATACACCTTGATCAATACTGATGCTACTGGCAGTTTTGTGGCTGCCTTGAAAGAAGAGTGTCAAAAGGTGCTTCTTGATATCAGAGACAAGTGCTTTAAAAAAGACGATTTCTTTTTTGCTCAAACAAATAGAATTGCTGATTTGATTAAAAAGAAATACGGAGTAGAACCAGAAAGAAGTAAGAATGGCAATGAAAGCAATGGGATATTCCGTAACCCTGCAACAAAGAAGTGGTTTGGCCTTGTTATGTTCGGGAAAAAGAGCAATCTGATAGGTGATTCAAAAGAAAGGGTCGAATATCTGAACTTAAACTTTAAGCAGGATGCAGCAAAATATCATCAAAAAGGAATCTACCATCCTTACAAGAAAAAGAACAAACATTGGGTTGCAATCATCATGGATGATACACTGACTGATGAGGAGATCATGACTTTAGTCGATATCAGTTATGAAAAGTCAAACCAGTAATAAAGCTGTCAGCTTTTAAGTAAATAGGGGAATGCGATCTATTGGCGGCTTTTTTAAACGGTGTAATTATGATACAATGAAAGCGCTTAAACAAATGGTTTTAAGGAAGAAAAAATGAGGTGACATTATGAAAGCTTGGGTTTTATCCAGCCAAACTGAATTAGGTGTACCAAATTTAGAATTGGTCGAAATGCCGAAACCACAGCCAGAATCAGGAGAGGTTTTAATTGCTGTTCGTGCAGTAGGTTTAAATCCTGCTGATTACAAGCTGGCCCAGCAAGGTTTTGCTTCTTGGCAATACCCGCATATTTTAGGTTTGGATATGGCCGGTGAAGTTGTTGCTGTTGGCGATAATGTTGAAAACTTCAGTATTGGAGAGCGAGTAGCTGCTCATATTGATTTAGCCCAACAAGGTTGTTTTGCAGAATTTGCGACAGCTCCAACCTATACGGTGGCCAGAGTTCCTGAAAATGTTTCTTTTGAAGAGGCTGCAGGTCTCTTGTCTACAGGTATTACTGCCTATCAGGCATTACACCGTAAGGCTAACTTATCAAACAGAAAATCTATACTTGTTCATGCCGGTTCGGGCGGTGTCGGCTCCATGGCTGTACAGCTGGCGAAAATTGCAGGGCTGACAGTCTTTACGACAGTCCCCGGTAATAGGAAAGATTTCGTGTATGGATTGGGTGCAGATGTGGCTGTTGACTATGAAAAAGAAAATATTGCTGATGTCATCAAAGAACGGACTGCTGGTTTAGGTGTAGACCTCATCATTAATACCTTGGGACAAAGTTACGCGGACAAAGATCTTGATATGCTCGCATTCAATGGGGACTTAGTCTGTATTGTTGCTCCGCCAAGTGCCAGTGCCATGGATAAATTATTTTCTCGTGGTTTGGGGGTTCATCTGACTTTTGTAGGGGCTGCCCATCAAAGCGGCAATATGCAGCAAAAGCAGGATTTAGGACAAATGGCGCAAGCCGTGTTGTCATTGGCTGCTGAAGGAAAACTGCAAGTTCCAATCGCCCGTTCGTTTACCTTTGCTGATTTACCGTTAGCACTGGCGACCTTAGAAAAAGAGCCGCCTGCTGGAAAGTTTGTTGTCCAAGTTGATTGATAAGATAAACTTCGGTGTGAAGAGACAAAAACACTTAAAAGGGCCAAACAGGCCCTTTTAGTTTGTCTAAAATAACAGCTAAATTTTTTAAGATTATCCTAATGTAGTTTGTGTCCAGACAGCAATGATATTTTGATTGCCTCTTCACTTTGACAGTCAAGGCAATAAAAATCAAGGCTGTAAGCAAAATTTTTGCAATGCCGATTTGATTTTGTTAAACTGGTTGCAAGCAATCGATTGAACGAAATTAATTTTAAGGAGGCTGAAGTGATACAGACACAAAAAATAGGTGCTAAGTTCCAAGAGCAACAATCATCTCTGCTTTTAGAAGAGAATCTCTGCTTTTCTTTGTATGCAGCGTCTAGAGAATTCATCAACCGCTACACGCCTTTGCTGACTGACATCGGGCTGACCTATACACAGTATGTGGTCATGATGGTTCTCTGGGAAGAGCACAGCACTGTCACCCGCGAACTGCGAGATAGAGTGTTCCTTGACAGTGGCACCCTGACACCGGTACTAAAGAAATTAGAGGAAAAAGGATTCATCATTAAGGAGCGCTCGCAGGCGGATGCGCGTGACTTGATTGTTACCCTCACTCAGGAAGGCGCAGATCTAAAGCAAGCTGCTCTGGCTGTTCAAGCTGAAATTGCCAAAAACTTTAAGGGCAGTTCGGACAATGGCAGGCTTTTGCATCTGCTTCAGGAAATGATGGAGACCTTCCGACAAGAACGAAAGGGGAAATAAACCGTTATGACTAAAATCGTTTATGCAAGCCGTACAGGCCATGTTGAGAAAATCGTGAACCAGCTGGGCGTGACAGATGTCTTAAAAATCGAAACAGGTACCGAGACAGTTAATGGAGATTATGTGATTTTCACTTATTCTACAGGAAAAGGCCAAACGCCGAAAGTCGTTGAGCAGTTTTTAGCGCACAATCCAGGCGTCAAGGCCGTTGTTGGGAGTGGTTCCATGGCCAAACATGCCGAAACCTTCAATTTTGGCGCAGAAAACATTGCCCAGATCTACAAGGTACCTATCTTAGCTAAGTTAGACGGCGTAGGAACGCCTCAAGAGATTGAAAACTTAGCTAAGAGCTTAGAAAACATGTAACCAAAGCAGAAATGTATCAGATAAAAAGGAGAACTCATTATGACAATCGTACAGACAGCCGTATTTACCGTAGACAAAGACTACCAAGAAGCTTTTCTTGAAAAAATTAAACGTGATGTTGCTTCCCTCAAAGCGTGGCCGGGAAATCTGACAGCTGAAGGCTGGCAAGGCGAAGACAAGGGAGACAGCATCGAATTTATCCTTCTCTCAAAATGGAACTATAAAACAGATTTTGAGGCTTGGCTGAACCGTCCGGGTCACAAAGAAGGACATGCAGACCCAAAAACACAGGAGATTCGCAAGCACGTGTCACGCAAGGTGAACACCTACAAAGTATTAGCTGACTAGCATTCAAAGAAAAGTGAGAAAAAACCAATGAACTATGATGTGATTTTTATCGGAAGCGGCCATGCCAACAACCACGGCGCACGTCTGCTGGCCGCAGCAGGAAAAAAGGTTGCTATGATTGAGGCAGACAAATTTGGCGGTGTCTGTACTAACTATGGCTGCGATGCCAAAATTCTTTTAGATGGCCCCTTTGAATATTTAGACGGCTTGAACAACTACCAAGATTTGGGCTTGAAAGCTGATGTTCAGATTGATTGGGCAGCTATGATGGCTCATAAACGCAAGACCTTGGCTGGTTTTCAAGAGGTATTTCCGCCCATGTTCCAAAGCTTAGGGATTGACATTATCCGCGGACGTGGTTCTATTGTCGATGCCCACACTGTCACTGTAGATAATCAGCACTACACGGCTGACTACATCGTCATCGGGACTGGCGCCCGCAATGCTAAACTCAATATCCCGGGCAAAGAATTCACGCAAGGCAGCACCGAATTTTTAGATTTGGATGCTTTGCCTGAACACATGATTGTAATCGGTGCAGGAATTATTGGGATGGAATTTGCGTCAATGGCTTTACTGGCAGGCAAGAAAGTGACCTTCTTTGAATATGCCGATCGTCCTTTGCTGGCTTATCCAGAAAAATATGTCCAAAAAATCGTGGCTAAATTTGAAGCCCAAGGCGCTGTCTTCCATTTTGGCCAAGCCGTTGCCAAAGTCGAAAAAGCCGGCAAGGGCTTCCGCGTAGCGACGCAAGCAGGTCAAGAAGCTACTGGCGACTTTGTGCTGGATGCGACAGGACGTGTCGCCAACGTTGAAAACTTAGGATTAGAAAATCTGGGTATCGAAGCAAGCCCGCGTGGTATCAAGGTAGACGGACACATGCGCACCGCTGTGCCGAATATCTATGCCTCAGGTGACGTTGTTGACAAAACGATTCCCAAATTAACACCAACAGCCGAGTTTGAGTCCAACTATATCGCACGTGACATCCTAAATCCTGAAGGAGCGGCCATCACTTATCCTGTTATCCCTAACCTTGTCTTTACTTTGCCTCGCATTGGGCAAGTAGGAGTTACTGTTGATGAGGCTAAAGCTCATCCTGAAGAATACAAATTGGTTGAAATCCCATGGGGAGAGCAACACGACTGGGTCAATAATCACGAACGGGATGCTGAACTGGCTTTGATTTTTGATAAGGAAGACTACTTGGTGGGTGCTGCTGCCATTTCCAGCCAAGCTGGCACTTGGCTGGACTGGCTGACACCGATCATCGAGAAAAAGATGACCGCACAGGACCTTAACAGCATGATCATGTCCTTTCCAACCCAAACCTATGTGCTCTGGTCAACATTGACATCACTTTTAAAAGCACAATAGTTGGAAAAATGTTAACACCTATCTTTATATCAATAAAAAGGAGGACCACACATGACAGAAGAAACAAAAGAGGCATTACGTGAACGTATCGGCGATTTAGCCTATGAGGTGACACAAAACGCTGCAACTGAGCGTGCTTTCACAGGAAAATACGACGAGTTTTTTGAAAAAGGGATTTACGTTGATATCGTAAGTGGCGAGCCCTTGTTTTCCTCAACAGATAAGTATGACTCAGGCTGTGGTTGGCCAGCCTTTACCAAACCTATTGACAATCATCGGGTGACCGATCATGAAGATCGTTCTTTCGGTATGCGCCGGATCGAAGTTCGCAGTCAAGAAGCTAACTCACACTTAGGACATGTCTTTAACGATGGTCCCATTGACCGCGGCGGTCTGCGCTACTGCATCAACTCTGCTGCGCTCAAGTTTATTCCTTACGAAGAAATGGAAAAAGAAGGCTACGCAGATTATATGTCTATCGTTGAGTAAAGGCTTATTTCAGAAAATGGAGGCAAGTATATGAAAACAATTTATCTGGCAGGCGGCTGCTTTTGGGGTGTTGAAGGCTACTTTGACTTGATTGACGGTGTTGTGGGAACCCGTGTGGGCTATGCCAATGGTCAATCTGAAGTCACGTCTTATGACTTGATTGATGCGACAGATCATGCAGAAACTGTCGCTGTCACTTACGACCCGGAACGCATCACCCTGCGTGAGCTGCTCCAGCACTATTTCCGCATTATCAATCCTTTCTCTATCAATCGTCAAGGCAACGATATGGGTCGTCAATACCGCACAGGTATTTATTACACAGATGAGAGTGACAAGGCGGTTGCGCAAGAAATGATGCAAGCCGTCAGTCAAAAACACGATGGCCGTCCTCTGGCTGTTGAGCTGGAACCTTTACGTCACTTTATAGATGCTGAGGATTATCACCAAGATTACCTCAAAAAAAATCCCAACGGCTACTGCCATATTGATTTATCTTTAGCTAAGGTACCAATAAAAGAGATTGATTGAAATTAGTTTAAGGATTTTTAAAAATATTAACATTTAATCCTAACAAATCAAGTCTTACGAAGGTTCATAAAGCTTCACAATTCTCAAAACGTCAATCAAAGCGATTATATCAACGTTTTAAACACTTCATGGTTCACACCATGGGGTGTTTTTTTGATACTTTTTAGCAAAATTTACACCATTAGTTTTTAAGATTGCGATAGGCGACTTCTCCAACAGCCATAGAAACAACATTTGAAGTATTAATATAAGTTTTGGTAGTAAGGATATCGCTATGTGTTAGAGCTTCTGAAATAGCTTCTAATGAAATTCCTGCTTGTTTAGCAAGTGTTGTGCCAGTATGACGTAATTTGTGCGGTGTAGCATGACAAGCTCTTTATAGCGACGTTTAACTGATTTCATCTTGTTATGGAGATAGTCAGCATGTAAAGGCTTATTGATATTTCCTTTAGTGTCTATATAAGTAAAGACATACTGCTCATCAGGCAGTATGTCTTGCTGCTGTTTACTTTTTGTCTCTTGATTTAGGCTTTGAGATAGTAGCGACAACAGAAGTAGTTGTGGACTATTTTTGTGAATGTCCGAAATTAATCATTAGAAAATTGTTGGCAGTTGAGAGCTATAAGTAAATCATTTTGATACAATTTATGGTCGCATATAGATAGTATGTCACAAAAGAAACTGCGGCTCGTTAAAAATTTCATTTTTTCAGAGATAGGTCTCTTTTTACATGATTTACCTATTAATATTAGTAAATGTTAAGGATAAGTATTCTTTTTATTTTTTGGCGAATGCCTATCTTTTTGCCACAAATGAGTATCAACATCTTTCGAATGGAATAGTTGACAACTATTTTTAAGAATTATACTATTGAATTGAATAGATAAGGAGTTGATTTGATGCAAGAGACAATGACTGATTACAAACAAAATATTTACCAAGAGCTATCTCGCTTAACAAAGGGGCTAGGAAGTGAGAAGCGTCTTGATATTTTAAATATATTATCACAGGGACCAAAGACAGTTGAGGGAATTGCGCGTGCGACGGGTCTCTCTGTTGCCAATACTTCGCGCCACCTTCAGGTTTTAAAAGAAAGTCACTTGGTGGTGACGAGTCGAAATGGTAATTTTATCCGTTATAGCTTAGCTTCTGAAAAAGTTGTCCAGCTAGTTCTTCTGTTATTTGCTGTCGGTGAAGAACAGTTAGCAGAAGTCAGAGCGATTGAGTCAGACTATGATGAGGCAGCTGGTGTTCCTCAGATTGAGCTTGATAATGCAATTGAATTAGCAGCTAAGACAGATACTCTCCTACTTGATTTAAGGCCTGCTGAAGAGTATGAAGCAGGGCACTTGCCAAAAGCTCTTAATTTACCAATCGATGAGTTTGATCAAAAGAAAGCTCAGCTTCCCAAAGAGAAGACCATCATTGTTTATTGCCGCGGGCGCCAATGTGGCTATGCCAACCTAGCAGCACAGGATTTACAAAGTTTGGGCTACAGTATCTATAGTCTCAATCGCAGTTTTGCTGATTGGAAGTGGGGTGCATCCTCTCGTTCAGAACTTGACTAAGGTGTGTTCCTTAGTCTTTTCTTATAATCAGAAACTCGTGAGCAAAATCATTGCAAAATAGATTTGGTGTGTTATAATTCAATTATTCAATAAAAAAGTTGAATTTCTTTTTTACTCAATCTATTCAACGATTTTATTGAATCATATCTTTGAAATACTTCTTATTTAGTATCTCAAAGAAACTAAGTGATACAAATTGAATTTTTAGAAGGGCTACGTTAACCTTTTTGAAATTCATTCTTTTATTCTTATGCTATTCAATTAGATGATTGAATAGAAGTGATTTATTTTAGATAGGAGTTTTTTATGACGACACAACTAACAACTGAAACATTTGCGAAATCTATCCAAAATGGGGTAAGCTTTGTCGATTTTGGGGCGCAGTGGTGCCCGCCTTGTCGGATGATGGAACCGGTAGTGGAAGAACTTTCACAGGACTTTGACGGAAAAGCAACGATTGCTCAGGTGGATGTGGACCAATCACAAGATCTGGCCAATCTCTTTGGTATTCGTTCTATTCCAACAATGGTGATTTTTAAAGATGGCAAACCCGTTGATGCTCTTGTTGGCGTTCATCCTAAACAAACATTGACGGAAAAAATCCAAGCACAGTTATCATGAGGTGATTTATGTATGATGCAATTATTGTAGGTTCAGGATCTGCAGGGTACACAGCTGGCATTTATTTAAGTCGAGCTGGTTTGAAAAATCGATTAATCACAGGCTATTCTGAGGGTGGTCAATTAACCACCACAACCCTCGTAGAAAATTATCCAGGTTTTGAAAACGGGATTGATGGCAATAAATTAGTCCAAACGATGCGCCGCCAAGCAGAACAGTTTGGCACCGAAATGACCTTTGGATTTGTTCAAAAAATTGAAGGCGAATCGTCTCCTTTCAAGGTATATCTGGATAATGGTGAAATCATTGATACCAAGGCCGTTATTATCGCAACAGGCTCTAGCGCTAAATACCTGGGGATTGAAGGCGAAGAAGAGGCCGTCGGAAAAGGTGTCAGCGCTTGTGCGACCTGTGATGCTTTCTTCTATAAAGAGCGTGAAGTCCTTGTAGTTGGCGGGGGTGATGTGGCTATGGAAGAAGCCCTCTATTTGACACGCTTTGCATCGAAAGTGACTGTTGTCCACCGCCGCAATGAGTTACGCGCATCTGATATTATGGCCAAACGGGCTCAGGCAAATGATAAAATTCATTGGATGTTAAATTACACGCCTGTCAAAGTTGTATCTAATCTGATGGGAATGACTGGTTTGGATGTTCGTAATAATGAAACAGGTGATATTGAGCACATTCAGGCTGACGGTCTCTTTGTGGCCATTGGTCATCAGCCAAACACCGATTTTCTTGATGGGAAATTAGCATTGGATGATAAAGGCTATATCCAAACACAGGCAGGAACAGCAAAGACCTCTGTTGCAGGTGTTTTTGCAGCTGGTGATGTGCAAGATCCAAAATACCAACAAGCCATTACTGCAGCAGGCAGCGGTGCCATTGCTGCCCTAGATACATTGGCCTATATTGATAACCTATGATGAAATCAGTCACGTCTAGTATCGAATTAGAAGAACTGTTAGCCGAACATCAAAATCTAGCTCTTCTTGTTTCAGGAAATCAATGCAGTCTATCGTCTCTTGGGCAAAAAGAACTCATAGACACGGCTGAACGAGAGCATTTGGTGCTTTACCAAGCAGATATTTTTCAAGTGCCCCGTCTCATTTCTTTATTTGGCATTCAGCCTACCCTGACGAGTTTATTAGTCTTTAAAAAGGGTCAATTAGTTGAGAAGAAAGAGGTTTAAATGGCAGGAAAAGCTTTGATACAAAGAAAAAAGAAGGCCTACCCGGTTCAAGAATACTCACGCTGTTTGGCATGCGGCCGTCCGCATTCGGTCTACCGCAAGTTTAAACTTTGCCGGATTTGTTTACGTCAGCAAGCTTATCAAGGTGTCATTCCTGGGTTGAAAAAAGCTTCTTGGTAGTGGAAAGAAAGGAAGAAATATGGAAATTAGTTACTGGTCAGATGTTGCCTGTCCATTTTGTTACATTGGTGCTAGTCGGATGAAGCGTGCTATGGCAGCTGTTGGTTTAAACCCGGAAGATTTGACAATGAAAGCTTACCAGCTAAATCCCAATGCGCCTTTAGAAACAAGCGAAACCATGCTCACAGAGTTTGCTGCCAGTCACGGTATGACCACTGAGCAAGCTAAAGCTCAGTTTGCGCACATGGAAAGCATGGGAAATGAAGAAGGGCTGCGTATTGATATGGCGGGGATTATTCCAACCAACACCTTTTCAGCTCACCGTCTTATTAAATGGTCGCAGAAGTATTTAGATAAAAAAGATCATCAAAATTTCATTATGGCCTTGTACCGTCTTTACTTTGAAAAACATGCCAATATTGCGGATCATTCTGTGTTACTGGCTGCGATCAGTGAATTTCGTTTACCACAAGAAGAGGCAGCGCAGGTTCTTGCTGGAGATGCGTTTGCTGACGAGGTTAAACGCGATATCTTAGAAGCCCATCAATCAGGCGTTCAAGGTGCACCTTTCTTTGTTCTGAACAATAAGTATGGCATTTCAGGTGCTCAGCCTTATGAATACATGTTAGCGGCATTAAAACAAATTCAAGCAGAGGAAGGAGCAAAATAAAATGAAAGATACCCCTTTTCAACTACTAGACAGTGATTCAGAAGAGACCGGTTTAGTTTGTGGGATTGATGGCTGCAGCATAGAGCCCTCAACACAGCCATTAGAAAAGAGCAAAAAAGCAGTCATTAGGAGGGCAGAGTGGAAAAACAAAGGGTAGAAGCCTTGTCAGATGCTATATTGGCCATTATTGTCACAATTATGGCCTTGGAGTTACAGTTACCTAAGGAGTTGACCGTAGCAGGACTTAGAAGCATGCTGCCCATGCTTTTTATCTACATTACTAGTTTTTTGCAAATCATGGCAGTCTGGCTATATTATCATGAACTCTACAAATTAGTAGATCATGTCAGCTTTCATTTATTTGGAGCCAATAGTTTTTGGCTCTTAACGGCTAGTTTTGTTCCCTTAGCGACTCGAGCGATCGGACAGCATTCCGCTAATTTTGCCTTTCTCCTGTTTTACCTCATTGTTCTTGCCCTTTGGGATGCAGCTTGGATAATCATGACAGCAATGGTGATCAAGACGAGTCAAAGACCGTTATCAGCTGAAGAAAAAAAGATACCTTATCGGTGGGCACTATTATATGGATTGCAGCTAGTGATCATATTATTAGTTGGCTATCTTTTTCCAAATCTCATTCCTTTTGCCCCGCTACTGATGATTGTTAATGTTATTTATGGTTTTTTAAGCAACAAATCTTGAAAAGGACTAAAAATAATGGGTAACTAGCATCGGTTATAAAATCAATTATTAACCTTCAGAACCCCATTTCTCAGTAAGAGAATGGGGTTTTAAGTACGACTTATCCCGTGAGCCTCTTGGATGAACAGCGAATCATGAGACCTCAGCAGATTATTTTAAAAAGAGAGAAAGCTTGAACTGCTATTCTTTTCTTTTATCTAACGCATGCCTGAGTTGATTAATAATTTAAAAGAACTTATGTTGTAGAATCTAATTCTAATATTGGCGGGAAATAGTATTATGCAGTTTTAGAAAATAATATAAAAAATTACTATTGTTCCGTGAATTGCTAAATGTTATTCCGCAAATAGATCTATTGTTCGATATGAGTCTTTCTAATGTGAGTTTAGTTGCTTTTCTAAGTCATATGGGACTTTTTTGATACACAAAAAATCCCCCAGAAGTTACATGCTATCTGGGGTCTTTTGATGTTAGTGATGATGTTTAAATGCCTTCGACTGGAGGAAGCGGAGTGTCTTCAGCACGGAGCCACTCTACTAAATCATCCGGCCAGTTCAGCTCTTCTAAATTTTCGACTCTTGTCCGAATGGTATCTGCCTTGCCGTCTTTGATTTTTTGCATAAATGCCGGTTCAACCAATGCTGCTCGGCCTATTGCGACCAAATCAGCTTCATTTAGGGCATCTAAAGCGTCATCGGCAGTAAATACGCCGCTGACAATGATTAACTTGGCGCGCTCTTTGATAGCTTTATTGGCCAGAGCTGCGTAACTTTCTTCGTGTCCGTCCGGTTTAGCATCATAGTGAGTAAACAGCGAGATATGGATATAATCCAATTTATTGTGTTCCAGCAGTGCATCAACTAATTGCATGCTGTCATCCACGGTATATCCGACGGTTTCTCCATGGATTTCGTCTGGAGAGATGCGATAGCCTAAGATAAAACCTTCTGGCGCATACTCATCAACAACACGGCAGACTTCCTTGGCGACAGCCAGGGGAAAATTCATTCGATTGGTTAATGAGCCGCCCCATTTGTCGGTGCGATGATTTGAATAAGAAGAGAAGAATTGCTGAAGGAGATAGTGATTTGCTCCATGAATTTCAACGCCGTCAAAGCCTGCATCGATTGCACGCTTGGCAGCTCTGCCAAAGTCCTTAATGGTCTCTTCAATTTCACTGGCAGACAATTCCCGAGGATGATGATTTAAAAATGGGAAATCCATCTCAGTTGGCACAGCAGCAACGCCGCCATTCTGTGTAATATCTGCCTCACGGCCTGCATGGTAGAGCTGTGCAATGGCTTTACTGCCATCTTTTTTGATGGTTTGTGCCAGTTCTTTAAGACCTGGAATGAATTCATCATCAAAAATGCCGATTTGTCCTTTAAAACCGCGTCCGATCATGTTAACATTCATGGCCCCGGTGATAATCAAGCCGGCAACTTTGGTACGAATACTAAAGTAATCTAAATCGGCCTGGCTGACGCTGCCATCAAGATTAGCGCCTTTTGCTTCCATCGGAGCCATAACAATAGCTGATGGAGATTTTCCGCCATTCGGGAAGTTAACTTCCTCAAGAAGTTTTTGATAAGTCATGTTTAGACCCCCTTTTATATCCTCATTGTGATATAATTATCATAGCACAATGAAACCGTTTTCAAAGCGACAGAATTTTAGTTTTGTTGTGACAAAACAGAGAAAGTGTAAGAGCACCTGTAATGACAGTACCAACTAAAAAGATCATTTCTAATTCCATTATCCACTTACTTGAAAAAACCAGTTATGAAAGTCTCACTGTCTCAATGATTATGAAAGAGGCCGGTATGTCCAGGCAAACGTTTTATCATTATTTTCAGGATATTCCTTCGGCCATGTTTTCGATTTTTTCCGAGGATTTAGAAAAAAGTTTTGCCTTATTTAAACAGGGAAAAAGCTACCGGGACAGCACGGAGTATCTGCTAAATAATTTAAAAGAAAAAAAGAATTTTTTGCGTGTGCTGGTTACTGAATTCGATAATAAGTTTTTTGTTGAAAATTATTATGATTTATTAATGGATGTCTCGTATGATTATATTGGTTTAGCACAAATTGATGATGAAATTGAATTCTTATTGAGTTTGTACTGGTTTGGTGTGATCTATAAAATGATTGGCTGGATTAAGTCAGGCATGTCATTGGAGGTTGAAAGATTAGTTGAACTATTGTATGCGGGGATGCCAAACAGGCTGCAGGCTTATATGTCATTTTAGTTCAGCCAATAATTGTTTTTGATTATAGTTCAATTTTATTAGACTAGGACGAAAAGTGCAGGATTGAAGGCACTTGATATTGAGGAGCTAATTGGTTAATCGTAAAACCTTTTTGTCTCAATTCATAAATACAAACTTTGTCATTATAACTTAACTTCATTGAAAAACATCCTAATCGTCAGATTTTCTGTCTAACTTTTGGGGTGCAGGTCACAAACGGGTTGTTTTTAGCGAAATTCACGCCATTATTTTTTAAGGTTTCGGCAGACAATTTCGCCAACTGCCATTGAAACAATAGTTGAAGCATTGACATAAGTCTTGGTTGTGAGGGTGTCGTTATGGGTTAGGGCTTATGAAATGGCTTTTAAACTTATACCGGTTACTAGTTAAAATAGCGGATATCAACGTAACTTGGTATCCGCTATTTTTAAATCTATTATAGCCTTGTTTGTTTTATGGCACTTCTGATATTATTTAACGGCTCAATAACCTTTTCATTATTCCTAAGACCATAGACCATAAATATAGCATCTAGGATAGAGATTTGAGATACAGTTGAGGAAACTGCTTCGGGTCTGTAATTGATTTCATCAGATACAGAAATGAAAGAAATATCAGCCATAGTGTCTATTTTTGATCCTTTGAAAGAAGTTATACCAATTATTGGAACATTTCTTTCTTTTAACAGTTCAACCAGTCGGATGGTATCTCTATTTTTACCAGTGTGCGAAATAACAAAAGCTAAGTCATGGCTAGCGAGACTGGCTGCAATCATTTGCTGAAAATGGAAATCAGAATGGTAGTGGCAGTTTAGTTCAGTCCTTAAGAATTTATGATAGGCGATATTAGCAATCGCATTTGAACTGCCCAAGCCAAAAAATGCACATGATTTTGCAATGGTTAATAATGCTGTCGTTTTTTTAATGGAATCTTCCAAAGTCAAATTTTTAGTATTTAAAAGTGAATTAATATTACTATCAAAAATTTTGTCAAATATTTCTTTATCGGAATCCTTATCAGAAATATCTCCAAAAAAAGATTTTTTTATATTAAGATTTTTTGAGTTTGAGAGACTAATATCTAAACGAAATTCCTGAAAAGACCGATATCCCATTTTTTTTACAAATCGTGATAAGGTGGGGGCAGAGATACCAATATTTTCTGCTAATTTATGGATGGTAAATGATGAAAAATCTTCATTACTATTCATGATATAATCAACGATTTTATTTTCTAAAATACTAAAATTTTCTTTATTTGCATGGATTCGACCGATTAAGTTATTCATAATTATGACACCTCATCTGTATTGTAACACAAAAAATAAAATAAGAAATACCGAGAAATAAAATTTCATAAAATCTATTGACTAAAGAAATAAAATTTCGTATAATTTCATGTGTAACTGGATACAGGAGGAATAAAATGAAATTCGGAATAATAGGTTTAGGTAAAATGGGTCTAAATCTTGCAAAAAATGCTGTAGATAATGACTTGGATTTGGTGGTATATGATGTCAACCATACAGCTATGGAAAATGCTATGGCATATTCAAATCGCATTGAGGGAGTGGACTCAATTGATGATTTGATTGAAGCTTTACCATGTCCAAAAATTGCTTGGGTGATGCTGCCTTCTGGTACCATCACAAATTCGATGATTGATGACTTAACAGAAAAACTCTCAGAGGGCGATTTATTAATTGATGGAGGAAATTCAAATTATAAGGATAATCTTAATCAATATAAAAAAACGAGTCGAAAGGGGGTCAAGCTATTTGATGTTGGGACGTCAGGTGGTATTTCAGGAGCTCGAAATGGTGCGAATTTTATGATTGGTGGGGACAAGGACTCTTGGCCTATATTAGAACCAATTATTGCTAAATTAGCACAAAAAGATGGCTACTTATTTACAGGGGAGATTGGTAGCGGTCACTATCTTAAAATGATTCATAATGGAATAGAATATGGAATGATGCAAGCTATCGCAGAAGGATTTGAAATTTTGGATGCTTCACCATATGAATATGATTTTGAAAAAGTTGCAAAACTTTGGAATAACGGCTCGGTTATTAGGAGTTGGTTAATGGAGCTTGCTGAGCAAGAATTTTCTAAAGATCCTAAGTTAACAAAAATTATCGGGAGGGTTCAAGCATCAGGTGAAGGAAAGTGGACTGTGGAGGAAAGTTTGGATTTGCAAATTCCTGCACCAGTTATTGCTCTTTCATTAATGATGCGAAATAGGTCGCTTCAAAGTGATACGGTTTCTGGCAAAGTTCTCGCAGCCCTTAGAAATGGCTTTGGAGGACATGATGTTGAAAAAAGTGGAGATAAATAATGGCTAAAGATTATAAAAACATGGCTTCCCAAATTTTAAATGAAATTGGGGGTATCGATAATGTAGAAGATTTAACTCACTGTATGACGCGATTGAGGTTCATTTTAAAAGATGACTCGATACCAAGCACTGACAGAATTAAAAAAATAGATGGAGTTTCGGGAGTAGTTAAACAAGGCGGTCAGTATCAAATCATTATTGGAAACGATGTTGCTTATGCCTATAAAGAGTTACTTGATCTGGGAATCAATGGTGAATCCTCTATTCCTAAGGAGAAGGGAAAACTGACGTTAAAACAAATTGGAATAAATATTCTTGATGCAATCATTAGCACCATGTCTCCATTAATTCCGGCCATCATTGGTGGATCAATGATTAAATTGTTAGCTATGATTCTCAATATGGTTGGTGTGCTCAGTTTAGAGAGTTCTACATATAATATCTTAAATACAATAGGTGACGCTCCTTTCTTCTTCCTACCAATTTTAGTTGCCGTTTCAGCTTCAAAGAAATTTAAAACAAATGTTTATCTTGCTTTAGCGGTTGCTGGAGTGATGGTTCACCCAACTTTTATTGACTTGATGGCTCAGGCTGCGGAAGGTAAAGATGTTACCTTTTTAATGATGCCAGTTCTATCTGTAAAATATACTTATACAATTATCCCGGCAATTGTAATGACTTGGTTATTAAAATATATTGATAATTGGGTGGATAAAATTACACCGTTAGTAACAAAGAATTTTTTGAAACCGATGCTTATACTGCTTATTGCAGCGCCCATTGCTATCATTGTTGTAGGACCGTTAGGTATTTTAATTGGTACGGGAATTTCAGAAGTTGTTTATTTCGTTCATGATAAATTAGGATTTTTAGCTGTTGCTATTATGGGTGCAATTTGGCCAATATTGGTAATGACCGGTATGCATAGGGTGTTTACACCAACTATTGTTACTACAATCGCCGAAGCTGGTAAAGAAGGTATGGTAATGCCTTCAGAAATTGGAGCAAATCTTTCACTCGGTGGTGTATCTCTTGCCGTAGCTTATAAAACAAAAAATAGAGAATTAAAACAAACCGCATTAGCAGCGGCTTCATCTGCCATTATTGCAGGGATTACAGAGCCTGCCCTATACGGTGTTGCAGTTAGATTGAAAAAACCAATGATTGCCTCTGCAATTACTGGTTTTGTGACGGGAGCTATGGCCGGCTTAGCTGGTCTCGCTAGCCACTCAATGGCTGCACCTGGATTATTTACTAGTGTTCAGTTTATTGAGAAAGATAATCCTTCAAGTATTCTTTGGATTATTGTCATTATGATTACTTCCGTCATCCTTTCATTTGTATTAACTTTAATCATTGGATTTGAAGATATTCCTTATGAAATTGAAGAGGAGGGTGATGAAGACCTCCTTAATTCTAATGTGATTTTTCCTCCGATTGAAGGGAAAATAAAACCATTATCTAGCGTCAAAGATGACGTTTTCAGTCAAGAGATTTTAGGTAAAGGTGTTGCAATTGAACCAACTTCTAACACTATTTATGCTCCAATTTCAGGGACGATCACCTCAGTTTTCCCAACACAACATGCTCTAGGATTGGTTGCACCTAATGGATTAGAAGTGCTGGTACATATTGGCATTGATACGGTAAAATTAAACGGGGGAGGATTTAATATTCCAGTTCATAAGGATCAAAAAGTCAAAAAAGGTGAAAAGTTGGGAACCATTGATATTGATTATATTACAGAACAAGGCTATGATCCGACCACTATGGTTATTGTAACTAATACTAAAGATTATAAAAGTGTTTCAATAAATGAAAAAGATTCTCTATTGTTGAATAATCCAATTATTGAGGTAGAGAAATGACGAATGAGATTTTTCCAAAAGATTTTTTATGGGGTGGAGCTATAGCTGCTAATCAAGCTGAGGGTGCTTGGACTGATGGGAAAAGAGGAAAGAGTAATATTGATTTCATTCCTTATGGAAAAAATAGAAGCAAGATAAAATTAGGAGAAGTTTCTCCTGATAAAATTAATAATACCGAGTATTATCCAAGTCACACGGGAATTGATTTCTATCATAGATATGAGAGCGACATAGCTCTCTTAGGTGAGTTGGGATTAAAGGTGTTCCGAACATCTATATCTTGGTCTAGGATATTCCCTAATGGAGATGAGTCTGAGCCTAATCAAGAAGGAATTAATTTTTATAAAAAGTTATTTCAAAAGTGCAGAGAGAATAATATGAAAGTTTTAGTAACTTTAGCGCACTTTGATATTCCATATGGTTTGATAGAGAAATATGGTGCATGGAGGAATAGAAAAGTTATCGACTTTTATGTCAATTATGTAGATAATTGTTTTCGTGAATTTGGCGACCTTGTTGATTACTGGATTACTTTTAACGAAATTAATATTGTTTTGCACAGCCCTTTTTCAGGCGCAGGAATCACTTTATCTAAGAATGAAAATAGAAAAGAGGTGCTCTTTAAAGTCGCTCACCATATGTTAATTGCTAGCTCAATTGCGGTTAAACATTGCAAACAAATTTGTCCTAGAACGAAAATCGGCTGTATGATTGCTGGGGGTAGTTTTTATCCTTATTCATGTAATCCTCAGGATGTTTGGCAATCTATGGCAGATGATCATCTCAATATATTTTTTGTTGACGTTCAAGTAAACGGTGAGTACCCTTATTATTTTCAGAGCCTTCTTAAAGAGCATCAAATAGGTCTCGAAATAACAGAGGAAGATAAAAAGCAACTAAAAAGTTCAGTTGATTTTGTTGCTTTTAGCTATTATTCGTCAAGGACATCCGCATTTAACTACCAAAACGTTGAGAAAAATGAAGGAAACGTTGTAAAATCAGCAAAAAATCCCTATCTTGAAAATACTGAATGGGGCTGGTCTATTGATCCACTAGGTCTCCGCATTACATTAAATCGATTGTACGAAAAATATAAGAAGCCATTATTTTTGGTTGAAAACGGTATCGGTGCTAGAGATACTGTTGAAGAAAATAAAATAGAGGATTTTTATAGAATTGAATACATGTCCAAACATATTTATCAAGTTTTGAAAGCACTAGGAGATGGTATCCCTGTTATGGGATATATTGCTTGGGGAATTATTGATTTAGTTTCTGCCTCAACCGGTGAAATGAGTAAACGGTATGGTGTGATTTATGTTGATAAAGATGACTATGGTAATGGAACATTTAAGCGTATAAGAAAAGAATCTTTTTATTGGTACCAGAGTGTCATTAAACACAATGGTCTTAAGTGATAAGGAGAAGATATGGACTTTATCATAGGAGTAGATATTGGAACTACAGCCACTAAAGCAGTGCTCTATGATTATTTTGGAAATGATATTTTTCATAGCAAATTTCAAAATAAATTGAAACGCGACAGTACTGGTAAGGCTGAGCAAGATCCACAAGAACTAATAGAGTCTGTTTTTGAGGTTCTTAAAGAGGTATGTAAAGAACTTAAAGACCCAGATAAAATTATTTCAATAGGATTTAGTTGTCAAATGCACGCCTTAATTGCATTAGACTATTCTTTTGAGCCATTGACTAATGTCATTACGTGGGCAGATAGTCGTTCAAAAAACTATGCCCAAAATTTGCGATATACTGATTTTGGAAAATATTGTTGGAAAAATACTGGGACTCCTATTCATGCAATGACTTGGCTAAGTAAAATTCAGTGGTTACAGCAAGAGGATGCTAATTTGTTTCGTAAAACAGCTCATTTTATGGGAATAAAAGAATTTTTGTTCTACACCCTTTTTGGAGTTAATAAAATGGACTGTTCGTCTGCAGCTGGTACAGGATTGATGTCCTTAGAGTCCAAAAATTGGAATCAAAAAATTCTTGACTATTTACAGATATCAAGCGATATGTTACCCAAAATTGTCAATATTGAGAGTTATGAATCAGGGGTGTCTAATTTACAAGTGGGACTGAATGGAGTAGACGCAAACACTCTCTTTATTTTTGGTGCCGGGGACGGTCCGATGGCTAATTTAGGACTGACTAACCATTTGAATTTAGAAACCGTTATTACAATCGGGACATCGTCGGCAGTAAGAACTGTGGTGAAGTCTACACAGGTGAAATTTGATAACTTGTCAGTTTTTGTCTATCCAATGACAGGGAGTGAGTGCGTTGTTGGCGGGGCAAGTAACTCTGGAGCCAATATTCTTGAATGGGTTAAAACTAACTTATATAATAATGAGTCGACATTTGAGGAAATTATTGATGAAATATCAAGAACAGAAGCTGGTTCAGGCGATTTATTATTTTTACCCTATTTGGGTGGAGAAAGGGCTCCGCTTTGGAATGAAGAAATTAGAGGAAGTTATTTAAATTTAACATTTAATCATACTAGAAAAGAAATGGCTAGATCAGCAATTGAAGGAATGTTGTTAAATTTGAGATGTATCTTAGAGGATTTAGAGTTTATAGCGGGAAAAACAAACGTGATTACGTTATCGGGAGGTTTCTTTCAAACGCCCTTATTTGCTGAAATATTATCTGATATTATCAATAAACCAGTATATATTACGAATCAGTCAGAGCCGGGTTGCTATGCAACATATGTTCTAACAAAACAGATAGAGGGTATAGATAAAGAGAGTGAAAAAAGTACGTTTAGCCAAAAAATAACACCAAACAGCAGCAGAGCTTTAAAATATAACACTATTTACCACAATTTTCTTAAAAAATTAAATCTTGAAAATTTCTAGTAAATGGGTTTGGAAACGAGAATTTCCTTTTTATATAATTATTTTATAACTTGCTTATCTCCCTTTGATGAAAGACCTAACATTTCTGATAAAGCAACAGCTTAGTCGGAAAGTATATGTTCCTTAACTGCTTAACATAAGTTCATAATTCTAGTTTACTGTTGTTATTTTTCGGAAAGAAATTTAAAGTAGGATGTTTTTGTCCTACTTTTTGTTTTCTTGTCTTAAAAGCGGTAAAGTTAATCAAAGAGCTTCGTGACAAGCTGTTTCTTGACAGCGGAACCCTGACGCTGGTTCTTAGGATAAGGGGTTAATCAAAAAAGAGCGGTCAAAAACTGATGCCAGAGATGTGATTGTGACGATCACGCCGGAAGGTCTGGCTCTTAGAGAAGATGTCTTATATGTTCAAGCAGAGGTGGGTAAGAGTTTTGGAGGGATGAAAGACAGCAGTCACTTGATGGCATCGCTTCAAGAGATGATGCATTTCTTCCAACAGCAAAGAAAGGAGAAATAGGTATGATAAAAGTCGTTTATGCCAGCTGTTCTGGTAATGTTGAAAAAATTGCTTGCCTTATTTTAAAACGCCCAAAATACCCTAAAAAGCAGCGATTTCGATTGCTTTTTGGGTCCGTTAGCAGGGGTAGTAATATCTAGATATTTTACAAAAACTTTACACAATCAAGGTAAAAGATTTGATGTTTGGTGCGTATAATAAAAGCTGTAAGATTAATATGTCTTTTAGATTAGGAGTCTATCATGAAAAAATTGAAATTCTTATCGGCGCTTGCAGTGACAGGTTTGGCTGGTTTAGCTTTATTGAGTGCCTGCGGCAGTTCCAGTGAAAAATCGTCTTCGCAGACGATCAATGTTGTTTCCCGTGAAGACGGATCGGGAACACGGGGAGCTTTTGTTGAGCTGTTCGGAATTGAAGAAGAAAAAAGCAACGGTGAAAAGGTTGATTTGACAACCGATAAAGCAGCTGTGACCAACTCAACAGCCGTGATGCTGACAACAGTTGCCGGAGATGAGAATGCCATTGGTTATGTTTCCATGGGCTCTTTAGATGATAAGGTCAAGGTTTTGTCAATTGACGGCGCCAAGGCATCGGTAGAGAATGTCAAAAACGGCAGCTATAAAATTTCCCGTCCATTCAACATTGTGACGCAGGATAAGATTAGCGACGTAGCTCAGGACTTCATCAGCTACATTATGAGCAGCGACGGTCAAAAAGTTGTTGAAAGCAACGGCTATATTGCAATTGACGGGAAAGAAAAATACGAATCCAGTGTGGATTCCGGAAAATTGGTTATCTCAGGTTCAAGTTCAGTAACACCTGTTATGGAAAAGCTTAAGGAAGCTTACCTGAAAGTCAATCCTAAGGTGACGATTGAAATTCAGCAGAGTGATTCTTCAACCGGAATTACCAATGCTATTGATAAGACCTGTGATATTGGAATGGCTTCAAGAGAACTTGAAAAATCTGAAACCTCAAAGGGTGTTAAATCACAGGAAATTGCTCTGGACGGAATCGCTGTTATTGTCAACAAAGGCAATGATATCAAGGAATTGAGCAGTAAACAAGTTAAAGCAATCTTCAAAGGCGATACAACAAAATGGGATGATATTCTCTCAAAATAAGGAGCTGTGAATGAATCATTCTAAAGAAAAAGTAATGCAAGCGGTATTCTTTCTTACCGCCTGTATTTCTATTATATCGGTTATTTTAATCTGTGTTTTCCTTTTTTCAAGCGGGATCCCTGCCATTCAAAAAATAGGTCTTAAGGATTTTCTTCTGGGAACTGTTTGGCAGCCTGCCAATAATATGTATGGCATCTTTCCTATGATTGTGGGATCCGTTTATGTGACTCTGGGAGCCCTTGTGATAGGGGTTCCTATTGGTGTGCTGACAGCGGTTTTTATGGCCAGATTTTGTCCGGAAAAAATTTACAGGCCCCTGCGCAGCGCTATCAATCTCATGGCAGGCATTCCGTCTGTTGTTTACGGTTTCTTTGGTCTCGTGGTTTTAGTACCTTTTGTCAGAGAACATATCGGCGGATTTGGTATGGGTGTTCTTACGGCATCAGTTTTGCTGGGATTGATGATTTTACCAACCATTATCAGCGTTTCTGAATCGGCCATCCGAGCAGTGCCCAACAGTTATTATGAAGGCGGGCTTGCCTTGGGAGCCTCGCATGAGCGCAGTGTCTTTTTTGCCGTCCTGCCAGCAGCCAAACGGGGAATTCTGGCGGCGGTCATTTTAGGAATCGGCCGTACGATTGGTGAAACAATGGCTGTTATCATGGTTGCCGGAAATCAGGCTGTTTTGCCTGATTCTCTGACCTCCGGTATCAGGACCCTGACCACCAATATTGTTATGGAAATGGGCTATTCAAGCGGTCTGCACAGAGAAGCTTTAATCGGGACAGCGGTTATTCTGTTTATTTTTGTCCTTATTATCAATATCAGTTTCTCCCTGCTTCATAAAGAGGATTAGTCATGGAAAAGGAAAACATCAATCAACGAAATTTTCAGCAGCAATTAAAATCCTACAAGCAGGATCCGGTCTCTCTGGTTTTATTCCTGCTGGTATACGGTGCGGCTGTTCTTACCTTTGTCTCCATTGTCTTTATTGTGGGCTATATCTTAATCAAGGGGATTCCCAATCTCAGTTCTAAGCTTTTTGAGTTTAAGTACACCAGTGAGAATGTCTCCTTGCTCCCTGCCCTTGTTAATACTGTCTTTATCACGGTTTTGTCCCTGGTTTTGGCAGTTCCTATTGGTATCGGGGCATCTATTTATTTGACAGAATACGCCAAGCGGGAAAATCCTTTTGTTTCTGTTATCCGTATTGCAACAGAGACACTTTCAGGAATTCCGTCCATTATTTACGGTCTCTTTGGGGCACTTTTCTTTGTGAAATATGCGCATTTTGGCCTGTCACTCCTGTCCGGGTCAGTGACCCTGAGTATCATGATTTTGCCCTTGATTATGCGGACGACAGAAGAAGCCCTTTTATCTGTGCCTGACAGCTATCGCGAAGGCAGTTTTGCTCTTGGTGCCGGCAAGCTCCGCACGATTTTTCACATCGTGCTGCCGAGTGCTATGCCGGGTATTTTTTCGGGTGTCATTCTGGCTATCGGGAGAATTGTCGGTGAATCAGCTGCCCTTATCTTTACGGCAGGAACAGTGGCAGAGGTTGCTAAGAGTGTTTTTCGCTCTTCCAGAACCCTGGCAGTGCACATGTATGCTATTTCGGGAGAAGGACTGTATATTAACCAAACCTATGCGACAGCAGTTGTCTTGCTGGTGCTGGTGATTATAATCAATCTCTTATCGGAGACTATTGCAAGAAAATTAGGAAGTGAGACAGGCGATGAGTAAATTAGCCATCAATCATTTGGATTTGTATTACGGGGATTTTCATGCCTTAAAAGATGTCAATCTGGCTATTGAAGAGCACGAAATAACGGCCTTTATCGGACCGTCAGGCTGCGGGAAATCAACCCTTTTAAAAAGCCTTAACCGCATGAATGATCTCGTTAAAAACTGCAGAATCACCGGCGATGTGCTGCTTGATAAGCAAGATGTTTACCGCGATATTGACATCAATGTTTTACGCAAAAAAGTCGGCATGGTTTTTCAAAAACCCAATCCTTTCCCCATGAGCATCTATGATAACATTGCTTTTGGTCCGCGGACGCATGGTATTCATGCTAAGGCGCAGCTGGATGAAATCGTTGAGCACTCTTTGAAAAATGCTGCCATCTGGGACGAGGTCAAGGATCGGCTGACGAAATCAGCTCTTGGTCTGTCAGGCGGCCAGCAGCAGCGCTTATGCATTGCCAGAGCCTTGGCTATTGAACCTGATGTACTGTTAATGGATGAGCCAACCAGTGCCCTGGACCCTATTTCCACTGCTAAAATCGAAGATCTGGTAACAGAACTTAAGAAAAAATATACCATTGTAATGGTTACTCACAACATGCAGCAGGCGGTCCGTATTTCTGATAAAACAGCCTTTTTCCTCCTGGGAGAAGTGGTTGAATACAATAAGACCAGTCAGCTCTTTTCACTGCCGCAGGATAAACGGACGGAAGAATACATTACAGGGAGGTTTGGTTGATGCGTTCAAAATTCGAAAATCAGCTTAATGAGTTAAACAAAGATTTAATTTTAATGGGGGCTCTTTGCGAAGAAGCCATTTCCAAATCTCTTGATATTTTAGAAGATGATGAATTTTATCTGGTGAACAATGTCAGTGAAATTGCGGCTCAAACCGATCAGCTGGAAAGAGACATTGAGTCACAGTGTTTAAAACTCCTGCTGCGGCAGCAGCCGGTTGCCAAGGATTTACGGCGGATATCAGCTGCTCTTAAAATGATCTATGACATGAAGCGTATTGGTTCTCAGTCCGCTGAGATCGCCAGTATTATCGCCCTAAAACATATTAAATCAGGGCAAAAAGAAGTTCAGATCCTCCAAGAAATGGCACGCTTTGTCGTTCAGATGGTGACAGACAGCATCGATGCTTTCGTCCGTGATGATGAAGCCCTGGCGCAAGAAGTTATTGTTAAAGACAGCCATGTTGACCAACAATTTGATACAATAAAAGAAGGACTGATTTCATACTTCGCCGAGCCGGATGCGGACGGCGAGTATGCCATCGATGTCCTGATGGTTTCAAAATATATTGAGCGAATCGGAGACCATGCAGTTAATATTGCCAAGTGGGTGCTTTTTTCAATCACAGGGCAGTTAGATGGAGAAGCAACATGATATTTTGCATTGAAGATGACGATGATATCCGTGAGCTGATGCTATATACCTTGCGCACTGCGGGTTTTGAGGCTCAGGGATTTCCTGACAGCCAATCTTTCTGGCAGGCTCTGAATACAGAGCAGCCCGAACTCATTCTTTTAGATATTATGCTGCCTGAGGAAGATGGAATCAGTATTTTAAAAAAGCTGCGCGCAGACAGCAGGAGCTCCCATATTCCTGTCATTATGGCAACAGCTAAAGGAACCGAATACGATAAGGTCAAGGGCTTAGATTTGGGAGCGGATGATTATCTGGTTAAGCCCTTTGGTATGATGGAGATGGTATCTCGCATTAAGGCCGTGCTGCGCCGCAGCGGGGGAGTGCAAAAAGATGAAGAGCTCACTTTTGGTCAGCTGAGGCTCAATCCGCGCAATTACACAGTGACACGAAACGGAACAAGGATTGATCTGACACTCAAAGAATTTGAACTGCTGTCAACACTCATGCGCCATCCCAGCCGTGTTTTTACCCGTCAGGAGCTATTGGATAAAGTGTGGAGCGATAATTTCCTGATTGAAACGCGGACGGTGGATGTTCATATCGGTACCTTGCGGACAAAGCTGGGTCCTTGCGGAGAATACATTCATACCGTGCGCGGAGTTGGCTATCGAATGGAGGAGCCGCATGACTAAAAAACTATTCCGGTCGATTTTATTAGCCAGTATTGGTGTTGTTCTGTCTTCTTTGATTTTAATAATGGGGGTGCTCTACCGCTATTTTACAGATGTAGAAATGGAGCAGCTGCAGACGCAGACAGCCTTGGCAGCTCAGGGGATTTCTCTGGACGGAGAAGATTATTTTGAGAGTCTGAAGACCTCCAATGTTCGTATCACTTGGGTGGATAATACAGGGAAGGTTCTTCATGACACCAAATCAAATCCGGCTAAGATGAGCAATCATGGCAATCGCGAAGAAATCAAGGAAGCTTTGAAGGAGGGCTATGGTGAGAGCACCCGCTATTCATCAACTCTGACCCAGCGCTCGCTCTATGTGGCTCAAAGATTGGATAATGGAACAATTGTCCGCCTGTCGGTCACACAGCGCAGCATTCTTTTGTTACTGCTGGGCATGCTGCAGCCCTTGATTCTGATTGTGATTCTTGCGGTTGTGCTTTCAGTCTTTGTGGCCAGATACACAGCCAGAAAACTTGTCCAGCCTCTCAATCGCCTGAATCTGGAAAAACCGCTGGCTAATGATGTTTATGAAGAATTATCGCCTCTTCTGAGACGAATTGACCGGCATCAAAGAGAGCTGCGCAGGCAAGATGCCCTGCTGACAAGACGGAAAAAAGAGTTTGATACTATTATTTCCAAAATCAGAGAAGGCATGATTTTGCTGGATGAAAAACGTTCTATTATCAGTATTAATGCCGCGGCTATGCAGCTTTTTCAGACAGATAACAGCTGTATGGGCAAAGATATTTTAGAAATAACACGCGATATCACACTCAACCAGCTTTTAGAAGAAGGCCTGAAAGGCAAGAAAAAAGAAGGCTTGGTCACCTTTGGCAAGGAGAATTACCGTGTGCTGATACGGCCGATTACTGCAGACAGCAAGGTAACCGGTGTCATGATTTTGCTGTTTGATGTAACGGATCAGCTGCAGGCAGAAAAGATGCGGCGTGAATTTACAGCGAACGTTTCCCACGAGCTAAAAACGCCTTTGCACTTGATTGCAGGCTACTCTGAAATGATGACCAATGATTTGGTTTCTGACCAAGATGTACAGCAGTTTTCAGAAAAAATCTATATTGAATCCCAGCGCATGATTCAGCTGGTTGAAGATATAATCAATTTATCTCATTTAGACGAGTCTTCTCAAGTAACTATGGAATCTGTTGATCTGTATCAGGTGGCAAAAAATGTGATGGATACTCTTTCATCAAAGGCGACCCAAAAGAAAGTGTCTCTGCATTTGTCAGGAGAGTCAGCTCAGCTAACAGGCAATCCGGCTCTGCTCCATTCAGTTATTTACAATCTGTGCGACAATGCGATTAAGTACAATCGCGAGCACGGCGATGTTTATGTCAGTGTGAAGCCTCAGCAAGATACAGTTGTCTTAGAGGTCAAAGACAATGGCATTGGAATTGATGAAAGTGAACAAGAGCGCATCTTTGAACGCTTTTACAGAGTGGATAAGAGCCGCTCGAAAAAAGTCGGCGGCACAGGCCTAGGACTCTCCATCGTCAAACATGCCCTGCAAATCCACGATGCCGCAATCACCGTCCAAAGCATCCGAGGTCAGGGAACAACCATGACGGTGACTTTTAAGGCAGGGTAGAAAAACTTTAGAATGAGGCACAGCGCTTTTACTGCTGCCAACAGTCTATTAAAGAGTAGGGATATTTTAACAAGCCAGCTACTGCTTCATTCAGCATTTTAATGTATCGCTTGATAGAAACAGCTGCCGCATTGCGGCAGCTGTTTTTTATATCCCCGATAAATAAAAGTTTAGCCAGAAAAAGTTAGCCCAGCTTTTCATGAATCAAGTTGAGAAGTATTTCCACAAAAATAATGGAGACAGACTGAACATCTACAATAGACTGCCGGCTGAACACGCTTCCGGGAAGAACAATGGTATGGCCAAAATATTTTGCAGATGTAGCCTTTTCGTTTAACGTGATTAAGTAGGAATTTTTTGGCATATTGTTCTGCAGTGCCGACAGGACTCTTTTATAGTTGGAAATACTGCCTGTCATAGAAAACATGATCAGTGTATCTTCTTCGCTGATGATGTTTGTCAGGTGGGAGCCGCTGTTTAAATCACCTGCAAAATGGCTGGCAATGCCGATGCTTTGCAGCCCCATATACAGGTATTTAGCTGGCAGAGAGGACAAATAGATGCCAAAGATATGGAGATTCTTTGGGGTCAAAATAGCCTGAGTCAGCTGCTGAATATCATCACGGTTGAGATTGCGTATCTGGTTGATAAGGCTCGTGTAATTATCAGTCATCTGATCCAAAATATCAACAGAGCTGCGCTTGTAATAATGGTGGAGATAATCAATAGCTGCGTAGCGGAAGTCTTTAAAACCTTTATAGCCCAGAGTTTGACAGAACCTCAGAACAGCCGAAGTTGACGTGTGGGACAGCTCAGCAATTTTAGTAATGGTAAAGGTTTCTAAGGTCTCGATGTTTTTAGTGACGTACTGATAGACTTTCCACTCGGTCTTTGAATAATCTGTTTTATGATGTTCAATGTTTTCTAAAAAATTCATAGCTTTCTACCTAATATATTATTGTAATTAAAAGAGACAAAATTGTCAAAATGAATCAAAAAAATTGCCAAAAAATATTGACACCGTTTTCAAAAGGTCGTATAATTTCTGTAAAAAATAACAATTTTTTTTGATAATTTTATCAAAAGGGGGAAGCTATGGATTATAATAAACTGGCTCAAGATATTGTTTTAAACGTAGGTGGTGCAGCTAATATTGAACTACTGTCGCATTGCATGACGCGCCTGAGATTTAACCTCAAAGACAGCATGAAAGCTGATAAGAAAGCTCTAGAAGGGCTGGACGGTGTTATAGGGGTGGTTTATGCTGGCGGTCAGTACATGGTCATTTTGGGAGAAAACCTTATCCCTGTCTATGAGGCAATTCTTCGTGATTTTGATGTTAAGACTGGGGGAGTGGTTGACGAAAATTTAGACGGAGACTTGAAAGAAAAGGAACCTTTGACGTGGGGAAATGTTTTAAATAAGTTAATTGGATTCGTTTCCAGTGCAGTAACGCCGATGATTCCGGGTCTGATTGCCGGAGGTATGCTGAAAGTAGCGCTCCTATTGGTGGTTACTTTTATTAGCGCAGCTTATGAGAAAACTCCCAGCTATCAGCTGCTTTCTGCTATAGCGGATGCTCCCTTTTATTTTATGCCTATTTTTGTAGCCTACGGGGCAGCGACTAAGCTTGGAGGTACTCAGATTTATGCCATGGCCGCAGCGGCATCTTTGCTGCATGGGAATTTTACTGTTTTGGTGACAGCAGCAAAGCCTATTACGCTGTTTGGTCTGCCGGTAAATCTGCTTTCTTATGGAACAACCCTGCTTCCTGCTCTTTTGATTGCTATTGTAGCTTACTATGCAGAAAAACTGCTGAATAAAGTTATTCCTAATATTTTTAAGGCTGTCTTTGTCGGTATGGGGACAATCTTTATTGCCGGCAGTTTAGGTTTTCTTATTTTAGGCCCTCTGGGCAATTATATAGGCCGGGGAATTGCTGCTCTCTTTATGTGGCTGGATGGAACTGTCGGCGCTTTGGCGGTCGGCTTGTTGGCAGCGGCGCTTCCATGGATGGTCATGGCCGGTATGCATACGGCCATCACACCTTTTATGCCTCAGCTGATTTCTGATCCGGGTTATGATGCAATGCTTCGGCCGGCCTTTTTGATGCATAATATGGCAGAAGGCGGTGCAGTTTTGGGAGTGACAGCGCGAACCAAAGATAAAATGAAACGTAGTGAATATTTGTCCATTGCTATCGGCTGCATTGTTGCCGGTGTTACCGAACCGGCCATTTACGGAGTCAATTTGAAATATAAAAAACCGATGTATGCTGTTATGGCCGGAGGTTTTGCCGGCAGTCTTGTGGCAGGTCTTCTTGGTGTCAGGGCTTATGTTATGGGGTATTCGAATATTCTGTCTCTGCCGATTTTTAAGGAGACAGCTGTGGCTGCTGCAGTCGGTATTCTGGTGTCCATTGCTGTTGCAGCAGTTGTTGCCTTTGTTTTAGGTGTTGACAGCCAAGAATCGGAAAAAGTGACGGAACCTGTAAAGGTTCAGGTAGCAGATGACGCTATTGTAGCTGTTGCTGACGGTCAGCTTTTGTCGCTTGAAAATGTTGCTGATGAAGTTTTTTCATCAAAAATGATGGGAGACGGTGTAGCTATAAATCCGGAAAGCGACTTTATTGTAGCTCCTGCAAACGGAAAGCTGACAACAGTTTTTCCAACCGGTCATGCTTTTGGGCTGACACGAACAGACGGTGTGGAAATTCTTGTCCATATTGGAATCAATACGGTTGAATTAAAAGGTCAAGGATTTGATGTCCTCGCTGGGCAAGGAGATTTGGTCAGAGCCGGGCAGCCGGTTGTTAAAATTGACCGTGAGGCTTTGGCGCAAAAAGGCTATGACACAACTACAATGACGGTTATTACTGATAACAAGGGCAAGAATATTTCCCTCAAACATGAAGGAAAAGTAAAATCAGGAACAGTGCTGTAGGAGAAGATTTATGACTTATCAATTACCAGAAGGATTTTTATGGGGCGGAGCTACTGCCGATTTTCAGTTTGAAGGAGGTTTTGGCGAAGGCGGCCGCGGTCTTTTATCTCACGATTATGAAACAGATGGCTCCCCAGAGCATCCCCGTCATCATACGATGGAAATGCCGGATGGCTCTATTATCAGGCCCAGAAGTTCTTTCTTCTATGCTGATCCGGTACCTCCGGAAGCTAAACCTATTTTCCTAGATGAGGAGTATTATCCCAGTCATAAAGCCGTAGATTTTTACCACCATTACAAAGAAGACATTGCTTTAATGGCTGGTATGGGCTTTAACGTTTTTCGCTTTTCAATCTGCTGGAGCCGTATTTTTCCAACGGGTGAAGAAGAGTTACCAAATGAGGAAGGCTTGCAGTTTTACGACAAGGTCATTGATGAAATGGCCAAATATCACATGGAACCTTTGATTACGATTTGTCATGATGAGATGCCTATGCAGCTGGCTCTGAAATATGACGGTTGGTCTTCCCGGTACTTGATTGATGCTTATGTCAAGTACTGCCGTGTTCTTTTTGATCGTTACGGGGATCGTTGCCGCTATTGGCTGACCTTTAATGAAATAAATGCTGTGCGAGGCTTTGGTCCTTGCGGTACCAGAAATTCAACTGGTCAGGATCGTTATCAGGCAGCACACCATATGTTTGTAGCCAGTGCTAAAGCTGTTAAACTGGGGCATGAAATGATGCCGAACAGCCAATTCGGAGCTATGTATGCCATGAGTGAGCTCTACGCTGCTACCTGTAAGCCTGAAGATGTCTTTCAGCGCTTGCAGGAACGGCGTGAAAACTGGTATTTCATCGATACTATGGGCAGGGGCTACTATCCTTTCTATGCTAAGGATATTTGGCGGAGACACGGCGTTAAAGCCATTCAGATGGCCAAAGGAGATGAAGAAATCTTACAGGAAGGACAGCTGGATTTTATTTCATTTAGTTATTACCGCTCCAATACAACTCAGGCAGGCGATGATTGGTTCAATGTCGGGGGCTCATCCAATCCCTATTTAGAGGAGACCCCTTGGGGCTGGGCCGTTGATCCTTTAGGTCTTCGTCATGTCATGAATGAAATTTATGACCGTATTCAAAAGCCACTCTTCATTGTTGAAAATGGAATGGGGGCTGTTGATCAGGCAGATGAAAAGGGCTATGTGGAAGATGATTATCGGATTGAGTATCTGCGAGATCATTTGCGTGCCATGGCAGATGCGGTGAATATTGACGGTGTTCTTTGTCTGGGCTATACGATGTGGGGACCTATTGACCTTGTTTCTCTTTCAACGGGTGAAATGAAGAAACGTTACGGTTTTATCTATGTAGATATGGATGATAAAGGCCGAGGAAGCCTTAAGCGCAGTCCTAAAAAATCTTATGCGTGGATGAAAAAAATTATTGCCACTAACGGCGGTGCTCTTTAGATTTTAAAAGATTCCCTCTTTTCCGCGCCAAAATCAGACAGGATATCAACCTGAAGAAAAAATAGTTTTTAAGCCGAGGAGCCTTAAGAAAAGTGATATAATAAAAAGTATGACTAGTCCTCAATTAAAAGAAAAAAGAAATATTATCATTGAAAAGAAGGTTGCTTTAGGAAAAGCATCCGGGAAAATTATTCTAATGGGAGAACATGCAGTTGTTTACGGAGAGCCGGCGATTGCCCTGCCCTTTTCTGCAGTGGAAACAGTGGCAGAAGTAAAAGGAGAAGGCGAAGCTTTGACAGTCACTTGTGATTTTTATGACGGTCTGGTGCATAAAATGCCTGAGATTCTCGAAAGTCTCAAGCATGCCATTCGCTTTTCGCTCTACCGAATCGGGGCGCCGCAAGATCCGCCTGTGCACATAGATATCCGCTCTACCATTCCTGCTGAACGCGGTATGGGCTCCAGCGCAGCGGTCGCTGTTGCTATTGCCAGAAGTCTCTTTGATTTTTATGGCAAGGACTTAAGCGACAAGGAATTGTGGGAGATTGTTCAGTCCTCAGAGAAAATTGCGCATGGGAATCCTTCCGGAATTGATACAGTCACAACCAGCGGCAGAGCTCCAGTCTTTTTTGTCAAGGATCAGCCGATTGAGCAGCTGACAATTGACCTGGATGCCTATTTGGTTGTTGCTGATACCGGGCAGACAGGACAAACTTTAAAGGCCATCCAAGCCGTTAAAGAGCTCTTGCATGAGGGGAAAAGCCGGCTGGATGCCGAGCTGTCTATCAGAGAATTGGGTGAGCTGTCCAGATTGGCAAAAGAAGCCCTTCTTAATAATCAGATTCGGGAATTAGGTGAGGTTATGAACGAGGCGCAGCAGCTTTTAGCGTCTTTGACAGTGTCTAATCCCATGCTTGACCGCTTAAGTCAGGTGGCAAGGCAGGCCGGTGCTTTAGGTGCCAAATTAACCGGCGGCGGCCGCGGCGGCTGTCTGATTGCTTTGGCAGCGACTAAGGAAAGCGCAGAAAAAATCGCCGTCAGTCTTTTAGAAAATGGCGCGAGAAAGACTTGGTGCCAGTACTTGGGCAGTGTGCCGAGCCGGTAAGCTAATAAGGATTAACGAGCTTAGCTGCCGGTCAGTCTTTGTACAAGGCTGTCCGTTAAAGTTTAAAAAAAAGAAACCTTAATACCGGCACAGGACGTTCAACGATTCGCAATTTAATTTTATATGATTTGTCAAAAACCAAGACAGTAAAAGTGATTTATCTAATCATTTTGCAGTCTTGGTTTTTATTTTCTGCAGATTAGTACTCTGCAATTCTAGCGCAAAGAAAGTTTGTTTAATATAAAAATTAACTTGACTTAATTTTTATATTAAGCTATATTATTTATGGAAAGGAGCCTGAGATGCTGGAAATAAAAAATTTGAGTGTTGCTTATCACAGTCAGCTTGTTTTGGATAATATTTCTTTGGAATTTGCACCTTCTGCTATTACAGGGATTATCGGGCCTAATGGTGCCGGAAAATCAACCCTGTTTAAAGGCATTTTAGGAATGGTGGCTCATCAAGGGGAGAGTTTCATTGACGGGAAACGGCTGAGTCAGATGTTGGAGAGAGTATCATATGTGGAACAAAAAGCTGCTGTTGATCCGAATTTTCCAATTCGGGTAAAAGAGTGTGTTGCTCTGGGCTTGTTTTCCGGACTTGGCTTTTTTTCGAGGCTGAAAAAACAAGACTGGCTTCGTGTTCAGGAAGCACTTGCTCGAGTTAATCTGGAGGATTATGCAGAACGCCCTATCAGTCAGCTTTCGGGCGGTCAGTTTCAGCGCATGCTTATTGCCCGTTGCTTGGTTCAAGAGGCGGATTATATTTTCTTGGATGAGCCTTTTGCAGGCATCGATACTGTCAGTGAGGAGATGATTATGCAGGTCTTACAGGCGCTTAGAGCAAAGGGAAAGACGATTTTAGTTATTCATCATGACCTGAGTAAGGCTGAAACTTATTTTGATCAGGTCCTGCTTTTAAATCGAAAAGTGATTGCCTTTGGTCCTGCCAAGGATGTTTTTACACAGGAAAATTTAAGCAGAACCTACGGTTCTTCAATATTAGTGACCGGGGGTGTTTAGATGATTTTAGAATTTTTAACAGGCCTAGAGCAGTTCCATTTTTTGCAAAATGCCTTGCTGACGGCAGTGGTTATTGGCGTTGTCGCAGGGGCAATCGGTTGTTTTATTATCCTTCGCGGAATGTCCCTTATGGGAGACGCCATTTCTCACGCTGTTTTGCCGGGAGTAGCCCTGTCTTATATTTTGGGGATCAATTTTTTTATCGGAGCCATTGTTTTTGGCCTTTTCGCTTCCCTGCTTATTACATTTATCCGAGAAAACAGCATTATAAAAGGGGATACGGCTATCGGAATTACTTTTAGTTCTTTTTTTGCTCTGGGCGTTATTTTGATTGGCTTTGCCAACAGTTCGACCGATTTGTTTCACATTTTGTTTGGCAATATCTTAGCTGTAGAGGACACAGATAAATGGATTACCTTAGGGATTTCATTGCTTGTTCTTCTGGTGCTGGCCTTATTTTTCAGACCGCTTTTGCTGACCTCTTTTGACCCTACTTTGGCTAAATCCATGGGGGTACCCGTCACTTATTACCATTACCTGCTGATGGTTCTGCTGACTTTAGTATCAGTGACAGCCATGCAAAGTGTGGGAACTGTCTTGATTGTTGCCTTGCTCATTACCCCTGCAGCAACAGCCTATCTCTATGCCAACAGTCTGAAGTCTATGATCTTTTTATCATCAGCTTTAGGGGCTCTGTCATCAGTCTTAGGCCTGTTTATCGGGTATAGTTTTAACATTGCTGCGGGTTCAAGTATTGTTTTGACCTCAGCATTGATGTTCTTAATTTCCTTTATCTTTGCGCCTAAGCAGAAGTTTTTACAGAGGAAAAATGAGAAGAGCCCCATTTGAAAACACATGAAGGAGGATTGATATGAAAAAGTTCGTCTTGCTGCTTGTCTGCTTGCCTTTGGTAGTTTTGCCTGCCTGTTCTGAGCAACAGACAAGGGATAAAAAACTGAATGTGGTCGCTGCAAACTCCATTATTGCGGACATGGCTGAAAACATTGGCGGCAATAAGATTGCTTTGCACAGTATTGTTCCTGTTGGCCGTGACCCGCACGAATACGAACCCCTGGCAGAGGATGTCAAAAAGACATCACAGGCCGATGTGATTTTTTACAACGGCATTAATCTTGAAAATGGCGGTCAGGCTTGGTTTCCCAAGCTCGTTAAAAACGCGGGTAAAAAACCTGGCAAAGATTATTTTGCAGTTAGTGACGGTGTAAAGGTTATCTACCTTAATGGAGGCAAAGGAAAAGGCAAGGAAGATCCTCATGCCTGGCTTGATCTCCAAAACGGCATCATTTATGCACGCAACATTATGAAACATCTTTCAGAAAAAGACCCTGAAAACGAGGCCTATTATAAGAAAAACTTTAACAGTTACCGAGCAAAGCTGGAGAAACTCCATCAACAGGCTAAGAAAAAAATACACCGTATTCCGGCTGAAAAGAAAATGATTGTTACCAGTGAAGGCTGTTTTAAATATTTTTCGCAAGCTTATGATATTCCATCGGCCTATATCTGGGAAATTAACACGGAGGAAGAAGGAACGCCGGATCAAATCAAACATTTGGTTGAAACCTTGCGGAAAAAACGTATTCCGGCACTTTTTGTGGAAAGCAGTGTTGATGACCGTCCGATGAAGGCTGTCGCTAAGGATACAGGCATTCCTATCGCAGCCAAAATTTTTACAGACTCAATTGCTGAAAAAGGGCAGGCAGGAGACAGCTACTATACCATGATGAAATGGAATTTGGATCAAATCACAGCAGGTCTGTCCGACTAGGTTTAGCTGCCTTATGTGCCCTTGCTGATGCGAGAGCTGAGAATAAAAACTTTTATCCCTTTTTTGTTAACATTTTGATATAATGAGTTTGACAAAGAAGAGGATAAACTATGACACCTAACAAAGAAGACTATCTAAAAATTATTTATGAGCTCGGCGAGCACGGGGAAAAAATCAGCAATAAACAGATTGCAGCTAAGATGTCAGTCTCTGCTCCGGCAGTTTCAGAAATGGTCAAAAAACTTCTGCAGGAAGGCCTGATTCTTAAAGATAAGCAGACAGGCTATCTGCTGACTAAAAAAGGAATGGCTTTGACCTCGGCTCTCTACCGCAAGCATCGTTTAATTGAGGTTTTCTTAATGAATCATCTGGGCTATACGGCAGACGAAATCCATGAAGAAGCTGAGGTGCTGGAACATACAGTCTCTGATATTTTTATCGAACGTTTGGATAAACTCCTTAACTATCCAAAGGTCTGTCCACACGGAGGCACTATCCCGCAGCAGGGGGAGCCTCTGGTTGAGAAATACCATACGACCCTAAAGGGAACAGCTAAGAAGGGTACTTACATCTTAAAGCGTGTTCAGGATAATTTCCAGCTGCTGAAATATATGGAGCAGCACGCTTTACAGATTGGAGATGAATTGACGCTTTTAGAGTATGATGATTTTGCAGGAGCCTATACAGTTGAAAAGGATGGCAGACAGCTGCAGATTACATCAGCGGTTGCAGCTCAGATCTATGTCGAAGAAAAAGCCGGTTGATTTTTTCAGTTGTCAAGGTGTTCAAACAGGTAAAAAAACAGGATAAACCGATTATCTTTCAAACTATCGGTTTATCCTGCTTTTTCATTTTAAACAGTCCTCATTATCGCTGCCAGGAGATAAGGGCTTTTGAACGCCGTCTGCGGCAGAGCCTTGTCTGAAGACTGAAGACCGTTTATTAGCTGCTGTCCTAGCCTTCAAGAGGCATAAAGTTGCCGACAATCAGTCCGATAATTCGCGGATTGTCCTCGTATGGAGCAAATTTATCGGCATATTTTTTATTGAGAGAGACCAAGCGCAGGCCCTTTTCCTCGCGATAAACTTTTTTGATATAGGTTTGACCGTTCCAATCTACGGCATAAATGGCACCATCATAGTCAAATCCTGTCTGCTTGATAAGAGCCACCTCACCGTTTAGGAAAGTCGGCTCCATAGAATCTCCAAAAATCCAAGCAGCAAAATCATGGTCGATTTCCTCATCGTAAAAGACCGTATCAAAGTTACCGTCTCCAAAATAAGAGTAGCCTGTTCCTGCGGATAATTTTTCATAAACCTTGTAAGTATAACGTTTGTTTTCCATCCTTGTCACTTTCTTGTTTTGCTGTTTGAGCAGATTCTCTGAATAGTTTAGTGTTTTTTCCTTGTTGTCTGCATTTAGCTGGCTGTAAATCCGGACAATGTCATATTGGGCAGAGAAATAGGCAGGCTCAACCCTTAGCAGCTGAGCCA
Organism: Streptococcus sp. ELY_86; assembly: GCF_058314495.1. Taxonomy (NCBI): domain Bacteria; kingdom Bacillati; phylum Bacillota; class Bacilli; order Lactobacillales; family Streptococcaceae; genus Streptococcus; species Streptococcus sp. ELY_86. The sequence continues at coordinate 53,545 of NZ_JBZFUK010000006.1, read as the reverse complement.
GTTTTGCTAAATGTTTTTGATTGGGCTTGGTTTTGCCGGCTTCCCAGTTGAAATAAGACGGCCTTGAAATGCCCAGCTGTTCAGCTGCCTGCGCTTGTGAAAGCCCAAGTTCTTCCCTTCTTTTTCTCAGTCTCTTGCCTGTAAACATAAGCCTCTCCTTGTTAGTTTATAAACTAATTACAGTTTATCATCTTCGGAGATGAAATGCAAGAAGAAGCCCTGTCCTTCTTTTTTAGGGTTAACGTTTAGGAATTTAATTGCAGGTATTATTTTTTCAGCCGGCTGAGGAAAAAATAAAAGGAAAAGCCGAACAATGATACGCTTTTGAATATAGAATTTTCATCTTTTTTATGCTAAAATAAATAAAATACCATACATTTGGAGGCTTTTATGAAGGCAATTATTACAGTAGTTGGAAAAGATACAACCGGAATTGTAGCAGGTGTGGCAACGAAGATTGCAGAACTCGGACTTAATATTGATGACATTACACAGACCGTTTTAGAAGGTTATTTTACTATGATGGCAGTTGTTTCTGCTGATGAGAAAAAAGATTTTGCCCAGCTCCGAAAAGAATTTGAGGACTTTGGTGAGACCTTGAATGTCAAAATCAATATTCAAAGCTCAGCTATTTTTGATGCTATGCACAACTTGTAAGACGGGGGCTTGAAGCAATGGATATTAAACAAGTTACTGAAACGATTGCGATGATCGAAGAGCAGAATTTTGACGTCCGCACCATTACCATGGGCATTTCCCTGCTCGACTGTATTGATCCGGATATCAACAAGGCTGCTGAAAAGATCTATCATAAAATTGTTGCTAAAGCCGGCAAGCTGGTCGAAGTTGGCGATGACATCTCAGCAGAACTGGGGATTCCCATCGTCAATAAACGTATTTCTGTGACACCGATTTCCATCATTGGTGCTGCCACAGATGCCGATGATTATGTTCCTTTGGCAAAGGCGCTTGACCGTGCAGCCAAGGACATTGGTGTGAACTTTATCGGTGGCTTTTCGGCTTTGGTTCAAAAGGGTTATCAAAAAGGCGATGAAATTCTCATCAATTCCATTCCGCGGGCTTTGGCAGAAACTGACTTTGTCTGCTCATCTGTTAATATCGGATCGACCAAGTCCGGTATTAATATGACTGCAGTTGGTGATATGGGGCGAATCATCAAGGAAACATCTGCAGCTTCTGAGATGGGACCGGCCAAACTGGTCGTCTTTGCTAATGCTGTTGAGGATAATCCCTTTATGGCAGGTGCTTTTCACGGTGTGGGTGAAGCTGATGTTGTCATTAATGTCGGGGTGTCGGGTCCCGGAGTTGTTAAGCGTGCTCTGGAGAAAGTCCGCGGTCAAAGTTTTGACGTTGTCGCTGAAACGGTTAAAAAGACTGCCTTTAAAATTACCCGTATCGGACAGTTAGTGGGAACATTGGCCAGTGAGCGCCTCGGTGTCAAATTTGGCATTGTTGATCTGTCGCTGGCTCCGACTCCGGCGGTCGGTGATTCGGTTGCCCGTGTTCTGGAAGAAATGGGACTGGAGACGGTCGGAACTCACGGAACAACGGCAGCGCTGGCTCTTCTCAATGACCAAGTTAAAAAGGGCGGTGTCATGGCCTGTAATCAAGTTGGCGGTCTGTCGGGAGCTTTTATTCCGGTTTCGGAAGACGAAGGCATGATTGCCGCAGTGCAAAACGGTTCGCTCAATCTTGAAAAATTAGAAGCGATGACAGCGATTTGTTCGGTCGGCCTGGATATGATTGCCATTCCAGCCGATACTCCGGATACAACGATTGCCGCTATGATTGCCGACGAAGCAGCGATTGGTGTTATCAATCAAAAAACAACAGCCGTCCGCATTATCCCTAAAGGCAAAGAGGGGGACATGATTGAATTCGGCGGCCTGCTGGGTGCTGCTCCGGTCATGTCAGTTAATAAAAATTCATCAGCCGATTTTATTGCTAGAGGCGGGCAGATTCCTGCGCCGATACACAGTTTTAAAAATTAAGAGAGCACTTGCAAGTTTTTTGCAAGTGTTTTCATTTAATGATATAATATAGGCTAGATTAGGAGGGTAAAAATGGCAAAGACAAAACTCTATATAGCTAGACATGGGAAAACAATGTTTAATACAATTGGACGTGCCCAAGGTTGGAGTGACACCCCTCTGACAACATTTGGTGAAGAAGGCATACGAGAACTGGGCATCGGTCTGAGAGAAGCTAAGATCCCTTTTAAGGCTGCTTTCTCCAGTGACAGCGGCAGAACCATGCAGACTATGGAAATTATTCTTCGCGAGATGGGCAATGAAAATCTGCCTTATACACGTGATAAACGCATCCGGGAGTGGTGCTTCGGCAGTCTTGACGGCGGCTATGACGGGGATTTGTTTCAGGGAGTCCTGCCGCGGACAGCTGCTTTTAATACGGGAAAGACTTTTGCAGAGGTCACTTATCCTGAGCTGGCAGCCAGTCTTGTCGAAGTAGATACAGCCAACTGGGCCGAACCTTGGGATGTTATTGAAAATCGTATTTACGGCGGTTTTGAAGCCATTGCTCAGTCTATTGAAAAATCAGGCGGCGGCAATGCTATTGTTGTCAGCCACGGTTTGACTATCGGAACTTTCGTGTGGCTGGTTGATCATGAGCAAGAAAAAGCGGCTATTGATAATGGCAGTGTGACAGTTGTTTCTTATGAGAATCAAAAATTTTCAATTGAAACCATTGCAGACATGGCTTATCGTCACCAAGGAAGAGAAATTTTAAAAAAAGCTAATGAGAAAGAAATTTAATTTACTGACTGTTTTATTGCAAATCGGAATTATTGTGCTTTTTGTTTTCGGGATTTATCTTTTCTTGCATAAAGACCAGCAAAAGCCTCACCAAGAGGCAGCAAAGCATAAAACAGAGCAGACTGCTCAAAAAAGCCCCTCGAGCCGTCAAGCAGCAGATTTGCCAGATGTTTCGCCGGATGACTGGGAGCTGGTTTTGGTTAACCGAGACCATATAACAGCTGAAATGAATCCGGATTTAGCAGATATTAACGGTGTTTCAGTGGATTCTCGTATTGCAGAAAAAACCCGCGGCTTTCTGGCAGCTGCTCAAAAAGTTGACGCCGGGGAACACCTGATATCAGGCTACCGCAGTGTTGCCTATCAAGAAGAGCTTTATAACAATTATGTGGCTCAGGAACAAGCAAATAATTCTGCTCTGAGTCAGGAAGAGGCCGAAAAAGAGGTTCAGACCTATTCGCAGCCGCCGGGAGCCAGTGAGCATCAAACAGGCTTGGCAGTTGATATGAGTACCGTTGACAGCCTGAATGAAAGTGACCCAGATGTTGTTGCCAAGGTTGCCCAACTTGCGCCTGAATATGGGTTTGTCCTGCGCTTTCCTAAGGACAAAAAGAGTGCGACAGGCATTGGCTATGAAGACTGGCATTATCGCTATGTCGGTGTGAAGTCTGCTAAATACATGGCCAAGCATAAGCTGACCTTAGAAGAATATTTAGAAAAGTTAAAGGAGAAATAGGCGGTGAGAGCAAGACTCAAATTTAAGTTTTTTGTGGCAGTGATGTCGTTTCTTTTTCTGGCTGTTTTCCTGCCGATTTTAGGCAGCGGAGGATTGGCGAGTGCTCAAAAGGAGACTGCCAGTGCTTATAGCCATAGAGAATTTATCAGAGAAATTGCTCCGACAGCTCAGAAATTGTCTAAAACCTATGGAGTGAGAAGCTCGGTCATTATCGGTCAGGCAGCTTTGGACAGCAATTTCGGCCGGACTTTGCTGGCCAGTAAGTATCACAACCTTTTCAGCATTAAAGCCGGAGCCGGTCAAAGAGGTGTCCGCCTGAAAAGCCGTGAGTACAAAAACGGCCGTTGGCATCAGGTGACCAACCGCTATCTGGTTTATAAGTCTTGGGAAGATTCTTTGTATGATTATCTGGCACTCCTGCGTCAGGACAAGATATGGGATAAGGCCCTCTATACAACAATGACGACTTCCAGCGGTTACAAAACGGTTGCCAGAGCTCTGCAGGCTGCAGGGTTCAACAGCGATCCCAACTATGCTGATGAATTGATTACTATAATAGAAGAAAACAACCTAACAGATTACGACCGATAAAACCGGGAGTCGTCCGAATGTGTGGGCAGCACGTATACGGACAGCCCGGTTTTTTACTGCGCTCATCGCTAATAAATACTTAAGTTCAATCCCTAGGGAAAGACTCCTTAAAGGACGGCGGCTGCTGATCAAGAATAAAAGGGAGGCGCTTGGGCAATAAGATGCGGGGTCTTTGCTTGATTTTTGGCCTGCCCCAAAAACAAATCAGCTCCTGGGCAGTGTTTTAGCACTCGTAGAAAAAGAGTGCTAAAAAATGATGTTTTTTCCTTGACAGAAATTGTGAATGGAGTATAATGGAATCATGAAGTTAGCAGTCGGTTGCTTAGAGTGCTAATTTTATTGAGCAGAGATTGGAGGTCAGCTTAGATGATTACCCAACGTCAAAAAGATATTCTCAATTTGATTGTTGAGATTTTTACTAAGACGCATGAGCCCATTGGTTCTAAAACGCTCCAAAATTCAATTGCTTCAAGCAGTGCAACGATCAGAAATGATATGGCCGCTTTGGAAAAACTGGGGCTCTTGGAAAAAGCACATACCTCCAGCGGGCGTCTGCCCAGCCAAGAAGGTTTTCGCTACTTTGTAGAACATTCTTTAAATCCGGATAATCTGGATGAACAGGATGCCTACCAAGTTATCAAGGCTTTTGATTTTGAGGTCTTTCGCTTAGATGACCTTTTGCAAAAAACCAGCGATGTTTTGGCGGAGCTGACAGGCTATACATCATTGATTATGGATGTGGAGCCAAAGAGGCAGTGTTTGACTGCCTTTGATATTGTTAAGCTTAGCAGTCACGACGCTTTGGCGGTGTTAACGTTAGATGAGGCCAGCCCCATAACCGTTCAGTTTGCCATTCCCAAAAACTTTTTGGACAGTGACTTGCTCACTGTTGTGAGAATTGTTCGGGAACGTCTCTTGAATCAAACGGTGCTGGATATTCATTACCGTTTGCGAACAGAACTGCCGCAGATTATTCAAAAGTATTTTCCGCGGACAGATAATGTTTTGGATTTATTTGATCATATTTTCAAGCAAATCTTTCAAGAGAAGGTTTTCATTGCCGGTAAGATTAAAACACTGGAATTTGCAGGACTGGATACCTACCAATTTTTGGATAATCCGCAGTCTGCTGCTATGGCGATTCGCGAGAGTATCCCGGAAGATGAAGCCTATCGTGTTCAGATTGCTGAAAGCCGTGAAAAGAGTTTATCAGAGCTTACGGTCATCAGTCAGAAATTTCTTATCCCTTACAGAGGATTTGGCATTTTGACGGTGATTGGTCCGGTAGACTTGGACTATCGGCGAACAGTCAGTCTGCTTACGGTTATCAGCCGTATCTTAGCGATTAAACTCGGTGATTTTTACCGCTATCTCAACAGCAATCACTATGAAGTTCACTAAGCTGAAAAAATTGTTAGCCTTTATCGGCTGAAGCAGAAATTTGTTTCAGAAAAACAAAAAGAAAAGAGGTGCTACCTTGTCGGAAAAAGAGACTAAAGAAGAAATCAAGGAAGAAGCGCAGGCTGCCAAAGAGCAGGAAGAAACGGAAACTGTAGAGGAAGCAGCTGAAGAAACTCCTGAAAACAAAGAACTGCAGGAAGCTCTTGAGCGAGCAGAAGATTTTGAAAATAAATACCTGCGTGCTCATGCTGAAATGCAAAATGTTCAGCGCCGTGCCAATGAAGAGCGCCAAAGCTTACAGAAGTACCGCTCGCAGGATTTAGCGAAGAAAATCTTGCCGAGTTTGGATAATCTGGAGAGAGCCTTGGCTGTAGAAGGCCTGACAGATGATGTCAAAAAAGGACTCGAAATGGTTCAGGAAAGTCTTGTTCAAGCGCTTAAAGAAGAGGGTGTTGAAGAAGTTGAACTGGAAAACTTTGACCCTAATCTTCATATGGCAGTGCAGACGCTTGATGCAGATGAAGATCATCCGGCAGACAGCATTGCACAAGTTCTTCAAAAAGGCTACAAATTGCACGAGCGCCTGCTCCGCCCAGCAATGGTGGTGGTATATAACTAGTCAATAATGATGGGCATTAAAATGCCTCATCATTATACGGCAACCGCTATGGCGGATTGCCTAGACTACTTACTAGTTCGTTAGCAAAATAACATCGATTTTGCTAACTCACGTCGTAACGGTTTAATAGCAACAGCGAATTAATAAATAAAAAAATAACCTTGTCCGAAATGACGGTAAACTATGAATAATATATAAAGAAGCAAGCCATAGGCTTGCTCAAAAACGATATTTTTCGCCGTGGCGAAAGTCAGATAACAAGTATTGTTATCTGACAGGGAAATTTTGAGACTTCTGGCTCAAAATTTAGCCATGAAACCAAAGGTTTGCTGGCGTCTCCGCCACCTAAGAAAAATATCAAAACGAAAAAAATATTAAGAGGAAAAAAGAAAGGAATTGAACGTTATTATCAGTCACTAGAAGAAGAAAGCAATGCTTTCTCCATCTCCTGATTGAAACAGTCCGCCGGACTATTTCAACGTTCTTGGTATCTTAACTATGTCTAAAATTATTGGTATTGACTTAGGTACAACTAACTCAGCTGTCGCAGTTCTTGAAGGAACTGAAAGTAAAATTATTGCAAATCCGGAAGGCAACCGTACGACACCTTCTGTTGTTTCATTCAAAAATGGTGAAATTGTTGTCGGTGACGCTGCCAAACGTCAAGCGGTAACTAATCCGGAAACAATTCTTTCCATCAAATCAAAAATGGGAACTTCTGAAAAGGTTTCAGCTAACGGCAAAGAATACACACCTCAAGAAATTTCAGCGATGATTCTGCAATATTTGAAGGGCTATGCTGAAGATTACCTTGGTGAAAAAGTGACAAAAGCGGTTATCACGGTTCCTGCTTACTTTAACGATGCACAGCGTCAGGCAACAAAAGATGCTGGTAAAATTGCCGGTCTTGAAGTAGAACGTATTGTCAACGAACCAACTGCAGCTGCGCTTGCCTACGGTCTTGATAAGCAAGATAAGGATGAAAAAATCTTAGTCTTTGACCTTGGCGGCGGTACCTTCGATGTTTCCATCCTTGAATTGGGTGACGGTGTCTTCGATGTGCTGGCAACTGCGGGTGACAACAAACTCGGCGGTGACAACTTTGACCAAAAAGTTATTGACTGGCTGGTAGAAGAATTCAAGAAAGAAAACGGTATTGATTTATCAACGGACAAGATGGCTCTGCAGCGTTTGAAAGACGCGGCTGAAAAAGCTAAGAAAGACCTTTCAGGTGTCACATCAACTCAAATCAGCCTGCCTTTCATTACTGCCGGAGAAGCCGGACCGCTTCACTTGGAAACAAGTCTTTCTCGTGCGAAATTTGATGATTTGACTCGTGACCTTGTAGAACGTACAAAAACACCAGTTCGCCAAGCGCTTTCTGATGCTGGTCTGTCATTGTCAGAAATTGATGAAGTTATCTTAGTCGGCGGTTCAACGCGTATTCCTGCTGTTGTTGAAGCGGTTAAAGCTGAAACCGGCAAAGAACCAAATAAATCAGTAAACCCTGATGAAGTCGTTGCTATGGGGGCTGCTATCCAAGGCGGTGTTATCACCGGTGATGTTAAAGACGTTGTCCTTCTTGATGTTACTCCATTGTCACTGGGTATCGAAACCATGGGCGGTGTCTTCACTAAACTGATTGACCGCAACACAACTATCCCAACTTCTAAATCACAAGTCTTCTCAACCGCTGCTGATAACCAGCCTGCTGTTGATATCCATGTTCTTCAAGGTGAACGTCCGATGGCTGCAGACAACAAGACACTGGGCCGTTTCCAATTGACAGATATTCCTGCAGCTCCTCGCGGTATCCCACAAATTGAAGTAACCTTTGATATCGATAAAAACGGTATTGTTTCAGTTAAGGCCAAAGACCTTGGTACGCAAAAAGAACAAACAATCGTTATCAAGTCTAACGACGGCCTCAGCGAAGAAGAAATTGACCGTATGATGAAAGATGCCGAAGCAAATGCCGAAGCAGATGCAAAACGTAAGGAAGAAGTTGACCTTAAGAACGAAGTTGACCAAGCAATCTTTACAACTGAAAAAACCATCAAAGAAACCGAAGGCAAAGGTTTTGACAGCGAACGCGATGCTGCTCAGGCTGCTCTTGATGACTTGAAGAAGGCCCAAGAATCAGATAACACGGAAGATATGAAAGCTAAACTTGAAGCCCTCAACGAAAAAGCTCAAGCACTTGCCATGAAACTTTACGAACAAGCGGCTGCAGCACAGCAAGCACAGGCAGGTCAAGAAGGCGCAGCTGATGCTGGATCATCAGATAAAGGCGGCGATGATGTCGTAGACGGTGAGTTTACGGAAAAATAAAAATCATGAGTTCACAAATTAATCTTTTTTATACCAATGATTCAAAAGAACAATACGATAAATTTGTTGCTCTTGCGGTTGAGGACTATGAGGAATTGCAAAATCAACTGAAAAATCAATTTAAGTCAGAAAATGATGAAGAAAAATTACTTGCCTATAAAATAAATATTTTTGCAGAGAGGCAATATTCGGAAAATAATAATAATATTGCTGTTAATCTTGTTCTAGGTATACTATTACCAGCAGTAATTACTTATATTACTACGGCGATGACCTCTAATTTAAAAATAAATGAGGTGGGAATAGCAGTGATACAATTTGTAATTGCGTCAGTAATTGTATTGGCTTCGTTGTTACTTTTAATTCAATATAAGAAAAAAAGAAAAAATCTTGATAATATTAATATAAAAAAAGCTTTCTTGTTTCTTGAGTATTTTGAGATTAAATAAAAAAACTAAACTCAGAGATTGGACCCCAGTCAGTCTCTGTTTTTAGATAAAAGTGACAGCAAAATAACCTTCTAAAATTACAGAAAGGAAGAAGTGTTCGCAACTGAACACGGGCTAGGGACTGTGCCAAAAAGATAATTTTTTCTAGGACGTAAGACGTCCGTCGTCAAAATTCCTATTTTGGCGGTGTCCCTTTAACGCCCTTTGTATCTTATATGAATAATACAGAATATTATGATCGTCTGGGGGTGTCAAAGAACGCCTCTCAGGACGAAATTAAAAAAGCCTATCGCAAGATGTCTAAAAAATACCATCCCGACATCAATAAGGATCCTGGGGCTGAGGAAAAGTACAAAGAGATTCAGGAGGCCTATGAAACGCTAGGCGATGAGCAAAAGCGTGCAGCCTATGACCAATACGGTCCCTCAGGGGCCAATGGCGGCTTTGGCGGTGGCGCAGGTGGCTTTGGCGGCTTTGACAGCTCAGGTTTTGGCGGTTTCGAGGATATTTTTTCAAGTTTCTTCGGCGGCGGAGCTTCCAGAAATCCCAATGCACCCCGTCAGGGAGATGATCTGCAGTACCGTGTTAATCTTCAGTTTGAAGAGGCTGTTTTTGGGACGGAAAAAGAAGTCCACTATAACCGTGAAGCGACTTGCCATACCTGTGATGGTTCGGGGGCTAAGCCGGGCACCAGTCCTGTTACTTGTACTAAGTGCCATGGTTCAGGTGTTATCAATGTTGATACTCAGACACCGCTTGGTATGATGCGCCGTCAAGTGACTTGTGATGTCTGTCACGGCACTGGTAAGGAAATCAAGGAACCTTGTCAAACCTGTCATGGAACAGGTCACGAAAAACAAAGCCATAAGGTTTCTGTCAAAATTCCTGCCGGTGTTGAAACCGGTCAGCAAATTCGTTTGGCAGGTCAAGGCGAAGCCGGCTTTAATGGCGGCCCTTACGGAGATCTCTTTGTCATTATCAATGTGATGAAGAGCGATAAATTTGAGCGTGACGGCTCAACCATTTACTACAGTCTGAACATTAACTTTGTTCAGGCAGCTCTCGGAGATACCATTGAGGTGCCGACTGTTCACGGCAATGTTGAGCTGGCTATTCCTGCCGGAACGCAGACTGGTAAGACCTTCCGTCTCAAAGGTAAAGGGGCACCGCGTTTGCGCGGCAATGGGCAGGGAGATCAGCACGTGACCGTTAATGTTGTTACACCGACAAAACTGAACGATGCTCAAAAAGAAGCCCTGCAGGCTTTTGCTAAGGCCAGCGGTATCGATCCGGTTCACCCTAAGAAAAAAGGATTTTTTAACAAGGTAAAAGATGCTTTTGATGATATGTAAGAAATAAAAGACCAAGGGAATTCTAAACTGCCTAAAAGTTGGACGAAAATCTAACGGTTAGGACAGTTCAGGAAATCCTTTGGTCTTTTTCAATTTTAATCGTTTTGAGACAGTAGCCTAGATCAGTTTTTTTCTATATGGCTGGCGCAGCTGGCTGCGACTTGTCCCGATTCTATGAGCTTTAAACTGTCCCCATACAGATAATAGCTCTTTATCTTGTCTCTTAGCTTTCAGCATGCTATAATGCAGCTATGGTACGTTATAAAGCGATTATTTCTTATGATGGAACAGCTTTTTCCGGCTTTCAGAGGCAGAAAAATGCCAGAACTGTTCAGGAAGAAATTGAGAAAACTCTTTGTCGATTAAATTCCGGTAAGGCTGTTAAAATTCACGGCGCAGGCCGGACAGACGCGGGCGTTCATGCCTACGGTCAGGTGATTCACTTTGATTTGGATGAAAAACGTGATTTAGAAAGACTGCGTTTTGGTTTGGATACGCAGACACCGGATGATATTGATGTCATCAAGGTTGATAGTGTTTCTGAAAATTTTCATGCAAGGTATTGCAAACACAGTAAAACCTACGAGTTTCTGGTTGACCTGGGACGTCCTAAAAATCCCCTCATGCGCCACTATGCAACGCATTTTCCCTATGCCGTTGATGTTGCTGCTATTGAGCGAGCGATAAAAAAATTGCGTGGAACACATGATTTTACAGGATTTACGGCTTCCGGAACGAGTGTTGACAATAAAGTAAGAACCATCAGCCGTGCAGATGTTGTTTTTGATGAGCAGAAACAATTTTTGATTTTCACTTTTACGGGAAATGGGTTTTTGTATAAGCAGGTTCGCAATATGGTCGGAACCTTATTAAAAATTGGCAATGGCCGTATGCCCATTGACCAGATTGACCGTATTTTAGAATCCGGAGACCGGCATCTGGCGGGTCCTACAGCCGGCCCAAACGGATTGTATTTAAAGGATATTAGTTATGACGAATAAGTTTATTTTAGCCATTTCAGGCAATGATATTTTCAGCGGCGGCGGTTTGTCTGCCGATCTGGCAACCTACACCGTTAATGGGCTGCAGGGCTTTGTAGCAGTAACCTGCCTCACTGCTGTGACAGAAAATGGCTTTGAAGTGTTTCCTGTAGACAGCGGCGTTTTTGCCAAGCAGTTAGACAGTTTGGCAGATGCTCGTTTTTCGGCAATCAAACTGGGTCTTCTTCCCAATGTGGCAATAGCTGAAAAAGCGCTGGATTTCATTAAAAAACAAACAGATGTTCCTGTGGTTTTAGATCCGGTACTTGTCTGCAAGGAAAATCATGATCTGGAAGTCAGCGCGCTGAGAGATGAGCTGATTCAGTTTTTCCCCTATGCTACTGTTGTGACGCCCAATCTGGCGGAAGCGCAGCTCCTGACCCAAACAACCATAAACAGTTTGGAGGACATGAAAGAGGCAGCCAGGATACTGCATGGTCTGGGGGCTCAAAATGTGGTTGTTAAGGGCGGCAATCGTCTCAGCAAGGATAGAGCTCTTGATGTCTTTTATGACGGGCAAAACTTTCGGGTATTGGATTATCCTGTCTTAGAAACTAATAATACAGGGGCGGGCTGCACCTTTGCATCAAGCATTGCCAGCCATTTGGTGCTTGGAAAGACTGTTCAAGATGCGGTCAGAGAAGCTAAAGAGTTTGTCTATCATGCGATTGAGCACGCAAATGATTTCGGAGTAAAGCAGAATTATGAAAGATAACAAGGTACGACATTTAAGTCTGATTGCAGTCCTGACCGCTCTGAGCCTTGTCTTGGGTCTGTTTTTAAAGATTCCGACACCGACAGGCTTCTTAACTTTTCTGGATGCCGGTATCTATTTTACGGCCTTTTACTTTGGCAGTAAGACAGCAGCGGCTGTTGGGGGTATGTCCGGCCTTTTGCTCGATTTGACTGCCGGCTATCCCAATTGGATGGTGTTTAGTCTTTTGGCACACGGGCTTGAGGGGTATTTTGCCGGATGGAAGGGTAAAAAACGCAGTTTAGGTCTTGCTTTAGCTTCTTTGGCCATGGTTGGGCTCTACTTTTTGTTTTCTATTCCTTTTTATGGTCTGGGAGCGTCACTTGCAGGTATCTGGGGCAATGTGCTGCAAAACTTTTTTGGCATGCTGATCGGTTACCTTATCTATTTAGCTTTTAAAGGTTTAGAAAGGAGATAAGATGAATTTACAAGAGTTGGAAACAAAGACGCAGGCGATTATTGCTGATTTGGCTGAACGCAGCGGAATTAAAAAAGGTCAGATTTTTGTGCTGGGCTTATCCAGCAGTGAAGTTGCCGGCAGTACTATTGGGCAGAATTCCAGTCTTGAGATTGGCGAGGCTGTGGTTAAAACGATTTTATCTTATCTTGATGACAGAGGGATTTACTTGGCGGTTCAGGGCTGTGAGCATCTCAATCGTGCTTTGGTGGTTGAGCGTGAACTGGCTGAGAAAAAAGATTTGGAAATTGTCAATGTTCTGCCGACACTCCATGCCGGCGGGAGCGCTCAGCTGGCAGCTTTTAAATACATGAACGACCCTGTTGAAGTTGAAGAAATTACTGCCTATGCGGGTCTTGATATCGGCGACACAGCTATCGGTATGCATGTTAAGCGTGTGCAGGTTCCTTTGAGGCCTGTCCTGCGTGAATTGGGCGGAGCTCATGTCACTGCCCTGGCCAGCCGTCCTAAGCTGATTGGCGGGGCGCGTGCTAACTATCAGAGCGATCCTATTCGTAAATTTTAAAAAACATCCCCTTAGCAGATTGGCTCTGACAAAGGGGCTGTTTTGTTTTATTTTTGCGCTTGAGTCTGAGGCATAATATTAGCTGTAGGCAGAGCAATACCGGCAGCAGTAAGCGCTTCTTGATAAAGGCGGTAAAAAATGTAGTAAATCTGGATTTGTTTGCCGTTTTGCACAAAGATATCCACCCGAAAGACCATCTGTCCTGTAGTTGCAGAAGCTGTCGCACCCAAGATATTGGGAACGCCGACAATTTCAGGATAATTGGGAACATTTTCCTCGTTGACTTTTTTGATAATGGAAGTTACTGTTTCAAGATTGGTATTAGCATAGATAGGAATATCGATCTGCGCACGCATATCGCCGCGTGACAGATTGCTGACAATGGAAATATTGCGGTTGGGAATGAAATGCAGGGTTCCGTCAAAGTCGCGAATTTGTGTAGTTCGGATACCAACATTGGACACTGTTCCGGCAATGTTTCCGGTTACTGCATTCAGTCTGACAGAATCGCCGACATCAAACTGACGCTCAAGCAAAATGAAAAAACCATTGACCAAATCAGAAAGAAAGCCTTGGGCTCCGAGCCCGATAGCAACACCTGCAATTCCTGCACCGGCCAATAAACTGGAAACTGGCAGCCCGATAATCGCTAACATCCAATAAATCAACAGAAAATACAGACTGTAATCCATCAAGTTATGGAAGAGTTTTGCCAGAGTTTTTTGCCGCGCCTGACTGTATTTAGCCAGAGAGATAGATTTCGAAATGGCTTTGTTAAAAAGGTAGTTGATGACCTTTTTAGCGATAGCGAAAACTAAGAGTAAAAGAATGATGGACAAGAGTTTAGAAGAAAAAGCAAATATGATCTTCTCAAAATCAAAATTGCCCAGATAAGAAGTCATAAATTTCATGGTTTTAGTGTATCAAAAAAACAGAAAATAAAAAAGAGGATAAAAAGGAAAGTATCCTTCAATCAAGCTAAAAATAACCGGCGTTTTCCATTTTCTCTTTGTTTGCAGGGGCAGGGTAAAATAAAAAAACGCAGTAAAATCAGTATCGGTAGAGCATTGATTTTACTGCGCTTTTTATTCTTGTTTATTGTTCTTTGTGCGGAGTTTGTGTTTGATTGAGCCAAGCATAGGCTAGACCGATGAAAACACCGCCGCCAATCCAGTTGCCAAAGAATACGACAGTCCACTGGCGCAGGACATTGATCAGTTCGAGCCCTTTAATATGTTCGACGGAGCTGAAAGCTGCCAGCATGAAAGAAGCAAAGTTGGCGATCAAATGCTCATTGACTAAAAAGACAAACATGAAAATGGCAGAAAGGGCGATTGTGATTTTGGCGCTTTCTTCTTTGAGGAGCATGTAGCCCAGAATAGCGATATTAACGAACATGTTGGCTGTAATGCCTTCAAAGAAGTTTTGCCAATCCGTTTTAGCCAGCTTGGTTTGAACGGCGTTGACTAAAAAACTCTTGTTTGTCAGCTGATCAAAGGAGAAAGACTGATTGAAGAGCCAGGCTAAAATAATAGCACCGATCAGATTGAAAAAAGTACAGGTTAGCAAAATGATTGCAGCCTTTTTGAAGGAAATGTGTTTGTAGTAAGCTCCTGAAGACAGAAACATCATGTTCGATGTTGCCAGTTCGCCGTTAAAGAGCAGGACATAAACCAAGCCGAAACTAAAAATAAAGGCGAAAGCGAAGCGGCCAAAAGCCGGCGAAAACTGGGAGATGATATCAGCGGCAATAGCACCGACAGCAGTACTCATTGTTAAATAGGCGCCTGCAAACATGGAACGCAAGGCATAACGGCCGAGACTTTCATCAAAAAGAGCCTCTTTTTTACGGCAGGCTGCAGCTATCTTTTCCTGAAAAGGACTGGGTGTAGCAGTTGTGGTATGAACCATAAGAGCACCTTTCTAAAAATGATTTTGAAAATTGTTGTTATTCTCCCCTATAGTATACCTTTTTTCGAGAAAAATGAAAAGGGTTTCAGAAAAATCGGCGGGCTTTCTCAGTTTAAAACAGACCCTGTTGCTTTTTCCAAAATTTAGCCGCTTTTGAATGGAAGAAAAAACTTCCAAATTGACAATAAATGTGATAAACTGGAAAGTGCAAATAAATTTTAAGGAGAAATGACTTCATGTCTACATCATTTGAAAACAAAGAGACAAATCGTGGGGTTGTTACATTCACGATTGGCCAAGATAAGATTCAGCCGGCTCTTGACCAAGCCTTCAATAAAGTGAAGAAAGATATTTCAGTTCCAGGATTCCGCAAAGGACATCTGCCGCGTGCCGTTTTTAATCAAAAGTTCGGTGAAGAAGCTCTTTATGAAGAAGCTTTGAACAGTATCCTGCCATCAGCATACGAAGGAGCTGTTGCAGAGTTGGAACTTGACGTTGTGGCTCAGCCAAAAATTGATGTTAAATCAATGGAAAAAGGCCAAGACTGGGAAATCACAGCAGAAGTAGTCACAA
The DNA here is from genome assembly GCF_058314495.1 of Streptococcus sp. ELY_86. Classification (NCBI taxonomy): domain Bacteria; kingdom Bacillati; phylum Bacillota; class Bacilli; order Lactobacillales; family Streptococcaceae; genus Streptococcus; species Streptococcus sp. ELY_86. Next base: position 38,010 of record NZ_JBZFUK010000006.1, on the reverse strand, counting down.
AACCGGAAGTAAAACTCGGTGACTACAAAAATCTTGAAGTATCAGTCGAAGAATCTAAAGAAGTTACTGATGCAGAAGTGGACGAAAAAATCGAACGCGAACGCAGCAATCTGGCTGAACTCGTTCTTAAAGAAGACGCAGCCGCTGAAGGCGATACTGTCGTTATCGACTTTGTCGGTTCGGTTGACGGCGTTGAATTTGACGGCGGCAAAGGGGATAACTTCTCACTTGAACTCGGGAGCGGTCAGTTTATCCCAGGTTTTGAAGACCAATTAGTAGGCAAAAAAGCCGGAGAAACAGTTGATGTAAACGTTACTTTCCCAGAAGATTATCAAGCAGCCGACCTTGCCGGCAAGGATGCTAAATTCGTCACAACTATCCACGAAGTCAAAGCTAAGGAAGTTCCTGAATTGGATGATGAATTGGCTAAAGACATTGACGAAGAAGTGGAAACTTTAGATGAATTGAAGGCTAAATACCGCAAGGAACTTGAAGCGGCTAAGGAAACTGCTTATGATGATGCAGTTGAAAGTGCAGCTATTGATTTGGCTGTTGCCAATGCTGAAATTGTTGAACTGCCGGAAGAAATGGTTCACGATGAAGTTCACCGTGCTATGCAGGAATTCATGGGCAATATGCAGCGCCAAGGAATCTCATCAGAAATGTACTTCCAATTAACGGGTACAACTGAAGAAGATCTGCACAAACAATACGAAGCAGACGCTGACAAACGTGTGAAAACTAACCTGGTTATCGAAGCCATTGCTAAGGCAGAGGGCTTTGAAGCTTCAGATGAAGAAATCGAAAAAGAAATTGCTGATCTTGCAGCTGAATACAGTATGGATGTTGAACAAGTGCGTTCACTCCTTTCACCGGATATGCTCAAGCATGATATTGCAATGAAAAAAGCTGTTGATACAATTACAGAAACAGCAACTGTTAAATAAGACTCAGCAAGAGCTGCTTTGGTTTTTTAAAATAGGACTTGGGGATTTTGCCTCAAGTCTTTCATTTTTTACGGGTTTTATAGGACAAGCAGAAGTTCCGCCGGCCCGTCCTTGAGTAAAACCGGAAAAGTGAATCTAAACACAGATTTTTTCGTGTTTTTCTAGTAAGGCGTTTAACAAGTTGTTATAATAAGGTTGAAGAAAGCACTCAATCACATTCGGTCTTATATGGAGGAGCTGCCTATGATAAAGCTAATTGTTTTTGATATGGATGGTGTTATTGTTGACACTGAATATCTGGATTTTCAATTACAGCAGGCCTATATAAAAGAAATTGCCAAAGAGCCGTCTAAGCTGACGCATGACGATTTTTCCCGGCTTGTCGGACGATCCGGCAAAGATTTGCTGGGGAGAATTAAAAAGCTCAGTCAGTCAGACCTTACTGAGGAAGAAATTGAGCAGGGCCTGCAAAAGGTTGAATTGCAAAAATACCGTAAGGAAAGCTATCTGCCGCTGTTTCGAAAAGATATCCTTGCTGTTTTAGATTATGCCAGAGCTCATGATATGGCCTTAGCGGTTGCTTCATCAACGCAAAAAAAGTACATTTTAGAAATTCTGACCAATTGCGGGATACAAGATTATTTTGATGCTGTTGTCAGCGGTGAAGATTTTGAAGCAAGCAAGCCCGATCCGGCTATTTATCTGTCGATTCTTAAGCGTCTGGGGATTCCGGGAGAACAGGCACTCGCTGTTGAAGACTCTCCTTCAGGGATTGCGGCGGCTAAGAAAGCAGGCATGAAGACAGTTGCCTACGAAGAAAAACGCATGTCTGTTGATCAGTCGCAGGCTGATTATATGGCTAAGGATATGCTGGCTATTCTAGAGTATGTCAAGTCTTTCAGCTAAAAGCAGTGCTGTAAGTAAAGCGTTGGCAAGAGCGGCTCTTGCATAAATCTCTTTTGACTTACTGCTGAAAATATCGTAAAATATAAGTTAACGACAAAATAAGGAGAACCACCTTGGAATTAGAAGTATTTGCTGGACAAGAAAAAAGTGAACTCTCAATGATTGAAGTTGCCCGTGCTATCTTAGAAGAACGCGGCCGGGACCATGAGATGTATTTTAGTGACCTTGTTAATGCTATTCAAGTTTATTTAGAAAAGTCAGATGCAGACATTCGTGAAGCCTTGCCGTTTTTCTACTCAGATTTAAATGTTGACGGCAGCTTTATTCCGCTCGGTGACAACAAATGGGGTCTGCGCTCTTGGTATGGCATCGATGAAATTGATGAAGAAATTGTCACTCTTGAAGATGACGAAGACGGTGCGCCAAAACGTAAGCGAAAACGCGTCAATGCCTTTATGGACGGCGATGAAGATGCTATCGACTACAGCGATGATGATCCGGAAGATGAGAGCTTTGATTCGCCTGAAGAAGATACTGATTACGATGATGACAATCCGGATGATGAGAAATCAGAAGTTGAGTCTTATGATTCTGAAATCAGTGAAATTATTCCGGAGGAAGATCTGGATGAAAATGTTGATTTAGATGAAGAAGATGACGATTACTCCGACGATGAGGAAGAGGAAGACGACGAAGAGTAATTTTCTTCCTTTCAGATGTGTCCAATTCTTCATTGACAAATGAAGTCAGATAGTTTATATTATTTACTGGGCACCTCTTTTGAGGTCGGATAAGCTTCCTAGTTTTAGGGGGCATTTTTCTTTTTTCTCCCAAATTAAGTAAAGGAGCATTTAATGACAAAGTATATTTTTGTAACCGGCGGTGTTGTTTCTTCAATTGGTAAAGGGATTGTGGCTGCAAGTCTCGGCCGCCTTTTGAAAAATCGCGGTCTCAAGGTAACCATTCAAAAATTCGATCCATATATCAATATTGACCCGGGGACAATGAGCCCTTATCAGCACGGTGAAGTTTATGTGACCGATGATGGTGCTGAGACAGACCTGGACCTCGGACATTACGAGCGTTTTATTGATATTAATCTTAATAAATATTCAAATGTGACAACAGGAAAAATATACAGCGAAGTCCTTCGTAAAGAACGCAAAGGAGAATACCTTGGAGCGACGGTTCAGGTTATTCCGCATATCACAGATGCTCTCAAAGAAAAGATTAAACGCGCTGCTACAACGACTGATTCTGATGTGATTATCACTGAAGTCGGAGGAACGGTCGGCGATATTGAAAGTCTTCCTTTCCTAGAAGCTCTGCGTCAAATGAAATCTGATGTGGGTTCTGATAATGTTATGTATATTCATACCACTCTGCTGCCTTATCTGAAGGCAGCCGGTGAGATGAAAACCAAGCCAACTCAGCACTCAGTGAAAGAGCTCCGCGGTTTGGGAATTCAGCCCAACATGCTTGTCATTCGGACGGAAAAGCCTGCTGGGCAGGGCATTAAGAATAAATTGGCTCAATTTTGCGATGTGGCTCCGGAAGCCGTCATTGAATCACTCGATGTAGACCATCTCTACCAGATTCCGCTTAATTTGCAGGCGCAAAATATGGATCAGATTGTCTGCAATCATTTAAAACTGAATGTGCCGGCTGCTGATATGACAGAGTGGTCTGCCATGGTTGATAAGGTGATGAACCTGAAGAAAACCACAAAGATTGCTCTGGTCGGCAAATATGTGGAACTGCCGGATGCTTACCTGTCTGTTGTTGAAGCTCTGAAACATTCAGGCTATGTCAATGATACGGCTATTGATTTCGATTGGATCAATGCTAATGACGTCACTGCTGACAATGTTGCTGAATTGCTGAAAAGTGCAGATGGGATTATTGTGCCGGGCGGCTTTGGCCACCGCGGTACCGAAGGAAAAATCGAAGCCATTCGCTATGCGCGTGAAAATGATGTGCCTATGCTTGGTATCTGCCTTGGCATGCAGCTGACCTGTGTGGAATACGCCCGTCATGTGCTCAATCTTGAAGGGGCTAATTCTGCTGAACTGGATCCGGACACTAAGTATCCGGTTATCGATATTATGCGCGATCAAATTGATATCGAGGATATGGGCGGTACACTGCGTCTGGGGCTTTACCCATGTAAGCTGAAACCGGGCAGTAAGGCAGCAGCGGCCTATGACAACCAAGACGTTGTTCAGCGCCGCCACCGCCATCGCTATGAATTTAACAATGCCTATCGTCAGCAGTTTGAAGAAGCCGGCTTTGTCTTTTCAGGAGTATCTCCGGACAATCGTTTGGTAGAAGTTGTGGAACTCTCAGACAAGAAATTCTTTGTTGCAGCCCAGTACCATCCGGAACTGCAATCACGTCCTAATCGTCCTGAGGAATTATATACGGCCTTTGTGACAGCAGCAGTCGAAAACAGTCACTGATAATAACATAAGATTTAGACAAATTAGGCTCTGTAATCTCCGCAGCAGGTAATGGCTTTGGAGATTGCAGAGCTTTTGCTGTCTATCAAAAAAAGCCCCATATAACTATAATAAACAGCAAGAGAGCCATTATCGTAAGTCATATGGGACCAACCTTAAGTAGCATAGAATTAATTGAATAGATATCCGACTAACAAAATATTGTTTAATTCAAAAATGAAAAAAACATATTAGCTATTACTAAGATGCATTCCAGTATAAAAATTCCAAAACAGATAAGCTTGACAGCACCACTTTGACTCCGCTTAGAAATTAAGACTAATACTGCAAAACTTAATAATATTAACGAGTAAATAGCATATATCATATATTTAACTCAACCTCTTTATAATGGTGTATTATAGCCAACTCCAGCGCCAACCCAGCCTTGACCTTGAATTTGAGCAAGATTATCAGCATCCAAAGATTCGAACGCCTCGAAAGCTAAAGTATTCATACTGAATATCCTTTAAATAAATGTGATTTTTATGCTCATTGTGCTAAAGAAAATTGATTAACAAAACGAATACGCCTATAGTCTAGGTCTTTTGACAGAAAAATTCAAGGGGATTTTCAGTATTGTTATTAATTACTCATTTTGGAGAAATCTTTTGATTATTTTTCTGGATTTTTTAACTTACTTCTCATCGACATATAAGAACCTTATTTTCAGTGCCTCTCTAATATGTATAATGTCGGCTGCAGTGATGTCCAGGACTTCTCTGTGTCACCTTTTCAACTATCCAGCCGGCTAACTTCATGTTAGAACTTTTAAGAAAAAGACAATTTGAGGATTTTTATAAAAATATGGGAAATATCCTTGACAGCAATATAGGAAGTTGATATAATTTATTTTGTTGCTGCGGGGATGGCGGAATTGGCAGACGCGCAAGACTAAGGATCTTGTGACCGCTTTTGGTCGTGAGGGTTCAAGTCCCTCTCTCCGCATATCAGCTGGCCTTTGGCCGGCTTTTTTGTTTTGATGAGTTTTCAAGAAAAGGCTGGAAATTTTACTGTAAAAGTGATAAAATAAACAATGTAATGGGTTTGACCCAAAAAATATTTAGGAGGCCTTTAAAAATGGCAATCGTTTCAGCAGAAAAATTTGTCCAAGCAGCTCGTGACAACGGTTATGCAGTTGGTGGATTTAACACAAACAACCTTGAATGGACACAAGCGATCCTGCGTGCAGCGGAAAGCAAAAAAGCTCCAGTTCTTATCCAAACGTCAATGGGTGCTGCAAAATACATGGGCGGTTACAAACTTTGTAAAGTTTTGATTGAAACTCTTGTAGAATCAATGGGTATTACTGTACCAGTTGCAATTCACCTTGACCATGGTCACTATGAAGATGCGCTTGAATGTATCGAAGTTGGTTACACTTCTATCATGTTTGACGGTTCACACCTTCCAGTTGAAGAAAACCTTGAAAAAGCTAAAGAAGTTGTTGAAAAAGCACATGCTAAAGGTATTTCAGTTGAAGCTGAAGTTGGTACTATCGGCGGTGAAGAAGACGGTATCGTCGGCCGCGGTGAATTGGCACCAATCGAAGATGCTAAAGCAATGGTTGAAACTGGCATTGACTTTTTGGCAGCAGGTATTGGTAACATCCACGGTCCATATCCAGAAAACTGGGAAGGTCTTGACCTTGGCCACTTGAAGAAATTAACAGAAGCTGTTCCAGGTTTCCCAATCGTGCTTCACGGTGGCTCAGGTATTCCTGATGATCAAATTCGCGAAGCTATCAAACTTGGTGTTGCTAAAGTCAACGTTAACACTGAATGTCAAATTGCATTCTCAAATGCAACTCGTGCCTTTGCGCGTGCTTATGATGCAAATGAAGCTGAATACGATAAGAAAAAACTCTTTGACCCACGTAAATTCTTGGCTGATGGCGCTAAAGCTATCCAAGAAGCAGTTGAAGAACGTATTGATGTCTTTGGTTCAGAAGGTAAAGCTTAATTGTCTGACCATAGAAGTAACAAAAAATCTCGCCTAGGCGGGATTTTTTGTTATACTGAATAAAACGAGATTTTCAAAGCAGAGAATTGATAAGGAGCTTGTATGATAGAAGCAATTACTGAGATTATTTTTCATGTTCTGTTTGACGTTCCAAAAGGGAAAAAGCTTCGCTCTTTAATTGTTTGGTTGGCTTTTTATCTTGCGCTGACTTTTCTGATGGGTCTTTTAATCGGTCTTTACGTGCTCATTGTGATGATTTGGACGTTGTTTAAGCCCCTAGCTATTTTCTTGTTTCTTTTGTTGTTTGCCCTAATTGTTTTTATTGCTGTAGTGTTGAAAAGTTTATATCAGTTATGGAAGCAAAAAGGGAACATTAACTTATCGAAGGATAGCCATTTCTCAGAAGATTCTTAAATGGCTGCGCCTATTCTATTGACAAAATTTTTAGAAATAGTAAAATATTACTGTTAGCCGATTTAGCTCAGCTGGTAGAGCAACGCACTCGTAACGCGTAGGTCACAGGTTCAAGTCCTGTAATCGGCATTAGTTAGCTGCAAGCAACACTTTAAGATTTGTGTGATAGGTCTTAAGGTGTTTTTTTCATATTTTCAACTGGCTAACGTCATTTTAGAATTTTCACATCTGTGCTAAGCCGCAGTTCTGGAAAAATGTTTGAAGACCTATTGTCAAACGATTGGTATTTTGCTATAATATTACGGTATGTGGTGACTTCACCCCTAGACTAAGCAGGAGGATGACAGATAAATGGCTAAAGTATGTTATTTTACAGGACGCAGAACTGTGTCAGCAAATAACCGTTCACACGCAATGAACAAAACCAAACGCACAGCAAAACCAAATCTTCAAAAAGTGACTGTTCTTATTGACGGAAAACCTAAAAAAGTTTGGGCTTCAGCGCGTGCGCTTAAATCTGGTAAAGTAGAACGTGTTTAAAATGAAAGAAGAGTCTTCGGACTCTTTTTTTGTTAATTTTTTACAAGATATCTATATTATGGTAAAATAAGCTGATAAAAACTTTTTGAGGTAGCGAAATGACAGTAAAAATTAACACAAAAGACGGTCAAATTGAATTGTCAGATGACGTGATTGCCACAGTTGTTGGCGGTTCAGCCAATGAAATCTTCGGGGTAGTCGGCATGGCCAGCAAGAGTGCTATCAAAGATAATTTTCAGGCACTGCTGCGCAAGGAAAACTATTCTAAGGGTGTTGTCATAAAATCAACAGATGCCGGTATTTCAGTTGATGTATACACTGTGATGAGTTACGGTGTTAAAATCAGTGAAGTATCTAAAAATATCCAAGAGCGCGTTAAGTTTAATCTTGAAAATCAGCTGGGCATTTCTGCTGATACGGTTAATGTCTATGTACAAAATATTAAAGTTGTGGGAGAAGATTAGTGGCTAATATTACAACAAGTTTATTCCAAGGGATGGTTCAGGCAGCTGCAACACGCCTTGGTAAACAAGCAGAGTATGTCAATTCACTGAATGTCTTTCCTGTCCCGGATGGTGATACAGGTACCAATATGAGCATGACCATGGACAATGGTGCTAAGGAAGTCTCTGATAAACCGGCTTCAACAGTTGGAGAAGTCGGTCAAATTCTTTCTAAAGGATTGCTGATGGGAGCGCGCGGGAACTCAGGTGTTATCACTTCTCAGCTTTTCCGCGGTTTTGCCCAAAGCATCAAGAATAAAAAAGAACTGACAGGTAAGGACTTGGCCCAAGCGCTTCAAGCCGGGGTTGAGGTAGCTTATAAGGCCGTTATGAAGCCGGTTGAAGGAACCATTTTGACAGTATCGCGCGGAGCGGCATCAGCAGCCATTAAAAAGTCTGAAAATACGGATGATGCTGTTGACGTGATGCAATCTGCGCTAAATGGTGCTAAAGCGGCCTTGGCTAAGACGCCGGATCTGCTTCCTGTTTTAAAAGAGGTAGGTGTTGTTGACTCGGGCGGCCAAGGCTTAGTTTTCATCTACGAAGGTTTTTTGTCGGCCTTGACAGGTGAGTATATCATGTCAGAAGACTTTCAGGCTACTCCTGCTAACATGACAGAAATGATTAATGCTGAACATCATAAGTCTGTTGTCAGTCATGTGGCAACACAAGACATTACCTTTGGCTACTGTACAGAAATTATGGTAGCACTTAAGCAGGGTTCGACTTATGTCAAAGATTTTGACTACGAAGCCTTTCAAAATTACCTGAGTAATTTAGGGGATTCTCTGTTAGTTATCAATGATGATGAAATTGTTAAGGTTCATGTTCATACTGAAGATCCAGGTCTGGTTATACAAGAAGGACTCAAATACGGGGCTCTTGTCAAGGTAAAAGTTGATAACATGCGCAATCAGCATGAGGCTCTTCAGGAAAAAGAGGCAGAACCAAGAGCTAAAGAGCTGAAAGAATATGCTCTGATAGCCGTTGCGGCCGGCGACGGTTTGGCGGAAATTTTTAAATCACAAGGTGTAGATTATATCATTTCCGGCGGTCAGACCATGAATCCGTCAACGGAGGATATTGTCAAGGCTATTGAGTCTGTTAATGCGAAGAACATTATTATTTTACCGAATAATAAAAACATCTTCATGGCTGCCCAAAGTGCCGCGGACGTTGTTGATGTTCCGGCTGCGGTTGTGGAAACGCGGACTATCCCGCAAGGTTTCACCAGCCTTTTGGCCTTCAATCCTGCCAATTCCTTGGAAGATAATGTCGCAGCTATGACAGACAGTCTCACAGAGGTTGTCAGCGGCAGTGTAACGATGGCTGTTCGTGATACGACTATTGATGGTCTGACTATTCATAAGGATGATGTTTTGGGAATGGTTGACGGCAGCATTTTGGTTTCAACGCCAGATATGGATCAGGCTTTGCGCCAAACTTTTGATAAAATGGTTAACAGCGACAGTGAAATTGCTATTATCTATGTTGGTGAAGATGGCAGCAAGGAGCAGGCCCAAAATCTTTCAGACTATTTGGAAGACCGATATGAGGACTTAGAAGTTGAAATACATCAAGGAAATCAGCCTGTTTACCCTTATATAATGAGTGTAGAATAAAAAATAATATCAAAGAAAGCAGATGGTGCTTTCTTTTTTGTTTTGCCAATAACTGGGTTCGCTGTCAGAGGTGAAAAATTTAAAAAGCTGATATTCGTATTTGAATATTTCTTAAAGCGGCAATTTTCTGTGATAAAGTATATTCGGAACTGTTAAACAAAAGAGTTCACTTTGTATTAGATAGGCTAACAAAAGGGAAAAGTTATGCGGACATTTTTTACCGAAAATAAACACTTTACACAACTAGTTGGTATTAATTTACTGTCGAAAGTCGGTGATAGATTATTTTATACTGCGATGTTAACAGCAGCGGCTTCTTTACCGAATGGCAGTTTAGCAGTTATGATTGTGTCGGCTTCAGAGACACTTCCTATTTTGATGAGTTTATTTCTAGGTGTGGCAGCTGACAGACAGCAGCAAAAACTAGTTCACTTAGTTAGCAGCTCGCTTTTTAGAACACTGATGTATCTTGGTATCGGCTTTATCTTTAGCTATCCGCCAACCCTGCTTTTAATCCTGGCAGCTTCGCTTTTAAATTTATTATCAGATATTAGTGGAAATTATTCGACGGCACTTTTTTCACCCTTTACTAAAACTTTGGTGAAAGCAGACGATATGGAAGAAGCTCAGGGACTTGTTAGTTTGGGAACCCAGTTGGTGAGTGTCTTAGCAACTTTTGCCGGAGCATCCTTGCTGACAGTTTTTAGGGAAAGTTCTTTAGCGCTGATAAATGCCTTGATTTTTTTAGCGGTGGCAATACTTTATGGGCTGATGCGGCCCTTTCTTAAAGAGCAGGAATCTAAAATAAAGACATTTAAAGAGAAAACGACTCTTTCAGCGGTTAAAGATAATTTCAAATCTTTTCTGGCTGACCGGATTTTACTGATTAATCTGATTCAGTTAACCCTGTTAAATGGTTTCTTCGGTGGCTTGATGCCTTTGTTTGCTTTATTTATCAAGGAAAATCAGGAATTAGCGACGGTGAGCAATCCCCTTAAAATTTCGGTCTTATCAGGGATCATTACCCTGTTTATGATAATCGGAAACAGTTTAACAGCTAAAGTGTTTAGAAAACATTCTATTTTTGTTATCAATCTTTGGGCTGATATAACAATTCTTCTGGCAGGGCTGGGGTTTATAGCTGATAATATTTGGCTAATTTTCTTGGCAGACAGTCTCCTTGCTTTTTTAGTAGGAATTGTTTCTCCGCGCTTTTCAGCTGATATTGTCAATCGTTACCCCGTCGAAAGAATTGGCGGCATTGTCACCAGTGTTAATTCTCTTTTGGTATTGGCACCGCCTGTAACAAGCTTGCTGTTTCCGCTCTTATCAACCATCAGCAGCTCTCTGGCTTACTTTGGCTTCATCATTTATGCCTTATTATTACTAATCATCAGTTTAGGTATGAAAAAGAACTCTTGATGTCTCAAGAGCTCTTTTCATCAGCTAACAAATTCGTTAAGTTTTCTTGGAGAAATGCTGCAGTTTCTTCCTGTCCCACGTTTCTGACATTATGAATATAATCGTCCAAGACAGACTTATCGGTGATTTTTCTTTCCTGATAGGCGAGAACTTTCTTTAAAAAAATGAGAACCGTCTTTGCAAACATATCTTGATAGGTCAGGGTATTTTCCAGGTGTTTTATAAAATAATCGGCATGGCTGTTCTGCTTTCTCTCTAATAACACAAAGATAATATTTAAGAAAAGCAATTGCGTTCGATGTTTGTTATTGGGGATTGACAAATAGGCGGTGGCTCTTTCAATAAAAGCTTTTCCCAGAAAAATTAAGTCACTGTCCGATAAAATGGACAAAGTGTTCCCAAAAATATAGAGCTCATATTCTGTCCACGCTTCAATATTATAAAGATAGGCTGTGACTAATTCTCTGTCCTTTTCTGTGATACGATGCTCTGGCTTTAAATCATGAATGGCACAGCGGATGACAAGTTTATTGAGCTGATTGTATGTATCGTAAACTTCAGAATTTTCATCATAACTGTTCAGAAGTTCTTCCAATCCCGTTATATCCTTATTTGCATGGTGTTCAGCGATTTTTTTGGCCAGCTGGAAAAAGGAACTGTCTTCATACTGATGATAAGCATGTTCAAATTCAGCAAGGCTCATGTGGATAGCGGAGATGGCAGTTATTAGTTTATCTGCAGAGAGCATGGTCTGTCCGTTTTCAAATTTAGACAGCTGAGATTGTGATAGCTTGTCATTTGCAATATCTTTCATTTTAAGTCCTCTGGCTAGTCTGAGCTCTCTGTAAAGTTCGCCGAGATTGAATGAATCTAATTTGGTCAAAGCAGCCTCCTTTGCTTATCTTCATTATTATTTATTCTAGCAAAAAAATCTTCTTTGCAACAGAAGTCAGCTACGTGACTGGCCATGCTAAGTTGTTAAGGAGTTGATGGACGATGCGAAAAAGCATATGCGTCAGCACGGTCATTCATAAGAATTCACCAACCTTTTTTGCCTATAAAAAGAATGAAAGCAAAGATTAGATAATTGCAGAAGGGACTTGCAAAATTTTTCAAAAATGTTATGATATTAACTAAGTGATTTGAATTTTTTGAAAATTTGAACAATAATTGCAAAGGAGGTTCCCGTGGAAAAAATACAGCTTAAAAATCCGAGATCAGGATCAGAATTACTGCTTGATACCTTGGAAAGTTTAGAAATCACAACCATTTTTGGGTATCCCGGCGGTGCTGTCTTACCGCTCTATGATGCGATCTATAAAAATGATACGATCCGCCATATTTTAGCCCGTCATGAGCAGGGAGCAGTGCACGAAGCGGAAGGATTTGCCAAATCTACCGGAAAACTTGGTGTCGCTGTGGTGACAAGCGGTCCCGGTGCAACAAATGCCATCACCGGTATTGCTGACGCCATGAGTGACAGTGTGCCTATATTGGTCTTCACTGGTCAGGTTGCAACCCCCGGTATTGGTAAGGATGCCTTTCAGGAGGCTGATATTATTGGTGTTACGATGCCTATCACCAAGTACAATTATCAAGTCCGCGATGCAGCAGATATTCCGCGTATTGTAACAGAGGCTGTTCATATTGCAACGACCGGGCGTCCCGGTCCGGTTGTCATTGACCTGCCTAAAGATGTTTCTGAGAAAATGGTCAATTTTTATTACAAGACCGATCTTAACGTCCCCGGCTATCAGCCGACCGTTGAGCCCAATAATTTGCAGGTCAGAAAAATTTTGTCCCAGCTTAAAAAGGCGAAAAGACCGTTGATTTTAGCAGGCGGAGGCGTTAATTATTCGGGAGCTTCTGCGGAATTAGTTGCCTTTGCCGAGCGCTATAATATCCCTGTTGTATCCACGCTTTTGAGTTTGGGAGTAATGCCGATTGAACACCCTCTGTCTCTGGGAATGGGGGGCATGCACGGGTCTTACGCGTCTAATATGGCGCTGACAGAGTGCGATTTCCTGCTTAATTTTGGTTCGCGCTTTGCCGATCGGCTGACAGGCAATCCTAAAACCTTTGCTAAAAAGGCCGTGGTTGCCCATGTGGATATTGACCCTGCTGAAATTGGGAAGGTTGTCAAGACCGCTATTCCGGTTGTCGGAGATGCCAAACAGACATTGAAACAGCTCTTGGAAGCAGATAAAGTTTCCACAAGACATCGGGAGTGGACAGACAAGGTCTTGCAAAATAAGGCCAAGGCTCCTTTTAGCTATAAGTTTGATGAGGACATTATCAAACCGCAGCATGCGATTGAAACGATTGGCAAGCTGACTAAAGGAGAGGCGATTGTTATCACAGACGTCGGACAGCATCAGATGTGGGCGGCTCAGTTTTATCCTTATAAAAATGAACGTCAGATTATCACATCAGGAGGGCTCGGAACAATGGGCTTTGGTATTCCTGCAGCCGTTGGTGCCAAGTTGGCAAATCCTGACAAAGAAGTTGTCCTGTTTGTAGGTGACGGCGGTTTTCAAATGACCAATCAGGAACTGGCTATTTTGAATGGTTATGGTGTTCCAATCAAGGTCGTTTTGATCAACAACCATTCGCTGGGCATGGTTCGCCAGTGGCAGGAGTCCTTCTATGATGAGCGCCGGAGTGAGTCAACTTTTGATGATGAGCCGAATTTCCAGCTTTTGGCTGAATCTTACGGTATCAGTCATTATAAGTTTTCTGATCCTATGACTTTGGAAAAAGATCTGGAAGTTATTTTGGAAAACAAGCCGATGCTGATAGAAGTTAATATTTCCAATCGTGAACATGTTTATCCAATGGTACCGTCAGGTAAGAGCAATGCGGAAATGTTGGGGGTGACTTTTAATGCGTAGAATGTTAACAGCCAAACTTCAAAATTCCACCGGAGTCCTCAATCGTTTTACCGGGGTGCTTTCCCGCCGGCAGGTGAATATTGAGTCTATTTCAGTCGGTCATACCGAGGTGCCCAATATTTCCAGAATTACCATCATTATTGATGTTGATTCACTGGAAGAAGTGGAGCAGATTATTAAGCAGCTCAATCGTCTGATTGACGTTGTCCGTGTCCGCGATATTACGGATCAGCCCCACTTGGAACGTGAAGTCATCCTGATAAAAGTAGCCGCTCCGACCAGCAAGCGTGCCGAAATTTTAGCGATTATTCAGCCTTTTCGTGCCAGCGTCATTGACGTGGCACCAAAGTCAATCACTATTCAGATGACCGGCGATGCAGATAAAATTGAAGCTCTTATTCGAGTGATTCAGCCTTACGGTGTTAAAAATATTGCCCGGACAGGCGCGACAGGATTCACAAGGGATTTATCTTAAAAGCTTTAAAGAAGTTATCCAACCTTAGCAATAATAAAAATAGAAAAGAGAGATATATTATGGCAGTAGAAATGTTATATGAAGCAGATGTAAAAGTTCCCGCACTTGACGGTAAAAAAATTGCCGTTGTCGGATATGGTTCGCAGGGTCATGCCCATGCGCAAAACCTGCGTGATTCAGGTCATGATGTGATTATCGGTGTACGTCCCGGTAAATCTTTTGACAAGGCGAAAGAAGACGGCTTTGATGTCTATGAAGTGGCAGAAGCTACTAAATTGGCTGATATCATCATGATTTTAGCACCGGATGAAATTCAGGCAAAACTCTATGCTGATGAGATTGCACCAAACTTGAGTGCCGGTAAAGCTCTTGGCTTTGCTCATGGCTTTAACATCCGCTTTGAATACATCAAAGCACCGGAAGATGTTGATGTATTTATGGTTGCGCCAAAAGGACCCGGACACTTAGTGCGCCGTACCTACCAAGAAGGCTTCGGTGTACCTGCGCTCTTTGCTGTTTACCAAAATCCAAGCGGCAATGCACAAAATATTGCTATGGACTGGGCTAAAGGCATCGGTGCTGCACGCGTTGGGCTTTTGGCAACAACCTTCAAAGAAGAAACAGAAGAAGACTTGTTTGGTGAACAGGCTGTTCTTTGCGGCGGTTTAACTGCTCTTATTGAAGCTGGTTTTGAAGTGCTTACTGAAGCCGGCTATGCGCCGGAATTGGCTTATTTTGAAGTGCTCCATGAAATGAAATTAATCGTTGATTTGATTTACGAAGGCGGCTTCAAGAAAATGCGTCAGTCTATCTCAAACACCGCTGAATTTGGTGATTATGTATCAGGTCCGCGTGTCATTACGGAACAAGTTAAAGAAAATATGAAAGCTGTTCTTGCTGATATTCAAAACGGCAAATTTGCTCAGTCATTTGTGGATGATTACCAAAACGGACGTCCGCGTCTGGAAGCTTACCGCAAAGAAGCTGCAAACCTTGAAATTGAAAAAGTTGGAGCAGAGCTCCGCAAGGCTATGCCGTTTGTCAATCAAAATGATGACGATGCTTTCCAAATTTATAACTGATAGAATTGCTGAAAATGCCGGATTTTTTCCGGTATTTTTTTGTTTAAAGGCATGAGACTCTGTAAGCAATAAGGGCTGCAGCCCTGTAAATATTGAAAAATACTGCAGGCTGTCTGGCTTGCAAGCTCTGTCTATCATTTTATAACTTTTTTTGTTATAATGAATAGACTGAATATTTTGAAAAAGAGGAGAATTATGATTTCAGCTAGAGATGTGGTTGCAGCCAACGAAGTGTTAAAAGATGTCGTTGTCCGTACACCGCTTGAATTTGACCGTTATTTATCTGAAAAATACCAAGCGACTGTTTATTTAAAACGTGAAAATATGCAAAAAGTGCGTTCGTTTAAACTGCGCGGGGCCTACTATGCCATTTCACAGCTGTCTGCTGAGGATAAGGCGAGCGGTGTTGTCTGTGCTTCTGCCGGCAATCACGCGCAAGGGGTTGCTTATACTTGCAATGAGATGAAAATTCCTGCAACTATTTTCATGCCCGTAACCACTCCTCACCAAAAGATCAACCAGGTGAAATTTTTTGGCGGCTCCTTTGTTGATATCAAACTGGTAGGAGATACCTTTGATGCCTCAGCCCAGGCTGCTCAGGATTATACCAAGGCTGAAGGGATGACTTTCATTGATCCGTTTGATGATGAAAACGTTCAGGCTGGGCAAGGAACAGTTGCCTATGAAATCTACGAACAAGCTCAGGAAGACGGTCTGAGTTTTGATGCCATTTTGGTACCGGTTGGCGGCGGCGGTTTGATTTCAGGAATTGCTGCTTATATCAAAGATGTTGCACCTGAAATCGAAGTGGTCGGTGTTGAAGCCATGGGGGCGCGCAGCATGCGAGCAGCTTTTGACAAGGGCCATCCGGTTAAACTGGAACATATTGACAAATTTGCCGATGGCATTGCAGTGCAAAAAGTGGGCCGTTCAACCTATGAGGCGGCCAGAAAATATGTTGACAGATTAATTGGTGTTGATGAAGGCCTGATTTCTGAAACCTTGATTGATATGTATTCTAAACAAGGGATCATTGCAGAGCCTGCAGGTGCAGCATCCATTGCAGCGCTGGAAGTCATGAAAGAAGATATCAAGGGGAAAACAGTCGTCTGTGTGATTTCCGGCGGCAATAATGACATCAACCGCATGCAGGAAATGGAAGAGCGTGCCTTGATTTATGACGGTGTTAAGCATTATTTCGTTGTTAATTTTCCGCAGCGCCCAGGAGCTCTGCGTGAATTTGTTAATAACATTTTAGGACCTGATGATGACATCACACGTTTTGAGTACATCAAACGCGCCAATAAAGGAACAGGCCCGGTTCTTATCGGCATTACTCTGGCTGATAAGAATGACTATCAAGCCCTGATCGACCGCCTGAGTGCTTTTGACCCAAGCTATATCAACCTTCACGGAAATGAAAGCCTGTATAATATGCTGGTCTAGTTTTCCTTGTCAAGGAGCAAGGAATAGTTTATAATAGGTGAAACACAAATAAGGAGATTATTATGGGAATTTTTATCTTTCTTTGCATTGTATTGTTATTTTGCATTATTTTAATTGCCAGCGGTCTGTATGTTGTTCGTCAGCAGACAGTTGCCATTATTGAACGCTTTGGCCGTTACCAAGTCACAGCGAGCAGCGGGATTCATATTCGTTTGCCTTTTGGTATTGACAAGATTGCTGCGCGCATTCAGCTGCGTTTACTGCAGTCTGAGATTATCGTTGAAACCAAAACCAAGGACAATGTCTTTGTAACCCTTAATGTTGCAACGCAGTACCGTGTCAATGAACAAAACGTGACGGATGCTTACTATAAACTGATGCGCCCGGAGGCGCAGATTAAATCTTATATTGAAGATGCTCTGCGTTCATCTGTTCCCAAGCTGACTTTGGATGAACTGTTCGAGAAAAAAGATGAAATTGCCCTTGAAGTTCAGCATCAAGTGGCAGAAGAGATGTCAACTTATGGATATATTATCGTTAAGACCTTGATTACCAAGGTTGAACCGGATGCTGAAGTTAAGCAGTCAATGAATGAAATCAATGCTGCTCAGCGTAAACGTGTGGCAGCTCAGGAATTAGCAGAAGCTGATAAGATTAAGATCGTTACGGCAGCCTCTGCGGAAGCAGAAAAAGACCGTTTACATGGTGTCGGTATTGCCCAACAGCGTAAGGCAATTGTTGATGGTTTGGCTGAGTCTATCGCTGAGCTTAAACAAGCTAACGTTGGAATGACTGAAGAACAAATCATGTCTATTCTCTTGACCAACCAATATCTTGATACTTTGAATCAATTTGCTGCAGGCGGCAATCAAACCCTCTTTTTGCCTAATAATCCGGAGGGTGTCGAAGATATGCGGACGCAGATTTTATCAGCTTTAAAAGCACAGTAATGTAAAAAGAGAGTTTTCCGCTTCAGATTTCCCAGAGGGTTTGAGTGGATTGACTCTCTTTTTGTTTATAGAAAAAGGAAATAGGGAGCTGTTCAGTCTGCTTTCTTAAAGGCATTTAGTTTTTTGTCAGGGTCAAGAGTGTCAGGATTTGTTTTTCGATGAGAGCCAGATCTTCTTGCTCGTCTGAGCTGGGGATGCCAAAAATAAAACGCTGAGCAAAGTAAGCAAAGAGCAGACCGATATTAATCCGGACAGCCTCCAAGGCACTGAGATTGCTGATCTGAGGATTGTTTTCTATTAAAATCTGCCAATAGTCCCTAAAATCTGCAGCTATCGCTGTTTCAATAGTTGTCAGCAGTGTTTGCCGCAATTCGGTATTGACCAGACATTCCTGAATGAGAATTTTAATCAGCTCTGCATTTTGTGCTAAAAACTGAAAACGATCCTGAACGATAAAGTGGACAGCTGCTTGCAATTCGGTATGGGTCTCTAGTTGCGGAAGAAAGGCCTTTTTTAACTCAGGAATCATGGGCTGCATGATTTCTGCCAGCAGATCGCTTTTGGTTTTAAAATATTTGAAAATAGTTGCCTGACTGACGCCGGCCTTATCAGCAATTTGCGCGGTAGAAGTACCGTTGTAGCCTCGTTGAGAGAAAAGCTCGATAGCAGCAGCCATGGTTTTCTTTTTTCCTGCCGGCATTTGATGGTGTTCCAGCCAGTCACGGTAGCTGCCCAAAATGTTATTTTTATCCATAATTACCTCATTCTTATCTTCATTATACCTTGCGGTAGCGTTTAAGTCCAATAATGTTAAGACTTGTCAAACTGAAAAGAAAAAGAAAGAGGATCGATACATCGCTTTGAAGATTTAATAGACTGCTGCCGTTCAGGATAATTTTGGACAGAGCATGTCCGGCATAATACAGAGGCAGGATTTTCCCCAAAGACTGCACCCAGTCTGCCATAGAGTCCAGAGGAATGATGCCTGAAAAGAAAATTTGCGGAACGACAATAATAGGAATAAACTGCATCATTTGAAATTCTGATTGAGCTAAGGTAGACAGCAAAAGGCCAAAGGCTAAAGCAACAAGAGCAAAAAGAATGTTAATCAGGATTACATGGCTAATACTGCCGACTACCTGAAGATCTAAAAGCCAGATGGTTGAAAAAACAATGACTGTTGTTTGAAGAGCAGCGATAAGTCCGTAAGACAGCATGTAGCCAAAGACAATATCGGAGCGTTTGACTGGTGTCGCTAAGAGCCGATCCAGTGTCCCTGCTGTACGCTCTTTAAGAAGAGCCATGCCTGAGATAAGAAAAACAAAGAAGAAGACGAAAAATCCCATAAGAATCGGTATCATCTTGGTAAAGAAAGTTGTATCTTTGTTTCCGTAATTATAGCTTTCAGACAGGTCAAACGCGCTTTGTTTGCTATCAATTTCGGTTTGCTTATCGTCAGTATTATTGGCAGCTGATGCCTGTGTGCGGTCATTATTTTCAGACTGCTGGGGATTAGCTTGTTCTTGTGCGGATTGTGCCTGCGCTTTCTTAGCAGCTTTGGAACTTGCTTGCCGGGCTTTTTTGAGGTTTTGAACCAGTTCTTGAACTTGAGTCTGTTTCAGAGTGTTTTTGATGGCTTGGCGAGCCAGATTGGTTTTGCTGGAATCCGTATTTGCATAGGTAATGTCATAGTGCTTCTTATCTTTATAAACAAGAACAGCGTCAGCTTTTTCACCGTTTAAGGCCTTGATGGCACTGCTTTTATTATCGTAATTTTTAAGGCTGATATGGTCGAGTTTATCCAGTGAATCATAAACGGTCTGCGGAAGATCAACTGCAGCAAATGCCACCTTGGTTTCAGTACTGGCAGAAAAAGCAGCGTTCATCAGCCACATGATGAAAACAGGTGCTAAAAACAAAAGTAGCAGCGAACGTTTATCGCGCAGCAGTTCCGTCAAAACCTTTTTTGAAATAGCTAAAATTCTCATCATAATTCTCCTTCTGCTTTTAAGAAAACCTCTTCAATAGAATGAACACCATAAGCTGATTTTAGGTTTTCCGGGCTGTCAAAAGCTATCATTTTGCCATCCAGCAGCAGGGCAACCTTATCTGTCAGTTCGGCCTCATCCATGACATGGGTTGTCAGTAAGATGCCGACACCGTCTTTTTTTAACTGGTGCAGTTCCTGCCAGACCTTGCGGCGCAGTGCGGGGTCAATTCCGACAGTCGGTTCGTCCAGAATCAAAAGACGGGGCTTGCCCAGCAAGGCAATAGCTAGGGACAGACGGCGCTTCATACCGCCTGAATAGCCTGAAACAGCCTTGGTTAGATGCTCAGATAAGTTGACAATTTGACAGGCATACTCAATAGCTTCCGGAATCTCACGTTTAGGGAGTCCTTTCATTTGGGCGAAAAATTTCAGATTTTCTAAGCCGGAAAGTGAATCATAAAGGGCGTCGGACTGAGCCATATAGCCGATTTCTCCAAGAACATGGCGGTCGGGCATATGGCGGCTGAGAACAAGAGCGTCTCCGCTGTCTGCTTTCTCCATGCCCAGCATGGTTTTTATCATGGTTGATTTCCCTGCTCCGGACGGACCGATCAAGCCGACAATTTCACCTGAGTTTAATTCAAAACTGACTTTATTGAGAACAACTTGCTTGCCAAAGTTTTTTCTCAAAGCCTGCAAATTCAGTAGTTTTTCCATAATATAGCCTCCAACAGCAGGTTGGTGAGTAATCACTAACTTTTATGACAACTATTATAGTGAGTGTTTACTCACTTGTCAAGAAAAAGATTGTTTTTTATAAAATTTACGGCAAACAAAAAAGGAACAAGCGAGACAATCAGCCAGCGGCAGTGATTATCTCGCCTGTTCCTGTATCGTAATCGGTCCGCCATTTAAAGCCTGTAAAGAGTTTGTTCAGGCTTATTGTGTTATGGCTGGTGAGTTTGGCGGACCATATGTCTTTCAATCCAGCTGGGCAGGCGGCTGATATGGAGCATATTGCCAATAAGCAGACTGATAAAGTTTAAGCTGATGTCACCTAAATCCAAAACACCGAGATGAAAGACATACTGGCAGCTTTCTAAAAGAATCAGCCCCAGCAAGGACAGACTGACATTGGCTTTTGACGGTGGGTACAAAAATCCTATAGGAATAAACATCAGTAAGTTCATTACCGGAACGAATCTGCTGCCGTTTGCCATGTCATGGATAAACGAGAAGGGATTGAGGATCAGTCCTTGGTGGCCGATATTTTTCAAGAGGATAACATAAACAAGCAGGAGGCTGTAAATGAAGTAGGAAATGACGATGCTGGTGTTTTTAATTTGCTGGGTGCAGCAGAATTTGAACAAAACAAAAGTAAAGTAAGACAGTATAAGAGTGATGATAAGATTTAAAAATAAGGCAAAGTCCATACCGTAATTTGAAATATAGTGAGCATAAACTCTTAAAAAGCTATCATAAAACCATTTTGCAGCTATAAAAGAGGTAAAAAAGAGCAGGACGTTAGCAGCAGAATTATTTTGTTTAATTACCATAGTTTTGTCCTCCTTTGCGTTTTGATCAAGTATAGCGGAGAAAACTTATAATTTCTTTAAGGCAAAAAATAAAAAAAAAACAAGCAGCCGCCTCATGGAGCTGCTTGTTTGACTTAACTTTAGTTCAAAAAACGCTGTAAGAAAATCTTAGTTCTTTCTTCCTTAGGGTTTTCAAAGATTTGCTGAGGAGTGCCGCTTTCGGCAATAACTCCTTGGTCCATAAAGATCACGCGGTCTGATACGTCGCGGGCAAAATCCATTTCATGGGTGACAATCAGCATGGTAAGGCCTGACTGAGCCAAATCTTTAATGGTTTTTAGGACCTCTCCGACCATTTCAGGGTCAAGAGCAGAGGTCGGCTCATCAAAAAGAATGGCTTCAGGGTTGACAGATAAGGCACGGGCAATAGCGACACGCTGTTTTTGACCGCCGGAGAGCTGACTGGGTTTTGCTTTCCAGTACTGCTCAGTCATTCCGACCTTGTTGAGGTTTTCTTTAGCGATTTTTTCAGCCTCGGCATGCGGGCGTTTAAGCACAGTGGTCTGAGCAACAATGGCATTGTCTAAAACATTGAGATTATTGAACAGATTAAAAGACTGAAATACCATGCCCAGATTTTCACGGTATTTTGTCAGGTCATAACCTTTTTCAAGCACGTTTTGACCGCGGTAGAGAATTTCACCGCCGCTGGGTTCTTCCAGCAGGTTGATCGAGCGCAGCAGGGTGGATTTGCCCGAACCCGAGGAGCCGATGATTGAGATAACCTCTCCCTTGTTGACAGTCAGAGAAATATCCTTGAGGACCTCGTTTTTACCGAAGGATTTTTTTAAATGGTTGATTTCTAAAATAGTATCGGTCATCAGTGCGCCTCTCCTTCAATTTGGGTGTAATTATCCTGGTCCATCTTTCTTTCAATCAAGCGAAGAATCCGCGTCACAGTGAAGGTTAAAATGAAATAAATGACAGCGATAATAAAGAATGTTTGGAAATATTGATAGGTCTGTGTGGCTACGGTGTTTCCGGAGAAATAGAGTTCCACAACGGAGATCACATTCAGTACGGATGTATCCTTGATATTGATAACGAATTCATTGCCGGTAGCCGGCAGGATGTTGCGGATGACCTGAGGCAGAACAATTTTTCTCATGGTCTGTCCGTGGGTGAAACCAAGGGCTGTCGCAGCTTCGAACTGTCCCTTATCAACGGCAAAGATACCGCCGCGGACGATTTCACTCATGTAGGCTCCGGTATTGATGGAAACGATAAAAATCGCGGCCAGCGTACGGTCAAGAGAAACACCAAAAGCTTGGGCAGTACCGTAATAAATAACCATGGCCTGTACAATCATTGGCGTTCCGCGGAAGACTTCAATATAGACATTGAGCAGCCAGCCGAAAAGTTTTTGCAGCCAAGCCAAAATAAGATTAGAAGCCTTTGGTGCTGTGCGGTAAACACCGATTAAGAGCCCGATAAGGAGCCCTGCAACCGTACCGATGATTGAAATCAGCAGGGTGACGCCGGTTCCGCGCAGCAAAGCCTTCCAGTTATTTTTGAGAATCTTGCTGACTTGGTTGAAAAAGCTGGTTTTGGTTTTGCCTTGGCTATTGTCATCGTGGCTGGGCTGCAGCGGAATAATATTATCCATCAAAGCAATCTGTTCTTTTAAAGGAAATTGGGCGAGGGCAGCATTGACCTGACTCAAGCGCGGATCGCCTTTGCGCATACCGACAGCGATGGCAACGTCAGATTCACTGACCTTAAAGCCCTTCTTCAAAGAGACCATCTTAAAGTCTTTATTGGCCTTGATGGATGAGGTGGCTTCAGGACGTTCGGAAACATAAGCATCAATAACATTGGAAGCTAGAGCCTGTCTCATCTGAGAAAAGTCTCCCATAGCTGTTTCCTGCGAAACGTCAGGAATCTGGCTGATCAGATTGTAAAGGTAAATGCCTTGCTGGGAGGTTACCTTGGCACCTGAAAAGTCATCAAGGCTCTCAGCTTTAGCATATTTTCCGTCTTTGCGAACCACAAGAACGGGCTCGCTGGTATAATAGCTGTCAGAAAAGGCAATTTGCTTTTTGCGTTCTTCTGTCGGGCTCATGCCGGCGATAATCATATCAATTTTACCGGATGTCAGGGCCGGCACAAGTCCCTCCCATTTTGTTTTAACAATTAACGGCTTTTTGCCTAAAGCCTTGGCAATTTTTTTAGCTGTCTGCACATCATAACCGTTGGCATACTGCTTTGTGCCTTCAATTGAAACAGCGCCGTTGCGGCTGGTGTCCTGGGTCCAGTTGAAAGGAGCATAAGCAGCCTCCATCCCAACGCGTAAGTACTCATCTGCCTGAACTCTTGTCATGCCAGCAAACAGCATAAAAAGAGCAGCAAGACAGCTTAAAAATGTCTTTTTCATTAGAAGACTCCTGTATAAAATTTTTCCTCTATCATTTTACAGGAAAAAGAGCTGCATTTCAATATAAGTATCGAAATATAGGGTATATTCCAAACAAAAAGTACCAATAATTTTTGACATCGGATTAAAGTTTTATAATGTTGCTGTGAAAAGCGACACAGTGAGTCTCAAGTGATATTGATTTGACAGAATTTCTCGGTGCTTTATCAAGCAATTGTTATAACGGCATCAATGTCAGGTGACATTAATGTCGTTTTCTTTTTGTTTTTTATCCTTTATAATAACGCCATACTGTTTAAGAAAGGAAAACGTATGAATACCCCAGTTATTGTTGCCCAAAGTATTAGAAAATCTTTTAATAAGACTCTTGCACTTGATGCAATTAGTTTTTCGATTGAAAAGGGCCAGATTTTTGGATTTCTTGGTCCTTCGGGATCAGGAAAAACGACAACTATCAATATTTTAACCGGACAGCTGACACCAGACAGCGGAAGGTCCTCTATTTTAGGACAGGATTCGCATAAATTAACGGAGCAAGAATTAAAGGGAATTGGCTTAGTCAGCGATACCAGTGGTTTTTATGAAAAGATGTCTCTTTATAATAACCTGCTTTTCTATGCTAAATATTATGGAATAGCTAAAGCCGCTGTTGATGCTCTCCTTCGGCGGGTAGGACTCTATAACAGTCGCAAGACAGTGGCCGAAAAACTCTCGACAGGCATGAAACAGCGAATGCTTCTGGCTCGTGCACTCATTAATAAACCTCGGGTTTTATTTCTTGATGAGCCAACCTCAGGCCTTGACCCAGCCACTTCTCATACTATTCATGAGTTGATTTTAGAACTGAAAAAATCTGGGACAGCCATCTTTTTGACCACCCACGATATGAACGAAGCGACCTTGCTTTGCGATAAGCTGGCCTTACTTAATGACGGTCGGCTGGTTGAACAGGGCAGTCCAAAAGATTTAATCCAAAAATATAATCAGGACAAACAGGTAAAGCTGAGCTATCAGAACGACTCGGAAAGAACTGTGGATTTTGCTGAACTGGCGCAAGTAATGGCTAGTGATGGTGAAAAAATAATTGCTATTCACTCCTGCGAACCTACATTAGAAGACATTTTTATTCAATTAACAGGAGGGAAACTTAATGTCTAGACAATTTACGGCTCTTCTTTGGCTGCGCTGTCAGATTATCCTATCTAATAAGAGCGTTCTCTTGCAAGTACTTATGCCTGCGGCCTTGATTTATCTTTACCGTTTCATGATAGACAGTCAATCTGGTCCAAAAGACCAAATAGCTCTTGCTTATCTCATGATCTGTATTCCTTTTGCCATTGTCTTGGCTGTGGGCAGTCCGATCTTGACTATTTTGGCAGAGGAAAAAGAAAAGAACAATCTAAAAACGCTGTTGCTAAGTGGTGTTGGCACTAATAAATACCTCTTATCAACATTGGTTGTTCCAATAGTTTTATCAGCAATCTACCTGATAATTGCTCCGCTTATTTTGGCTGTGCCGATTGATAATTTACCAAACTATTGTATTATTGGCAGCGCTACAGCTTTAGCAATCGTACTTCTCTATTTATTGCTGGGTTTACTTGTGAAATCACAGGTTATGGCACAGGTTGTTACGGTTCCAACGCTCTTAATTTCAGCTTTCTTACCGATGCTCTCCAGCATGGATAAGACGGTTGCCAAGGTAACAGACTACAGCTTTATGGGCCTTTTTACTAAATTTTTCACCCAATGGGAAGATTTTTCCTGGCATCGTGCCATCTTACAAACATCAAGTTTGATTGTCTGGATTATGGTACTTTTAGTATTAATTGTTCTAGCAGCCAGACAGCAAAAGAAAAATTAGAGAGTAAGCCATTGAAAGGAGGTAAGATTGTGCAAAAAGAAAATGATACAGAATTACAGATTTTTGAAGAAGTTACTGTAGAGGAATTAAACACTAACTTTGGGAAATTAAGTTGGAAAGCATTGCTGCAACCGGTTGTTCTATAAGCTGGTGAAATGCTCAATATGATTTTGAAAGGGGGTGGAATGGAAGAAAAAGTTTCTCAATAGATACAATTTGAGGAAATTAATTCAGAAGAATTAAATGGTTGGGGATCTTATGCTTTAGGCGTGGCAGTAGGCGCAGGAGGAAGTTTAGCCGTTGCTATTGCTATAACTTAATATAGAGAGGAGTTCCTGTGAAAATATTACTTTCAAGAAAGCTATTCTATTTTGAAGTTTTCATAACATTAATATTAGTATTTTTAGGTTCAAGTTTTTTAAAGAATCATGAGGTGCTAACGAATTTTCAAATTTTATTAGTTAGTATGTTGTCGATTCTTGCTATTTTTACAGCAGGAGTTGCAGTTGCAAATTTAAAAACAAATCAAAAAATTAAAAAGAAGGAGAAAAAATGATGGAAAAAGAGTTGCTATTTGAAGAGGTCACAGTTGAAGAATTGAATGGAGTTAATCTTAATGACTTTAATAGTGGGGTTCTGGCAGGAGCGGGACTTGCCGCTGTTCTGACATAGGCAGATATAATTCTTTAAGATGGAGACAAACTTCCTTGTGGAGGCTTGTTTTTTGTTTATTTATTTGAATAGGTTACAGTAAAAAGTGTTCTGCCCTGATCTAATAAATCAAAAAAACCCTGTAATATCCTTAGCAGATGAATATACCCACTATAGATATCATAGAGATATTTACTATCATTAATAACTTATTGGAAATTGCCTAACTAGGGAAAATGTTTCCTAATAGGTGTTCATTATTAACGCACGGCCATTACTAACATAACAAGGGTCGTTAAAACTTCCAATACTTTTTTCAAGTTCATTTGTTATGATTAGAAAGTCTAATGACATCTCTTACTAGTCTATCCCATCACTTGCCATCTCCATCTTAACATCTGCAATGATAATAGAGTCACCTAAGATTTCTCCCATCATCAAAGCTTGTTGGTAGAGTTTTTTGGCTTTTTTCTTGTCCTTAACGACCTTGATATAGTACTTGGCTTCAAGCTCTAAAAGGGCTGGTTTATAAGTGGGAAGCTGAGCCTTATCAATAATTCGCTGAGCCTTCTTCAGTAAGGGAAGAAGATCCTGATAATCATCATGAAGGACATAAACGCCAGTTGCCTCCATAACAGCAATCAAAAATTTAATATTATAAAGTTCATCTGCTGCCAACTCTTGCTTGAGCAATTTTTGCTCAAGCAGTTTGAAAGTTGTCCGATCATAATCTGCTGTTTTGCCGCACTTCTGTAAAAAATAGCTCATATAAAGATAATCATTAAGAGTAAACGTCTCTTTATTAAGTACTTGCTCAAAGGCATCGTCGTAAATCTCCTCGATGTTAGGAATATCTTTCTCGTGGGAACTCTCTAGGATATTTTCTGAAAGATCCAAAAAGAGCAGCTCATCTTCAGGCAGGATATCAAAGTACTTGTCATAAATCTCCTCAATCAATTCCTCCTTTTGCCGGAGTCTTTCTTTATCTCCGTAAGTGGGAAACTTAATAATCTGCCCCTTTAGCTTCCAATAATCATCTGGCAGCTGGATATCGCTGCCTTCCAGTAGATCAGCTATTTTAATTCCTAAGCGATCAGCAATGAACTCTAATTTTTCTAGAGTTGGCAAAGACTGCCCGCCCTCAATCCGCTGAAGCTGTCGAATGGTCAGCTTTGTTTCGTCTCCGCACAAAAGGCTTTGTGTCAGTTGCTGTTGATTTCTTTCGTCTTTAATCCGCCGTCCTAAGTCTTCTTTTATTGCCATGGTGGTCTCCCTAGTCTTTTTGTATGTTCATTATACCGTTCTCCCCTATATTGTGCAATATCATGAAAGGGACAATTTGATGACGATTTAAAGATCACTGGTTTATGAATATCAACAAAGTTTATCTTTAAACAGTTTTTATGATAGAATAGGGAAAAGGATTTTTGGGAGAGAGCATATGAAAAAATTACTGCTACTTTTGACCATCTGCTGCAGTCTGATGATGTCAGGTCTGGCTGCGGCTGACGATGTTGATTACAGCATCCGTCTTTATAAGGGGGAGCTGACAATCAATAAGGATAACAGTGCTGATTTTCGGCAGGATATTGTCTATGACTTTGACTCCGACTATAGAGGCCAGTATGTTACTCTGGGAACGGCTGGGAAAGTTCCTAAGGGTTTTCAAATTGACAGACATCCGGATGTTGCTGCTTACAAAATAGACAAGAAAGGACAGCGCCACAAAAACTCAGTAAATGTACAAGTTGAACAGCTGTCTGAGGGCTATCGTGTAAAAGTCTATAACGGAGGACAGCGCGGCGACCGGATTGCCCTTTCTTTGAACTGGAAAATAGAACATTTAACGAGTGTTTATTCGGACATTGCTGAGCTCAATTGGTTTCCAATCAGTGACTGGGATGCTGCCTTGGATAAGGTAGTTCTGACTGTTAAAGGACCGGAAAGTTCCCTCAAAGGCAGCAGGCTCTATGCGCACACAGGTTATTTTAAAAGGCAGCCTAAGGTCAGCCGCAAAAACGGTACCTATAGGATAAACCTCAATCATTTAGGCGAAGGCAAACAAGTGGAACTGCATGCCTATTGGCCAAGTTCGGCGTTTTCGCTTGCAAATGCTGCGTCCGGTAAAAAATTAGAACAGTTTCAGGCTGTCGAAAGGGAAATTGCCCGCAAGCAGAAATTCTATCCTTTCCTTGTCGGTAAAATGTTGCCGCTTGCTGCAGCCGGCTTACTGCTGCTGTCTGTTATCGTTTATGTGATCTGGGTAGCGATGCTGGGACAGAAAAAAGTTTCCAGGAATACCCATCTCTTCAGTCCGCCGGCAGATTTGCCGCCCTTGCTCTTGGCACGCTATGCCTATGATTTAGAGATCAAGGAACTCGCTCCTGTTAAGGGGAGAAAACGCCGTTACGATCTGGACTTTAAGGAAGTGGTTCAGGCCGGTCTTTTGGATTTGATTGATCAAGGCAAACTTAAAATTTCCGATAATCACAAATTCTTTACCATCACTGATCAGCAGAAGCTGGAGCCTTATGAGCAGGCTTTTATCACCTTTGTTTACGGAGAAGGTGTCATGACGATTGAAGATGCTTTTGCTGATTACAAAATAGATAAAAGTATTCTCAAAAAGAGCAATGAAGCAGCGATTCGCCAGCGCGGCCAAAATATTCTTAATCTGTTTGAAGAGCGTGTTCAAAACTTAGATAATCGGATTACAGAAGCGGTTGCAGATTTAGGCCTGGAAACAATTCATCGCGAACGAACGGAAAAAGAGCAGTTTGTCCTGTCAGCAGTTTATTGGCTTGCCGGTCTTGCCTCATTGCTGTCCTTGATTGTAGCTATCTTTAGTTTGTTTAAGGGCTACTGGTTTGGCTTAGGAATCAATGCTTTCGTGTTGTCCTTATCGTTCATCTTTTTGATTGTTTATTATCGAAAAGATGACTATTACAAGGTCTCGGGTCTGCTGACTCAGGAAGGTCTTACAGTCAGACAGAGCTGGGATGCCTTTAAAAATATGATTCGCGATGTGAAGACATTTGATGATGTTGAGTTAGAAGGTGTTGTCGTTTGGAACCGAATTTTGGTTTACGCTACTTTATACGGCTATGCCGATCAGGTTCAGGACTATCTGAAACTTAAAGACATCAGATTGGAAAATCCGCAGATGATCAGCTATATGGATATCAACCCCGGCTATTATGTGGGGCTGTCGGCTGGTTATTTGTCAAGCTATACCTCAGTCGCCGGTCTTGCCTCCAACTTTTCAGTGTCGTCAGGAGGCTCAATAGGCGGCGGTTTCTCTGGCGGAGGCGGAGGTGGCGGGGGCGGAGCCTTTTAATCCGCAGCCTTTCACCGCCAATTGCTCAGACTAAATAAAAGGAGACGATATGTTATTAATTGAACTCATCAAAGCCATTATTTTCGGGATTGTAGAAGGCATCACGGAATGGCTGCCCATTTCCAGCACCGGACACTTGATTCTGGTAGAAGAATTTATTAAATTTAAGGATGCCAATGCTCCTTTTACCAACATGTTTAATGTGGTCATTCAGCTGGGAGCCATTTTGGCGGTTGTTGTTATTTATTTTGACAGGCTGAACCCTTTTAAAAAAGGGAAAACAGAGCGTGAAGTGCGGCTGACCTGGCAGCTTTGGCTCAAAGTCATTGTTGCTGCCTTGCCGGCCGCTGTTATTGGTCTGAAATTAAATGACTGGCTGGATGCGCATTTTCAAAACTTTTTCACCGTGGCTTTGATGCTGATTATTTACGGTGTAGCCTTTATCTATGTGGAAAAACGCCACGAAAATGTTGAACCAAGCATTACCCGCTTAGCAAACATGCCCTATAAAACAGCCATTTATATCGGGTTGTTTCAGGTTTTATCGCTCATTCCCGGCACCAGCCGTTCAGGAGCGACCATCTTGGGCGGGATTTTAGTAGGCACCAGCCGTGAAGTTGCGACAGAATTTACCTTTTTCCTAGGTATTCCGATTATGTTTGGTGCCAGTCTGTATAAGGTTTTAAAATTCATTCAGTCAGGTACCGTTTTAATGGGCAGCCAGCTCCTGATCCTGCTTGTCGCTATGGTGGTCGCGTTTGCAGTCAGCCTTTACGTTATTCGCTTCCTGACAGACTATGTTAAAAGCCATGACTTCACCTTCTTTGGGAAATACCGCATTGGTCTGGGGGCTCTCTTAATCATGTATGGTCTGATTACAGCCATTTTTGGTTAATCTGTCTGCTTTTGCTGTTTTTCTTCTCCAAAATTGAAAAAAGTAGGCTTTTCTTGTATAATGAAATAACTACTCGCATGAGGTAAAGATTATGGAAATGAAACAAATCAGCGAAACAACGCTAAAAATCACTATCAGTATGGAAGATTTGGAAGAAAGAGGCATGGAATTAAAAGACTTCTTGATTCCGCAGGAAAAAACAGAAGAATTTTTCTATACGGTTATGGATGAATTAGACCTGCCTGAGAATTTCAAAGACAGCGGCATGCTGAGCTTTCGTGTGACACCGAGAAATGATCGGATTGATGTTTTTGTGACAAAATCAGAAATCAATAAGAACCTCAATTTGGAGGATCTGTCTGACTTTGATGATATTTCAAAGATGTCTCCTGAGGATTTCTTCAAAACTTTGGAAGAAACCATGAGAGAAAAAGGAGACACAGCAGCTTTAGATAAACTGGCCGAAGCAGAAAGAAAAGAAGAAGAGGAAGCCCAAAAGCACCAAAAACAAAATGAGGGAAGCAGTCAGCCGGACTATATTCATTTTGTGCTTGATTTTCCAAGTTTGAGAGAAGCCGTTAACTTTGCTAAAACAGTTGATTATGATGTAGAAGCGTCGGAACTCTTTAAGGAAGTCGACGCCTATCACATGACGGTCCTTCTCAACCTTGAAGACAAGCCGGATTATTATGCCGATCTGATGTTTGCCAGAATGTTAGAACATGCTGACAAAGGAACCAAGACACGGGCCTATCTTTTAGAGCACGGCGTTCAGCTCATTATGTCAGATGCTCTGCAAGAACTGCAAATGATTGGATGATATAGATGATACCAATTACACTGAAATTTGTTCTTGTACTGATTGCGACACTGCTGATGTCCCTTATTTTGACGCCCTTAGTCAGATTTTTCTCTTTCAGAGTGGGTGCAGTGGACAATCCTAATGCCAGACGGATTAACAAGGTGCCCATGCCCAGTGCCGGTGGACTGGCTATTGTGATTTCTTTTACTGTCTCTGCGCTGGTGCTGATGCCCATGATTTTAAAAACGCAGATCTGGGGTCAGTCTTATTTTGAGTACATTCTGCCGGTTGTTATCGGAAGCTTGGTGGTCATGCTGACCGGCTTTCTTGATGATGTCTATGAACTGTCGCCCAAGGCAAAATTTCTGGGCATTCTGATTGGGGCTGTTATTATATGGAGTTTTACGGACTTTCGTTTTGACAGTTTTAAAATTCCTTTTGGCGGTCCGATGCTGCAGTTTAATCCCTTTTTAAGCTTCTTTCTGACTATTTTGTGGGTCGTAGCTATTACGAATGCAGTTAATTTGATTGACGGCTTAGACGGTTTGGTCAGCGGTGTTTCCATTATCAGCCTGACAACCATGGGGCTGGTTTCCTACTTTTTCCTGTATGATTCCGATATCTTTTTAACCTTTACCATTTTTGTTTTGATTTTTGCTATCGCCGGTTTTTTCCCTTATAATTATCACCCTGCCATCATTTATCTCGGGGATACCGGTGCTCTCTTTATTGGCTTTATGATTTCAGTTTTGTCGCTGCAAGGGTTAAAAAATGCGACTGCGGTTGCTGTGGTAACGCCGATTATTGTTTTGGGTGTCCCTATCGTTGACACAGCAGTTGCCATTATCAGACGGACTTTGTCGGGGAAAAAGTTTTATGAAGCTGATAATATGCACCTGCACCACAGGCTGCTGGCTATGGGATTTACCCATCGCGGAGCGGTTTTAGTCGTTTATGGTATTGCCATGTTCTTTTCCCTTGTGTCCCTGCTTTTAAATATCTCCAGCCGTCTGGGGGGGATTCTCCTTATGCTGGGGGTCGGCTTTGCTTTGGAAGTCTTCATCGAAGGTTTGGAGATTTGGGGGCCCAAGCGAACACCGCTGTTTAAACTTCTGGCCTTTATCGGCAACAGCGACTACCGGCAGGCAGTCGTTGCCAAACACCGCCAAAAGAAGAAATAATTTGTGAACGCGAGAAAAGTCCAATCGGACTTTTTTTGTTATAATGATTACTGATAAGATGAAAGGAGTGTACTATGTCTGTACTAGAGATAAAAGATCTTCATGTATCGATTGAAGATAAAGAAATTTTGAAGGGGGTCAATCTGACGCTTAAAACCGGAGAGATTGCAGCTGTTATGGGCCCCAATGGAACAGGGAAATCAACCCTTTCAGCAGCAATCATGGGCAACCCTGCTTTTGAAGTCACACAGGGAGAAGTGCTTTTAGACGGTGAAAATATCCTGGAGATGGAAGTTGATGAACGCGCTCGTTTAGGGCTTTTTCTTGCTATGCAGTACCCATCTGAAATTCCGGGAATTACCAATGCTGAGTTTATCCGTGCAGCTATGAACGCCGGCAGAGAAGATGATGACAAGGTTTCTGTCCGTGAGTTCATTACCAAATTAGATGAAAAAATGGAACTTCTCGGCATGAAAGAAGAAATGGCTGAACGTTACCTTAATGAAGGTTTCTCAGGCGGTGAGAAAAAGCGCAATGAAATCCTCCAGCTGCTGATGCTGGAGCCTAAGTTTGCCCTCCTTGATGAAATTGACTCTGGTCTTGACATTGATGCACTTAAGGTGGTTTCTAAAGGTGTCAATGCTATGCGCGGTGAAAACTTTGGTGCGATGATTATTACGCACTACCAGCGCCTGCTGAACTATATTACGCCGGATGTCGTACATGTGATGATGGACGGACGTGTTGTACTGTCAGGCGGGGCGGAGCTGGCAGCTCGTCTTGAAAAAGAAGGCTATGCCCAAATTGCTGAAGAACTTGGTCTTGAGTACAGCGAAGAAGTCTAATTTGTAACTTCTGACAAGAAAGAAAGGGAGTAACAAATGACAAAAGAATCTATTTTAAATTTTTCACAGTCAAAGGCAGAACCTCAATGGCTGCAAGAGAAGCGTTTGGCAGCCTTTGACAAAATTGCTGACCTGGATCTGCCGAAAATCGAACGCGTTAAATTTCAGCGCTGGAACCTCGGTGACGGAACAATTTCAGAAAGTCCTGTTTCTGCTAATGTTCCTGATTTTACTGCTGTGGGAGACAATCCTAAACTCGTTCAGGCTGGCACTCAGACCGTCTTAGAAAGTCTGCCTGCAGCGCTGGCTGAACAGGGTGTGGTTTTCACCGATTTTCATTCGGCCTTGGAGGAAATTCCGCAGATTGTTGAGAAGCATTTTGCTACAGCTCTCAAATTTGACGAGGATAAACTGGCAGCCTACCAGACAGCCTATTTTAACAGCGGGGCTGTTCTTTATGTGCCGGACAATGTCGAAGTGGATCTGCCCATTGAAGGTATTTTTCTGCAGGACAGCACAAGCGATGTTCCGTTTAATAAGCATATTTTAATTATTGCCGGACGCAATGCTAAGGTTAGTTACTTGGAGCGCTTTGAAACAATCGGAGACGGTGATGTTAAGACCAGTGCTAACATTGCTGTTGAAGTTTTGGCTCAGGCTGGCAGTCAGGTTAAATTCTCAGCTATTGACCGTTTGGGTGACAATCTGACAACTTATATCAGCCGCCGCGGACGTCTGGGCAATGATGCCAGCATTGACTGGGCTATAGGTGTTATGAATGAAGGCAATGTGATTGCCGATTTTGACAGTGATTTGATAGGAAACGGCAGTCATGCAGAGCTCAAAGTTGTCGCTGCCTCAAGCGGCCGTCAAATCCAAGGCATTGATACACGGGTAACCAACTATGGTAATAATTCTATCGGACATATCCTTCAGCACGGGGTTATCTTAGAGCGCGGCACACTCACCTTTAATGGTATCGGACACATTATCAAAGGTGCAAAAGGTGCAGATGCTCAGCAGGAAAGCCGTGTTCTCATGCTGTCTGATAAGGCCAGAAGTGATGCCAACCCTATTTTGCTGATTGATGAAAATGAGGTTACGGCAGGACATGCGGCTTCTATCGGACAAGTTGATCCAGAAGATATGTACTATCTGATGAGCCGCGGCATTGATAAGGAGACAGCTGAGCGTTTGGTTATTCGCGGCTTCCTTGGGACGGTTATTACCGAAATTCCG
The DNA here is from genome assembly GCF_058314495.1 of Streptococcus sp. ELY_86. Lineage (NCBI taxonomy): Bacteria > Bacillati > Bacillota > Bacilli > Lactobacillales > Streptococcaceae > Streptococcus > Streptococcus sp. ELY_86. The sequence goes on along the minus strand of NZ_JBZFUK010000006.1, from coordinate 3,579 downwards.
ATTAAGGCTGTTCGCGATGAAATGATAGCTGTCTTGGATGAAAAATTGGACAAGAGATAAAATGGCTAAGTTAGATATTCAAAAAATCAGGCAGGATTTTCCGATTTTAGATCAGTATGTTAATGATGAACCGCTGGTTTATCTGGACAATGCTGCAACCACACAAAAGCCTGATCAGGTTTTGGCCTCTTTAAGGGACTATTACCATCAGGATAATGCCAATGTGCACCGCGGTGTTCATACTTTGGCAGAGCGGGCGACGCATGAATATGAGGCTGCGCGTGAGAAATTGCGTGCCTTTATTAAAGCTAAATCAACCAAGGAAGTCCTCTTTACAAGAGGAACGACTACCGGACTTAACTGGGTGGCTCGCTTTGCTGAGGAAGTGCTGCAGCCGGGAGATGAAGTAGTTATCTCAATTATGGAGCACCACTCCAATGTCATACCTTGGCAGCAAGCCTGCCGCAGAACCGGCGCTAAACTGGTCTATGTTTATTTAAAAGACGGTCAGCTGGATATGCTTGACCTTGAGAATAAAGTCAGTGATAAGACTAAATTTGTCAGTCTGGCTCACGTTTCAAATGTTCTGGGATGCATTAATCCGGTCAAAGAAGCAGCGGCGCTGGCCCATCGGCATGGAGCTTATATGGTTGTTGATGCCGCTCAGTCTGCTCCTCATATGAGTATTGACGTTCAGGATTTGGACTGTGATTTTCTGGCTTTTTCAGGCCATAAAATGCTGGGTCCGACAGGAATTGGCGTTCTCTACGGTAGAGAGGAGCTGCTCAATCAGATGAGCCCTGTCGAATTTGGCGGTGAGATGATTGATTTTGTCTGCGAGCAGGAAGCCAGTTGGAAGGAACTCCCTTGGAAGTTCGAAGCAGGCACGCCTAATATTGCCGGTGCTATTGCTTTAGGGACCGCGGTTGATTATTTGGAAAATTTAGGGATGAACAGTATTCATGCTTACGAACAGGAGCTAGTCCGCTATGTCCTGCCCAAACTGCAGGCTATTGAAGGCGTGACTATTTACGGTCCTCAGTCTGCTTCTAAGCGTTCAGGGGTCATTGCTTTCAATCTGTCCGGACTTCACCCCCATGATGTGGCAACGGCGCTTGATTATGAAGGAGTTGCCGTTCGTGCGGGGCACCACTGTGCCCAGCCTTTGATCAATCATCTGGGTATCTCTTCAGCAGCGCGGGCCAGCTTTTATATCTATAACACAAAAGAAGATTGCGATAAGTTAGTTGAAGCAATCATAAAAACAAAGGAGTTCTTTAATGGCACTCTCAAGATTAGATAGTCTTTATATGGCTGTTGTGGGAGATCATTCAAAAAATCCCCACCACCACGGTTTTTTAGAAGGAGCAGAGCAGGTCAATCTGAACAATCCGACTTGCGGCGATGTGATCAGCCTGTCTGTTAAATTTGACGGCGACCGAATTGCAGACATTGCTTTTGCAGGTGAAGGCTGCACCATTTCAACAGCATCATCCAGTATGATGACCGATGCTGTTATCGGAAAGACCAAAGAAGAAGCGCTTGAATTAGCCGATATTTTTTCTAAAATGGTTCAAGGGGAAAAAGACAAACGGCAAAAAGAATTAGGAGACGCAGAATTTCTTGCAGGTGTTTCCAAATTTCCTCAGCGGATCAAATGCTCAACCTTGGCATGGAATGCCTTGAAAAAAGCCATTGAAAGACAGGAAACAGCAGAAAAATAAGGAAAGGACATTTATGCCCGAAAACATACAAGTAAAACCAAAACCCATTGATTTAGGGGACTATCAATTTGGCTTTCATGATGACGTAGAGCCTATTGCGACCACTGGGAAAGGGCCGACTGAAAGAGCTGTCCGTGAGATGTCCCGAATTAAAGGCGAACCGGAATGGATGCTGGATTTTCGCCTGAAGTCTCTGGAAGTATTTAATAAAATGCCCATGCAGGAATGGGGTCCGGATTTATTGGGAATTGATTTTGATGATATTATTTATTACCAAAAACCAACCGATAAACCGGCCCGTTCTTGGGATGAGGTGCCCGAGAAGATCAAGGATACTTTTGAGAAAATCGGAATTCCTGAGGCAGAGCGTGCCTTTTTAGCCGGTGCTTCTGCCCAGTACGAATCAGAAGTTGTTTATCACAATATGAAAGATGAATATGATAAACTTGGCATTATCTTTACAGATACCGATTCAGCCCTTAAGGAATACCCGGAGCTCTTCAAGAAATATTTTGCCAAATTGGTGCCGCCGACCGACAATAAGCTGGCTGCACTGAATTCAGCTTTCTGGTCCGGCGGAACCTTTATCTATGTGCCCAAGGGTGTCAAGGTTGATATTCCCTTACAGACCTATTTCCGCATCAACAATGAAGGAACCGGTCAGTTTGAGCGCACCTTGATTATTGTGGATGAAGGTGCCAGCGTTCACTATGTTGAAGGCTGTACGGCACCGACCTACTCAACAGCCAGCCTTCATGCTGCCATTGTTGAAATTTTTGCCTTGGAAGGCAGCTATATGCGTTACTCAACTATTCAGAATTGGTCGGATAATGTTTATAATTTGGTTACTAAACGTGCCAAGGCGGCTAAAAATGCGACGGTTGAGTGGATTGACGGCAATCTCGGCGCTCATACAACCATGAAGTATCCGTCCGTTTATCTTGATGGTGAGGGTGCACGCGGGACCATGCTGTCCATTGCTTTTGCCAATCAGGGGCAGCATCAGGACACAGGGGCTAAAATGATTCACAACGCTCCGCACACCTCCTCGTCCATCGTCTCAAAATCCATTGCCAAGGGCGGCGGCAAGGTGGACTACCGCGGACAAGTGGCTTTTAATAAAGCTTCCAAGAAGTCTGTCAGCCATATCGAGTGTGACACCATCATCATGGATGATCTGTCAGCATCAGATACTATTCCCTTTAATGAAATTCACAATTCACAAGTTGCGCTGGAACATGAAGCCAAGGTTTCAAAAATTTCCGAAGAGCAGCTCTACTATCTGATGAGCCGCGGTCTTACAGAATCAGAAGCTACTGAGATGATTGTCATGGGCTTTGTTGAACCTTTTACCAAGGAACTTCCAATGGAATACGCTGTGGAGCTCAACCGTCTCATTTCTTATGAGATGGAAGGGTCTGTCGGCTAATAAAAAATTAAGCTTTAGAAACATTGTTGCGGCAATGTTTCTAAAGCTTTTTTTGTTTGCTTTCCTTTCGGCAAAAGCAAAGAGCGCTAAAAAGTAAGAAAGACCTGAAATGGCTGGCTGCAGCCAATAGATTCCTTAGTCATGCTGCTTTTGCGGTTATTCTTCTGCTGATAAAAGTCAAATCATAGGTTAAAACTATGAAAAATATAATAAATATCAATTTGAACAATGTATACGGTTACATTATAATTGATGTAATCAAAAAAATTGAAGCCGCCTGCGATTATTTGGAAAAAGACAAGTGTTTCCTTTGGATTGCTTAACGGCTCAGTATCTTATAAAAAGACAAACTATAAGAAAAGTCAATAGTTTTAGATGAATTTATATTTTGTTCCCATTATGAGTTTGAGAGTACACTAAAAAGCC
>NZ_JBZFUK010000005.1:0-148415 GCF_058314495.1 Streptococcus sp. ELY_86 | reverse complement strand
GTTCATCTGCTTTCTATACTGAGTTGGGGAATTCTAGTATATCAGACGAACATGTCTTTTCTGTTGCACTTCATTTTACAATGCGGGAAAAAGAAAAAAACCAAAGAAAGACCTTTCTTCCTTTGGTTTGTCTACTGCTAATCTGTTAAGATTGCTAATGTTTCCAGCAGATTTTCAGCATTAACTTCAATCGTATCACCAGTTGATTTGATTTTGACTTCAACAATTCCATCTGCTGCTTTCTTGCCGACAGTTACACGGATCGGCAGACCAATAAGATCACTGTCGGAAAATTTGGAGCCAACTCGTTCGTTGCGATCGTCAGTCAAAACAGAATAATCAGCCTGCATCAGGTCTTCTTCAACTTTCTGCGTTAACTGCTGAGCAGCTTCGTCTTTGACATTGACCGTAATCAGATGAACATCAAATGGAGCAAGAGATCTTGGGAAATTAATTCCCCAGGCAAAGCGGTAGCCGCCTTTAGGTGTTTTATTGACAAAAATACGGGCACGCTGTTCAATAACTGCTGACAAAATCCTGCTGACACCGATACCGTAACTTCCCATTACTACAGGAATGGAACAGCCGTTTTCATCCAGAATATTAGCCCCCATGCTTTCGGAATAACGCGTTCCCAGTTTGAAAATATGTCCAATCTCAATACCGCGGGCAAACTTGAGAACACCCTTGCCGTCCGGAGATGTTTCGCCTTCACAAACTTCGCGAATATCTGCATAAACTGCTTTAAAGTCGCGTTCGGGATTAACTCCGGTCAAATGATAACCGTCTTCATTGGCACCGACAACGGCATTGCCTAAATTCTGAACGTTAAGATCCGCTATAATTGTAACATGTTCCGGCAGATTGACAGGACCCAAAGATCCAAATGAAGCACCGAAAATCGCTTTTGCTTCATCTTCCGTAGCAGGCTCCAAAAAGTCCGCTCCCAGATAGTTTTTCAGTTTAACATCGTTGATGCGGTCATTGCCCACAAGCAGGGCAGCAACAGGTGCATCATCTGCAATGAAAAGCAGGGTCTTGATGGTCTGTGATTCATCTATTCCTAAGAAATCTGCGACTTCGTCAATCGTCTTACAATCTGGAGTTTCAACACGCTGAACCTCTTCGTGGGAAACAACCTTTCCGCTTGGTCTGTACTCGCTCGTAGCCATCTCAAGGTTGGCAGCATAATCGGATTCACTTGAATAAGCAATGGTGTCCTCACCTGATATAAGCCATGATGAGAGTTCTGCTTTAATTTCTGACAAAACATCCTCGGGAATTTCTTCTATTGAAGCAATAGACTTATCAAGAACCAGCCAATGCTCTAAGTCAGTCCGATCCGGCGTAATTGCCATAAATTCCTGACTGTCCTTGCCGCCCATAGCGCCGCCATCACCGATAATGGCCTTAAAATCTAAACCAAGTCTGGTAAAAATCGCTTCGTATGCTGTGCGATAATCTTCATAAGTAACATCAAGACTGTCATAGTTAGCGTGAAAGCTGTAGCCATCTTTCATGATGAATTCACGAGTCCGAAGCAGACCGTTTCGGGGACGTTTTTCATCACGGTATTTTGCCTGAATCTGATAAAGATTCAAAGGCAGCTGCTTGTATGATTTGACAGAATCTCTGATCAAGCTGGTAAGGGTCTCCTCGTGCGTCGGTCCCAAAATAAAGTCTGACTGATCGCGGTTTTTTAACTTGTAGAGATCTTCTCCATAGGTTTCATAACGCCCCGATTCACGCCACAAATCAGCTGTCAAAAGAGCCGGAGCCAGCATCTCAACTGCCCCGATTTTGTCAAACTCCTCATGCATAATCTGTTTAATCTTTTCAATCACCCGGCTAGCTAAGGGCAGATAAGAATAAATCCCTGCCGACACTTGGCGAACATAACCTGCACGCACCATAAGCGCATGGCTGATAACCTGCGCATCACTTGGCATTTCGCGCAAGGTTGGGATTAACATATTACTTTGTTTCATTAAAAATTATTCTCCATCTAAATTAGTTTAGAAAAAAGCTCGCATAATATCATTCCAAGTCACTGCAATCATCAATGCGACCATGACCAAAACACCGGCGAGTGTAATGTAGGTTTCTGTTTCCTGCCTAAGCGGTTTTTTACGGATCGTTTCTATCAGATTGATTAAAATTTTTCCGCCGTCAAGAGCTGGAATTGGAATCAAATTAAAAATACCTAAGTTAATAGACAGCATTGCCATCAGGTTGAGAACAGGTGCTAAGCCTTCTCTGGCAGCTGTATTGCTCATCTGATAAATAGCAACCGGACCGCCCAATTTGTTAAGACTTGGCTGCAAGATGAGATTTTTCAGTGCATTTAATATGGCAAAGGCACCGTCCCAGGACATCTTAAACGCACCGACTATCTTATCCGCAAAACCGGTCTTCAAGCTCGGCATAACACCGATAACATAGCTGCCGTTGACTTTCCTTGGACAAACCTGTAATGTCTCAACACCTGTCTCAGTCTTAACTTTAAAAGGAATCGTCTCATGCTTGCCTAAATCAGTCGTTGATTCGGCCACTGCCTTGGTCAGATCTTCCCAGTTATCAACTTTATTTTTGCCAATCTGCAGAATCCGGTCGTTATCTTTGACACCCAGCCTTGCAACAGCACCGTCCGGGACTACTCTTACACGGTTACTGGAAGCATCTTGGACGCCGCCTTGCACAAAGACAAGGATGATAAAAACAAGAATTCCCAGAATAAAATTATTCATAGGACCCGCAAAATTAGTAATCAAACGCCCCCATACAGTAGCATTTTGGTATTGAACATCTAAAGGTGCAATTCTTATTTCTGTTCCGTCTTCTTCAACAATAGTTGCGTCATGGTCAACCGGATACGTCTTGGTTTCATCTAAAACAAGGCCGGTAATTTCCAGTCTGTTCTCTAAATCATAAGCGGTGACATTCATGGGCAGCGCTGTTTTGTCCAGCTGTTTATCAGACAGATTGATACGAATCACAGCTCCCTTATCATTAAGGGTCAAAGCAGCGGGTGCGCCTGTTTTGATCTCGGTTGTATCATCTCCCCAGCCTGCCATACGGACATAGCCGCCTAAAGGCAGCATGCGCAGCGTATAGGTCGTGCCGTCTTTGCCTTGATGGGCAAAAATCTTCGGCCCCATGCCGATTGCAAATTCTCGAACTAAAATTCCTGATTTTCTGGCAAAATAGAAATGCCCAAATTCATGGACAAGTACTATAATTCCAAAAATAATGATAAACGCAATTAATCCTGACATCGTTTCATTGCCTCCTTCTTAGAATAATCCAAAGAAGTGCATGATAGGGAAAACAAAAATCATACTGTCAAAGCGATCCAAAATACCGCCGTGCCCCGGTATCAGCTTACCTGAGTCTTTGACACCAAAATGACGTTTAATAGAACTTTCGACTAAATCACCAAACTGCGCAAAAATACTAAAGAGCACAACCAAAAGAAGCATGATAAAGAAATTATGAGGGGCATAGACATTTTTATCAAAAAGCATAAACACAAAGGCAATGACAACTGCTGACAAAATGCCGCCCAAACTTCCTTCAACCGTCTTATTGGGTGAAACAGCCGGCATCAGCTTGCGCTTGCCAAACTGCCGCCCAATCATATAAGCACCGATATCTGTTGCCCAGACAATAAACAAAGCCAAAAAGACTTTGTCAAGACCTGTGATGCGGGCATTGATAAGATTTTGAAAGCCTATTCCTACATAAAGACTGGAAGCAATCGGGAAAGCCGCGTCTTCAAAAGAGTAATGTCCGGTATTGAGAACTGTTCCTGCTAAAATCAGGAATACGACCAAGCTAAAAGAACTAAAATTGCCGTCAATGGGCAAAAAAGTTAAGTAGCTGCCTAAAGGCACTGTCAGCACAAAGGCTGCAAGCATTGTCAGGATGCCTTCGAATGAAAAGATTTCCAGGCCCTTCATTCTCAGCATTTCTGACACACCGATCATCGCTAAAATGCCGACAAAAAGCTGAAAAAAGATTCCTCCTAAGAACAAGAAAGGCAGAAAAACAGCTAAGGCCGCCCCTCCGAAAATAACTCGTTTCTGCATATGATAAACTCCTTCTAAACGCCGCCAAACCGACGGTGACGATGATTGAATTCTTCAATAGCCAAAAGCAGGGCATCCCTGTCAAAGTCAGGCCACAAAACCTCGGTGAAATAGAATTCACTGTAAGCGGACTGCCAAGGCAAGAAGTTGCTGAGCCGCATTTCTCCGCTGGTTCTGATGATTAAATCAGGATCCCGGTACAAGTAAGGAAGGCTGTCAGTCATCAGGTAGGCAGCAATAAGATCTTCTGTAATATCTCCGGGATTCAGGCGGGCATCCAAGACATCCTGAGCAATTAATTTTACAGCATTGGTGATCTCAGCACGGCCGCCGTAATTCAAGGCAAAATTTAAAATCAGCCCTGAATTGTGCCTGGTCATTTCTCGGGCACGCTCCAAAGCATCTAAAGTAGGCTTGGGCAGACCTTCCTTATCCCCGATGACCACGATACGAACATTGTTTTTGTGGAGTTTGGGGACATATTTGTCAAAAAATTCTACCGGCAGATTCATGATGAATTTGACTTCATCTTGAGGGCGGCTCCAGTTTTCCGTTGAAAAGGCGTAAACCGTCAGAACCTTAACTCCTAAATCTGAAGCAGCTATCGTCACTTTCTGCAAAGCGTCCATTCCCGCCTTATGCCCAAAAACACGCGGTTTTAAGCGTTTCTTAGCCCATCGCCCGTTGCCATCCATAATAATAGCAATATGATTGGGGATTTTGGCTAATTTGACATCTTGTTTTTTTCTCTTAAATGCAAACATTACTTTTCCTTAAAAAATACTATTATTTCTATTTTACCATAATTTGAGAATTGTGACCGTTCTTTCGCCTAAAAAACCCCAATCTGGCATGATTGAGGGGTTGGATTAGTATTATTCTTCAATAGCAGATTCTGTTTCTGAAGCGGTCTCTGACGCCTCAACTGCTTCATCTGCTTCTTCCTGCGGCAAAGATGCACTGTCTCCCTTAGCAATGACACGCTTGATTGCTGTCAATTCAAAAGGAAGGAATACTCCATCAACGTCAAGAACAATTTTTTTGCTGTCTTTATCCACTTCATCTACAACAGCGTACATGCCGCCAATAGTTACCACTTCGTCGCCTTTAGTGATTGCATCGAGCTGATTTTGGCGTTCCTGAGCCTGCTTTTTCTGAGACCGCTGCATCAAAAAAATCGCTCCAATAAGAACAGCAAACATAATAAGTGTCGTATAAGACATAGTTAATTCTCCTCATCATTTAAAGTCATCAAATACTATAACAAAATTAAGCCTTAAGAGCAAGAGGAAAGTCAGCAAAAAAATCCCTGAGAGCAGGGATTGTAAGCGTTAAGCCATAAAATCACGGATAGCTTCTTCTGAAAGCGACGAGTCACAAACCACCTTGATGTGACCATTTTGAGCTACCAAAAGCCCCGGAACAGTGTTGACAGAATAGGCACTGCGCAGTTCCTGAATCCCCTTTAAATCAGTTTGATCTTCACTGTTTAAAAAGGCGACTGCCTGATGGTCAGCTTTAGCTGCATTACTCAGCTTGGGTGCAAATCGCCGGCAGAAAGGACAGGTGGAGCGGCCGATAAAAAGAATAAACCGTTCACCGCTGTCAATTTGTTCTTGTGCTTCTTGAGCTGTCACCGGCTGAAAATCTTTTATATCTTCTGCAAAAGTTGACATATTTTTCCTCACTTCTTTCTTTAATATCCCTATGATAGCCCTTTTAAAATAACTTTTCAAGAATTGCGCTTAAAGAAAAGGCCTGCTATGCAGACCTTTTATCTTATAATCCTTCTACATTGTGATAAACTTTTTGGACATCGTCATCATCTTCAAGGACATCTACCAACTTTTCAAAGATTTCGAGATCTTCCCCTTCCAAAGCAACCTCAGACTGCGGAATCATTTCAAGTTCTGTAATCTGAAATTCTTCAATCCCTGAAGCACGCAAAGCTTCAAGTGCCTTATGCAGATCAGTCGGAGCCGTATAGACGGTAATGCTGCCGTCTTCTGCTTCAACGTCTTCCACATCAACATCTGCTTCTAAGAGCTGTTCAAAGACAGCATCAGCATCATTGCCTGCAAAAACAATAACACCTTTCTTATCAAACATGTAAGAAACAGAACCTGCAGCTCCCATGTTTCCTCCGTTTTTTCCGAAGGCAGCCCGAAGGTTTGCAGCTGTACGGTTAACATTTGATGTTAGTGTATCCACAATAATCATTGAGCCATTGGGGCCAAAGCCTTCATAACGTCCTTCAACAAAGGTTTCATCTGTATTTCCCTTGGCCTTATCAATCGCCTTATCAATAACGTGTTTAGGCACCTGCGCTTGCTTAGCGCGTTCAAGCACGAATTTCAAAGCTGAATTTGACTCCGGATCCGGATCACCTTGCTTGGCAGCCACATAGATCTCAACGCCAAACTTAGCATAGACCTTTGAGTTTGCGCCATCTTTAGCAGTCTTTTTTGCAACAATATTTGCCCATTTACGTCCCATGAAAGTCTCCTTTATCTTGATATAAAAGGACCGATTCAGCTCTTCAGCTTTGAATCCCGTCCTTTTTTATTTAAATTTCTTTTGGAAATAGCAGAAGCTATTCCTCAATAACTCTATTATTATAGCATTTTGAAAGAAGATAGTAAAATAGGAATTTCCTATCTCAAGTTAGCGGTTAGATTTGCTTTAGCAAAAAAAAGAGGACAAGACGTCCTCTCTCAGCGTAACAATTTTGCACACTTATTTTTAACACTTAGCAACTCTGCACACTATGGCAGGTATTTTCCTGATGCCAGATAGAGTTCATACCAGTCGTGATGAGACAGCGTAACCTTGCTGGCCTGTGCAGCTTCTTTGATATGTTCAGGATTCATGCTGCCGATGATGACTTGCATTTTAGCAGGATGGCGCAAAATCCACGCTAAAGCTACGGCTGCTTTTGTCACTCCTTCACGACGGGCAAATTTTTCCAAAACCTCATTTAATTCTGGGAATTTTGGATTATCAACAAAAGTTCCTTCAAAGAAACCGTATTGAAGCGGTGACCAGGCTTGAATCGTAATATCATGCAGCCGGCAGTAATCAAGAGCATCGCCGTCACGGTTGACAGACATCTCTGTTTCTTTATTATTCATGTAGAGCGGCTGATCAATCAGCTGGGATTGCTCCAAAGAAAGCTGCAGCTGGTTGAAAACCAGAGGCTGCTTAACATATTTTTTGAGCAAGTCAATTTGCAGGGGCATCAGATTGCTGACACCAAAATGGCGAACTTTACCGCTTTTTTCCAGTTCATCAAAAGCTGCCGCTACTTCTTCAGGATCAAAGAGTACATCCGGCCGATGAAGCAAAAGCGAATCTAAATAATCTGTCTGAAGACGTTCCAGACTTTCGTCAACGCTGGCTAAAATATTTTCCTTAGTCCAGTCAAATTCATTGCGTTCAAACCGCAGACCGCATTTAGACTGTAAAAAAATGTCCTCACGCTTGATACCTGTCAATTTAAAAGCCTCACCAAAACGCCGCTCGGCAGCACCGTCTTCACCATAACAAGTCGCATGGTCAAAAAAAGTAATACCGGCAGCAAAAGCAGTCTTAATAACCTTAGCTGCCTCTTCATTGCTCAGACTGGGCATGCGCATACAGCCTTGAATAAGTACCGGTACATTTTGCGGACCGTTTGCAATATTTATTGTTTTCATCTGCTCCTTTTCCTCCTTAGATAGATTAATACTATTATAACATAAAACCGTTTTCACTTGTGATTTTGATGATGTCCCTAAACTTAATGGCCAGGTTTGCAGCAGAAAACAAACTTTCATTTCTTTAGTTTTGACATCTGAATACAAAAAAATGAAGCGCAGCATTTTTACTGGACTTCATTTTTGATGGTTATCGGCACCCGTCCCCAGGTTTGCTCTGTGATTTTTGGGTTCCCCAGCTGATAGACCTGGTCGGCCTTCTGGGTCATGGGATCCCATGGTTCAGCGCCGATGCGAGAGATGATATCCACAGATTTCTTTAGCGTTTTAAGATGTTTGCGCCCTGTTTCGGTGAAGCCGAGAACATGGACTGCTCTCGGCAAGTCAGCTTCTCTGGCATTGAACAGGATATAGGTCAGGATGCGGCGCACACGCGCCTTGGTGTAGCGTTTGGTAGCAACTTTTTCCACCAGTTCTTCTGCCGTCGCTGCGCTCCGAATAGCTGAGCTGATACGGCTGGCCAGTTCCGCATTGACTTGAAAGATTTGAGTTAAATCCGGATGGGTCAAAATTTGATATTTCAACAGCTGGAAATAATTCTCCCAGGATACCTGCGGAGAACTTAAGATCAAGCCACTGCTGGGCGCAGACTTTTCCACAAATGACTTATCGGTGATGTGCCTGCGAATAGCCGTTGCCGAAGCAATCTCGATTTTCTCATCGGAATGATAGCCTGCCCCAATACGCCGGATAGGCTGCAGTTGGATGTTCTTCCCTGCGCAAGCTTTGGCGTAGGCAAGCCCAAGAATGTGGTTAGGTGTTTCTCCTGAGAATTTAACCCCCGCAAAGGTTTCCCACATTTTCTGTGTTTTCTGCGGATAGGACAGGTCATCTGGCAGCGTTTGGACAAAGGCCTCCATCTGCTCTGCCTTTTCTCCATAAACATCAGATAAGCACTGATAATCCAGCACTTCCTCCGTGCCAAAGTCCAGAGTATCAATGCCCAGCCGATGCAGGATAGTCACAGCACCTGCCGCAAAATAGTCAGCGGACTGCACGGAGACGAGAAAAGGCAGCTCCACCACAAGGTCGGCGCCATTTTCCAGCGCCATCTGCGCCCGGGTCCATTTATCAATAATAGCGGGCTCACCGCGCTGCACAAAGTTGCCGCTCATAACCACAATCTTTAGCCCTTGCGCCTGCTCCAGCAGATACTTGTGCCCATTATGAAAAGGATTAAATTCGGCGATGATGCCTATGATTGACATGAAGTGCTCCTTTCTAGATTTTTATCGCTCATTTTATCGCTCAAAATAATGAGCGATAAAATAACTATATTTTCTTAATGTTTTATTTTCCTGTCTGAATCAAGAGTACTTTCCATTCTCCACTTATTTACAAGCTCCATTGCCTCTTGATCATTAGCATACTCCATATCACCTTTATGATGATTCAAAACAAACGAAGCCAATTTAATTTATTCAATTTCGGTAAATTCATCTAATTTGTTCTTATCAAAACTTTGAATTGTATTATATATTTCATCTTGTGAAATATATTCAGAATAATGTTTTGTAGAAAAACTCCAACCATTCCCATCACTACCTCTCCATCTACTCGCCATCCCACAAATAAATTTTAGTTTATTCACTTCATTTTTAAACAACTCTTCCAAATAAACCTTGGCTCCATCTCTATCAAAACACTGCCACAAGTAGAAAATAATATTCATTTCATCTATATTCAAAAATGACTCAGAATCTGCAACCATACTAATCCTATCTACATAAATTCTCTCAAGCTTTTTAAGATGAGATAGGGTAATAATTTGGTTCTCTTCTTTTTCTGAATCTCCCGCTAATCTTCCATATGCAAGTTCTATCCTGTTGATGATTCGGGCCATCACACCACAAGTAGATTCATCAATATTTTCTACCGATGAACGAACGAGCCTATACTTTTCTTCCTCCGTTTTAAGCCTATCTATAATATCATATACAAGATATTCAGCCTTATCCCTTGCCGATATTGAAAAGATATATTTTTGCTCCTCACCTTTAAATTCACCTTGTAAATCAAGTATGACTGAAGCAAGTAAAGTCAAGCGAGCATATGGAATTTTATCAACTAATGCTTTTAATTCATCTAGAAAATAGACAATATTCCCCTGTATATTAATAATTTCAATAGTTGCTGTCAAATAGTTTTTTTCAAGTTCATATATACAGCTATTAATCATATTTCTAGAAACTTTTATATCTTCTAAATCAAACATAAAATACAATTCAAATCTTCTTTCATCTGCAACTCTCATACCAGCCCTCGCATCTGAAGATGACTGATAACTGTATTGGTGTTCCTTAGCATCTTTAGCAAATACAGGAAACATAGTTGAAACACAGCTTATTGCTAAATCAGGATCTAGACCTAATCTTTCAAACTCGTTATGATACGATTTTCTATAATCTGGTTTGTTATTACTATTTGACAAAAAGCCATGCATAAATCCTCCACAAACAGCATCCTTATTACTGGCAATCCATTTATATAATTCTGGTTCTAGTACCTCGAGAGTGGTAATCCCTAACATGTCCTCAAAGGAAGTTTCCTGATAAACTAAACTATATCTAAATTGAAATGTATTAATTACTCTATTAACATCTCTTAAAGTATGAATAAATGGCTCAATGCAGTTTCTGAAAACATTACTCCAATAATTTTCATCCCACTCTACTTTATTATGAAGATTATCAATAACCTGACCAAGTTTAGTAAAAAATATATTATGTAATTTTGATTTTCTTAATTCTGGCAATTCAAATGGTATTTGAATAATTTTTTCTAAGTATTCATTTCCATCTATATTATGTACTTCTGTTAAAGCACTACGAACTACATTTCTATCCATAGCTAATACATATATTACATTAGGAAAATCAGCTACTTGTTTTACTAATTGAAAAATATCTCTAATTTGTGAATTAGTTAGTCGGTCTATATCATCAATTACAATAATAATCTTTTTACCAACTTCAATCAGTGCTCTTTCAAGAATTTCTCTCGTCTTATCTAAATCGGTACCTTGTATCCATCTATCTCCTAAGCTTTTCGCAAACATCTTTGCCACTATAGCACCCGTACTGAGTACTGGAACAGTTGACAGCACATCAAAAGCACTTGAATAATCTCTTAATGCTTTTCCTACCTTCTTTTTAATTTCTTCATTATCTTGAACTTCTATTTTATTTTTCAAACTTTGAAAAAATAGACTAATAAGATTATCCTTATCAGAGTAATTCCATGGAGCAAATTTCATTATCAATGGCTTATTTTCATCATTTTTCGAAAACTTAATAATTTCATTTTCTGCCATATTAATAACAGAAGTCTTGCCAGTTCCCCATTTCCCGAATAAACCTATTACTAAACCATCTTTTCCACTATACTCATAGATTGCTTTCCCCAATTGCCTTGAAAATGATGATCTGCCTAATAAATCATCTTCTGCTGTATGAATTGGTCTATCTGTACTATAATCCATATTTCTACTCCTGTTTTATCTATAAAATTAATTATAAGTCAAAAAATTTCTCTTACCTATTTTTATAGTTTTTGCAAAATTAATAACTTAACTAAGCCGACTCATTATAATCTCTAGACATAAAATTTACTTTTTCTTTTTTTCCATTATATCACAAAAAGCCCTTAATTTAGGGCTCTTCAGGTGTTTTACAAGACACAACGATTTTACTAGTTCTCATTTTCTGCATAGGATAATATATTCAAATAAGTATCTAGGCATTCATTAAGACAACGTGCGAATAGATTTTCCATTGCCGATAGGTTCATTTTGCATGAAAATCATCAAATGTTTGGTAACAGGCCAATCTCATAATCTTGCAGTTTGATTATTCCCATCAATGAACGAAAGGATACTCAAATGAAAAACTCAGCACTGTTTAAAAGCACTGAATTCTGTTTTTCTACATCCCTACTTCTCACACACAAAAAACCAGCGCTTGCTTGTTGCTGTCGGTTCCTTATCTTCAAAGTCCGCATAGACTGTCACCTTTTTGAAGCCTGTCTGCTCCAGCAAGATGTCATAGGTTAAAATTTCATAGGTGCGTTCTTCGTGGACCTCATCGTAGCGCGTGAAACGCCCGTCTTCGTCCTGAATGAAAAAGGTCAGCTCGTGGACAACCGAATGTGGTGCCTCGTCCTCATAAGTATCCCATACCATGGCAAAGTCTTCGGCATTTTCATGGTAAGAATAGCCCGGGAAAACCTCGTCCGTCTGATAAGTCGAATGCACATCAAAAATGAAAATCCCGCCATCATTAAGATGCGCGTAAACTTGCGCAAAAACATCGCCAACCTCCACCTCATCCTGCAAATAGCAGAGCGAATCCGAATAACAGGTTACAAAATCAAAGTTGCTAATAGAAGATAAATCCAGCATATTGCCCTGCACAAAAGGAATGTCTAAGTGCGCCTCCTCAGCACGTTTTCGTGCCAGATCCAGCATATCCGCACTCAAATCCAGTCCGGTCACATCAAAACCAGCCTGCTTGAAGCGAATAGACTGAATACCAGTGCCGCAGGCCAGCTCTAGGAGTTTCTTGTTTTCTTTATCTTGTGGCAAATGGCGGAGCGAAAAGTCGGTCCAGAGATCGTAGAGCAAATCGTCCATGATAGCATCGTAAACCGATGCAAATTTTTCGTAATTTTTTTCCATAATATATGTCGTTTTTGATTGTTGCTTTAGGCAGTAGGGGCAGAAGCGAAGCTTCGGTCGCTAATACTTTCTATTCAGTGGTCAAAAACCTTGCCAGACGGCAAGGTTATCTTTTAGGCTAAGTATTCTGATACGTCCACCAGCGGCGCTTCGTGCCAGAGTTTTTCAAGGTTGTAGTGGAGACGCTCTTCTTCTGAAAAGATATGCACAACCACATCATTGAGATCAAGCAGCACCCAGCCGCCTTTTGAGTCACCTTCGATATGGCTGGCATCGCCGCCTGCAGCGATTACCTGCTCACGAATATTATCAGCAATAGCTTCCAGCTGACGGCTGTTGGTCGCGTGCATAATAACAAAATAATCTGTCAAGGTCGTCAGCCCTTGTAAATCTAATACGACAATATCTTCAGCCCGCTTTTCATCAGCAGCCTTGACGATGATTTCTAATAACTCTTTGTCCTTCATCTAATCCTCTCTTAAATAATCTACATAAGCATTATAAGTTTCCAGTGTTTGCGGATAAATCGGCACAGCCAGATGTGCTAAATGTTCAACTGTGTGTGCCGTTTCATAGGCCACCGCCTTATCCAGCGACTCCTCAGCAATCTCACGCGCCCTGTCTACACCGGGAAAATCGCGATTAGCCTCAACATAATCCGCCACATAGACAATCTTATCCAAAGTTGTCATGTGGCTGCTTCCGACCGTATGGATTTCGATAGCCCGCAAAATCTCCTTGTCTTTTAACCCTAAATCTTCTTGAATCTTGTAAATGCCGACCATACCGTGCCAGACTTCATTACCCCAATTTTTAAGGTCAGAATCGAGGTCATACTTGTCAATTAAAGCAAGGAAGTCCTCATCGGACAGCTCCTTGGCATAATCGTGCAAGAGTCCTGCAAGCCCTGCCTTTTCAGTATCATAGCCATTGATTTCAGCCAAGTAGACACTGGCTTTTTCAACACCCAGCATATGTTTCAAGCGCTTTTTGGAAAGCTTGGCCTTTAATTTTTCTAACAGACTCTCACGCGTCAGACCGATATAAGTTTCATAGGTCATTGATACAGTCCTTCTTTCTCAATGTAGTCCAGAACCGGCTTGGGCAATAGAAAATTGGGCTTCCGATTTTTACGGATAAACTCTCTCAGCATGCTGGATGAAATATCCATCAATGGCACATCCACCCAAATCACCGGATAAGAAGTCCCGGCCTTATACTTAGGCCGCTGAACACCGACAAACTGCACCAGCTGCACTAATTCGTCAATCCTGTGCCATTTAGGCAGATAGTCAACCATATCAGCACCGATGATGAAATAATAATCAACATCCGGATTTTTTTCAGTCAGCAGTTTCATGGTGTCGTACGTATAGGAGACTCCTTTGCGTTCCAGCTCAATCGTTTCAATATCAAGCCCTTCAATACCTTCAATCGCCAGCTGCAGCATCTTTAGACGGTGCTTTTCATCAATGGTTTCTTTCTTATCAACATGAGGCGGTATAAACTCAGGCATCAAAAGCACCTGATCAAGTCCCAGCTGCTGCCTTACCTGATCCGCAACAAGCAAATGGGCATTGTGGACAGGATTAAAATTGCCTCCCAAAATACCAACCTGTTTACGATTGCTTTCTTTTTTTTCTTCTTCCAATTCCACCTTGGTAAAAGGTGTCAACAGTTCTAAAGCCATCTTGCCTCCACTATCAAAATCAACTCTTTAGATTGTTTTAACTTTAGCTGAAATTTTCCGATTTTCCTTGCGGCTGGATTCCTTGTACAGAATCAAAATACGGCCGATTTTCAAAACTGTCTCAAGACCGATTTCCTCTTCCAGAATCTCTGCAACGTCATGGATATCCTCATCCGTATTCTGCAAAAGCGTCACCTTGATCAGTTCGCGTGCATCCAGAGCCTTTCGGATACTTGTTTTAATTTGATCGTTGAGGCCGTTCTTGCCGATTTGGACAATCGGCTTAAGCGAATGGGCTTCACTCTTTAAAAAAGCTCTTTGTTTACTTGTTAATGCCATAATCTTCCTTTATGTTTTTATATTAATGCTTTTCGTGTCACTACAGCGACGCCCTGCGGTGCCCAAGCAGCAATCCTTGCTGGTCCTTTGACCCGAATCCAGCCTAAGCCGGAAAAGACAACATCCGTCTTTTCTTTAAGGGTAAACTCATGTTTCACCAGCTGCGGGAAATCTTCCAGTTCTTTCTTGTCCGGCGGTGTCAAAAGACCGCCAACATGCTTATCATAAAAAGCATCTGCCCCTCTTGATTTGGTCCGATGAAGCTGCAGATTATTGTCAAAATAAGCGGTAAAGCCCTGCTTCTCACCGGCAATAAAATCAAAGCGGCCCAAACCGCCTAAAAAGAGGGTCTGTTCAGGATTAAGCTGATAGGTTTTAGGCTTGATTTCCTTTTTAGGACTGATGTATTTGAGCGCCTTGCCCGACAGGTAATGAGCCATCTGATGGCGGTGGATAATCCCCGGTGTATCAAAGATATAGCTGCCGTCATCCAGCGGAATTTCGATTTTATCCAGCGTCGTTCCCGGAAAGCGTGAAGTGGTAATCACATCCTTGTTCCCGGTAATCTCCCTAATGATAGCGTTAATCAGCGTTGACTTGCCGACATTGGTAACGCCGACCACATAAACATCACGGCCCTTACGCAGCTCTTCAATACGCTCTATCAATTCCTTGATGGCATAATGATTTTGCGCACTGGTCAAGAGAACATCAACCGGACGAAGGCCTTCCTCATGAGCTCGCTCTTTCAGCCACTGTTTTACCTTAGCAGCCTTTACAGATTTAGGCAGAATGTCAGCTTTATTGCCGATCAAAAGAACATCATTGCCGGAGACAAAGCGCGGCAGACCGGGAATAACTGATCCGTTGAAGTCAAAAATATCAACCACATTAACAACAAGCGCATGGCTGTCGCCCACTTCGTGCAAAAGCTTCAAAAAAGCATCATCAGAGATATGCACATCGGTGATTTCATTGTAGTGACGCAGCCGAAAACAGCGCTGGCAATAGACTTCGTTTGTTTCCAATCCCTTTTCTAAAGCCGATTGAGGTGTGTAACCTGCTTGATCTTTTTCCTGCGTTTGAATTTGGGCTCCGCAGCCGATACAAAATAATGCTTCCACTTAGATTTCCTTTTTGTATACGAATTTACCGTATTTTTCTTCAATTTTTTTCCAAACCCGGCGCTCACGCGCACGATTAAACTTGGTATTCCAGGCATCGGATTCAACCAGAGGTTTCACTAAAATACTCCTGATTCCCGCTCGGTGAGCCGCACGAATATCTGTCATAAGCTGATCTCCGACCATGACCACTTCATCTTTTGAAAAGCCATAGCGGCTGACCGCCGCATTAATCCCATGTGCAAAAGGCTTCATGGCCCGACTGACAAAGTCCACATGAAACCGCTCTACCGCACGTCTGACACGCGCATGGCTGTTATTGGAAACCACAACTACCGGCATATCAGCCTCAGTCATACTGTCCAGCCACTCACGCAGCTCGGGTGTTCCATCCGGATGATTCCAGGCGATTAAGGTATTGTCCAGATCCACAAGAACGGCCTTAATTCCGTGTTTTCGCAGGCTATCAGGGGTCAAATCGTAAACAGCTTCCACCACAAAATCGGGTCGATAATTTTCAATACTCACAGACTTCTCCAAATAAAATAGTACCCTTTATTTTAACATATTTTTTACAAAATAGCAGGGCTTTGAGGTAGAGAAAAAAGAAGTAAGTTTTTCAGCTTACCTCTCTTTACGTGACAACTAATGACTTTCTTTTTCTTCAAGAACCTTTCTTGACTGTTAAGCTCTTTCCCACCGGTTATCTCCTGAAAATCCTTTCTATAACTCATCCGTTTTATAAAGTGTATAGCCTTCATAGTAATAACTATGGTCAACGCCTTTCATGTAAATCTCACGACTGTCCACCCGATCGGTCAGCGCCTGCCGTAAAATATGTTTAATCTCAATATCTCGAATAGGGCTGCGCTCCATTGCTAATAAGTAGTCATCTTTATCAACTAAAGACCAGTCTGCCACCCAACCGAGCTCATGTTTTAATAAATGATCCAGCCACAAGCGCATGCTGCGGCCGTTGCCTTCACGAAAAGGATGGGCAATATTCATCTCTACATATTTTTCAATAATCTCATCAAAGGTGGACTGGGGCATTTTATCAATATTAGCTAATGCTTGCTCCAGATAAACAAGAGAAGCAAAGCGAAAATTTCCTTTGGCTAAATTGACTGTGCGAAGCTCCCCCACAAAGTCATAAACATCTTCAAACAGAAAGCGGTGAATAAAGGCCAATGTATCGTAAGTCCCGGCTTTTTGAGACCTGAGCAGATCTTTTTCAAAGAGACATTTGGCACGTTCCTTACTGATTTTTTCCTCAGCTCGCGCCAGCTCCGGAGATGATGTCAAGCCTAGTTTATTTTCTAATACCATATCTGTTCACCTCCTAAATAAACAGTTGCCGCAAAAGCCATTTTTAAGCTCCTGTAACAGATAACCATCATATTATAATGTCCTCATTTTTACTTCTTCACTTGATTATAAAATAAAACAAAGAAAAAGCAAGCACTTTTTGCTTGCTCAGGTTGTAGACAATCTCCCAAAACTAAATTCTCTCTAAAATTTCATCATAGAATCGTATCACTTTTCTATTTTGTAAAATAATATAGAAACGATCAAAACCTCCCCCGATACTTTCCGATGTAGCAAAAGAGGCAGAAACATTGAGTTTCTGCCTCTCGGAGATTTTGAGACCTAGGCTCAAAATCTAGGCATGGAATTCCGAAGGAAGTCGCTATCGTCCGTGCTACCTAAGGAAAGTATCATAATAAAATATTACTTTTTGAGAAAATAGACTTTTTCTTCAGTCTGAAAGCAAGCATTTTTTGCTTGCTCTTTATAAAAACAAAATAACGACACATTTAATCAACCAGCTTCTCCAATTCTTCATTAAGCAGTTTTTGTGCTACCTGTGGGTTGGCTTGGCCTTTGGTTGCTTTCATGATTTGGCCGACGAGGGACTTGGCCGCATTTTTATTGCCGCCCTTGTAGTCATTAAGGGCTTTTTCATTGTTGGCAAAGACTTCCTGAATGATTGGCAGGAGCTGAGCCGGATCTGAGATTTGGACAAGACCGGCTGATTTGACATATTCTTCGGCTGAACCGCCGTTTTTAGCTAAGTGCACAAAGACTTTTTTAGCAATTTTAGAAGAGATAGTGCCATCAGCTACCAGCTTAAGCATTTCTGTTAAGTTTTCAGGTGTTAAGCCGATTTGGTCGATGCTTTGGCCTTCTGCATTGAGATACTGTGCCACATCTCCCTGCAGCCAATTAGAAACAGACTTGGCATCTGCTCCTTTAGCTACTGCAGCTTCAAAGAAATCTGAAATAGCTTTTGAGCTGGTTAATTGGGCAGCATCATAAGCCGACAGACCTAAGTCATTGACATATTTCGTACGGCGTTCTTTTGGAAAGGCCGGCAATTCCGCCCGAACCTTTTCAATCCACTCATCTTCAATTTCAAAGATTGGCAGATCAGGCTCTGGGAAATAGCGGTAGTCGGCTGACCCTTCCTTGACACGCATGAGCAGAGTTTCACCTGTTGCTTCATCATAACGGCGGGTTTCCTGCTGAATCTCACCGCCTGCGCGCAGCACTTCTGCCTGACGTTTTTCCTCATAAGCCAGGCCGCGGCGCACAAAATTGAAAGAGTTGAGGTTTTTCAGCTCTGTTTTAACGCCAAATTCTTCCTGACCGTAAGGACGGATAGAGATGTTGGCATCAACCCGCATAGACCCTTCTTCCATCTTGACATCGGAAATACCGGTATACTGGATAATTTCCTTGAGCGCTGTCAAATAAGCATAAGCTTCTTCTGGCGAGCGCATATCGGCTTCTGATACGATTTCAATCAGGGGAACGCCCTGACGGTTAAGGTCGACATAAGAATAGCCGTCCGCACCATGGGTATTTTTCCCGGCATCTTCTTCCAAGTGGGCACGTTCAATGCGGATTTTCTTGGTACTTCCGTCTTCTAATTCAATTTCAATCCAGCCGTTATAGCCAATCGGCTCATCAAACTGAGAAATTTGATAGGCCTTAGGATTGTCCGGATAGAAATAATTTTTTCGGTCAAAATGCATCCTTTGGTGGATATCCATATTGAGCGCTAAGGCTGCTTTGATCCCATAATCGATAACACCCTTATTTATAACGGGCAAGACACCCGGGAAAGACCAGTCGACAATATTGGTATTGGCATTTGGATCTTCTCCGAAATGAGCCGGTGCAGGTGAGAAAATTTTTGAATTTGTTTTTAACTCAACGTGGACTTCTAAGCCGATGATTGTTTCAAAATTCATTAGTTGTCACCTCCAAAAATAACGGGCTGCTGTTTGTGATAATCTGTTGTCGCCTCAAAGGCTGCTGCTGCTTGATAGATTTTAGCTTCATCAAACGGCTTGCCGATAAGCTGCATTCCCACAGGAAGCCCATCTGCCAGACCGGCTGGAATCGAGATCCCCGGAAGACCGGCCAAATTCACCGGAATAGTCAAAAGATCGGCTAAATACATGGCAACCGGATCGTGGTGCTGGGAATCTAAGTCATAGGCCACAGTCGGTGCTGTCGGACCTAAAATCAAATCATAATCTGCAAAAATCTTTTTAAAGTCTTCCATGATCAGCGTTCGAACCTGACCGGCCTTTTTAAAGTAGGCATCGTAGTAGCCGGATGACAGGCTGAAGGTTCCAAGCATAATACGGCGTTTGACTTCCTCACCAAAGCCTTCGCTGCGGGTATTGACATAGACATCATCCAGATTTTCATAGTCGCTGGTGCGATAACCATAGCGAATACCGTCAAAACGCTGTAAGTTGGAAGACGCTTCTGACGATGCAATAATGTAGTAAACCGCTACGCCGTATTTACTGTGTGGCAGACTGACTTTCTCAACAACAGCTCCCAAACTTTCAAGGTGCTTAGCTGCTTTTAAAATGGTTTCTTTAATCTTGTCATCAATACCCTCACCAATGTATTCTTTAGGCAGGGCAATCTTCATTCCTTTGATGTCCTTACCGATAAACTGGGTGAAATCAGGCACTGCTTCCTGAGAAGAGGTTGAATCTTTCTTGTCGTGACCTGAGATGACATTGAGCAATTGGGCGTTTTCTTTAACGGTTTGCGAGAAAGGACCGATTTGATCTAAAGAAGAGCCAAAAGCAATCAAGCCAAAACGTGACACACGGCCGTAAGTCGGTTTGAGCCCCACAACCCCATTGAAAGCTGCAGGCTGGCGGATAGAGCCGCCGGTATCAGAACCAAGAGACAGACGCACCTGACCGGAAGCTACTGCAGTAGCGGAACCGCCGGACGATCCACCGGCTACCTTGTCTTGATTCCAAGCATTTTTAGTCAGTTTAAAATAGGAATTTTCTGTTGAACCGCCCATAGCAAATTCATCCATATTGGTTTTCCCGATAATGACCATGTCCTTAGCATAGAGCTTTTCAACAGAAGTTGCATCAAAAATAGGCTTGTAGTTATAAAGCATTTTTGACGCAGCTGTTGTCAGGATGTTCTTTGTTGAAATATTGTCCTTGACAGCCAAAGGAATACCTGACATGACGTTGTCGGCATCAACACCTTTTTGGTCAAGTGCTGCCGCCTGTGCCAAGGCTTCTTCTTCAGTTACAGTGATAAAAGAGCCCACCTGATCTTCCCGCTCTTTAATATCTTTCAGTGTTTCTTTGGTTAATTCAAGTACTGAAATTTCTTTATTGACGAGAAGATCATGTAATTCATCAATCGTCTTATTGTTAAAAGTCATTAGGCATCTCCTCCGTCATCAATAATCGCAGGCACTTTAATCAAATTATCTTCGTGTTCCGGAACATTTTTGAACAGTTCCTCACGGCTCCAGCCCGGTACAGAAACATCTTCACGCATGTAATTGATGTTATCAGCTACATTGGAAGTAAAAGGCACGCCTTTTGTATCAACTTCATTTAGTAATTCGACCATGTCCACAATCTTGGTCAATGTTGTCGCAAATTCTGCCGTTTCGCTATCCGAGAATTTCAACTTAGACAAATTGGCCACATGGCGAACTTCAGCTTCTGAAATCTTCATTCTTTTCTCCTTAATAAAATATCACTAACTTTTTTATTTTACCATAAAAGCAGCAGCTTAGTCACGCAAATCAAGGCGTAAATCCGCCAATTGATGCTCTCCGACAAAGCTTGGGCTCTCAAGCATGGGATCCGCTCCCTGACCGTTTTTAGGAAAGGCGATGACTTCACGAATATTTTCTTCTCCTGCTAAAATCATAACCAAGCGATCAAGCCCCAAAGCTAACCCTCCATGAGGCGGGAAGCCATAGTCTAAAGCTTCAAGGAAGAAACCAAAATCGCGTTCATAGTCAGCCTTTTTCATGCCCAGCAGCTCAAACATAGCTTCCTGTACAGAACGTTCATGAATCCTAAGACTCCCCCCGCCGATTTCATAGCCGTTTAAAACAATGTCATAGGCACGGCTCATGATCTTTTCAGGATTTTCCTGCCAGTTGCTGCCCTCTTCAAAAGCTCCTTGGGTGAAAGGATGATGCATAGCCTGGTAGCGGCCCAAGTCTTCATTCCACTCCAGCAGCGGCCAGTCTGTCACCCAGAGAAAATTCAGCTGGCGCTCATCAATCAGACCCAGGTCTTTAGCCAGTTTCAAGCGCAAGGCACCGAGAGCTTCCTGCACGCGTTTCAAAGATCCTGTTACAAAGAAAATCAAATCTCCGTCCTCAGCTCCAAACAAGTCCAGCAATTGCGCATTATGCTCTTTGAAAGTCGATTTGAGAGAACCTGTAATTTGTCCGTTTTCTACAGTCGCTGTCGCAAAACCGGCAACACCAAAGTCCATAACTGACTGTTTGAGGGCAGCCATTTGCCGATTGGTAAAGGCAGACGCTGCATCTTTGGCGCAAATACCCAGAACAGCACCGTTTTCTTTTTTGAGACCTTTTTGTAAAAAGAGTGACGGATTGCCTTTTGACAGCTCTGTTAAATCTTTAAGCTCCATGGCAAAACGTGTGTCAGGCTTATCAGAACCAAAGCGGCTCATGGCTTCTGCATAGGAAATCGTCGGAAAATCATCAAGCATGTCAATGCCTCTGCTGGCTTCGACAACCGCCTTGAGCATGCCTTCTACCAGCTGTCTGACGTCTTCTTCACTGACAAAGCTCATCTCCAAGTCAACCTGAGTAAATTCAGGCTGGCGATCCCCACGAAGATCCTCATCACGAAAACAGCGGACGATCTGATAATAACGCTCAAGGCCCGCTCCCATGAGAAGCTGCTTTAACATCTGCGGACTCTGCGGCAGAGCGTAAAATTGATTTTTGAAGACGCGTGACGGCACCAGAAAGTCACGGGCACCTTCCGGCGTTGACTTGGTCAGATAAGGCGTTTCAACATCAATAAAGTCAGCCTGATCAAGGTAATCGCGAATGGCTTTTGTCACTTGATGGCGAAGTTTGAGATTGTAAGTCATCTTTTCTCGGCGCAAATCAAGGTAGCGGTATTTCTGACGAATTTCCTCCCCGGCATGGGCATGGCTGTCCAGTTCAAAAGGCAGAGCCTTGCTGTCCGCAATAATGTCAATCTTTTCTGCCCGCAGTTCCACCTGCCCTGATTTAATGTGAGGATTAACAAAGCGCTCATCGCGGGCAACAACCTCACCGGTCACCGCCAAAATGCTTTCCTTATGCAAGTCGTGGAGCTTTTCAAAATCAGCAATCGTACTGTCTGCAAACACCTGCAAAATGCCTTCACGGTCACGCAGTTCAATAAAAGCGAGTTTCCCGTGGTTTCTGATATTAGCAACCCAGCCTTTAGCCGTCAATCGCTGTCCTACTTGTTCTGTACCGTAATTTCCGATAAATAATTCTTTCATGATTCCCTCTTTATTGTAATTAAAAAAGCACCGCCTTCATCAAACAGACGAAGACCGCGGTGCCACTGTTATTTGTTATCAAATATTGATAACCTCTTGATTCGTAACGTGAATAAAACGCCTAAATTTTTAAGATAGGAGATTAAAGCATGTTCTTCGGATTCTTTTAGCTTGGCATCTCTCTCAGCAACGGATGCTCTCTGGACAAGCCGCAAGGCCTACTCTGCTTCTCTTCGTATTTAATTTTCTGATTATTCTATTATAGTTGCACCCAGCACATTTTGCAAGTGGCTGAGAGCAAATTGATGATTTTCCTCGTTTAAAGAGGCCACAGCCGACTTGACAACTTCGATTTGATAACCGAGATTATAGGCATCAACCGCTGTATGTAAAACACAGATATCTGTCAGAACCCCAGTCAAAACAAGGGTCGTAATTCCACGTTCGCGCAGGCGGATATCCAAATCCGTCCCCGAAAAGGCAGAATAGTGGCGTTTGTCCAGCCAGAAGATCCGATTGTCCTTTTGATGCCGGTCATAAAAATCAGCCAAGGAACCGTACAAATGACGTCCGCTTGTTCCTTTGATATTATGAGGCGGAAACAGTTTCGTCTCCGGATGGAAAGTATCACCTTCGTCGTGCCCGTCAATGGCAAAGAAAATATAGTCGCCTTTGTCGTAAGCAGCCTGCGTCACCTGAGCAATCCTTTCTGAGATTGCCTGAGCCGGTGCACCTGCTGTCAGCTTACCGTCATCAGCCACAAAATCATAGGTGTAGTCAATTGAAATCAGTGCTTTTGTCATTAACTATAATCCTTCAGCTTATCAAAAATACCTTCATTAATAACTTTTAAGTAAGTCCCTTTCATACCCAGCGATCGGCTTTCAATGATACCGGCGCTTTCAAGTTTCCGAAGGGCATTGACGATAACACTGCGTGTAATACCGATCCGATCGGCAATGACCGAGGCTGTCAGGCGGCCTTCATTCCCGTCAAGTTCATTGAGAATCGCCGCAACAGCCTTCATTTCTGAATAAGACAGGGTATTGATTGCCATATTAACTGCCGTTTGCTTGCGAATAGTCTCTTCAAGGTTTTCTGTCTGCAGGTTCAAAAGCTGAATCCCTACAACCGTAGAGGCAATTTCAATTAAAATTAAATCATCATCATTGAACTCTTTGTCATTGCGCCAGATAATCAGAGAGCCCAGCCGCATGCCGCCGCCGTAAATAGGAGCAATGGTCGTTAAGCCATCCGGATAGATATCCTTGGATTCAACCGGGAAAATCGTCAGCTCATTTTCAACCGACAGATTAGCTTCAGTATCATAGATACGGCTGGCTGATTTGACATAGTCTTCAGGGAGTTTTTTTGCTTGGAAAAATTCTTCAACGCGATCGGTATTGGTTTTATACTTCATCGCATAGCCGAGAATATTGCCGTTCCCATCGATAATACAAGTATTACAGTCAATAATTTCAGCCAACTGATCTGCAATCGTATCGTAGGGTAAATCACTTTGAAGACTTTCGGCCGACCGCTGCAAAATAGACGTAATGCGTCGTGTTTTTAATAATAAATTAGCCATAAGTCACTCTTTCTTTGATAGTCAAAACTATTATAACAAAGGATTTTTTAGAATGCAAATAATTGTCAGAAAATTCCTTACTGTTTGACAACTTTTTTGAAAGCCCTTTTATTTTCGATACTGACTGAGAAAACGTGTCATTTTTTCTTGAATTTCAGAAAGCTCTTCAACGCGCGGCAGATAAACGATGCGGAAATGATCCGGTTCCATCCAGTTAAAGCCGCGGCCGTGAACCAGAAGCACTTTTTCCTGTTTAAGGAAATTAAGCACGAACTGTTCATCGTCATCGATGCGGTACATGCTGCGGTCAATCTTAGGGAAGATATAAAGTCCTGCCTGCGGTTTGACTGCCGTAATTCCGGGAATGTCATTCATAGCCTTGTAGATGAAATTGCGCTGCTCGTAGATGCGGCCTCCCGGCAGCAAGAGCTTATCAATAGACTGTACACCGCCCAAGGACGTTTGAATGACCTGCTGAGCCAAAACATTGGAACAAAGACGCATATTTGACAGCATATTGAGCCCTTCAATATAGTCTTTGACATGCTTTTTCGGGCCGGACAGCACCATCCAGCCGACACGAAAACCGGCAATACGATGCGATTTTGACAGACCGTTCATTGAAACACAGAACAAATCAGGCGCCAGGCTGGCAACTGCTACATGCTCACCTCCGTCCATAACCAAACGGTCATAAATCTCGTCCGCAAAAATAATCAGGTCATTTTGTCTGGCGATTTCAACAATATCCAGCAGCACATCTTTAGAATAAAGAGCTCCTGTGGGATTATTGGGATTTATGATGACAATGGCTTTTGTATTCGAAGTGATTTTTGACTTGATGTCATTAATATCCGGATACCAATCAGAGCTTTCATCACATACATAGTGAACAGCGTGCCCGCCTGCAAGACTGACAGAAGCTGTCCAGAGCGGGTAGTCAGGCATCGGTATCAAAACTTCGTCGCCATCATCTAAAAGCCCCTGCATAGACATGGTAATCATTTCAGACACGCCGTTGCCGATATAAATATCATCCACGTCTACATCAGGAATATTTTTAAGCTGACAGTACTGCATAATGGCTTTACGAGCTGAAAAGATTCCTTTGGAGTCCGAATAGCCCTCGCTTTCGCGCGCATTCATAATTAAATCGCGGATAACCTCATCAGGCGCAGTCAGACCAAAGGCAGCCGGATTGCCGGTATTCAGCCGCAAAATCTTCTCACCGTTCGCAATCATGCGGTTGGCTTCTTCCAAGACCGGTCCGCGGATATCATAAGCGACATGCTCAAGTTTAATGGACTTATTAAATTCTCTCATCGTTTCACCTCATTGGTTACATTAGTGTCATTATTGTAGCGCATTTTGCTTAAAATCGCAATCAGACTTCTAGGGCCAAGAGACATTTTTAGGTCATCTGTTGACCAGGCAGCCGGTGTCTTTAAAGCTCTTCTTGCTTTTGTTTAAAAAATATGCCATAATACAGTTATCCTTAAAGATATTTTAGGTTAACTAAAGGAGTTTTTACTGTTATGAAAACAAAAACAATCGCTTTAATCGCCGTCATGATCGCTATTATCATTGCTCTGGGCTTTATTCCGGGCATCCCTCTTGGCTTTATTCCTGTTCCCATCATTCTGCAGAATATGGGCATTATGCTGGCGGGAGCTCTTTTAGGTTCTAAGCGCGGATTTTTATCTGTCTTTATCTTTCTTGTACTGGCTGCCTTGGGTTTGCCGGTTTTATCCGGCGGATCCGGCAATATTGCTGCTTTCATGGGACCCACAGCAGGCTATTTGTTTTCCTATCCTTTTGCAGCCTTTTTTGTGGGACTTGTCACCGAAAAATTTGACAAGGCCAATGCTTTCTTAGAATTCTTCTTGATCTGGCTGGCAGGAGCATTATTTATCAATTTCATGGGTGCTGTCGGCCTGACAGTTCAGTCCCATATACCGCTGCACCAGGCTTTATTAGCCAATCTTGTTTTTATTCCCGGCGACACCATAAAAGTATTGATTGTAACTCTCGTTCACCGAAGATTAAAAAACTCATCTTTCCTTGGGGTATAGCTACTCATAAGGCCTTTCTGCATGCTCAGATATATTTTACTTTTTTTCAGAAAAGGGTTACAATATAAGTAAAAGATGAGACGGAGGTTTAGCTTATGTCTACTTACAAAAATATCATGGTTGCTATTGATGGCTCCTATGAGTCTGAACTGGCTTTTGAAAAAGGAGTCAGTGTTGCTCTGAGAAATGATGCCAATCTGCTTTTGACCCATGTCGTTGACACCCGTGCACTCCAAAGTGTTGCAACCTTTGATGCTTACATCTATGAAAAACTGGAACAAGAAGCTCACAGCGTCTTAGATGACTATGAAAAGCAAGCCCGCGAAAGAGGGCTGGAAAATGTCAGACAGGTGATTGAATTCGGCAATCCCAAACCTCTGTTAGCTACCGAAATTCCCGAGCGTGAAAAAGTAGATCTGATTATGCTTGGAGCAACCGGTCTCAATGCCTTCGAACGGCTTCTCATCGGTTCATCATCAGAATATATTCTTCGCCACGCTAAGGTAGATTTGCTGGTTGTCCGTGACCCTGAAAAAACATTATAAATAATAAATAAAACGAACAGGCTGATATATGATGCACCATCACAATCAGCTGTTCGTTTTTTAGTTTTTGGTCCGCAGTTACTTTAATCCCTACCCTTGCCGTCTTCATCAGCAGGCTTAGTCTTTAAGACTTGTGCAGGGATTTTTGAATTTGGCGGTCCAATTCTTTCTTAATCGCCGGTTCGGGCGCAAAGCGCTCTTCCCAGTCGTCCGGCTTTAGAATTTTATGGGTTTCAGGATCAAAATGTGCTTTGCCGTCTGGGAAAATTTTGCCAATATTAGCTTCGTGCACGGTGTCAAAAAAAGGTTTGGGATCCACTCCCATCAAAACAAAGGAACCATAAGTAAAGTACAGCTGGTCTGTTAAAGCATCCACCTGTCCGACCAAAGGAGTCTCCGGATGCGGCTTGGCTAAGACCTTTTCGGCTGCTTTATCAACAGCTTGATGGAGCTGCCGGACAGCCTGAGCAAAGGCTTCTTGGTCGCCGTTGCTGGCAGCGTATAAAAATTCAACGATTTCTTCTGCTTTAAAATCTGAACGGTGTCCGCCCTCAACAATATCGTAGACCCTTGGGGTTTCGCAGGTCTCTCCGTCCATCAGCTGATGGAAATCCTTGACCTTATTGAAATTATCGTCACTGCTTGAAAAGACTTTGGCCGTTTTATGATGAATCAAGCCAAAATGTGACAGAGCTTTTGAAATCCCGTTGTCATTGTTGCTGGCAGTTGTATAGCTGGCAATTTTTTTTACCTGCTCAGTTGCATTGCCCATAGCAACACTCAGGCCAACACCGGACAGCATTTCAATGTCATTGTCAGAATCGCCAAAAGCCATGACCTCAGACATTTCAATGTCAAATTCTCTGGCAACACGGGCAATCCCCTTGATTTTAGACATTCCCTTAGAAATCAAGTCAGCAGAGTAAGGACTGCTGCGGGTAATGGTCAAATGCGGAAATTTTTCAGCAATAATGTCGCTTTGTTCCTTGGTTGCTACCAAAACAATCTGAAAAATCGGCTGGCGCATGATCGTCATCAAATTAGCCAGACTCTGAGGCTTCACCCGACGAATAATATGTTTAAAACTTCTGGTTACTGTTCTGGTCCACCTTCTGGGAATAATCCGGCTGACCCACTGGCCAAAGCGGCTGGTTCCCATATTGATGATATTTGACCCCACAAGTCCGGAACTCGTCCCTAGGGAAATCTCACGGCGTTGTTCACTGGCATATTTAATAACACGGTAAACAGTTGATTTGGGCAGCTGATTCTGGTATAAAACACGGTCGCGTGTAAAAATATACTGACCGTTATAGGTAATGGCAAAATCCAGACCCAAATTTTCCATAAAAGGGGTAACAAAAGCAGGGCCCCTGCCTGTTGCTACGCCAACAAGGATGCCTTGTTTTTTCATATTTTTAATTGCCTGCTGGGTAGACTTTTGAACATGTTTGCGGTCATTGAGCAAAGTGCCGTCAATATCAAAAAAAACTGCTCTGATTGCCACGGTATCACCTTTTATATCCTTTAAATTATGTTAAAATATAGTATAACACAATTTGAAAGAATTTTAAAAACCATGAAAAAAATACTTGTTTTACATACAGGCGGAACCATTTCCATGCATACCGATGAAAACGGCAAGGTGGTTCCGGACAAGAACAATCCCATGAAAAACGTTGGCTTTACGCTGGATGATGTCCAGATTGAAGTTCTTGATTTTTTCAACCTGCCCAGTCCTCATATCAAGGTTGAGCACATGCTGCTGTTAGCTCAAAAAATCCGGGAAACAGCCGGATCCTACGACGGTGTTGTCATTACACACGGAACAGACACCTTAGAAGAGACAGCTTATTTTCTTGATACCATGCTGCTGCCTGCTATCCCCATTGTTTTAACCGGTGCCATGCGGTCTTCCAACGAGCTGGGAAGCGATGGTATCTATAATTATCTGTCTGCCCTGCGGGTTGCCAGTCATGATAAGGCAGCTGACAAGGGGGTCCTCGTGGTCATGAACGATGAAATTCATGCAGCTAAATACGTCACCAAAACTCATACAAGCAATGTCTCGACCTTTCAGACACCGACACACGGACCGCTGGGAATCATCATGAAGCATGACATTCTCTTTTTCAAAACCGCTGAACCGCGGGTGCGCTTTCGCTTGGAAACGTTAGAAGGAACTGTTCCAATCATCAAGGCCTATGCCGGCATGGGAGACTGGCTTTTCAGCAATTTGCAGCCAAACACTGTTGACGGCTTAGTTGTTGAGGCTCTGGGAGCCGGCAATCTGCCGCCTGAGGCCGCACAGAGCATCGTGAAATTAATCGGCCAAGGTATTCCTGTGGCCTTGGTCTCTCGCTGCTTTAACGGCATTGCAGAACCTGTCTATGCCTATGAAGGCGGCGGCGTTAAACTGCAGGAGGCCGGAGTAATGTTTGTCAAAGAATTAAACAGCCAGAAGGCTCGTCTCAAACTTCTGATCGCTCTCAATGCCGGACTTAAAGGTCAAGAACTCAAGGAATATATTGAAGGATAATAAATTTGGAGGAACTCATGAAACTACAGATTACTGCAACAGATAAGCCTAAACAAAAAGATTTCAGCTACTCACTGGAAATCTCAGATAAGCAAATTCTAACAAGTGTATTTGCCGTCTGCGGAACCATTATATTAGCAACCTTGGTCAAAAGCTATTTAAAAAAGTAAAACATCTTATCAGCATTGCAAATTCCCTGCCCTTTAAGCCTGACAGTCAAGCTTAAAGGGATTTTTAATGCACCGAGCTTCTATCTGCCGACAGCTTGGCGATACTTACAGCTTAACCGTATTCAAAAAGAGGCTGGAATAAACAGCCTCTTGAACGTTTGCAATTATTTGCTGCACCAAGTTCCCTTGGTTATAGCTCTTCCTTAAGGCAGACTGTTGCCGGCACTTAAGTAAATATCATACCATTCCGGACGAGTCAGACTTATCCTGTGGGCGGCGGCAATTTTTTCAATACGCTTGGGATTCATGGAGCCGATAACAGCCTGCATCTTAGCCGGATGGCGCAGTATCCAGGCAATGACGATGGCTTCTGCTGAAACGCCGTATTGCTGAGCATAGTTGGCAATCGTCAGATTAAGATCCTGATAGTCAGGACTTTCTGAAAATAAGCCGCTGGCCAGATCGATTTGAAAAGGCGACCA
This sequence comes from Streptococcus sp. ELY_86, assembly GCF_058314495.1. NCBI lineage: Bacteria > Bacillati > Bacillota > Bacilli > Lactobacillales > Streptococcaceae > Streptococcus > Streptococcus sp. ELY_86. Next base: position 118,514 of record NZ_JBZFUK010000005.1, on the reverse strand, counting down.
AGCTTGAATCGTAATCTGATGCAGCCGGCAGTAATCAACCGTTCCGCTGTCACGGTCAATCGCTGCGCTGTTTTTCATATTGACATTGAGACCTGCATCAAACAGCGGTGTATGAGCAGGGGACAGCTGCAGCTGGTTAACAGCCAAGGGCTCGTCCAAATAAGCTGCCAGCAGCTCCATTTGGTAACGGTTTTGATTGCTGACACCAAAATGCTTGACCTTACCGGCTTTTTTCAGCTGTGTGAAGGCTTCTGCTACATCGTCCGGTTCCATGAGAACATCCGGCCGATGCAGCAGCAGAAAATCCAGATAGTCCGTATCCAAGCGCTGTAAAATCCCATCTACAGCAGTTATAATATGTTCTTTGGAGAAGTCAAAATAACCTTTTTGAATACCGCATTTTGACTGCAAAATCAGCTGATCCCGGTTAATACTAAGATTTTTGAGTGCTGCTGCAAAACGTTTTTCAGATTCACCGCCGCCGTAAATATCAGCATGATCAAAAAAGTTTATCCCCTGTTCCAGAGCTGCCTGAAGAACATGCTCGGCATCCTTTGTTTCTAAAGCTGCCATACGCATGCAGCCCAGAGCAATGCGTGAACCAGTCACATTTGTCTGTCCGATCTTTTGTAACATAGCCTGCCTCCTTTTTTCATTTATCTTTATTATAGCATTTTATGTAAGCGGTTGCTTATAAAGATTAAAAAAGAGCCCAGCTCTTTTTCTGCAGTAAAATTGAACCCGTTATGGGCAAAACAAGGATAAACAGCCCAAACAGCAACGTCTGCTTTTGTAAGTTTCATCCTGTAAGCTTAAAAACCGCCTGCTGTGACTTCGGTTTATTTTTTGCTAATTGCTTTGCCGGGAAGAGTTAAAAAGCTCTCAATCAAGAATTTCTTTTCTTCTTAAATTTTGAACCAGCAGCGCCCACCTTTGATCCTTTTGCCAATCTTTAACAGCTACAATCTGTGCCGCAACCCTTCTTGCTTCTTCTAAAATGGGATAATCTTCCACAATATCAGCCACCTGAAATTCTGGAATACCCGACTGACGGGTTCCAAAAATCTCACCGGAACCGCGCATTTTCAAATCTTCCTCGGCCAAAAGAAAACCATCTGTCGTTTCAGTCATAATCCGCATGCGGTCTTTCCCAGCATCTGTTTTGGGATTAGCTACTAAAATAGCATAGGACTGCTTATCTCCGCGGCCGACACGCCCGCGCAGCTGATGGAGCTGGCTGAGCCCGAAACGATCAGCATCCATGATAATCATAATGGTGGCGTTAGGCACATTGACACCGACTTCAATAACTGTTGTCGACACCAGAATATCAACAGCTCCTTTTTTAAAGTCCTGCATAATAGCTTCTTTTTCTTCATTTTTCATGCGGCCATGCATCAAAGCAACAGCTGCACTGTCCGCAAAATAATCTTTTAATTCTTTTTCTAAAGCACTGGCATTTTTTAAATCAAGACTTTCAGACTCTTCAATCAAGGGCGAAACCACATAGATTTGTGCGCCCTTTTTAATTTGATCTTTAGCCCACGGCAGAACCTTATCCAGTTGTTCATGCCTGACCCAGCGTGTTTTAACCGGCTTGCGCCCCGCAGGCATCTCATCAATAACAGAAACATCCATTTCTCCAAAAGCTGTGATAGCTAAGGTCCTTGGGATAGGCGTCGCAGTCATCATGAGAACATCAGGATTTTCTCCTTTTTCGCGAAAAAGACGCCTTTGTCTGACTCCAAATCGGTGCTGCTCATCGGTAATGACCAGACCCAGCTTGTGATAATCTACCCCTTCTTGAATTAAGGCGTGTGTGCCGACGATCATATCGACAGAACCATTGGCGATAGCCGTCAGTGCTGAACGCTTGACAGCAGCTTTCATGCCCGAGGTCAAAAGAGCGATGGATAAATCAGGAAACAAAGTTCTCAGACTGTCATAGTGCTGCTCTGCTAAGATTTCAGTAGGCACCATGAGGGCAGACTGCATACCGGCGGTATAGGCTGCATACATGGCAAGACCGGCCACAACAGTCTTGCCTGAACCGACATCTCCCTGCAAGAGGCGATTCATGTGGGCACCGGATGCCATATCTGTCAGTATCTCTTCCAAACTGCGTTTTTGGGCATCTGTCAAAGTAAAGTCAAGCGCCGCAATTTTCATTGCTATTTTTTCCCTGTCATAGGCAATGGCTAAACCATTTGACTCTGCCTTGTTATTTGCTTTTAAAATTTGCAGATTCATTTGAAAGTAGAAGAGTTCTTCAAATTTAATACGCCGAAGAGCCTGGCGGTATTCTGCCAAATCTTTGGGAAAATGCATGGCTCGCATCGCCGTCTTTCTGTCTAATAAACGGTACTTATCCAGCAAAACCTGAGGAAGATTTTCAGGCAGAGCATCGGCACAGCCCGAATCAAAAGCTGACTTGATGGCCTTAACCAAAGCAGCCTGCGATATCCCTTGAGCAACATGGTAAACCGGCTGCATGTCATCAGCTGCCTGAGCTAAAATTTTAATACCTGTCAGGGAGGACTTGGCTTGATTCCATTTGCCAAAAACAGCCAATTGCTGATCGACCTCTACCTTATCCTGCAAGTAGGGCTGATTGAAAAAGGAAACAGCAATAATGGCTTCTCCCTGCTTGATTTTAAAAGATAAGCGGTTGCGTTTAAAGCCATAGTATTGAACGTTTGGCGGAGTGACTACCCTTCCTGTGACAACGGCCTTTTCGCCATCCAGCAAGTCAAAAACAGATTTTGCCTTAAAATCTTCGTAGCGGAAAGGATAATAAAGCAATAAATCTTCGATGGTATAAATGCCTAATTTATGAAATTTCTCTGCAGACTTAGGACCTAAACCCTTTAAAACTGCAATTGATGATTGTAAGTCCATAAGCACCCTTTCAATAACTTTTTTACTATTATATCAAAAGCAGCCGACTTTCGACAGACACAAGGCAACTCTTTGATAAGACATAAAAAAGCAGGAGCATCTGCATGACTGCACAGTGCATGCCTACTCCCAAGCTTTTTTATTGTGTAACGCTTGCCATCAAGCAATTAAGCTAATTGTCGGCATCGTTGTATTTTCTAGGAACTCGATCACTGATCAAACAGAGCACCTCGTAATTAATGGTTCCTTTTTTGTCAGCAACATCAGTCGCTGAAATTGCCTGACTGCCATCTTGACCAATCAGCGTTACCTGTGTTCCTAAAGGATAGGCCTTGGGCAGACGTACCGTAATTTGGTCCATAGACACACGTCCGACAATTTCACAATACTCGCCATCTATCAGAACGTTAAAACCTTGAAGGTCTCTCGTCCAGCCATCGGCATAGCCGATAGGCACTGTACCAATCACTTCATTTTGATGAGCCGTGTAGGTGGCGCCATAACCAATAGTGTCTCCGGCATTGACCTCTTTCACTTGAACCAAAAGCGATGTCAATTCCAGCGCAGGTTTGAGCGGATAGGGCAGCTCAAGTGCTTGACCGCTTGGATTTAAACCGTACATCACAATGCCTAAGCGAACAGCGTTCATAACTGTATCGCTGTGCCAAATGCTGGCAGCCGAATTGGAGGCATGGACAAGGGGCGGCCTGCTGTCCAGCCCTGCAACAATTTCCTCAAAGGTTTGCAGCTGCTGATCAAATTTGACAGCGGAAGCTTCGTCAGCTGTCGCAAAATGGGTAAAAATGCCTCCAACCAAAGCGCCCGCTTCCTGCAAACCAGCAATAAGCTGATTCGCTTCTGCCAAACTTCTGACACCGATTCTGCCCATGCCGGAGTCGACCTTAATGTGCACCGACAGGCCCTTTAAATCAATTTTTTTCGCTCTTGCTTCATGCAGCCACTCCAGATCAGCCACCGTAACAGTAATGCCTTCTTGTTTGGCTAAAGCCGCTTCATCAGGCAAAATAACGCCTAAAATCAGAATAAAGTCCTTCAAACCGGCCTGACGCAGCTCCAAAGCTTCATCTAAATTGGATACGCAAAAGCCATCCACCTGATTTTGAACAGCTTTAGCCACCTGCACAGCACCATGGCCGTAAGCATTGGCCTTGACAACAGCAAAGGTTTTAATATCTTTCTTGATGTGGCTTTGTACCTGTTTAATATTAAAAGCAATGTTGTCTAAGTTAATATGAGCAGTCGTTGGACGATGATAGCTGGCAATCATGATTCTTCCTCCAAAATGACACTGGCCTCAACGAAGTTCCCGGAATGAGAGATGCTGATCAAAATATTTCCCGAAAAAGGCGCCTTGGTAAAGACCGGCGCTCCCTTTTCATTAGCCAGAATTTCCAAATCCTGAAAGCGCAAGGTCCCAATGCCGCTGCCATAAGCTTTTGAAAAAGCTTCTTTAGCAGCCCAGCGCCCGGCCAAGTATTCCATTCGGCGTTTCCCGGCAAGGTTTGAAAATATTTCCAACTCCTTAGCCGTCAGCACCTTGTCAGCAAAGCGGCTGTTTTTGTTATAGGCCTGCTTGACAGCACCTATATCTTGCAAATCAATCCCGTGTCCTATTATCATAATATCTTTCTAAAAGAGACCAAGACACGGTCTCAATCTCTTGTCTTTATCCAGTTTAACATGCGTCAGGATAAGCTTTAGCAGCTTTCCAATCCTTGGATATGCCTTAGCACAAGCTTTGCCTGACGCTCTGCTCCTTATTTACCTTTTAGCGTATCATAAATTTCATGAACCAGCTGTTCAGTATTGTCCCAGCCCAGACACGGATCGGTGATAGATTTCCCGAAAACCTCCGGTTCGTCCTGGCGGCCGTCTTCCAAATAAGACTCGATCATAAAGCCGCGAACGTATTTATTGATTTTATCATTCCAATCACGGTTGACCAAACTGTGCCGAACGATTCTGACCTGTTCCAAATAATTTTTTCCTGAATTATCGTGATTGGTATCAATAACGATGAAAGGATTAGCCAGCCCCATGTCCTCATATTTTTGGATAAGCTTTAAAAGAATATCGTAGTAATAATTCGGCTCATATTCACCATGTTCATTGCTGCCTCCGCGCAAGATGACATGAGCCAAGGGATTACCGTCAGTTTCCACTTCAGCACTATTGTAAATAAAGTTTTGTGAATGCTGAGCTGCATGGATGGCATTCAGCATCACCTGAAGATTGCCTGAGGTTGGATTTTTCATACCGACAGGAGCGTCAATTCCCGAAGCTACAAAACGGTGTTCCTGATCTTCAACCGAACGGGCACCGATAGCATGGTAGGAAACCAAATCATCAACCAAGATAAGGTTGGAAGGGTAGAGCATCTCATCTGCTGTCGTCAGCCCTGTCTCAGTAATGACACGGTAGTGCAGATTGCGGACTGCATGAATCCCGTTGATAAGATCGGGCAGCTTAGAACTATTCGGCTGATGGATAAGTCCCTTGTAGCCGTCACCGTTAGTCCGGGGTTTCGCTGTGTAAACACGCATGACAATAAAGATACGGTCTTTAACCGCTTCCTGCAGCTTAGCCAAACGATGGGCATACTCCAGCACTGCTTCTTCATTGTCTGACGAACATGGACCGATAACCAAAAGAATACGGTCATCTTCTCCCTTGATAATCTTAGCCAGTTCAGCATCACGCGCCTGCTTTCTGGCTAAATCCTGATCTTTCAGCTGTGTATCTGCTTTAATTTTAGAAATATCTATGGTTGTACTTTTTTGATGAATGCCCATTTTATTTTCCTAAGGTATCGTAAATTTCGTGAACCAACTGTTCGGTATTGTCCCAGCCCAAACATGGGTCAGTAATGGATTTTCCGAAAACTTCCGGCTCGTTTTGACGGCCGTCTTCCAAGTAAGACTCGATCATAAAGCCGCGAACATATTTATTGATCTTTTCATTCCAATCACGGTTGATCAGGGTCTGGCGAACAATTCTGACTTGTTCCAAATACTGTTTTCCTGAATTGTCATGATTGGTATCAATAACGATGAAGGGATTTTCAAGACCCATTTTTTCATATTGGTCAATGGTGTCTAAAAGGTTGTCGTAGTAGTAGTTTGGAATGTTTTTGCCGTACTCATTGACACCGCCGCGCAAAATAGCATGAGCTAAAGGATTGCCGCTGGTTTCAACTTCTTCGCCATTGAAAAGGAAAGACTGCTTGTTTTGAGCCGCATAAATACCATTAAACATGATAGTCAGATTGCCGGAAGTCGGATTTTTCATTCCTGTCGGAACACTAATCCCCGAAGCAACAAAACGATGCTGCTGATCCTCAACTGAACGGGCACCGACAGCTATGTAAGATACCAAATCTTCGATCAATGGCAGATTTTCCGGATAGAGCATCTCGTCTGCTGTTGTCATTCCCGTTTCGGTGATGACACGGTAGTGCAGATTACGGACTGCATGAATCCCGTTAATCAAGCTTGGCGCTTCTCCTGTATCAGGCTGATGGACCATACCTTTGTAGCCGTCGCCATTAGTCCTAGGTTTTGCCGTATAGACACGCATGACCATAAAGACACGGTCTTTGACTTCTTCCTGCAGTTTGGCCAAACGCTTAGCATATTCAAGAACAGCTTCTTCGTTATCTGATGAACAAGGACCGATAACTAAAAGCAGGCGGTCATCTTCCCCCTTAATGATTGCTTCCAGCTCACGGTCGCGAGCTTCCTTTTGAGCCAAAGACGCACCCGTCAGTTTCGACAGGCTGCGGACTTCTTCAACATTAATTTTATCACTGGTAGCTTTAAAAGACATCTTCTTATCCTCACTAATGTTTACAATTGTTTGCGGCCGTGACAATTTTTAAACTTCTTGCCTGAACCGCACGGACATTTATCGTTACGGCCAACTCCCTTAAAAATAGGATCTTGCTGAGCCTCTGGTTTAGCTGTTCCGGACTGAGCGGAAATATTTTGCTGGGCTGTTGTCCTGCTTTTAGCTTCTTTTTCACGCTCTTGCTCATGAATTTGCGCTTTCATCATTGTACGCGTCACGTCAAATTCAATGGCACCAATCATATCCTGAAACATTCTAAAGCCTTCTGACTGGTATTCAACGATAGGGTTATTTTGTGCATAGCCGCGCAGGCCAACCGAGCTCCTAAGCTGATCCAAAGCATCAATATGGTCTGTCCATTTATTGTCAACAACCATAAGGATGAGCACCTTTTGGAATTCCCGGACAGACTCTTCATCACGTAATTTTGCAATCTGACGGTCGTAATTTTTAAGAGCTGCATCATAGAGCAAATCCTTAATATCATCGTACTTCAGATCTTCTATATCGTGTAAGCTGATTGAGTCTTCAGGCAACAGATTTGTTTTGGCAAAGTTAAGAATAGCATCAAGGCTTTCCTTACGATCCAAGCGGCTGTGAGATTCTACCGTACGCTCAATTGTCCGTTTAATCATGGCCTTAATTTCCGGAGCGAGATCCCGCTCAGCGGTAATGACATCATAGCGTTCAGCATAGATAATCTCACGCTGCTCGCGCATGACATCATCGTATTGAAGGACTTGTTTACGCGTGTCATAGTTGTTTCCTTCAACCCGCTTTTGAGCAGATTCAACCTGATTAGTCAGCATACGTGATTTAATGACAACATCGTTGTCTTCCTTGATAAAGCGATCGAGAATAGCTTTAACACGTTCAGAACCAAAACGGCGCATCAATTCATCTTCAAGTGAAAGGTAAAATTGTGACTCACCCGGATCCCCCTGACGCCCTGAACGTCCGCGCAGCTGATTGTCAATCCGACGGCTTTCGTGGCGTTCTGTACCGATAACACAAAGACCTCCGAGCTCGCGCACACCTTCACCAAGCTTAATATCTGTCCCGCGCCCGGCCATATTAGTTGCAATGGTAACCGCGCCGCGCTGACCGGCATTCATGATAATCTGAGCTTCTTTAAAGTGATTTTTAGCATTAAGAACTTCGTGAGGTATACCTGCCTGAACCAGCATTTTTGAGATGAGGTCTGAGGTTTCAACTGCAACAGTACCGACCAAGACCGGCTGTCCCTTCTCATGGCGGGCTTTTACATCATCAATAACTGCCTTAAATTTAGACTCAAGTGTCGGATAGAGCAAGTCGTGATGATCGATACGAGCTACCGGACGGTTCGTCGGAATCGGAATGACACGCATGTTGTAGATTTCGCGGAATTCTTCTTCTTCTGTCTTGGCAGTACCTGTCATACCTGCCAGCTTTTTGTACATCCGAAACATGTTTTGGTAAGTGATGGAAGCACTGGTCTTTGATTCATCCTGAATAGACACACCTTCTTTAGCCTCAATCGCCTGATGAAGTCCGTCAGAAAAACGGCGCCCTTCCATGGTACGTCCGGTAAATTGGTCAACAATCAGAATTTCCTGATCCTCACTGACCACATAATCAATATCAAGCAGCATGATATAGTTAGCACGCAGAGCATTGTCAATGTAGTGAGTCAGGGCGACATTTTCGATATCGTAGAGATTGTCTAAATGGAAATAAGCTTCTGCTTTATCAATGCCGGAATCCTTAAGGCCAATTGTTTTCGTCGGTGCATCAATCGCATAGTCATCTTCTGTCAGTGTCTTTACAAAACTGTCTGCACGGTAATAGAGCTGGTTAGTCTCTGTACTGACAGGCCCTGAAACAATAAGCGGTGTTCTCGCTTCGTCAATCAAAACGGAGTCAACCTCATCCACCAGAGCAAAATTGAGCGGCCGCTGTACCATATTTTCCTTGCGGACAACCATATTATCACGCAGATAATCAAAACCGATCTCAGCATTGGTTGAGTATGTAATGTCACAGCTGTAAGCTTCACGTTTTTCAGACGATGATTTAGCTGCCAGATTAATTCCGACAGACAGACCCAGCCATGAATAAAGCTCACCCATTTCAGTAGCATCACGCGTTGCCAAGTATTCATTGACCGTGACAACATGGACACCTTCACCGGCAATGGCGTTGAGGTAAACCGGCATGGTTGCTGTCAGGGTTTTCCCTTCACCGGTCTTCATTTCAGGAACATCCCCATGGTGAAGAACCACTCCGCCCATAATTTGAACGCGGTAAGGATAGAGGCCTAAAACACGTTTTGAAGCCTCGCGAACAACAGCAAAAGCCTCAGGAAGCAGGTCATCTAAGGATTCACCGTTTTGATAGCGCTGTTTAAATTCTTCTGTTTTAGCTTGGAGCTCTTCATCTGCAAGAGCCTCCATTTCATCAGCATAACTTTCAACTTTTTTTGCTATTTTTGCTAATTTTCTTACTTCGCCTTTATCATTCTCAATGATAGTGCGTAGAATATTTGCCATCTTGATTCCTTTCGATAGTGTTATCGCTCTATTTTATCATAAATACAGCTCATGTTCAAGAATTCCTGTGCCCTCTCAAAACCTCACAAGAAGCTGAAAGGCAGGTCGCTGCTGTTCCCAAAACCAGCTGTTTAATATAGCAAAAAATCTCAGTGTCATTAAAATTTTGCAATTACAGAAGGAAGTGCATTTTCAAAACATGAAAATGCACTTCTTTCGTATTTTTAAATTTCTGAACCTGACTGCACAGCCAAATACTCACTTTCGATCCAACAGTCTTATCTTTAGTGTTCATTGGGATGGCTGGCAATAATGGTCAGATTTCCTGCTAATTCCCAGGCTTTGACATCGCTTGGCAGTATGAAATGATCTCCCTTTTTAAGAGGATAGTTTTCACCGTCAACTGTGATACTGCCTTCTCCGTCCAATACACTGAGCAAAAGGTAGGGAGCTGTCTGTCTCATCTTAACAGAACTTTTTATCACCCATTTATACACAGCAAAAAAGGAACTCGAAACCAAGAGAGTGGATTCTATGTTTTCCAGAGCCAGACTGACGGGAGTTGAGTTAGCTGGGGCACCGATTGTTAAAACATCAATAGATGCCTCAATATGAAGCTCCCGTTTTTGTCCTTTGTCGTCCTTTCGGTCAAAATCATAAACACGATAAGTAGTATCACTGGACTGCTGGGTTTCCAAGATCATAATTCCCTTGCCAATCGCATGCATGGTACCGCTCGGAACATAAAAGAAGTCCCCAGCTTTAACCGGAATGCGCCTTAAAAGCTGATCCCAGTTTTCTGACGCTATCCAATCCCGCAGTTCTGCTTTGGACTGAGCATTGTGACCATAAATGATTTCAGCACCTTCATCAGCAGAGATAACATACCAGCACTCAGTTTTCCCCAGCTCTCCTTCGTGCTCCAAAGCATATTTGTCATCCGGATGAACCTGAACACTCAGCCAATCATCAGCATCCAAAATCTTAGTCAAAAGCGGAAACACAGGGCTCTTGCTGTGGCCAAACAGCTCTCTGTGCTCTGCATAAAGTTTATCCAGTGCAACTCCCTTATACAGGCCGTTTTTGACAAGAGAAACCCCGTTGGGATGGGCCGAAATCGCCCAATATTCACCGGTTGTCCTACTAGGAATATCATAACCAAATTCCGTCTTCAAACGGCTGCCGCCCCAGATTTTCTCATGCATCTGCGATTGTAAAAATAAAGGTTCTGCCATTGTATTTTCTCCTGTCATTTTTTCTCATTATATCACCATTTAACCAAAAGAAAAAGACGCAGAATGAACTTGCTGATTTAAATACCTAAGTTCTCACTGCGTCATAAAAGTTATTGAATTAGCAAAACTGTCTGTATAGCTGCTTTGCCTTTTGTAAATATTTTAGCGCTCTGTAATTCTTTTCGCCAGAGCAAAGTTGCCCAATGTCGCAGAACCATTTTCAGCGACTGCCGGTGTGATGATGTAGTCTTTGACATCAGGCACAGGCAGGTAGTCATTAAGCAAGGATGTGAATTTTTCACGGACCCGGCGCAGCATATGTTCCTGAGCCATGACACCGCCGCCAAAAACGATAACCTGCGGCCGGTAAAGCATGGTCGCCTGAATAGCAGCCTGAGCAATATAGTAAGCTTGAATATCCCAAACATCTGAATTTTGCTCAATCAGCTCGCCGCGAATACCGGTTCTGGCTTCAAGGCTGGGACCTGCAGCCAGACCTTCCAGACAGCCCTTATGAAAAGGACAGACACCGTAAAAATCGTTGGCTGCATCATTCGGATGAAGAGCCATGTAAGTATGTCCTGCTTCTGTGTGTCCGACACCGCCGATGAATTCACCGTTTTGGATAGCTCCCGCTCCGATGCCGGTACCGATTGTGTAGTAGACCAAGCTTTTCACTTTAGGGCGGGCAATGGTTTCCCCATAGGCAGAAGAATTAACATCCGTTGTAAAGTAAAAGGGAATCTTAAAACCTTTGGACATCAAGCCGACTAAATCAACATTGGCCCAATTAGGTTTAGGGGTTGACGTAATATAACCGTAAGTTTCTGAATTTGGATCAATGTCAATAGGTCCAAAAGAACCAATTGCTACACTGGCCAAATCCGCTTCGAATCTTTTGAAAAAGTCAACCGTCTTTTCAATCGTTTCATAAGGAGTTGTTGTTGGAAACTGAACCTTTTCAACAATCTGAAAATTTTCATCGCCAACTGCACAGACAAATTTTGTTCCGCCAGCTTCCACGCTGCCATATAATTTAGACATAGTAAACCTCGAATCTTTTTTGCTTCAATATCCGGTAGTTACCCTTGCTTGCAAGAGCATGATTTTATAGGAAACTACTTTTCATTATACCATAAATAAAGCGTCTGTTAAGAAAGAATCCTGCTTTTAATGCTGCATAATAAAACTAAAAAGCTGAGGCCAGTATACATCTACCAACCTCAGCAAAATCTCTTATTTTTTAACTTCCAGCAAGTCGCTGCCTGCTTCTACAGTTCCTGAAGCAACAGGTGAAACTGAAGCATAATCTGCCGTATTAGTAATGATAACCATTGTGGTATCATCAAGACCGGCCTGTGCAATCTTAGCACTGTCAAATGTTCCCAGAACATCGCCTTTTTTAACTTTTTGATCAGCTTTTACTTTTTGTTCAAAGCCGTCGCCGTTCATAGAAACTGTATCAATACCGATATGAATCAGAATTTCTGCTCCTTTATCAGTCTTAATACCATAGGCATGGCCAGTGTCAAATGCGATTTGAATTGTACCGTCAGCCGGTGCATAAACAGTATTTCCGCTAGGTTTGACCGCAACGCCTTTACCCATTGCTTCACTGGAGAAGACCGGATCATTTACAGATTTAAGATCCACAACTTCACCTGCAAGAGGAGCGCCCAGAACATCATCAGTCACTTCAACAGGAGCTGCTGGAGTTTCTTCTGCTTCCTTTGTGGTTTCATTGGCTGATTCTTCTTGTGTTTCTTCATCTTCATAACCAAAGAAGTAAGTCAAGGCAAAACCAACTGCTGTCGTTACCAATACCATGATAACATACTTAAGAACCTGTCCATTGAGGTAAAGGAGTGTTCCCGGAATGATTGTAATACCAAAACCTGTTCCTGCAAGGTTAAATAATGAAGCCAGCCAGCCGCCGAAGGCACCTGCGACAAGTCCCAAGATAAATGGTTTTCCGAAACGTAAGTTAACACCAAAGATTGCCGGTTCAGTAATACCCAGACCTGCAGATAAAGCTGCCGGGAAAGCAAGTGCTTTTAATTTAGCTGATTTGGTTTTTACACCGACGGCAAGTGTTGCACCTGCCTGTGCAGTCATAGCTGCAGTGATAATCGCGTTGAACGGATCTTTGCCGTCTGCTGCAATTAATTGTGATTCAAGTAAGTTGAAGATGTGGTGAACACCAGTCACAACGACCAATTGGTGCAGTCCTCCAAGTACCAAACCTGACAAACCAAGCGGTAAATTCAAAAGGAACTTCGTAGCAGCAAGAACGTAATCTTCAACTGAGTGGAAGATAGGGCCGATGACAAAGAGGGCAAGAGCAGACATGACTGTAAATGTCACAAACGGCACTACCAATAAGTCAAGGACATCCGGAACCTTTTTGTGCAGCCATTTTTCAAATTTAGCACCCAGCAGACCAACGAAGAAAGCCGGCAATACTGAGTTTTGATAGCCAACTACCGGAATAAAGCCGAAGTACATGATTGGTTTTGCAGCATTAGAGGCAACATCCCAGGCATTTGGCAAAGCTGAGTTGACCATCATTAAACCGAGTACCAAACCAATAACCGGGTTCCCGCCAAACACACGAAAGGCAGACCATGAAATCAGAGCAGGGAAGAAGGCAAAGGCCGTATCAGTCAAGACTACCGTATAGGTGTAGAAATTCGATGCTGAAAATGCTTTTGAGGTGGTGCCGAACAACCCTAAGATGGTATCGTTATTGATGGCACCGCGGACACCCATGAAAAGACCTGTGGCAACAATAGCCGGCAAAAGCGGTACGAAGACATCACCAAAGGTCCGAATAGCACGCTGGAAGGCGTTTCCTTCCTTAGCGGCCTCAGCTTTTTGTTCTCCTGTTGAAGAAGTAGGCAAGCCAAGCGCTACCACTTCATCGTAAATCTTGTTAACAGTGCCTGTTCCGAAGATGATTTGGTATTGACCTGAGTTAAAGAAAGCACCTTGAACTTTTTCAATGCTCTCAGCCTTTTTTTTGTCAATTTTATCCTCATCAACAACCATTACACGAAGCCTGGTAGCACAGTGAGCAACGCTGCGTACATTGTCACGCCCTCCCAGAGCTTCAATGACTTCTTTTGCAATTTGTGTATTATCCATTTGCAAAAAACTCCTTTGATAATTTGTTATGTTTTTGAAAGCGTTTTTTTACTTTCCACGCTTTATATTTTATCATTTTTTCACAATATGTCAATCGTTTTACATAAAAAAGTCACTTTTTGCGTTAAAATATTGATTTTTAAGAAGAAAACGTCTAGTATATAATATAGAATTATACGATGGAGGCACTATGTCATTAACAACCGAACAAAAGTACAAACCCTATGATAAATGGACAAAAGAAGAGGTTCAAAAAATCAAAGAAAATGCTGCACGTTCTCCTTGGCATACAGTATTTCATGTTGAACCGGCCTACGGCCTTCTCAATGACCCCAACGGCTTCTCCTATTTCAAGGGAAAATGGCAGCTGTTTTACCAGTATTTCCCTTTTGGTGCTGCTCACGGTCTTAAGTCCTGGGTACAGACAGAGTCAACCGATCTAATCCACTTCAAAGAAACAGGAACGATTTTATATCCTGACACTTCTCTGGACAGCCACGGCATGTATTCGGGTTCTGCCATGCAGTTCGGCGACAAACTGTTCATCTTTTATACAGGCAATGTCCGCGATGAAAACTGGGTACGCCATACCTACCAAAACGGCGGTTTGCTGGACAGCAGCGGTCATTTAGAAAAAGTCCCTCAAACACTGATTGCTAAGCCGGACGATGTTACCGAACATTTCCGCGATCCGCAGATTTTCTTCTACAAAGGTGACTACTACGCCATCATCGGTGCTCAAAGCCTTGATAAAAAAGGGTTTATCAAACTTTATAAGGCTCAAAACAACAGCTATAAAGAATGGCATTTTGTAGGAGATTTGGACTTTGACAATGATGCCACTTCTTACATGATTGAATGCCCCAATCTGGTTTTTGTAGATGACCAGCCGGTTCTTCTTTACTGTCCTCAGGGGCTTGATAAAAAGGTCATTCATTACGACAATATTTATCCCAATATGTATAAAATAGGTCAAACGTTTGACACAGAAAAAGCAGCTCTGGTCAATCCTTCTGAGATTCATAATTTAGATTATGGCTTCGAAGTCTATGCGACTCAGGCTTTTAACGATCCTAACGGCAGAGCCTTGTCTATCAGCTGGATCGGGCTTCCCGATGTAGAATATCCGACCGATAAATATGATTATCAAGGGGCTATGAGCCTGGTCAAAGAACTGACAGTCAAAGACGGCAAACTCTACCAGTATCCTGTCGATGCTGTTACTTCCCTTCGTCAGGAAGAAAAAACCTTTGCCAATATGAGCTCAACCAACAATACCTATGAGCTGGAGCTGACTTTTGATAAGGACAGCCGCAGTGAAATTATCTTATTTGCTGATCAAGACAGCAAAGGTTTATCAGTAGTTGTCGATACCCAAAAGGGAGAAATTCTGATTGACCGTTCTCAAGCAGGAGAACAGTATGCTCTTGAATACGGTACCACCCGTTCTTGTGCGATTGACAATGAAATTACAACTGCAACTATTTTCATCGACAAATCAATTTTTGAAATTTTCATCAATAAGGGAGAAAAAGTATTTACAGGCCGTGTTTTTCCGCGTGAAGACCAGACAGGCATTGCTATCAAACAAGGGCATCCAGCTGGTAAATACTTTGAATTAAACTATTAAGCTTATGGTTACAAAATTAACAGATGTTGCAGAATTAGCGGGTGTCAGTCCTACTACTGTTTCCCGCGTGATTAATAAAAAGGGCTATCTTTCAAAGAAAACCATTCAAAAAGTCAACGAGGCCATGCGTGAACTTGGCTATAAACCCAACAATCTCGCCAGAAGCCTGCAGGGCAAATCCTCTAAGCTGGTCGGTCTGATTTTCCCCAATATCAGCCATATCTTTTATGCCGAATTGATTGAACATTTGGAACGTGAGCTGTTTGATAAGGGCTACAAAACCATTATCTGCAACAGCGAACACGATTCTGACAAGGAGCGTGAATATCTGGAAATGCTGGAAGCCAATCAGGTGGATGGCATTATCTCCGGCAGCCATAATTTAGGAATTCCTGATTATGACCGCGTCACTGCTCCTATTATTTCCTTTGACCGCAACCTATCCCCTAAGATTCCCGTTGTTTCATCCGATAATTTTCAAGGCGGCGTTCTGGCTGCCCAAAGCTTGAAGGAAGCCGGCTGCAAGCGAATTGTCATGATTACCGGTAATGATGACAGCTGCTCACCGACGGCACTGCGCCGCACAGGCTTTAGTTCTGTCTTACCTAAATCTTATTTCATCAACGTTTCCAGCGATTATTCTCCTGTCCGCAAGGAAATGGAAATTAAAAATATTCTTGATCGTTACCAGCCCGATGGTATTTTTACCTCTGATGATCTGACAGCTATGCTGGTGATGAAAACAGCCAATGAGCTGCAAATCAAGATTCCTGAGGATTTAAAATTAATCGGCTACGACGGCACTGCCTTTATTGAAAATTACCTGCCCCAGCTGACGACCATTAAACAGCCCATTCGTGATATTGCCCAGCTGACTGTTGAGCTGCTGTTAAAAAAAATCGCCGGACAAACGCTAAGTGATAAAGAGCATAAACTCCCCATCACCTTAATATCTGGCAGAAGTATTTAAAAACTCGCAAAGTTCTTGCTTTGCGAGTTTTTTTAAACAATAAAATCATCTAACACTGCCTGTTTTAGCAGCCAGCCTTTAAGCTCAAGATGAGAATCCGCAGCGTAGTACTTTTCTGCCGCTGTCGGATAAAGGTGGGAGGTAAAGGTTGCCTGTCCGTCATTGATAAACAGTTCAACAGAGCTCTTGTCAATATAGACAGCAAGTTTCGTCAGCTCATCCTCCATGGGAATCGTCAAGCATTCTCCAAGCTCTGTATTGAAATGCTGATCCATCTGACTGCGGTCAACTGTACAAAGCTTTGTTTTGCTGTCATAAGAAATACGAAAACCGCCGCTGCCGTCTTTCTTACTGAACAGCCTCAAATCAAAATCCTGCCCCCGAGCATTCAGCACCTCTAATTCACAAACTCTGGCCAGCTCCTTATCCAAAGTCAGCGACCGCTTACGAAGTGAAGCGATGTCCTCTATAGGACGCTGAATCAAACGGTTATTAACCAAACGCAGTTCACGCGGCAGGGTCAGACTGCCTTCCCAATCTTCTGCTTCTGTCGGGTAGTGATTATCCGGCAGTCCCATCCAAGCCGTTAAAATAGCCCTATCAGGATCCTTCACCCCAGCTGCAAACTGAGCCGCATAAAAATCAAAACCATAGTCCAGATGGCGGTAATCTCCTTCTGCTGTGAAGGTTAAGTTCTGATAATCCATTTTCCCGAGTAAGTAGACATTATGATTGGTATTTTGATTACGATGCGGCAAGGTTGTGTACTGAGGTGAAAAAACTAAGATATCTTTGCCGGAAATGCGTTCAATGGACGGGCACTCCCACATGCCGCCCAGATTTTCAAATCCCGGAACCTGCAGTTCACCGGCAAAGGTCCAGCCTTCCAGCAAAGAATCCGAACTGTAAATTAAAACCTTCCCTTTAAGATCCTTGGATTGGGCGCCCAGAAGGATGTAGTATTTTTGCGTTTCTTCATCATAAACGACCTTAGGGTCACGCTGGTGCTCTGTATAATTTTCATGAGGACCAAAAAGAGGCTGAGGGGCTTTTATCAACTCACCGGAATCCTCCAGCTTGGCAACACAAGTATAAGGTGTCCGTACCCAATTGTCATCACGATGGTTGCCTGTATAAAAAAGATAGAGATCTTCCCCCGTTGAAAAACCTGAGCCTGAATGCACTCCTTTATTATCGTAAAACGAATCCGGATAGATGCCGACACCGCGGTTTTCCCAATGAACCAAGTCCTTTGATGCCGCATGATACCAGTATTTTAAACCATGCACAGCACCCCACGGGCACCACTGGTAAAAAAGATGCCAGATACCCTTATGATAGACGAAACCATTGGGATCGCTTGATAAACCTGTAATTGGCTGTAGGTGATAGGTTTGTCTGTAATCCGATTTTTTGATGGCCTCATAAAGCCCGCGAATGTCATCTGCACTCTGCAGTACACGGTAGCGCTCTTCCCGCGTCCATTCTTTCATTGTCTTCTCCTTTGATTCAAACAGATACTCTCATTATAGCGTATGCGCTTTCATTTTTCAAACTCTTCTTTTCATGCAAAAAAGCCCGGCTGATTTTTTGCGCTTTAGCAGCAGCAAAAAATTTCAGCCCGGGCTTCTATTTTTTCTCAGCAATAAACTGACTTAAGACACCATTAATAAACTTGCTGGATTTGTCATCGGAATATTTCTTTGAAATTTCAATGATTTCATTGAGAGCAACACGTTCGGGTGTTTCTTCATAATATTTAATTTCATATAAACCCAGCCGCAGCAAGTTTCTATCCACCAGCGTCAGGCGGGAAAGCGTCCAGCCTGATTTAAGATGCTGGGAAATACTTTTATCCAGCTCTTCTTTGCAGTCAGATACCCCCTGAACCAAGGCCAGCAGGAACAAAGGCACATCAGCTTCTTCCTCCTCAGCCTTGTCATAGGTATAGGCAAATTCAGCAGCTTTCAGGCTGTCGCCGCCGAATTCCAAAGAAAAGAGTGCCTGAAAGGCACGTTCACGCAGATCACGTCTCGAATCACTAAACACACTAGCCATCAAGGAAATCCTCATCAAACAGGGTTTTCATATCAGGTTTTGGTGTTTTTTCAGGAACAATGCCAACAACATGGACATTGACTGCTGAAAGACTGACTTCTGCCATATCATAAACAGCCGCCTTGACCGCCTGCTGAATCTCGATAGAAACTGCCGGTACATTGACGCCGTACTGCAGATAAACATAAATATCAGCGTTAACGGTGCCGTCTTCTTCTGTCTGAAGATAGACGCCCCGTCCATGAGCAACCTTGCTGAGACTGTCAGCTACTTTTTTATTATGAAGCGAGTGGACACCTTCAACCTTGGTTGTGGCGATGCCTGTAATCACTTCAAGCACACGTGGAGAAATAACAATTTCTCCGATCATTTCATTTGCCATCATGCGATCCTTTCTAATAAAGTCTACAAATCCGGCTTTGTTTAAGCACGAGAAACGTAAGTACCTTCTGCTGTATTAATGATCAGCTTTTGACCGACTTCAATGAAGTCCGGCACATTAACAACAAGACCTGTCTCAAGCGTTGCAGGTTTCCCTGAACCTGTTACAGTTGCGCCCTTAATAGATGGCTGTGTATCAGTAACTGTCAGCTCAACAGTTGTCGGGATGGTAACCCCGATAACTTCTGTACCGTAGAATTGAATTTTCACTTCTGAATTTTCTAAAATGAACTTCAATTCTTCTGCTACATTGGCAACCGGAATTTCATACTGCTCATAGTTTTCTGTATCCATGAAATAAGCCGTATCATCCATTTGATAAAGGTATTGAGCAGGACGTGTTTCGATGATGGCCTGTTCAAACTTTTCTTCCGGACGGTAAGTTGTATCAAATGTTGAACCCGTACGGACATCACGCAGTTTCATGCGCATAACGGTGTTTCCTTTACCTGGTTTATGATGGC
Organism: Streptococcus sp. ELY_86; assembly: GCF_058314495.1. Taxonomy (NCBI): domain Bacteria; kingdom Bacillati; phylum Bacillota; class Bacilli; order Lactobacillales; family Streptococcaceae; genus Streptococcus; species Streptococcus sp. ELY_86. Next base: position 99,276 of record NZ_JBZFUK010000005.1, on the reverse strand, counting down.
TGGCTTCAAGTACTTTAATCAATTTACCATCATTGGTCTCAAAAGTCATGCCAGCCTTGAGCTTACTTGCTTCAATCATGTTTTCTATACCTCTTTATAAAATATTATCATCTCATTTTACCATAATGTCCCAGCATTCTCAAATGTTTTCTGAGCCGGTCTCTTCTTGCTGTCCCAGATGAATTTCCGGTACATCGTGCTGAAAATAAGGAACATTTTTGGCCTCTAGAAGTTCAATCGCAAAAGGATGAGGACGGTAGGCAGTCTTATAGGTAATCTTGCTGATCCCCGCCTGCAGGAGTGCCTTAGTGCAGTTAATACAGGGAAAATGTGTTACGTAAATTTCGGTATTATTTGTCGAAATCCCTTCTTTAGCACACTGGATGAGTGCGTTCATCTCAGCATGAACCGTTCGGATACAGTGCCCGTCTTCCATTTGGTGGCCGACTTCATCACAGTTGTCCGTATCAGATACACCGCCGTTGTAGCCTGTGGCAATGATCCGCTTATTTTTAACCAGCACAGCCCCGACATAAGCACGGTTGCAGGTTGAACGCTTGGAAATCAGCTCTGCGTTAGCCATAAAATAATCCTGCCAGGATAGGCGTTTTTTATCAGTCATATCTCTTTTCTCCTATAAAACAATTAATTCTTTCGGAGCCTGAGTCAGAACCTCGCAGCCATTTTCTGTAATCAGAAGATCATCTTCAATTCTGACACCGTATTTGTTTTCCAGATAGATGCCGGGCTCATCGGTCAGAACCATTCCTGCCTGAATAGCTTCATCAGATTTCCCGAAATAAGGAATCTCGTGAATATCCAGACCAATTCCATGGCCGATGCCATGCGTAAAATACGCTCCGTATCCGGCAGAATCAATCACTTCACGCGCAATGCGATCATATGCACGGTAAGTCACTCCGGCCTTAGCAGCTGCAATAAGAGCCTGATTGCTTGTCAGCACGATATCATAGATTTCCCGCTCTTCATCTGTCACCTGACCAATATGAACGGTTCTGGTCATGTCAGACACATAGTGATGGTAATAGCAGCCAAAATCAAGAGTCAGCGTCTCACCCTTTTGAATAACCTTCTCTGAAGCTGCTCCGTGGGGCATGGCAGAGCGATGGCCGGAAGCCGCAATCGTTTCAAAGGACACACCGCTTGCACCGTATTTTCTCATGCGAAAATCTAAGAAATCAGCCACGTCCAGCTCAGTTGTTTGTCCCGGTTTGATAAAATCAAGCACGTCCAAGAATGCTTTATCAGAAATGGCACAGGCAGACCGAACAGTTTCAATTTCATCAGCATCTTTAATCATACGCAGCTCTTCAACAAAATTAGTCATGGAATGCAGGTGATAACCGGCAAAAATTTCTTCCAGCTGCTGATAAAAACTGTAAGTCACCTGACTGTCAAAGCCGATTGTACTTAAACCGTCTGCCTTGATGATTTCAGCAATTTTACTCAGAGCCGAGCGCGTCTCAACAACATCAAAATCTGAAACGGATTGCCTGGCAATCAGCGTATAGCGCGAATCGGTCAGTAAAATCCTGCGTTTAGGGCTGATAAAGACTGTAGCTGCAGTCCCCCAAAAACCAGTTAAATAGTAAATATTATTCTGCCCGGTCACCAAGACAGCATCTGCCGGCGACTGGGACAGTTTTTCTTCAAATCTCAGCAGCCTCTTATTCATTTAATTTACCTTTCAAATATTGACCTGTAAAGCTTTCCGGCACTTGAGTCACTTCTTCCGGTGTGCCGGTCGCAATAACCTGACCGCCGCCGACTCCTCCTTCAGGGCCTAAATCAATAATGTGATCTGCTGTTTTTATCACATCCAAATTATGCTCAATGACAAGCACCGTATTGCCATCATCAACAAAACGTTCCAGAACCTTCAGAAGTCTGGCAATATCATCGGTATGAAGACCGGTTGTCGGCTCGTCTAAAATGTAAAAGCTCTTGCCGGTTGAGCGTTTATGGAGTTCGCTGGCCAGTTTCATCCGCTGAGCTTCACCGCCTGACAGTGTTGTTGCCGGCTGCCCGAGAGTTACATAGCCAAGGCCAACATCCTTAATCGTCTGAATCTTACGGGCAATCTTAGGAATCGGTGCAAAAAATTCTGCGGCATCATTAACCGTCATATCCAGCACCTGTGCAATATTTTTTTCTTTATAATGAACTTCCAAAGTCTCACTGTTATAACGCGTTCCATGGCAGACCTCACAAGGCACATAGACATCCGGCAAAAAGTGCATTTCAATCTTGATGATGCCGTCACCCGAGCAGGCTTCACAGCGTCCGCCTTTGACGTTGAAAGAGAAGCGCCCCTTTTTATAACCTCGTATTTTAGCCTCATTGGTTTGAGCAAACAAATCCCTGATATCATCAAACACACCGGTATAAGTTGCCGGATTTGACCGCGGTGTGCGTCCGATAGGACTTTGGTCAATATCAATCAAGCGATCAATATGCTCAATGCCAGAAATGGACTTGTATTTCCCAGGCTTTTCAGAATTGCGGTTAAGCTTTTGCGCAATAGCCTTCTTTAAAATACTGTTGACAAGGGTTGACTTTCCGGATCCTGAAACACCTGTTACAGCAATGAATTTCCCCAGAGGAAACTTAACAGTGATATTTTGCAGATTATTTTCTGCAGCTCCCTTCACTTCAATAAATCGCCCGTTTCCTCTGCGGCGCTCAAGCGGCACAGGAATCTTCTTTTTGCCGGACAGGTATTGTCCGGTAATAGACTTTTTATTTTTTGCAACCTGTTTAGGGGTACCGGAAGCTACAATTTCTCCGCCTGCAGCGCCGGCCCCCGGTCCTACATCAACCAGCCAGTCAGCTGACATCATGGTATCTTCATCATGTTCCACCACAATTAAGGTATTGCCCAGATCGCGCATTTTCTTAAGGCTTGAAATCAGGCGGTCATTGTCTCTTTGGTGGAGACCAATCGAAGGCTCATCCAAGATATAAAGAACACCGCTCAAATTAGAACCAATTTGGGTTGCCAAACGGATTCGCTGGCTTTCACCGCCGGAAAGTGTTCCGGCCGACCGCGAAAGCGTCAGGTAACTGAGCCCGACATTGTTGAGAAAAGTCAGGCGATCTTTAATCTCCTTGACAATCGGCGTGGCAATGGTTTTCTCGTTATCTGACAGCTCTAAGTGCGTCAGTAAATTCAGATGATCGGCAATGGATAAATCAGACACCTGACCGATATTCAGTCCGTCTTCACCGCCTACACGCACGCAGAGCGCCTGATCATTGAGGCGGTAGCCGTGACAGGTTGCGCAGGGCAGCTCATTCATATAGCCGCGCATGACATTGCGGGTAAAGTCGCTGTTGGTTTCGTGATAGCGGCGGCTGATATTGCTGACAATGCCTTCAAAAGGAATATCAATATCTCTGACACCGCCGAATTCATTTTCATAGTGAAAATGGAATTCTCGGCCGTCAGAGCCATATAAAATCAGATTTTTAGCTTCATCCGACAGCTCTTTGAAAGGAACATCCATATCAATGCCAAAAGCTGTCATGGCCTGCTCAAGCATCTCTGGGTAATAATTGGACGAGATAGGATTCCAAGGGGCAAGCGCTCCTTCTCTCAAGGTCTTTGACTCATCCGGAATCACTAAATCCAAGTCCACTTCCAATTTGATCCCCAGACCATCACAGGTCGGGCAGGAACCAAAGGGAGCATTGAAAGAAAAGAGGCGCGGTTCCAGCTCAGGTACCGTAAAGCCGCAGACAGGGCAGGAATAATGTTCCGAAAAGATTAATTCATTGCCATCCATCGTATCAATCATCACATAGCCGTCACCCAAGCGCAGAGCTGCTTCGATCGAATCAAACAGCCGGCCGCGAATGCCCTCTTTTTGTACTAAGCGGTCAACAACCACTTCAATATTGTGCATCTTGCTTTTGGAGAGTTCAGGTACTTCTGCCACATCAACAATATCACCGTCAACCCGCACGCGGACATAGCCATCTTTTTGAATACGCTCAAAAATAGACTTGTGCTGTCCCTTTTTTCGGCGGACAATAGGAGCTAAAATCTGCATGCGCGTCCGCTCAGGCAGAGTCAAAACCTGGTCCACAATCTGCTCCACAGATGAAGCTGTAATCGCACCGTGGCCGTTTTTACAGTAAGGCACACCGACCCGTGCATATAACAGCCGCAGGTAGTCATTGATTTCTGTGACTGTTCCCACAGTTGAGCGCGGGTTTTTGCTGGTTGTTTTTTGGTCTATGGAAATGGCAGGGCTGAGACCGTCAATAGAATCCACATCAGGCTTATCCATATTTCCCAGGAACTGTCTGGCATAGGCTGACAGACTCTCAACATAGCGACGCTGTCCTTCCGCATAAATGGTATCAAATGCAAGGCTTGATTTCCCGGATCCCGACAGGCCTGTCATAACGATCAGCTTATCGCGCGGAATCTCCACGTCGATATTTTTCAAGTTATGAGCACGCGCTCCGTGAATAATTAATTTATCCTGCATAATAATTGAGCCTTCTCTCTAGTATTATCTTCTTATTATATCAAATATTTAAGAATCAGTTGCCCCAAAATGTTTCAAATGTAGTATAATAAAACAGTATGCATTAATCAAATGAAGAGGAGGGCTTGTCATGAAGCAAATGTTTCTTTCAACAGCAACAGAATTCAAAGAAATTGAAACATTCGAGCCGGGTGCTTGGATTAATTTGGTCAACCCCTCCCAGGAAGAGTCATTGCAGGTTGCCGAAAATTTCAACATTGATATCACCGACTTGCGGGCACCGCTCGATGTCGAGGAAACATCCCGGATTTCCATAGAAGATAATTATACACTGATCATCGTTGACGTTCCTACATCCGAAGAGCGCAACAGCCGCAGTTACTATATTACGATTCCTTTGGGAATTATTGTCACTCAAACAGCGGTTATCACGACTTGTTTAGAGCCTTTGACACTCTTTGACAATTTCTTGAATCATCGGATACGCAATTTTTACACTTTTATGAAGACACGCTTTGTCTTTCAGCTTCTGTACCGAAACGCAGGACTCTATCTGACGGCCCTTCGTTCGATCGATCGCCAAAGCGATAAAATTGAGGCACAGCTGGAAAAAGCGACACGCAATGAGCAGCTGATTGACATGATGGAGCTGGAAAAGTCTATTGTCTATCTGCGAGCTTCTCTTAAGCTCAATGAACGTATTGTCAAAAAGCTCTCCGGCAGCACATCCAGTCTCAAAAAGTATGTTGAAGACGAAGATTTGCTGGAAGACACCCTGATTGAGACCCAGCAGGCGATTGAGATGGCGGGTATTTATGAAAATGTCCTTAATGTTATGACAGAAACTTCTGCCTCCATCATTTCCAACAACCAAAACACCATTATGAAGACTTTGGCGCTGATGACCATGGCCCTTGATATACCAACCGTTATCTTTTCTGCCTACGGCATGAACTTCCAGAACAACTGGCTGCCTCTAAACGGTATGGAGCACGCTTTCTGGTATATCGTTTTAATCGCGGCAGCCATGAGTTCAATCGTTGTCATTTACTTTATTAGGAAGAAATGGTTCTAAATGGGTAAGACTGCCAGACACTAAAAGTGTCTCGCCAGTCTGCGGCATCCGCTATCTGCGCTATGCCTTACCCATTTACTGGTGCAGAGGGTCAAATAATATCGATTTGCCCTTCTGGGCGGTATAAGCTATTCTTTCATGCCGAATCGGCTGCTGAAAGTGGCAGCCTGCCTTTCCCCATTATATTTTTACTTAGATTTTTATAAACAGGAGAATTCTAACCCATGGATTTACAAAACCTCACCAAAAAGAATCAAGAATTTATCAGCATCGTCACTCACCAATTAATCCAAGCAGGTAGATCCGATGAAGACATCAAAGCCATTCTCGAAGAACACCTGCCGGATATCTTGGAAAAGCAAAAACAGGGTATTCCTGCCCGTTCTTTCCTTGGTGCACCTAGTGTCTGGGCAGCTCAGTTTATTGAAAATGATGAAGACAGAGCAAGCAAAGCCGCTCCTAAAAACACCAATCCCTGGCTGATGTGGCTGGATACGTCTCTCTTTTTCCTTGCCATCGTCGCTTTAATAACAGGGCTGTTAAATTTCTTCAACAAACAAACACCAACCTATGGCATCGTCTCAATCCTCTTTATCGGTTTTGGCGGCGGAGCAGTCATGTTTGCAAGCTATTACTTTGTTTATCGGCATTCCGGAAAACCTAAAGAAGAGCGTCCGAGTTTTTTGAAATCATTTGGCATTTTAATTCTCTTTATGCTCTTTTGGATGATACTCTATACAGCATCAAGCCTGCTACCGGCAGCAATCAACCCTAAGCTCTCAGGACTGACACTACTTATTTTGGGAGCTATTGCTTTTGGTATTCGCTACCTTCTTAAGAAAAAATATAACATCGAAAATGCTTTGGCTCCGCAGCAAAGTGCAAAATAGTTTTTACCGCTGAATATGACAGCTGAGACATAAAAAATGACCACTTAGAAAGAAAGTGGCCTTTTTTAGAGATTTTTATGCTATAGTTAATACATGGAGACAAGATATATTTTTGATGACAGGGTGGCTGCTTGGTGTGATGGAAATTCTCTTAAATTCCAATCATCAGTCAGTTGAGGTATTTTCAGGAAAAGACATTTTCTTTTTACACATACAGATATTGGTTTCATCACAACATGAAATTGCTGCCTGATTATTTCCAGCAAATCGGCAAGAGTCAGATTGCCAACAGTCTTGAGATTTCTGCCATCAACAAATCTTTTTCATCCACCCCAACATCAGCTTCAGAAATTCAGCCAAAACAACCTGGATTTTCCGAAAATATTACAAAGATTAATTATGAAAAAGGAGTTTATCATGAAAAAAGGATATTCTTGGTATTTGCTGCTATTGCTGCTTGCTGTTTATTTTATCGTTATCGCTTTCTTTCCCGCTCTGCATCTGATCCTTGATGGCATGCTGGTTTTAGCCCTGCTTTTTGCTTTCTTTGGAATCAGCAGCCATAATTTCGTTTTATTCTTTATCGGATTGGGATTCTTAAGCATTTACCTTAAAGATCTCTTCCACTTCACCTACTCCACCGGTCCGCTCTTTGCAGGTCTTGTTCTTATCGGTGTCGTGCTGCATAATCTGATTGTTCCCCGCAGTTCCTATACCTATAAAAGCAAAAGCACATCGCACCGCCATTTTGACGATGAAAAAAGCGCCAACTATATTGACAACGAAACCGACCTCTATCTTAGGACATTCTTTTCAGAAAACACTACTTATGTAACCTCAAAGCAACTAACCAATGTTTACATCAACACGAAATTTGGCGAGCAGTCAATTGATTTCACGCAGGCACAGTTTATGACAGACTCTCCTGAAATCCGGCTTGATATCGCCTTTGGTCAGACCAATATCCGCATCCCCGGCAACTGGCGTATCGTCAATAAAACAAGCACACCTTTTGCCTCCATTTCTTATTCAGGCAGCCACAACGCCGGCAGCAACGATCTCGTATCCGTTGCACTGACAGGTACCGTCGCTTTTGGAGAAGCTGTTATTCAGTATTAAAAAAAGAGTGATAAAAATCACTCTCTTTTTCTTAGTCTTCATTTACGAAAGGCATAAGTGCCATAACGCGAGCACGTTTGATTGCTGTTGTTACTTTACGTTGGTTCTTAGCTGAAGTCCCTGTTACGCGGCGTGGAAGAATTTTTCCGCGCTCTGAAACAAAACGGCTAAGCAATTCAGTATCTTTATAATCAACATATTCAATCTTGTTAGCTGCGATATAGTCGACTTTTTTACGGCGTTTAAATCCGCCACGACGTTGTTGAGCCATGTATTTTCTCCTCTTTATATTTTTGTATTCGTTCCATTAGAATGGAAGATCGTCATCCGAAATATCCATTGGATTGGAATTTCCAAATGGACTTTCATCTCTGCCGAAGTTTGGTGTTTGCGATTGTGAAGCATCCTGCTGAGCAGAAAAGTTACTTCCGCCAAAATTGCCGCCGGCATTATAGCTGCCAGACTGAGCTTCACGTGTAGCACGGCTTTCCAAAATTTGGAAATTATCGGCAACAACCTCTGTGACATAAACACGCTGACCCTGCTGATTTTCATAATTACGGGTTTGAATACGGCCTGTAATTCCAAGCAGGGTGCCTTTTTTAGCCCAATTAGCTAAATTTTCAGCCTGCTGGCGCCAAATCACGATGTTAATGAAGTCAGCTTCACGTTCACCATTTTGATTTTTAAAATTACGGTTAACCGCAAGCGTGAAAGTTGCAACAGCTTGATTACTTGGGGTGTAACGAAGCTCAGCATCACGAGTCATGCGACCAACGAGTACTACATTATTAATCATAAACGACCACTACTTTCTTAAGCGTCAAGTTTAACGATCATGTGACGAAGAATATCGCCGTTGATTTTTGAAAGACGGTCAAACTCGTCAAGAGCGACAGCATCTTCAGCCTCAACATTGACAATATGGTAGAGTCCTTCACGGAAATCTTGGATTTCGTATGCAAGACGGCGTTTTTCCCAATCTTTTGATTCAACAACAGTTGCACCGTTGTCGGTCAAGATAGCGTCAAAGCGTTCTACCAAAGCGTTTTTCGCTTCTTCTTCAATGTTCGGACGAATAATATAAAGAATTTCGTACTTTGCCATTGATTTTTCCTCCTTTTGGACTAATGACCCACGGTCTTTGCCATGAGTAAGTGAGGGATACTCACGAAATACTATTATACAAAAATTATAGAACAAATGCAAGGAAAAATAATATTTCCATTCTGCAATACGTAAATCCCACTATATCTTTCATACCGCAAGAAAAAGGTATTATAAATCCAATAGTTTTTAATTTGTTAAATTTTTCAAACATTTAATTAACAAAAATCACGCTCTTTTCCCAACTTATATCAATTAAGTTACTTTTTCTATTTAAAGTTGATTAGGAAAAGTTTAAGTGCTAAAATATCACCATTATAATAAGAAGTTTTAAAGGAACTTTAGAAGATTGGGAATAAGGGCATACAATGTAATGAAAAAACTTTACCTTTCAATAATAGTGATGCTTATTGTATCAGTTAGCTTTTCAACTTTAGCAAGAATTGGTTCAACAACTCCCAGCAAAACTGTGCGCTATATTTGCGCCGGCCTTGGTCTCTTAGAATGCCTCCTAATAGGGATTTATGCCATCATTTACTTTAAGATCAAGTAGTTAGACGAGAATTAGACACTTTTTTCTCACTCTCATAATTCTTAATCATAAGAGTCACGCTTCAGTCCATACAATAAACCCCGACGATTTACACGCTCATCGCCGGGGTTCCTTCTGCTTTTACAATCAAAGTGTCATTGGACTTCTCCTTTGCACTTTTTGATTTCCAAGGAGTTATTCACTATTTTCATAGTCTTTCTGATTTATCTCTAAAATGGTAGACCTCCTTTAATATTCTATTTAAGAATTACTAGGTCTTTGAGCTCTCCAACCTAAATATCTACCTAGATTGTCGACCATAACTTTATTCTTATTTATTAAAGCAGAGGACTCTGCTCGCGAGCATTTACTTGTAAGGATTTTAAATAATGACCACCCAAAACTTCTTTTTTTCGTACAATCGTCTCTGGTCGTTTATTCTTCATATCCCGATTATAATCTTCAACTGTCCTCTTGCTTGTTTATCACATCTACAATAAAACATTATTTGTAAAGTTACTGCCTACCGTCTATTCTTTGTCACCGTTCTTATAGCGACCTACATCAAGGATTAACATAAGCGCCACCTCCTATTTAACAAAAAACTAATGGTTTATAGAAATATTTAATCTCCGTTTTTGTACCGTGCGATATTCAATCTTACCATAAGAATTCCTCCTTATTGTTAATGATTTCTTATCTTTTTTCTAAATTCATTTTATCGTAACCGCTTACATTTGTCAAGATAAAACTATTAAAAATATGACTTTTTTGGAAAATAAATCAGCATCTGCTACAATAGTTTTATGCTAGATTTAAATGATTACGGTATCAAAATGTGGAAAGCAGACAAAATTGCTTCCTTTAGAAAAACATTATTAGCTTGGTATGATCAGGAAAAGCGTGATCTGCCCTGGCGCCGGACAAAAAATCCCTACTGCATCTGGGTCTCTGAAATTATGCTCCAGCAAACTCAGGTGACAACAGTCATCCCTTACTATGAACGTTTTTTGGACTGGTTTCCAAGCATTCAGGATTTGGCTCAGGCACCCGAAGAACAATTACTTAAAGCTTGGGAAGGTTTGGGGTATTACTCCCGTGTGCGCAATATGCAGACCGCTGCCCGGCAAATTATGGAAAAGCATGGCGGTTACTTTCCCAATACTTATGATGCTATTGCTAAACTAAAAGGAATCGGTCCTTACACAGCTGGAGCTATTGCCAGTATCGCTTTTGACCTGCCAGAACCAGCAGTTGACGGCAATGTCATGCGGGTGATGGCCAGGCTCTTTGAAGTTGACTATGATATTGGCAATCCTAAAAATCGTAAGATTTTTCAAACTATCACCCAAATACTTATTGATCCGGAACGCCCCGGAGATTTTAATCAGGCTCTGATGGACTTGGGAACAGATATTGAAGCCGCTAAAAATCCACGGCCGGAAGAAAGTCCTGTCCGCTCTTTCAGCGCTGCCTATCTCCACGGGACAATGGACAAGTACCCGATTAAACTGCCTAAGAAAAAGCCGCGTCCCGTGCAGATCCAGGCCTTTGTCATCCGCAACCAAAGGGGTGATTTTCTGCTCGAAAAAAATAACAAGGGGCGTTTGTTGGAAGGCTTTTGGACATTTCCGCTTCTGGAAACGGACTTTATCAGCCGGCAGCTGAATCTCTTTGAAAATGATGAAGCCACTGTTTTAGAAACGCAGTCGCAAAAACAGATTTTTACAGAGGATTATCAGCTGACAGTTGATTGGTCTGATAAGGTTTTTAAAACTGTTAAACACACTTTCAGCCATCAAAAATGGCAAATTGAGCTAGCAGAAGGATTCACGGCAAGCGACAGTCTGCCAGCCAAACATGAGCTTCGCTGGGTTTCTGCTAAAGAGTTTGACCGTTTTCCCATGGCGACACCTCAGAAAAAAATGATAGAAGCCTATTTGAAAACTATAGACTCCAAAAAATATTAAAATCACCTGCCTGTCCCTGCAAAATCATCTCAGAAATGTTCTTTGACTGACTAAAAAATGTTATTTAAGCTTTCTGAAAGAATTCTTTAAGCCTGTCTTAAGGAAGCACCTCTATACTAGAGTCATCCTAGCAATAGGATTCCCAAAACTTTTCTTTTTCATAAATCTCCTAAAAACGGCCCAACTTTTGTTGGGCTGTTTTGCTGTTAAAATAGTAACAACTAATGTAAAATTTTCACCAAACATGGCTCGGTACCCATCACTGTAAGGAGCTAAAGCTCAAACAGTGAGCGTATCTTTTTCATAGCAGCGGCTGCTAGTCATCTTCTCACGGCTTTGCCGTTTAAGCTGACAGTAGCTGTTGCATACGTATTCGTACGGCCTGAAGGTCTACGACTGCGGTAAAATCTCCTAAAAAAGAGCTCTGAGAAATGACCTGCACCCCAAAAGTTGGACACAAAATCTAACGATTGGGGTGTTATTTTTATGAAATTAAGTTACAAAGATAAACTAAAAAGATCGAGACTTTCGTCTCAATCTTTCTTTACTGATAGCAATACAGCTCATTAACCAAGCTCGGCTACAATTGCCTTAAGCTGATCCTTAGTATGAACACCGGCTACTTGTTTAACAACTTCGCCGTTTTTCTTAAAGAGAAGCGTTGGAATGCTCATGATGCCAAACTGCTGTGCTGTATTAGGATTTTCATCAACATCAATTTTGACAATTTTGAGTTCGTCTTCGTCCAGTTCTTCTGAAAGCTGTTCAAGGATGGGAGCCTGCATGAGACAAGGACCGCACCAAGTTGCCCAGAAATCAACAAGAACAAGACCGTCTTTTGTTTCTGCTTCAAAGGTTGTATCTGTGACTGCTTTTGTCATAGTGTTTTTCCTCCATTGTTTTTTATAAGCCTATTCTACACTAAAAGATATCATTTGCCTAATATTTGCTACGCTATTTGAAGGTAACGATTGTTGCTCCTGAACCGCCTGCATTTTGCGGGGCATAGCCAAATTCTTTAATATTCTTATTGCGGCGTAAATACTTGGTGACACCTTCTCGGATAACACCTGTTCCAATTCCGTGGATAATATCTACCTGAGCCATATTATTGAGCAGTGCCTGATCAATAAACTCATCCAGCTCCTGCATAGCCTCTTCATAACGTTTACCGCGCAGATCAAGCCGAGCACGAGGAGCCTTTTGAGAACTTCTTTTGACCACCTGAACGTGTTTTTTCTGAGGATTCTTGGCACTGTCTCGTTTAACTAAATCAAATTCACTTTCCTGCAAAGTCATTTTGATTAGTCCGACCTGTGCTTCCCAGCGGCCGTCCTTAAGCTGCTTGACAAGAGTTCCTCTTTGTCCGTAGCTGCTGACGATGATATCATCTCCTACCCGGGCTGCTCGTTTTTTCTTAGCCTTTTTTAAGACCTTGTTTTTAGATAAATCAATATCAGGCGCCAAGGTTTTAAGCTGCCTTTTGGCTTCGATGACTTCATGGGGTTTAAGCTGTGATTTAGCATGGAGGTTTTTGAGAATGCTGTCGCTTTCTGCCAAAGCCTTATCAACTATATCCTGAGCTTGAGCTTTTGCTTTGTCCAATTCTTTATCTCTGGCATGTGAAAATTCATTATAAAGTTTTTTGACAGCACGATTAAACTTGAGATTTTCCTGTTCAACCGCACGAATATTGTCCAGACGCCTGCGGCTTTCAATGGTCTGATTTTCCAAACGTTCAATAATCCGGTTGACATCAGAGTTTGTATCTGTCATATTTTCGGCATCTGAAACAATAATTTCTGACAGACCCAGACGGCGGGCTATTTCAAAGGCGTTGGAACGCCCCGGCACTCCCTGCATGAAATGATAGGTAGGACTCAGCGTTACCATATCAAATTCCATGCTGGCATTTTCCACATAATCCGACTCAATACCGTAGGCTTTAAGTTCGGGATAGTGTGTGGTCACCATTGTCTTGATATCCGACAGACGCAGGTGTTCTAAGATACTCATAGCCAGGGCTGCACCTTCCTGCGGGTCTGTCCCTGCGCCCAGTTCATCAAAAAGCACCAAGCTGTCCTTATCAGCGGTCTGCAGAATATCAACGATATGCGTCATGTGGCTTGAAAAAGTCGACAGACTTTGTTCAATGGACTGTTCATCACCGATATCAGCAAATATTTCTTTAAAGACAGCGGTCTTGCTCCCTTGATCAGCCGGAATCGGAAGGCCTGACTGAGCCATAAGTTGAGTTACTCCCAGTGTCTTCAGCATAATCGTCTTACCGCCTGTATTGGGGCCGGTAATTAAGATAGCAGTTGTATCCGTGCCAAAATGCAAATCATTAGCGACCGGATGCGTTAAGAGAGGATGGCGGACGCCCAGCAGCTGAATGGTTTTGTCAGCGGTCAAGCTGGGAATAGACGCTTGATACTCTCTCATATAAAGATACTTGGCACGCACAAAATCAAGATGCCCCAGCAGCCAAGCATTATTTCTGATGGCAGCTGTCTCAGGGCGCAGCCTGTCCGATAAGGCCTGTAAAATCCGCATCATTTCGTGGCGTTCATCAGCACGCGCCTGTGTCATGTCCTCATTGAGGTTGACAACAGCTCTGGGTTCAATATAAACCGTGCTGCCGGAAGCCGAAATATCATGAACGACACCTGCAATCCGGTGGCGATAAGTGTTTTTGACAGGCAAAACACTGCGGCCGCTGCGGCTGGCAATAAGGTTTTCAGCCAGCAAGTCACCTTGTTTTTTTAACATTTCCTGAAGAATCTGACGGATCTGCTGCTCATTTTGCTGAATTTTGTGACGAATCTGCGTTAATTCCGGGCTGGCAAAATCCTCGATAAAGCCACTGTCATTAATCGCCTGCAGGCTTCCTTGCAGATCAGGAAAACGCTCAATTTTTTCAAACACACGATTCAAAGCGGTTAATGAAACATTCTCTAAGTTATGGTAAAAGTCATTCATTTCAGCCGACAGCTGTAAAATCCGCTTAAAGGCAAGGAGTTCTTGAATATTGAGATCAGCTCCCAATTCTAAGCGGCGCAAACTCTCAGAAATATCCTGACTGTGTCCCAGCCCAAAAGAGCCGTATTCCTGATAAATCTGCTCAACATCTGCCACCTCTTCAAAAGAACGCTCTATCTTAGCCCTATCAGCCATCGGCAGTAAGCTGTCTAGTTCTGTTTGTCCCTGCTCGGTTTGCAGAAAACCGGCAAACTGTTTTTTTACCTTATCAAATTCCAAGGCCGTTAAAATCTTTGTATTCATGGCCTTATTATACCACAATGCAGCAAAATGCCGGACACTAAAAACCGCAGTAAAAAAGTGAGGCCGAACCTCACTTTAATACAGCAGCTATCCAAAAATGATTGACCATCCATGAAAGCAAAGGAAAATTAATCAACAGACGAATCACCCAGCTTCCTGCCAGAAAATTCTGGACCGCATCGACAGGTATAGTTGCCAAAATGCTGAAAAAGAGATTGAATGACAGCATGGTCACCAAAACGGCTAAACCGCCGCTGACACAGGCAAAAACGGGTCTCTCAAAACGATCCAGCCTGACAAAGTGCACAAAAATACCAAGCAGGCGAAAAATCAGATAAGCCAAAACATAAAGGCTAAAAAAGGACAAGCCCGCATAAAATACCTGATCCAATTCAAACAAACCTACTGAACTGAAAAAAGTGACAGATGCCCCTTCACTGGCATTAGTATAGGGCACCCAAAGTGTCAGCACTTGAGCCAGAGGTTTGTAATATGCTGCAGCGATTCCCAGCGAAATCAGACTGGCTGTAAAGTAATAAGTCTGTAAGATAATACCGCGGTGATAGCCAATATAAAAATTCCAAGCTAAAAGCAAGAGAATCAAAAGCGATATCATTTTTTATCTCCGCTTCGCTGTGCCCGGCCTTTCAAAATAGACAGTTCCTTCGTTCTGAATTTTTCCAGCTCTTCTTCTTTTTTATCAAAATCAATTTCTCGGCTGAGCTGGGTCGATAAGGCATTGATAGCCATCAAGATGGCAATCGTTTCATCATCGGCCTGAGGCAATTTTTCTTTAATGGCATCATATTTTTCTTTCGCAACCCGTTCAATCTCTTCCATAAAGAGATTGTCTTTGTCGGTTGTCAGGGTTAATGTTTTTTCACCAAACGTGAATTTGTAACGATTTTTACTTGTCATAAGTCCACCTCGAATTTTATTATAGCGTAAAATCTTTTTTTCGTAAATTAGAGAATTTTTAATTTCTCTCCCAAAATCCCTTTCAGGCAGGAAAAACAGAAGATTTTTTCCTTTAAAAATTTTTTACAAAAATTTTAATCGCGCTTTTATCAGCCATATCACATTAGAATATTCCAAAGATTTGCTTTTTTATGCTAAAATATATTTTATGAATACTTTTGTTCTGAAGCTCGATGAAAAGGCTGTCCAAGACCTGATCAAAAAACTCAGTAGCTTTCGCATTCAAAACAGCAATTCTTACGTTCGTTTTGCTGCCAAGTTTAAAGAGACTACAATCCTGATTTACACCTCAGGCAAGGTTGTTTTCCAAGGAAAAAACATTTCAGAAACTGCTCACACTTTAGGTTTTCAGGCCGAGCCTGCCCATCAAGATGAGCAAAGCAGCAAAAATCTTTCTTTCATTGGTTCTGACGAAGTGGGAAACGGGTCTTACTTTGGCGGCTTGGCAGTGGTTGCTAGTTTTGTCCGGTCCTCTGACGGTCCCTTTCTAAAAAAGTTAGGCGTAGATGATTCTAAGAATCTGACAGATGCTAAAATTCGCCAGATTGCGCCCTTATTAGAGGAAAAAATACCGCATAAGGCTCTGCTTCTGACGCCTCAAAAATACAATCAGGCAGTAGGTCCCAAGCACAGGCACAATGCAGTTTCTGTTAAGGTAGCCATGCACAATCAGGCCATCTTTCTGCTTTTGAAAGAAGGAGCCGCACCTGATAAAATTGTTATTGACGCCTTCACCAGCTTCAATAATTATCAAAAATATGTGAAGCATGAGGCCAATCGTTTTCCCAACCCTATCAGTCTGGAAGAAAAGGCAGAAGGAAAATATCTGGCAGTCGCTGTCAGTTCTATCATTGCCCGCAAGCTCTTTTTAGACAATCTTGCTGCTTTAAGTCAGGAAATCGGCTTTAATCTGCCCAGCGGTGCAGGTTCCCAATCTGATAGGACAGCCAGTCAGATTTTAAAAGTTTATGGAGAAGACGGGCTCAGGCATGCAGCCAAGCTCCATTTCAAAAATACAGAAAAAGCCTATCAATTACTAAAATAATAAGGATGGTATCATGAAAAGTTTTTTAAAAGAATGGGGACTCCTTTTGTCCTTCTTGATCGTTTTCGGACTCTTGCGTCTCTTTGTCTGGTTCCCTGTTCAGGTGGACGGCCACTCGATGGACCCTACTTTGGCTGACGGAGAACATCTTATCGTTGTGAAAACAGCATCTATTGAACACTTTGATATTGTCGTTGCCACTGAAGGTAATAAACATATCGTAAAACGTGTTATCGGTATGCCCGGCGACACTATCACCTATGAAAATGACATGCTTTCTATCAACGGTAAAAAAGCGGATGAAACCTATCTGAAACAGTATAAGAAAAAATTCGCTGCGGACAGACTGTACAATACTTATTCTTACAATCCCTATTTCCAAGAATTGGCTTCAAAATCCACCGCATTTACAACGGACAGCCAAGGAAATGCCAGCTTTACCATTAAAGTGCCCAAAAACCGCTATCTTCTTTTGGGCGATGACCGCATTGTCTCCAAAGACAGCCGCCAAGTCGGAACTTTTTCCAAGGATAAGCTGGTGGGAGAAGTGAAATTCCGCTTCTGGCCGCTCAACGCTGTCCGTTTTATTTCAAATAAATAAGAAGACTTTCAACTAAACGGGAGCAGGAAAACTCAGACAGCTTTGAGGTTATTTCCGCTCTCGATTTTTTATAAGGAACTGCTATGACCTATTATTTTTCAGGCACTATCGAACGTGTCATTTTCGAAAATGCCAGTAATTTTTTTAAGATTATTCTTCTGGAAATTGATGATACTGACAGTGATTTTGATGACTTTGAAATTATTGTCACCGGAACCATTGCCGATGTGATCGAAGGAGAAAATTACACCTTTTGGGGAGAGTTGACCCAGCACCCCAAATACGGCGAACAGCTGAAGGTCGAGCGCTACGAGCGCGCTAAACCTTCTTCTGCCGGCTTGATTAAATACTTTTCCAGCGAACATTTCAAGGGCATCGGAAAAAAAACTGCTGAAAAAATTATCCAGCTGTACGGTGACGAACCCATTGATAAAATTTTAAAAGATCCCAGCAAACTAAGCAGTATCGCCGGTCTCTCTAAAGTCAACCGGGAAAAATTCGTCAGCAAGCTGCGAATCAATTACGGTACCGAACAAATTCTGGCCAAGCTGGCGGAATATGGTTTAAGCACTAAACTTGCCGTCCAGATTTTTGATCATTACCGAGAAGACAGTCTGGATATCATCAATGAAAATCCCTATCAGCTGGTTGAGGACATTCAGGGAATCGGCTTTAAACTGGCGGACCAGTTAGCTGAGCAGCTGGGAATTGAAAGTGATGCTCCCCAGCGTTTTCGTGCAGCTTTAGTCCATACTCTTTTGGAAACCTCCATCAATCAGGGAGACACTTACATTGAAGCTAAAGAATTGCTGGAAAAGGCCATTTTTATTCTTGAAGAAGCTAGACAAATCGAACTTGATCCCAGTCAGGTGGCTGAGGAGCTGAGCCGGCTGATTGCCGAGGATAAGGTGCAGAATATTGACACTAAAATCTTTGATAATACGCTTTTCTATGCGGAAGTTGGTATTCAAAAGCACCTCTCCCGTATTCTTGAACAGCCGCTGCAAAAACCTGTCAACGATACAGATATTGAAGCTGAAATCAAACATGTTCAGGAAGACTTCACTATTCACTATGACGCCACTCAAAAAGAAGCTATCCAAAAAGCGCTGCAAAACAAAGTCTTTCTGTTAACCGGCGGACCAGGAACAGGAAAAACAACGGTCATTAACGGCATCATTAAAGCCTATGCCAGTCTTCATAATATTGATCTTGACAGCAGCGATATTCCTATTATTCTGGCTGCGCCAACCGGCCGGGCAGCCAGACGCATGAACGAATTAACAGGTCTTCCCAGTGCGACGATTCACCGCCATCTGGGTTTAAACAGCGACAGCGACTACCAAGCACTCGAAGATTTCTTGGACTGTGATTTGATTATTATTGACGAGTTTTCCATGGTAGATACCTGGCTGGCCAATCAGCTGTTCAGCGCTATCGCATCAGACACACAGGTCATTATTGTCGGTGACAGCGATCAGCTGCCTTCTGTCGGTCCTGGGCAGGTCCTGGCTGACTTACTGAAAATTCATTCACTGCCGCAGGTAGCACTGACTAAAATTTTCAGACAGTCCGAAGATTCGACCATTGTTACTTTGGCCAGCCATATTCGGCAGGGCATTCTTCCTCCTGATTTTACAGAAAAAAAAGCGGATCGTTCTTATTTTGAAGCACAGAGCAGCCACATTCCTCCAATGATAACTAAGATTGTCAAAGCTGCTCTTAAAAGCGGCATTGCTGCCCAGGGCGTTCAAATTCTGGCTCCTATGTACCGCGGACAGGCAGGCATTAACAACCTTAACACATTGATGCAGGAGCTCCTCAATCCCTTAGCCGGACGGCAGGAATTTCAGTTCAATGACCTGCATTTTCGCAAGGGTGACAAAGTTCTTCATTTGGTCAATGATGCCGAAATCAATGTTTTTAACGGCGATATCGGCTACATCACTGATTTGATGCCTGCAAAATACACTGAATCCAAGCAGGACGAAATTGTCATTGACTTTGAAGGCACAGAAGTCTCCTATCCTCGCAGTGACTGGATCAAGATCACACTGGCCTATGCCATGAGCATCCATAAATCTCAGGGCAGCGAGTTTAAAGTCGTCATTCTGCCTATCACGCGTCAGGGAGGACGCCTCCTGCAGCGCAACCTCGTTTATACTGCCATTACACGCGCCAAAAGCAAACTGATAATGCTGGGTGAAATAGCAGCCTTTGATTATGCCGTTAAGAATCAGGGAACCGTGCGCCGGACCTATCTTGTCCAACGATTTAAAGTCCCGGAAACTAAGCAAATTTCGGCAGTCTTGGAGAAGACGGAACAAGGCGGTGAAAACCTGCAGGTTCCCAAAAAAGATGCCTTCATCCTGACCGAAAACAATCTGCTGACTATCGACCCTATGATCGGTCTGTCACAAGCTGATTTTGAGATTTTCTTTAAAAAGTAGCTTACTTATTTTTAGGACAAAATGATCATGGCAATGTATTTTTGCAAACACAGTCTGAAAGACTGCAAAATACCCTTTTCATCTATTTTCAACAGCTTTAGTTTATGTTAAAATAGGCTTGTGTCATAAGACACAGGCTTTTTTATTTTTAGGAGGTTTATATGGTATCATACGAAAAAGTGAGGCAGTCGCTGAAGACCAGCACAATTGTCGTTGCTGTTCTCAATACCTTGAGCATTATTTTAGGACTTTGGGGCATACTTGGCGCTTTTTCCCTGCGCCAAGCTATTCAAAGCGGAAAAATTGATCAATACAAGTTAACCGCAGAGCAGTTAGCTGCCCTCAAACAATCCATCACATCAACAGCCATTATGATTACTGTTGTCACGCTTATTATCAATATCGCTATCGCTGTTTTTTGCTTCATCAACTTATCAAAATTAAAGCAAGGACAGTCTGTCAGCTCAATTCCTTATTATTTAGGGATTGCACTGTCAACCTTTAACATCGTTTATTTCGTGATTTTCAACCAATTGTCAGTCATTGCGCTCTTGATTCAAGTTGCCTATATTGTTCTGTATTTTTACGCTATCCAAAAAGCAAGAACACTGGCCGGAAAAGAAAAAGAGTAATCTTTTTAAGCAATACAAAAAGCTGGGGCTATGTCCTCGGTTTTTTTTGACGGTCTGGAGTTTTAAAATCTGTCATTATCTGCCACTATTTCTGGCAAAATTAAAATTAACACTGTCTTTTTCTGAAAATTTTTCCCGTGTAAAATGGGCAGTTTTGCTGTTTTTTGCCGTTTTTTGCCTTTTTTTATAAAAAAGCTATTGCTTTTTTCATGAAAACGTTTTACAATAATAATGTTCTTAAATTTCTTTAACAAAGGAGAATTTTGTGACTTTATCCAAGGAACATTATTCTTTTTAATTGAGAAAAAATTTTTATAAGGAGGAAGAACAAGAATGGCTATCGGAATCATTATCGCCAGTCATGGTGAGTTTGCCGCTGGTATTCATCAATCTGGTTCTATGATCTTTGGCGATCAAGAGAAAGTTCAAGTTGTGACTTTCATGCCAAGTGAAGGACCTGATGACCTTTATGCCAAATTCAACGATGCAATTGCTGCATTCGATGCGGATGATGAGATTTTAGTTCTGGCTGACTTGTGGAGCGGTTCTCCATTTAATCAGGCCAGCCGTGTCATGGAAGAAAATCCTGACCGTAAATTTGCAATCATCACCGGACTCAATTTGCCTATGCTGATTCAAGCCTATACAGAACGCATGATGGATGCTTCTGCAGGGGTTGAAAAGGTAGCTGCAAATATTATTAAAGAGGCTAAGGACGGTGTCAAAGCCCTCCCTGAAGAGCTGCAGCCCAAAGACGCAGCTCCTGCTGCCGCTGCTGCAAGCGTGGCGCCTCAAGGTGCCATCCCCGAAGGAACGGTTATCGGTGATGGTAAACTCAAGATCAATCTTGCCCGTGTTGACACTCGTCTTTTGCATGGACAGGTAGCTACCAACTGGACGCCGGCTTCCAAAGCTGATCGTATCATTGTAGCATCTGACACTGTAGCCAAGGACGAGCTGCGCAAAGGATTAATCAAACAAGCCGCACCAGGCGGTGTTAAAGCTAATGTTGTTCCAATCAAAAAACTGATTGAAGCAGCCAAAGATCCACGTTTTGGCAATACACATGCCCTGATTCTCTTTGAAACACCTCAAGAAGCTCTTGAAGCGATCGAAGGCGGTGTGCCGATCAAAGAATTAAACATCGGTTCAATGGCTCACTCAACCGGAAAAACAATGGTCAACAATGTTATTTCCATGGATAAAGATGACGTCGCAACCTTCGAAAAACTCCGCGATTTAGGCGTGAAGTTTGATGTTCGCAAGGTGCCAAACGACTCTCAAAAAGACTTGTTTGAACTCATTGAAAAAGCCCACGTACAGTAAAGATAAGGTGACTGTTCCTTGAAACAGACCCGTTATCTTCTCGTCGTCCTTATCAATTCACTTATAACTTAATCAAAAAGGAAGGATGTAGAAACATGTCAGATATTTCTATTATTTCTATGATTTTAGTCGTTATCGTCGCCTTCTTCGCAGGGCTGGACGGTATTCTCGACCAATTTCAATTCCACCAACCGCTGGTCTCATGTACATTAATCGGTTTGGTGACAGGCCATCTTGAAGCAGGTATTATCCTAGGTGGCTCACTTCAAATGATTGCTCTCGGCTGGGCAAATATTGGTGCCGCAGTTGCACCGGATATTGCTTTAGCTGCAACTGCTGCCGCTATCATCATGATAAAAGGCGGTAACTTTAGCCAACGCGGTATCGGTGTCGCAACTGCTGTTGCCGTACCATTGGCTGTTGCCGGACTTGCCCTTACCATGATCGTCCGGACTCTTTCCGTCGCAATCGTTCATGGTGCTGATGCGGCCGCTAAAAATGGTAACATCGCTGGGGTAGAACGTGCCCATTTCACTGCCCTTCTCCTGCAAGGTCTTCGTATCGCTGTTCCCGCAGCCCTTCTGCTCGCTCTTCCTACATCAACTGTACAATCAATGCTCAATGCGATTCCTGACTGGCTGGCAGATGGTATGACAATCGGCGGTGGCATGGTTGTTGCCGTTGGTTATGCTATGGTTATCAACATGATGGCAACTCGTGAAGTTTGGCCGTTCTTCGTTCTCGGTTTTGTCTTCGCTGCCCTTAGCGATCTAACTTTAATCGCTCTTGGTGCAATTGGTGTTGCTATGGCTCTTATTTACCTCAACCTTTCAAAACAAGGCGGTTCCGGTAACGGTGGTTCAGCCGGCAGTTCCGGAGATCCAATCGGCGACATCTTAGAAGACTACTAGAAAGGAGCGATTAACATGGCAGAAAAAATTCAATTAACACAATCTGATCGTCGTAAAGTTTGGTGGCGCTCCACTTTCCTGCAAGGTTCTTGGAACTATGAACGGATGCAAAACTTGGGCTGGGCTTACGCACTTATCCCCGCCATCAAAAAACTTTATACATCAAAAGAAGAGCGTTCTGCTGCTTTGGAACGCCATCTGGAATTCTTTAATACCCACCCTTACGTAGCTGCTCCTATTATGGGGGTTACCCTCGCTCTGGAAGAAGAACGTGCTAACGGTGTTGAAATCGATGATGCCGCTATCCAAGGGGTTAAAATCGGTATGATGGGACCTTTAGCCGGTATCGGTGATCCGGTCTTCTGGTTTACCATCCGTCCTATTCTCGGTGCCCTCGGTGCATCTATTGCATCTTCAGGCAACATCCTTGGTCCAATCATTTTCTTCTTTGGCTGGAATATTATCCGTATGGCCTTCTTGTGGTACACACAAGAATTCGGTTACAGAGCAGGTTCTGAAATTACAAAAGACCTCTCCGGCGGTATTCTTAAAGATATTACCAAAGGGGCTTCTATCTTAGGTATGTTCATCCTAGCAGCCTTAGTAGAACGTTGGGTATCTATTAAATTTACTGTAGGTCTTCCGTCAACACCACTTGCCAAAGGAGCTTATATTGAATTTCCTAACGGCAGTGTCTCAGGCTCTCAACTGCAAAAGATCCTCGGTCAGGTAGCAGACGGCCTCAGCTTAACACAGGACAAAGTAAACACCCTGCAAGGTCAGCTGGACTCTTTGATCCCAGGTCTGATGGGCTTGCTTCTTACCTTCTTGTGTATGTGGCTACTTAAGAAAAAAGTTTCTCCAATCACAATCATCATCGGACTCTTTATCGTTGGTATCGTAGCCCATGTCATTGGATTGATGTAAGATTAAGCTGTTTTACTACTGAAAATTCTTTAGAGTTTTGCAGACCTACTCCCCTAATGGCGGCAGTGAAAAGTTTCATTGAGCTCACAGGGGAGTTTTTTGCTGCTCAAAAGCTGAGCTGCTCAGTCAGAAGGCTTCAGCTCTATAACGGATTATCGCTATTTTGCTATCTGAAATAGCTTAAGCCTCTTTTTTTTGATATAATAAAACATATTATTCAGGAGTATATTATGGCACAATCAATCAATACCAAAGTTGAATATACAGGCAAAGGGGTTTCTTATCTAGGCATCGGCGGTAAAGTCGGTAAATTTCTCTTAGGCGATCGCGCCTTTGAATTTTACAACGATGCCAATGTCGAGCACTTCATTCAGATCCCTTGGACAAGCATCATTGAAATGGGCGCCAATGTCAGTCGGAAAAAAGTCAGCCGTCATTTTGAAATCGTTACTGACCAGGGAAAATTTCTCTTTGCATCGTCTGATTCAGGTAAAATCTTAAAAATATCCCGCCAGCATATCGGCAACGACAAGGTTGTGAGGTATCCCAGCCTCATTCAAAAAATCGCTTCGCGTTTCAGCAGAAAAAACAAAGCGGCTAAGAATTAAACAATTAAGCCTATTTCTTATGAATAAGGCAATGAAAAGAGAGTGGGACAAAAACCAGCAGTGGTTCAGTGGTGCTAAAGCATCTAATAACTGTGCAGGGGTAAGACTAAGTCGGCTAAGCCGACAAGTTTTACTCCCAACCACTGCGTCAATCTGGTAAATCTGGAATAATGCTAAAGAGTCTGGACTTTTTTGTCCAAGACTCTTTTTAGTTATCATAGTCTCCAAAAGGCAGCCAACTGTCTATTTTCATGATAAAGCGTTGCAGATTCAGCATATCAAACAGCTTTATCCTCAAAATCTCAACCACGGTAGAGACCACATAGATAAGAAAAGCCGTTCCTAAAATCAGAAAAGGAAAGAGCCAAATAGGAGCTGCAACGAATGATTCAAAACCATCTTCCAAGAAAAAGCGAACCATCAAAGGATTGAGGTGAAACAGATAAACTCCCAGTGTTGTCGGAGCCAGCACCTTGATCAGCTTGAAAAAACGGCTGTCCTTTTTTATATCTAAAGTCGCAAAGAAGATGAAAATAGCTAAGGCTTCACAAAGAAGTGTCGGTGAGGTGTACCAGTACCAAATATCACCAATGAGCAGTTTAGCAGCGAGCGTTGCGGCCATGGCCGTCAGGGCAATCAGAAGTATCAGTCTGCGGCTGAATAAATGTTTTAAATCAAGCCGCTGCAAATAGGCCCCGATAATGTAAAGAACAATCAGCCAGTTCATACTAAAGCCCTTGGCAAAGGAAAACTCATCCACCTTCGTATTAAACAAAACCGGAAGCACAGAAAAAAAGACAATTGCCAAAATGACCGTATGCTTTAAATCTTTTGTTCTCAGTCGTTTTAAAGCCAGATTCAAGATGGGCATAAAAATTAAGAGCCCAAAATAAGCTGTCACATACCAATACTGCCCTGTGATTATAGGAAAGAAAGCCTCAATCCAGTCATGATAGGTTACCGGTTTTTGCAAGAATGTAAAAATTGCAGTAAAAGCAACTGTATAAAAGAAGACTTGCAGCCATAAAGAAAGGCACTTCGAATAGCGATAGCGTGAATGAACACCAACATAACCGCTGATTAAGGCATAGCAGTTAACCGCGCTGTAAGCCAGCACTTGAATGCTCCATGTCACAAAATAATAAGGATCAAAATCCTCTTCTACAGTTGAGCGAATGCCGCCTTTCCCCAGAACATGGGTAACAACAATCATAAACATTGCAAAAATACGAAGAAAATCGATGCCAGAATTATAGTGTGACTGTCTGTTTTCTCTAATCTTTTCTTTCATCGTTTTACTATTTTAACACAGGAAACAGGCAAAGGGAAAAATGTTTTAAATTTGAGATATTTTGTTAAAGTAATTTCATAAAATTAATGATTCTGAACAAGAGAATTCTAAACTTCCATATTTACATTCTATTTTAAATCTTGTATAATGAAAACAACGGATAAGTAGCATCGAATCTTTTTCAGAAAGCCTGCGGCTGCTGCGAGCAGGTAAAGAGACCATGTGAAATTCTACCGTGATATTTTTTATTACCGTAATTAAGAGCACAGAATGTGAAGCTGGATGGAACCGCGCTTAAGGCGCTCCAGCAAGTCATTATCTGTGTTTTTTTATTAAAATAGAAAGGAAAGTTTGGTTAAGCAGCTATGCTTAACTGAACCCGGGCTGAATCCCAAAAAAAGATAAGCCGTCCAGTGTACCAGTACACTTTGCTGCTTGCCTCTTTTCTATCGGATCTTACGCCCTTGGTATCTTAACTTATGTTAGACATTAAACGTATTCGCAATAATTTTGACAGTATCGCTGAAAAATTAGTCACTCGCGGTGTTGAAGCGGACACCTTGCAAGAACTAAAAGACCTTGACAGCAAACGCCGGTCTCTTCTCATCCGTTCTGAGGAAGCTAAGGCCGAGCGCAACACAGCTTCTGCTGCTATCGCACAGGCGAAACGCAATAAAGAAGACGTTTCTGAGCAGATTGCTGCCATGCAAAAGCTATCAGCTCAAATTAAAACAATCGATGCTGAATTAGCTGAAATCGATGAAAAACTAAATGCCATCATTACCATTTTGCCAAACACACCTCACGAGAGCGTTCCTCTAGGAGCTGATGAAGACGAAAACGTCGAGGTTCGCCGCTGGGGAACTCCGCCTGCTTTTGATTTTGACATTAAAGCGCACTGGGATATTGGTGAAAATCTTGATATTTTAGATTGGGAACGCGGTGCCAAAGTCACAGGTTCACGGTTTTTGTTTTACAAAGGACTGGGAGCTCGTTTAGAGCGGGCTATCTATAACTTCATGCTGGATGAACACGCTAAAGAAGGCTACACAGAGGTTATTCCGCCATATATGGTCAATCATGGGTCTATGTTTGGGACAGGTCAATACCCAAAATTCAAAGAAGACACCTTTGAACTGGCAGATACTGACTATGTTCTTATCCCGACCGCTGAAGTTCCCTTAACCAATTACTACCGCGATGAAATTATCGACGGCAAAAACTTGCCAATCTACTTTACGGCCATGAGCCCCTCATTTCGTTCAGAAGCCGGCTCTGCCGGCCGTGATACCCGCGGGCTCATCCGGCTGCACCAATTTCACAAGGTTGAAATGGTCAAGTTTGCTAAGCCGGAAGAATCATACGATGAACTGGAAAAAATGGTGGCCAACGCCGAAAATATCCTGCAAAAACTGGAACTGCCTTATCGTGTTATTACTCTATGTACCGGCGACATGGGCTTTTCAGCAGCCAAAACCTACGATTTAGAAGTTTGGATTCCTGCACAAAACACTTATCGTGAAATCTCTTCTTGCTCAAATACCGAAGATTTCCAAGCCCGCCGCGCTCAAATCCGCTACCGCGACGAAGCTGACGGCAAAGTAAAACTGCTTCATACTCTCAACGGATCAGGTCTTGCCGTGGGCCGTACAGTCGCTGCCATTCTTGAAAATTACCAAAACAAAGATGGTTCAGTTACTATTCCTGAAGCGCTCCGGCCTTATATGGGCGGAGCTGAGGTTATCGGTCCCAAAAATAAATAAACACAGCTTCAGCTAATAAATTGCTTTTACTCCATTACAACTAGAGTGCACTTGCAGGTGCGCCCTAGTTTTTTCTTAGTAAGAGCAATTTTAATCTTGATGAGTAATCAGAAATCCTACTAAGACTGTCAAAATAAGAGAATAGATTGTTTTATTTTACGTTGCTTTTAAAAGATTATCCAAATATATCAAAATAATTAAGTATACATGGCAAATCCTTGCTCCCCTTGATTTTTTCTTAAAACGAGCCTAGAATGAAAATGTATCCGATAAGTTAAAATCCCGTTACTTAATTGAGCAGGAATAAATAAAAATTTAAAGGAGAGTTTGTCATGAATTCTTTAGCTTTTGATTAGTTCGAACTTATGGACGATGACATGCTTGCCAGTGTGGAAGGCGGAGTCAATTGGGATCGTGTTTTTGGTGGTACTACAGTTTATCTTGGTGCGACTATGGCGCTCTGCACAACTACTGGTCCAATCGGTTGGGGAGTGGGCGCAGCATACCTTGCTACTTGTGCAGCTTCAGGTGCATACATTGGCTATGGTTTGGCAACCTAATCTAGGTATTTGTTAAATCAAGCTAATATTTGAGGTGGTTATCGTGAGAAGAAAAAGTTCTTTTGTAATTTGTACAGCAATTATCATCATATCAAACATTCTTATGATGACAGTTATTAACAATGGTGAGGAGAAATTGTCAAATCTATTTGTAATAGCGATTGCATTAGTTTGCTTCCCAGGCTTTTTATGGGCAATTGATAATGAAATGACCTCACTTATCAGGATTGAATCTTCTGCCTTACTTCTTCTCGCTGTCCTTTCTGCCATGCGCTTAATCAATAGAATTGATACCTTACCCACTGTAGTCAACTCCACGGTAATTATTGTCGCTTTAGGTTTAACAACAGTGCTCTTAGTTGCCGGGATTGTCAGGTGGATAGCCAGAAAGAAGAAAGATTGATCAATAACAGCCAAACCTGTTTGAAACCAGGTCGTAAACTAAAGAAGACGTCCTCAGAAAACTTTTCTGAGGACTTTTTTGATTAATTCAGCAATTTTCTAACTAAAAGGAAAAGACAAAAATGTCCCATAGCAACTTGACAGCTGACGATAAGCCCAAAATAAAGGCGCTATTAGGAATTTTCCTCATTTTTTATCCTTAACAGCAAAATAACGAGTGGCGGCAACAGCTTTTTGCCAGCCGCGGTAGAGCTCTTGTGCTTCTTTGACAGGCATTGATGGTTCAAATCGCTGACCGCCAGCAAAAAGCCCCTTTAATTCTTCTGTATCTTGCCAATAACCAACAGCCAAACCTGCTAGGAAAGCTGCTCCCAGAGCTGTTGTTTCCAGATTAGCTACCCGTTTAATCGGTATCTGCAGAATATCTGCTTGAAACTGCATAAGATAAGTATTCATAGCCGCACCGCCATCCACCCGCAGCTGGGGAATAGCGATACCCGTATCAGCCCGCATGGTATCTATGACATCGCGCGTCTGATACGCTAATGACTGCAAGGTTGCTTTAATAAGGTCATCGTCGCTCGTTCCGCGGGTCAGACCAAAAACCGCACCGCGCGCTTCGCTGTCCCAGTAAGGAGCTCCAAGTCCTGTGAAAGCAGGAACCAGATAAACTTCGTTATGGCTTTTAGAACGGTAGGCCGCCGCTTGAGAATCAGGTGCTGAAGCTAAGAGATGCAATTTATCGCGCAGCCATTGCAGGGCAGAGCCTGCTACAAAGACAGAACCTTCCAAAGCATAGGTCACTTCTCCATCTAAAGCATAAGCAATCGTCGTTAAAAGATGATTGGCTGACTTAATGGGCTGTGCTCCTGTATTCATAACAATAAAAGCACCTGTCCCATAAGTATTTTTGACCATTCCTTCTTCCAAGGCCAACTGTCCAAAGAGAGCCGCCTGCTGGTCTCCTGCCATGCCGCAAATAGGAACGGAACTGCCAAAAAAGTGAAAAGGAACGGTATGTCCGTATATTTCTGAATTAGCCTTTACTTCCGGCAAGAGCTTGGACGGAATTTGCAGCAAATCCAGAATCTCTTGATCCCAAGTCAACTCATGTATATTAAACAGCATGGTTCGGCTGGCATTAGAATAATCTGTCATATGCGCCTGCCCGCCTGTTAAACGCCAGAGCAGCCAAGTGTCAATCGTCCCAAAGAGCAGCTCCCCATTTTCTGCCCGCTTTTGGGCACCTGGTACTTGGTCTAAGATCCAGCGAATCTTAGTGGCCGAAAAATAAGCATCAACAATTAAGCCTGTTCTGGCATGGATCATCTCCTGATAACCGTCAGCTACCAGCTGATCAGCAATACTGCTGGTCTGTCTGGACTGCCAGACAATCGCATGGTAGATGGGCAAGCCTGTTGCCTTATCCCAGATAACCGTAGTTTCACGCTGATTGGTAATGCCGATGCCTGCAATCTGCTGAGGTTTAATACCGGACTCAATAAAAAGAGTTGCTAAAGTCGCCTGCACAGCATTCCAAATCTCGTTAGCATCGTGTTCGACCCAGCCGGGCTGCGGAAAATATTGGGGAAATTCTTTTTGAGCTTCATGTACTTTCTTTCCCGCTTTGTCGAAAAGAATGGTCCGCGTTGACGTTGTTCCCTCATCAATTGCTAAAATATAAGATTCTGTCACCTGTCGTCTCCTTTTGATAACGTTTACAGACATTATACCTTACTCGCTTTCTTTTCACAAGGCGAGAAAAAAGAGCCTTTTAGAAGACCCTGTTATCTCTGATAAAATATTAGCGAAAAGACATCAAAAAGTCTACTTGACCTTACTTTTTGTCAGCCTTACCGTATTCTCTAAAAACGCCGAATAAAACCAGCAGCATGCCAATAAGGGCAAATGTTATCTGCAGCATATTACTTGATGTTAAGAGAACCCTAATCCCTAAAAATAAGACTATCAATACACAAGGAATAACTAAATATTTTTTCATATTATGAACCCCTGCTAGTATAATCAACTGACAATATTAACAAAAGCTATTTTGCTGTCTGCAAAGCCAACAACGTTATTTCTAATATTACCTTACCATTTTAAGTTCGCAGTTTTCAAAAATTCGCAAATACGAAAATTTATTTTTACTTATTTGCATATGTGCAAATAAGCTGTTTTACAATTATCAACTCAATAAATATACAGCAATCAGGTCGATTATAAAAAGAGGATGGTTCTTACCTACTATCCGTTTATGTATTGATGGTATTTTAATAATTATGTTACCATAATATTATTTTTAAAGAAAATATTCAGAAAGTAAAAGGGATATTTTCAAGAAGGTAACGTTTTCACAACAATTAATTTCATTCCTTGATTTTTACAAAAAAAGTATTTTTATGAATATAAATTATAAAAAAAGGAGATCTTGTTGAATGAACACTTTAGCTTTTGAACAATTTGAAACGTTGGATACCGAATCTCTGTCATCCGTTGAGGCCGGCGGTGTTCTTTTAGGTGCCGTTGGTGCCGTAGCCGGAGGAGTGGGCGGCTTCTTAACGGGAGGGGTTGCCGGAGCAGCCGTTGGAACAGTAACTCTTCCAGTTGTCGGAACCGTTGCAGGAACTACAGTCGGGGCTATCGGCGGAGCTGTAACCGGCGCTGCTACTTTAGGTCTGGCTGGAGCCAGTGTTGATAATTGGGGCCCTTGGATTTAATTTGCTGCTAGAAAGAAGGTGGCTCTATGTTATCACCTAAATTTGCTTGGCTTGTTCTTGCAAGCTATCCTATCTTACTGATGATTTCACTGTTATTTCCAATTAAAAATATTAAGCCTATTGTATTTACAATATTGCTGGTCGAAAATCTTTTGGTGATTGCACTTTACTTAAAAGGAAAGTATTTTGCATAATATCACGTGAAAACAGCTTCAAGTCAAATAACAACAGCCTGATTCCTAGGTTTCAAAGGAATCAGGCTGTTTTTTTATCCTATTGGCTATTGACAAAACAAATCCCATAAAAGTTTAAGTCAAAGCGGCCCAACATCTTTCATCTGGTTGCCTGGTAATAAGGCATAAGCTTGTCAAATCCCTGAGCCAATTGATTTGTCAATTCAGATAAAACCATGTGTTCTGTCACAGGAACATCATACTTGACCAAAACTTTTCGAACCTGACCGCTTGCAACTTTTTCACCTAACTCCCGACGATTTGCTTCAGTTCCTGCAAGACGGTGGCTGAGACCGTTTTCCTGAGCAAAATAGTAAAGCGGCTCAGCAATCGGTATTTCCAAAACCTGATGCTGCTTAAGGAGCGTCGTTTCTGATTTTTTGCGTTCGACAAAACTGACTTCCACACTAATGCCAAAGTCCTCAGACTGGCCATAGAGCCTTATGGCAAGACCAACATCAGACTGGCTGTCCTCCGGTCTTTTAAAATAACACCAAAAATGAGGTCTGGCTATCTGAGCCTGACTGGCCCAATTACTGACACGAGTCATCTGAAACGGCGCAACTTTAGGTTCCAGAGTTTTGGCGATTTCTGTAAATTCCTGACGGGCAGCCTGACCCAGAGACTTTAAAGCCAGCATTTCTCCCGCTAGAGGCCCTGACTTTTCGGGCTTGGTATATTTGAACCCTTGCTGACTCAAATATTTTTGAATAGCTTGATACATCATAATCTCTTTTCTCTATCCATGAGACTAGACACTTGCCAAAGAGATAGCCCTTACTTACGTTTTCGGGCAATCAAACGGATAGGAGTGCCTTCAAACACAAAGGCTTCGCGGATTTGATTTTCTAAGAAACGCAGATATGAAAAATGCATCAGCTCTTCTTCATTGACAAAAATAATAAAGGTCGGCGGTTTGACAGAGACCTGTGTCGCATAGAATATTTTAAGCCGGCGGCCTTTATCAGTCGGTGTTGGATTAACGGCAACGGCATCCATGATAACATCATTGAGCACTGCTGACGGAATACGCATATTTTGGCTCTGGCTGATTTGTTTAATCATCTCCGGCAGCTTATTAAGACGCTGTTTGGTTAGAGCAGAGACAAAGACAATCGGTGCATAAGTGATATATTGGAAACTGTCTCTCAGATCAAGCTCCCACTGGGCAACTGTATGGTTGTCTTTTTTTATGGTATCCCACTTATTGACAACAAGAATGATGCCCTTGCCGGCTTCATGAGCAAAACCTGCAATGCGTTTGTCATACTCCCGAATTCCTTCTTCTGCATTGATAACCATAAGGACAATATCAGAACGGTCAATGGCACGCATGGCACGCATGACGGAGTACTTTTCAGTGTTTTCGTAAACCTTGCCGGATTTTCGCATACCGGCAGTATCGATCATGATAAATTCCTGACCCTCACTGTCTGTAAAATGCGTATCAACAGCATCACGCGTTGTTCCTGCAACGGGACTTGCAATCACGCGCTCTTCCCCCAAAATAGCGTTAATTAGGCTGGACTTGCCAACATTGGGACGGCCGATTAAACTGAATTTTATCACATCAGGATTGTCTTCTTCGAGTTTTGTCGGAAGATTTTGCACAATCGCATCGAGCACATCTCCAGTACCCAGTCCGTGCACAGATGAAACAGGATAGGGATCTCCCAGACCAAGTGAATAAAAATCATAAATGTCATTGCGCATTTCAGGATTGTCAACCTTATTGACAGCAAGAATAACCGGCTTTTGGGTACGGTAGAGAATTCTTGCGACATATTCATCAGCATCTGTAATGCCTTCTCTGCCGGATACCACAAAGACAATGACATCAGCCTCTGTCATAGCGATATCAGCCTGGTGCTTGATTTGTTCCATAAAGGGGGCATCAACATCATCAATACCGCCTGTATCAATCAAAGAAAACTTGCGGTTGAGCCACTCGGCACTGGCATAGATGCGGTCCCTTGTCACGCCTTCAACATCTTCAACGATGGAAATGCGTTCCCCGGCTATACGGTTAAAAAGCGTTGATTTGCCGACATTGGGACGGCCGACAATCGCTACGGTTGGTAAAGCCATTACTGCTCCTTCTTATCTTCTGTTTTCACCTTCTAGGTGAATTTCTTTTGCTAAATAGCGGATCCGCTCCATGACACGCTTAGCCTGCCAGGTTTCGTCACTGCCGCGGATATTGGCTAATTTAGCCTCTAAATCTTTAAAACTGTAGTTAGAGGTAAAAAAGGTAGGCAGCTCCTCTAACATGCGGTACTGCAAAATAACCTGCAAAACTTCATCCCGAATCCAGGAAGTGCTTTGTTCGGCACCGATATCATCCAAGATTAAGACTTCAGCTTTCTTGACAGCATCAATCTCGTCTTTAACAGTTCCTGTATTGATGGCATTTTTCACGTCAATAGTAAAACTTGGAAAATGCAGCAGGGTAGTCGCTGCGCCCTTTTGCTCAGAGAGTTCATGAGCCATGGCCGCCATCAGATAAGACTTACCAATCCCCATGTCTCCATAAAGATAGAGTCCTTTTTGGTCGGGACTGGGATAATTTTCAACAAAATCAGCAACCATCTTAAAAACATCTAACCGTTTGACATCATCGAGACTGATATCATCAAAAGAGATGTTTTTATAAGATCTTGGAAGGCTGACCACATTGATTCGTTCTGAAACCGCCTGCTTCTTCTGAGACTCTTTGAGCTCCTTGGTTTCCAAATAAGAAACATCAGCATAGCCTTCATTCATGGTCAGAATCGGCTGATAGCCCTTGGCCACGTAGTTCTCATCGTGATTTTTAAAGCGCTCGCGCTCCAAAAGGTACTGATTGAACTTAGGAAGACTAAGCTTAATCTGCTCCTGACTCAGATGGTGAGCACTGATAAAATCAGCAATATCTTGGTCTGACAAAATAGTCTGCATCATTTTTTCAGTATCATAGTGCTTTTTAGTATTCTTTTTAGCCAGTGTTTGCCCAATCTTTTCCATCTACTCACCATCCTTTCTCAATCTGGCAAGCGTCTGACGCTTAATTTCGTCCAGGCGCGCCTGCTCATCTGCTGTTGTTTCATTTTTATAATCCTGATTGCTCCACTCGGGGACATTACTCTTTGGTTTAGTTTTTCCCTGGTTTTGCTTCGTCCTGCGTTCAGAAAAAGCACGCATCTTCTCAACAGCCTGCTCTGCAGAAGCAACTTTTTGATAGGCAAAATCGTTGGCAATTTTCATCAGATAACGCTTGTTGAGGTTGGCTGAGTTGGTCTTAGATACAGTATATAAAACCATAACATTGATGACCTCATCTAAAAAACTCATTTCAGCCAAATCAGCCAGCAGTTTTCTCTCATCTGCAGTAATCGCTGCGTGCCGCGCCTTCTTGATCTTAGCCAGAAAAACCTCAGGCCGGTCAGACTTAGCTTCATGAATAACAACCTGCTCTTCCTTGGAAAATTGGCTGAGCGTGTCGTCGTGCTTAGCCTGTTCTTTTTTCAGCCGCATGCGCCTGGTCGAAATCTTATGCTGACTGGCTGTCTCTTTTGCCAAAAGATAGGTTTCATACCACGTTAATTTGTACTTTTCAGAAATCACATATAAGGCAACCGCATCTGTCCGTTCATCAGCAAACTGCAGGCCGTCTCTAGCCATCAAATGCTTAAAACTCTCTAAGTCAAAGTCTGTTTTGCTTTTAACTGCTTCCTGCGGCCGAGGCTGCTCTTCTGTATAGCCGAAAACATCAGAAAACCGTTTGGACAGATTGCTGGCTTCCTTAGGAACTTCCAGTTCCAAATGCTCCAAAGCAACCTGACCGATTTTTTGTTCCAAGAGGTTGCGATAAACGGCATTCCTGCAAAAAGCTTCAGCTGTCAAAGGCGCCTGCAATTTTACATAATAAAAGCCGTCTTTCTCATAAAAAGCCAAAAGATCCATGGCCGTCAAAAGAGACAGGGATTCTTCAAAACGAGTCATACCAAATTGTGTATGGTTAAGAATTTCACTGAATTTGTGCCTTTTCTCACCATTATCAAAAAAACTGGCGAAATACTGATAAAGAGCGGCAGCGTCACTGCCGATAATGGGCAAATAAAAGCGCATGAGGCTGACCGTATCAGGCAGGAGATAGTTCTGCCTGACATAGAGAAATTCATCAATCGGTTTCATCTAACTTACTCTTTTTCTTACTTCTGACACGGTTGGTAATTTGCTGCAGGAGTGCTTCGATTTCATCGACATCCTTAAAGCTGCGGTAGACACTGGCAAAGCGAACGTAAGTAATCTCATCAAGCTCAGCCAGCTCATCCATGACCAGATTTCCGATGACAACGCTGGAAACTTCGCTGTCATAATCGCTGCGGATTTTTTGCTCAATATCATTGACAACTTTTTCAATAGCACTGCTGGAGACAGGACGTTTCTGAGCACTGCGGATAATACCATTGAAAATTTTATCACGGGAAAATTGCTCTCTGGTTCCATCCTTTTTGACCACTAAAAGCGGCAGTTCTTCAATTCTTTCAAAGGTTGTAAAACGTGTATGGCAATTTTCACATTCTCGGCGGCGTCTGATTGTGTTGCCTTCCTCAGCTTGACGGCTGTCAACAACACTGGATTTTAAATAATTACATTTAGGACAGCGCATGAAAACACCTCACTTCTTGATTCAGGTTAGTACTTTATTTTACCATATTTTGGTCTGGAACAAAAGTAAGCAGCAGCCAAATGAATCCTGTATGCCTGCCAGCGGCAATGTTTTTTGTTCAGCACACCTCCGCACAAAAACAAAGGGCAGAAATTTCTTTCTCCCCTTTGCTTTAATCTATTTTTCGCGGATGACATAGCCCATGCCGCGGACAGTCTGAATATAGCTTTCTTTTCCGGAAACATCGATTTTACCGCGCAGGTAACGAATATAGACATCAACGACATTTGTTTCAGCCTCTTGATCATATTTCCAGACCCGATCCAAAAGTTCTTCTCGGGTCATAACCTGATTGAGGTTTTCCATAAGAGCACTGAGCAGATCAAATTCTCGCTTGGTTAAAGGTATGGTTTCACCATTTCGAATGGCAGCCCGATTGTGTACATCCAGCTGCAGATCACGGTAGGCACTGTCTTTCTTTACGGAATGCTTGGCTCTTTCAATATCCTGGCGGCGGAAAATCGCACGAACCCGAGCCAGTAATTCTTCAATAGCAAAAGGTTTTACAACATAGCCATCTGCGCCGCGGTCCAAGCCGGTGACAATATCCATAGTAGAATCACGGGCAGTAATCATTATAATATAAGTTGTTTTTTCCAGCTGCAGCCGGCGCGTTACTTCATAGCCGTCCATCTTCGGCAGCATCAAATCAAGAAGGATCAAGTCAAAGTCTCTTTCAAGAGCCCTGTCTAAGCCGGAACGTCCGTCATGTTCCACGTCAACTTCATACCCCTCATGCTGCAGTTCCAGAGAAACAAATTTTGCCAGATTTTTTTCGTCTTCAATAATTAAAATACTTTTAGCCATATACCCCTCTGCTTATTATTCTAATATAGTTTTCTAATATTATTCCAATAAAATAAAGTTTTTATAATTAAACTATAAAGTCTGGGCAACAAACTTATTACAGTTCTATAAGGTCATTATTTTTTTATTATGATGACGGATAATCCCTTTATTATCAAGGAAAAAAGAACTTCATCAAATCCCTTTTTAAAATTTTATTTTTTAAAATAATCCACCAGTTTTTTCATTATACTATTTCTATTTTCTTTTTTCAATGGCTGTTCTTAATTTTTCTCAGTCAATTTCTAAGAAAAAAATTTGAGTTATTCAACAACTTGAAACCTTGAACCTGTTTCCTGACATCCGGCAGCAGAAAAAAATTATTCTTCGTCAAATAATCCATCCAAAGCCGCAAAAGGACTCTCTTTTTCCTTTTTTTCTTTCTGCAGATTTTGGTAATCTTCCTCACTGAGGAGAGTCCAATCCTGTCCTGAAGGCAGATTCTGATTTTGCTTTTCTTCTTCAGTAAGAATTTTCAAAGGAATATTGAGTAAGATATTATCAATAGCACTTTCTTCCAAATCAATGGTTCCATCTTCCAAAATTAAGACAAGATCCTCATCTACCAGATCTTTCTTATCTTCTAAGCGGCTGTTTTCTACAAAGACTTCATTGATAAAGAGTGTTTTTGCTTGTTTCACTGTTTCTAAAGAACGGCTGGAAGGCAGGCTGATTGTGTAGCTCAGCTCATAATTTAACAGATACAGCCCATCATCATAGCTGACTCTTCCCTTGGCAAAAACGTCTTCAAGCGCTAAAACATCGGGGTTTCTTTCCTTTACAGCTCCTTCAACAGACAGCTCCTCTTCAAACGCCAGGCCTTCCGGCTGCTTTTTTATATCACTAATCGTAAACATTGTTGATTTCCTCCTGTGATGTTTAAATTGTTAACATTATATCAATAATCTACTGACTTGTCCCTCAATTCCTGTTTAAACTGCAGCATTTAAAAAGAGCAGAAACCAATCACCCGCATTAAAGGAATCGATTGCTTTTTTCTGCTCTTGTGTTTTAAAATGAACTGATTCTTAAAAACTTTCAGGAATGATTCTTTTGTTTAAGTCCTTAATTTCTGATTTTTAAAGTATCTTTCTTTGCTACATTTGTTCCAAACGTTTAATACGGTCCGCAAGGGGCGGATGGGTATAAAACAGATGCTGCATACTGGATTTTTTCTGCGGATCGTTGATATAGAGCGCAGCGCTGGCATCATCAACAGGATGGGCCATGGGCTGAGACTGCTCTAACTTGTGCAGAGCCTTAATCATTCCTTGCGGATTGCGGGTTAATTCAACTGAACTGGCATCAGCCAAATACTCACGCTGGCGGGAAATAGCCAGCTGAACTAAACTAGCTGCCAAAGGCGCCAAGACAATCGCTAAAATGGAAAAGACCAGCAAAATAATCTGCACATAACCGCCGCCTTCATTATTATTTGATCTGCGGTTTCTGCCGCCGCCAAACCACATCATACGCCCGCCGATGCTGGAAATAAGGGTTACGGCACTGGCAAGAGCAACGGCAATCGTTGAAATTCTGATATCGTAATTGCGAATATGGCTGACCTCATGCCCGATAACACCTTCTAATTCCTCCCGGTTCATAACAGCTAAAAGACCTGTCGTTGCAGCAACAGCAGCATTCTTAGGACTGGATCCGGTCGCAAAGGCATTAAGCGAAGGGTCATCAACCACATAGACACGCGGCATGGGAATCTGAGCTACCATAGCCATATCTTCTACAATATGATAGTAATCCGGCATTTCATCTGCTGTCACTTCTCTGGCATTATTCATAGCCATTACGACATTAGTTGATTGAAAAATCATACTGAAAGCATAGATGAAGCCGATGATTAAAGCAATGATGACACCGCCTGTCAAACTATCCAGCCAAAGATAGCCGACCGCAGCACCGATAACCGCTAAAAGCAGAAAGAAGACAACCAGCAAAATGATTGTCTTTCTTTTATTACTGGCTATTTGATCAAACAGCATAGCAATCTCCTAAGTCATATTGCCAAAATCAACTTTTGGCACAGACTTTTCTTCCTCAGGTGTTTCCAAAAACTCGCTGGCTTTAAAGCCAAACAGTCCTGCAATCAGGTTGCTCGGGAAAGTTTCCAATTTGACATTGTAGTTAGCAGTTGTTGAATTAAAGAGCTGACGCGAATAAGAGATCTTGTTTTCCGTATTGGTCAGTTCATCTTGAAGCTTCATAAAGTTTTGATTAGCCTTAAGATCCGGATAATTTTCAGCAACCGCTAAAATGCTGGCCATTTGTTTCCCAAGAGCGTCACTGGCCTGCATAGCTTCATTAGGCGTGTTGGCATCTGCCACTTGACGGCGGAGCTCTGTAACCTTTTCAAGGGTGCTTTGTTCATAATTGGCATAGCCCTTGACCGTTTCCAGCAAATTAGGAATAAGGTCATTTCTGCGCTTCAGCTGCACATCAATCTGACTCCAAGCCTCCTGTGTCTGCATACGGCTTCTGATCAAAGCATTATAGCTTACAATTACCCAAACAATAAGCAAGGCAATAATAATTAAAACAATCCAAATAAGCATGTTAGTTCTCCTTAAAAATTCCTGTTTCCATTATATCAGAAAAAGAAGAATTATGTTAGAATAAATGGAGATAAAAGGAGAAAGCATGACCCCCGAAGAATTTTACCAAGCATTGGCTGAGCACCGCATTAATCTGTCTGATCATCAAAAAAAGCAGTTTGCTTCTTATTTCAAACTGCTGGTCGAATGGAACACAAAGATCAATCTCACAGCCATCACTCAGGAAAATGATGTCTACCTCAAGCACTTTTACGATTCTATTGCACCTATTTTAGAAGGCTGCATCAAAAATGAGCCGCTGAAACTTTTAGACATAGGAGCCGGAGCCGGCTTTCCAAGTCTTCCTATGAAGATTATTTATCCCGAACTTGACGTTACAATCATTGATTCCTTGAATAAGCGTATCAACTTTCTGCAGGCTTTAGCTGAGGAGCTGGAGCTGACTGATGTTCATTTTTATCATGGCAGAGCTGAGGACTTGGGTCAAGACAAGGCCTTTCGGGCTCAGTTTGACCT
Source organism: Streptococcus sp. ELY_86 (assembly GCF_058314495.1). NCBI lineage: Bacteria > Bacillati > Bacillota > Bacilli > Lactobacillales > Streptococcaceae > Streptococcus > Streptococcus sp. ELY_86. The sequence continues at coordinate 59,694 of NZ_JBZFUK010000005.1, read as the reverse complement.
GGTTACGGCCCGCGCTGTCGCCCGAATGCAGGTATTAGCCGAGCTGACGGTTCCTTTTTTAAAGGTTGGCGGTCAGCTTGTGGCACTGAAAGCCAGCGCTGCTGATGAGGAGATTGCCGCCGCTCAGAAGTCGCTGAAAGTGCTGTTTAGTCAGGTTTCAGGGAGTTATCACTATCAGCTTCCTAACGGAGACGAGCGCAATATTACCTTAGTAACAAAGAAAAAAGAAACGCCCAATAAATACCCGCGCAAAGCCGGTATTCCCAACAAAAAACCTCTATAAAAAACGAAAAACTGTCATCCGACACCGCAGCAAGAAGCCGCATCGGACAGCAGTTTTTTTGTTTTAATTAACTCTCTTTAGCTTTATTTCATCTCCAAGGATTGTAAAAGCGGCCTTCGTTCAAACGGAACAGCCAAAAACTAATCAATAAGATGAAACAAGCTAAGCCGATTGCTAAGATATCATTTTTTCTAAAAGGCTGATAGGTATACCAGGTTCTTTTTTTATTTTTGCCAAACCGCCGTAGCTCCATTGCCGTTGAAACGGTATCAATCCGATCTAAAGAACTGAAAATTAAAGGAACGATAATTTGCAGATTACCCTTGATCCGGCTGAGCAGGTTTGCCTTTTGAGACAGCTCCAAACCGCGGGCTTCCTGTGATGTCCGAATCATGTAGAATTCTTCCTGAACATCCGGAATATACCGTAAGGTCAGGCTGACAGCATAGGCCACCTTATAAGGAACGCCGATTTGATTAAGGCTGGCAGCAAACTGACTGGGATGGGTAGTCATCAAAAAAAGTATTGCCAAAGGGACCGTGCAGAAATACTTGAGAACCAGATTTAAGAGGTAAAACATTTCCTGCCAGCTCAGGTAAAACCGCCCCCTTCCTGCCCATAACAGTGTTTTGGCACCGTAGATTTTCTCACCGTAGTCAGGCGCAAAAAGATAAACCATGACCACGTTCAAAACGGCAAAAACCGTCACAAACTTCATGACAAAGGAAATATCCCGCCAATGAATCCCTGCTGATTTGAACAAACAAACCGACATTAAACCGACGGCTAAAATCAAGCGGGTATCATAGGTCGTCATGCAGGCAATAGAAACAAGGAGAAAAAAGAGGAGTTTGCTGGCGCCTGACAAATCATAGAGAAGTCCTTCACCATCATGATAACCAATCAAATGCTTATTCATCCGATCCTCCTTGATGCTCAATATAATAACGAGTCAGTGAAATAGGGTCACAGCCTAACTTTTCAGCCAAATCAAAGAGGCTGGTTTGCTTCAAATTGGCAGCCGCCAGTAATTCTGGCCGGCTGAAGAGATCGACAGGACTTTGATCTGCCAAAATCTGCCCTCGGCTAATGACAAGTACCCGGTCTGAGTATTCCAGCACCAGCTGCATGTCGTGCGTAATCATAATAATGGTATGCCCCAGAGCATTCAGCTCATCCAAAAAGGCCATCATTTCGGTGTAGTGTCTCTTATCCTGCCCTGCTGTAGGTTCATCCAATAAGATAATTTCCGGATTTAAAACTAAAATTGATGCAATCGTGACACGCTTTTTCTGCCCAAATGACAAAGCAGAGATGGGCCAATTGCGAAATGCATACAGACCGCAGGTTTTTAGAACGGTAAAAACCTTTTCTTTGATTTGCGCTTCATCAAAACCGCGAAGACGCAGACCCAGAGCCACCTCGTCAAAAATCATGGTCTGGCTGATCATCTGATTGGGATTCTGCAAAACATAGCCGATCCGCTCAGACCGCTCTTTAATGGAATCAAAAGAGATGTCTTTCCCTTGATAGTAAATCTGGCCGCTGGCAGTTATAAATTGACAGAGTGCCTTAGCCAGAGTAGATTTGCCCGCACCGTTTTTGCCGACAATGGCAATGCGCTCCCCTTTATTAATCTGAACAGACAAATTCTGCAAAATCGGTCTGTCCGGCGTGTAAGAAAAATTAAACTCATCAATGGTAAGCAAAGGCAGAGAAGGCTTAGAAGCAGGCAGGCCGCCGGTTTCTTCAAAACGGATACCTGAAAGATCGAGCTGGCTGAGTGCCGCCAAATGAGCGGCTCTTTTTACATCCAGCCCCAAATGCCGCAGAACCGTCAAATAAAGGGGTTCACTGATGCCGTTTTCCCGCAGCAGATTGGTCTGCAAAATCTCATCAGGACTGCCATCAAAAAGAACCTGACCGTCATTGATCAGCACAATTTTATCAACAGGGCGGTAGAGAACATCTTCCAGCCGGTGTTCAATAATAATCGTGGTCGTTCCTTCTTCTTGGTGAATCCGATCGATCAAATCAATGGTGTCCTGGCCGGACTTTGGATCGAGGTTAGCCAAGGGCTCATCAAAGAGCAAAATCGGGCTTTCATCAATTAATACACCGGCTAGACTGACACGCTGCCTTTGCCCGCCAGAGAGGTCCTGAGGCCGATGATCAAGCAAATCCGTCAGTTCTAAACGCTCAGCCCAGGTATTGACCTTTTCAACCATCGTCTGATGGTCTGCGCAGTCATTTTCCAGTGCAAAGGCCAAATCCTCAGCCACTGTCAAGCCGATAAACTGACCGTCCGGATCCTGTAGCACAGTTGAGACAAGATGTGACTTTTCATATACAGACAGATTAAAGGAATCCTTGCCGCCAATAGTCAGGCTGCCGCTCATCTGTCCCTTGTAAATATTGGGAATAATGCCGTTTAGACAATGGCCTAAAGTTGATTTGCCGCAGCCGGAAGGGCCGACAATCAGCACTTTTTCTCCCTTTTTCACTGATAAATTGATATGTTTCAGGGTAGGTTCTGCCTGAGCATCATATTTAAAGGAAAAATCTTTAAATTCAATAAATGGTTCCATAAGATATTATCCCTGATTTTCAAAAAGGTCAGTCTTTGGACAGGCTTCCTGACTGTGTCCGTGTTTTAGCATAGACAGCTAACAAAATAGTAGCACCGATACAAATTGTCAAAGCGTTGGCTACGCTGGCCAGCAAGCCCTGAACAAATACCTTGCTGGCAGGCTCATTGAAAATAATAATATCCCCTAAAGGAGCCACAATTCCCCAAGCAATAACATTGATAATAATCTGTACAATGTTAAAAGTCAGCGCATCCTTAGTCGTAAAAAGCCCTTTTTCGACACGAAGACGATTTTTCAAAAAGCCGATGCCCAGACCAACCAGACCGCTTGGAATCACCCATGACCACCAGATTCCGTAGCCGGCAAACATATCTTTAACCATGTGCCCGATAAGGCCGGTAAAAAAGCCGACCGCAGGACCGAAAAGAACAGCCAGAAAGGCCTGAACCGCATACTGCAGCTGAATACTGGTATTGGCAAAAAGAGGAATATTGATAAAAATACCGATAATAACAAACAAAGCTGCACCGATACCGGTTGCGACAACCGCTTTAATAGAATTATTTTTCATGTCTTCTCCTTAATGAATTTTTTTAATTTCAATGCGCCATTGCGGCCCAACCCCGACGTTGTAGGCCTTGGCAAAGGAACCCTGATTGATGGCAACCCCTACACGGTAGAGAGAATTGATATAGATGATGGGCTGACCGACACGGACGGCCGCAAATGACTTGCCGTAAGTGACCTGATTTTGGTAAACCAGCATGTCATTGTTGTAAATGGTCAGCTCAAAGCGATCATCAAATTCGGGCGCAAGCGTATAAAATTCTTCGCGGGTAATCGAGGTCCATAAAGAGCCAAACTGCACATCCAAAATATCCACAGCTCCGCGGACAAGATCTTTCTCAATAACCGTTGTCACCGTCGGCAGCTCTACAATAGCCTCAACAGGCAACTCAGGCCCTACATCTTCAAAGGCAAGGTGACCGCTTGCTAATTTTGCTCCTGTAAAGGCATAGACATCACGTCCATGAAAGGTATAGGACAGTTCTGTATTACGCCGGCGGTTTTCAATTTCCGAAATTTCCCGAACAGCTTTAATGCCGATGTGCTTTTTGATATAGGACAGGGTGCCGTTATCAGGTGTTACGATATACTGATTTTTCTCAGTCAGAGCCACAACACTTTTTCGGTCAGAACCGACTCCCGGATCCACAACCGACACAAATGTCGTGCCTTCAGGCCAATATTCCACCGTTTGAAAGAGACGGTAGGAACCCTCAAAAATATTATAGGGAGTGATTTCATGGGTCAAATTATGAATGCCGAGTGTCGGCTCTTCCTGCAGTGCCACACCAATCATAGCTGATACCGCACCGTCAACCAAACCAAAATCTGACTGCAAAACTAATAAATTATTGCTCATTGAACTGACTCGCCTTCCTTTCAATTCCTATTTTATCACAAGACGGACTTTTGCGGCGCATTCCATTAAAAAAAGATTAAAACAGCTTTGCCTCAGCCTTACGCTCCCGCAAGAAAGCGATTTCTATTATTCCATGCTAAAAACAGGCAACAGATAAGCATCTCTGCCGCTGAACAGCATAGGAGAAAAGTAACTTTTATGATCTTTAGCCTTTTAACCCTCGTAAAGCTCCGGCCTGCGATCGGCAAAAACAGGAATCTGTCCTCGCACCTCCTGAACCTGCTGCACATCAATTTGGCTGCTGAAAATGCCTTCCCTGTCATCCGTTTCCAGCAAAATATTCCCCAAAGGATCAATCACAAGCGAATGTCCGTTAAAGCAATCTTGTGCTCCCCGGCCGATACGGTTGACAGCAATGACAAAGGCTTGATTTTCGACAGCCCGCGCCTGTAGCAGAATCCGCCACTGCGAAATTCTGCCGGCAGGCCATTGGGCAGATACAAATAGAAGCTCTGCTCCCTGACTCATTAATTTGCGGGTCCACTCCGGGAAGCGAATGTCATAGCAGATGACATGGACGGCTTTGACCTTGCCAAGCTCAAAGTGGCTTTCTTTTTGCCCTGCAGTCAAAAAACGATCTTCTGCCATTGGACCAAAAAGATGCACCTTGTCATAGGCATTGACCAGTTTGCCATCTGCAGCAAAGGTATAGGCAGTATTGTAAAATTTACCCTGCCGCTTGACAGCGACAGAGCCTGCCACCAAGGTTACCTGATGCTCCCCAGCAAACTGGCTGAGCCAGGCGATGCTGTCTTTTCCATTTTCATCAGCAGTCTCTTCCAGCTCGTCCAAAGCATAGCCGGTATTCCATAATTCCGGCAGAACCATGACATCAGGATTTTCCGCAAGCGCTTCTTGCAGGAGTTTCTGAACCTTTTCTTTATTGAGCTGGGGTTGGCCGTCTCTGACATCAAACTGTATAAGACTTACCTTCAAAAAATCACCTCCAAAATCATCACAGCCACTTTTAGCTAAAACACAGCCGCTTTATCAGCGGTGGCTGACTTTTCTTGTCAGCGTATCGCCGATAAACTGAATACTAAAAATAAGCAGCAGGATGATGAGAGTTGCAACCCAGGTCACATCATTGTTAAACCGATTATAACCGTAAGAAATGGCAACATTTCCAAGTCCTCCGGCTCCGATAGCTCCCGCCATAGCCGTTTCACCAACTAGTGAAATCAAGGTCACTGTTGACACACGGATCAAGTCCGGAAAACCTTCACTGAGATAAACCTTGACAATATCCCAAAAAGTAGCACCCGAAGCCTGAGCCGCTTCAATCACACCGCGGTCCAACTCAGAAAAGACAACCTGAACCTGACGGGCAAAGAAAGGAAAGGTCGCAAAGGACAAAGGAACCAAGGCTGCTGTCGCCCCCAGATTTGTCTGCATCAAAAGCATGGTCAAAGGTGCCAGTACAGCAATTAAAATGACGAAGGGAATGGCTCGAAAAACAGATGTTATCTTATCAATAATCCAGCAGACTGTCTTGTTTTCAATCACACCGTCAGGCCCCATCAGCACTAAAAGAAGGCCAAAAATCAGACCGACACCGCCGCCGATAATAAAAGGAACAACGGTCATATACAGCGTATTTAAAAGAGCTGTCAGCCAGCCTGCATCTCCTGTCAGACCAAGCTCATAAACATTTGGTAAATAAGTTTGAATTACATGCATTCCTTAAGCTCCCCTCTTTAAAACAGTCACTGCTAAATCTAATGATTTTAAATTATCAAGCGCCTGCTTGATATTAGTCGCATCCCCCTCTAAAATGACAATCATTTCTCCGACAGGTGTGGCTTCTAAAATCTCGATATTGCCGTAAAGAATATTGGCAGTTACCTGATAATGCTTATAAAGATTGTTTAAAATCGGCTCATCTGTGGCTGTACCGGCATATTTCAGCTGCAGTAAGACCGCGTCTGCCGGTAAGTTCTGGACAATATCCTGCTGCTTGATCTTAAGCAGGGCTTCTTCAATACCAGTCGCTGTTTCAATAAAGTCCTTGGTCAGCTCTTCTTTAGGATTAGAAAAAATATCCAAGATCGAACCTTCTTCAATCAGCGCTCCAGCCTGCATGACAGCCACACGGTTGCAGATATCCTTGACAATCTGCATTTCATGGGTAATCATGACGATCGTCAGGCCTAATTTTTTGTTTAAATCCTGCAGGAGTGCCAAAATCTGCTTGGTCGTTTTAGGATCCAAGGCAGACGTTGCTTCATCCGAAATTAAAATCTTAGGATCATTAGCCAGCGCACGCGCAATAGCCACACGCTGCTTTTGCCCGCCTGACAGCTGAGCGGGATAATTATCTGCACGGTCAGACAAACCTACTAAGTCCAGCAGTTCTGCGACTTTTTTGTCTTTTTCCGCAGCGCTTAAGTCTGAATGCCGCAAAGCAAAGGCAACATTCTGCCTAGCAGTCTTTTGTGCCATGAGATTGAAATGCTGAAAGATCATGCCAATTTCATGCCGTTTCTGCCGCAGTTCCTGACTGGACAGCTGAATTTTCCCCTTATCAAAGGTGACATCGTCATCAACCGTGACCTTTCCGGCCGTCGGTATCTGCAAAAGATTGATAACACGCACAAGCGTAGACTTACCGGCACCGGAATAGCCGACAATGCCGTAGATATCGCCCTGATTAATATGCACACTGACATCCTTAACCGCCTCTATTTGGCGCTTTTTTTGATGAAAGGTGATATCAATATGATCGAGTTGTATAATCGCCTTACTCATAACTTCTGATTAGCTCCTTAATTAATTCAATGTGGGTGTAGTAGTCGGCTAGGTTGACATTTTCATCGCCGCCATGATCCCGGCTGTTTGGATTGCCGATGCCAAAAGCCACCATAGGAACGCCTAAAGCTTCATAGACTGTGTGCATAGGCCCCGTGCCTGCTGCGGTTGGCAAAACGGAGACCCCCGCTTCATAAAACTGCTTGCTTAATTCTACAATATTCAAAATGGCCGGAGCACTCATATCGCTGCGGTAGGATTCTTCTCCCAAGGTATAGGTTACTTTGACATGTTCAAATCCCAGTTTTCTCAGGTGGCTGTTGATTTTTTCAAAAACATATTGAGGACTGAGCCCAGGCACCAGACGCATTTCCATCTTAGCACTGGCAGCTGCCGGAAGGATAGTCTTCACTCCCTGACCCTGATAGCCCGAGGAAAGCCCTTCGATAGACAGAGCCGGTTCAAAAAAGTAGGTCTTCAGAAAATCCTGACGCTCTTTTTTCAAAGCCGGAAGTTTCAGGCCGTAAACCCTGCGCAGCCCTTCGCTGTTTTCAAGGGCAAAGCGCTCCACCAAATCCAGCTCGCGCTCATTGGGCTCTAATACCTGATCATAAATACCATCAATCAAAATCCGGCCGTCATCGGCCCGCATGCTGGAAATGGCATTCAGCAGATACCAGGTTGCAGACTCAACAACTGCTCCGTACTTGGAATGAATGTCCACTTCGGCACTGGAAACTGAAAGATTAAAAGTGATAATTCCCTTATTTCCGCCTGTCAGCTCTAACTGTCCAAGGCTGTTTTTAACACCCTGCTCCCAGATCAAGACATCAGCCGGCAGCAGACTGTCCGCATACTTGGACAAATACTTATCAAGGTCTGTCGAGGCTGATTCTTCGGCTCCTTCTACGATAAAGGTAATATTAACAGGAAGATCGCCCACCTCACGCATATATTTTCGGACAGCTGTCAGGCGAGCCGTGATGTGTCCTTTATCATCATCAACACCGCGGCCGTACATATAACCTTTTCTCACGGTCAGCTTAAATGGATCGTCTGTCCAGACCTGATCATCGTCAGCCGGTACAGTGTCGTAATGATTGTAAAAAATAATCGTCTTGGCCTGCGGGTTGGGACTTTTAAATTTAGCAATGACAAAAGGAGCCGTATAGGTCTCATCAATCGTCACCTCCGCACCAACATTGGCAAAAATTTCTCCCAGATAGCCGGCAACATCCTGAAGACCTGTTTGCTGGGCAAATATCGACTTTTTAGAAATCAAGGTTCGCAAAACTTCAAAATAATGCTGAGCAACTTCATCCTGCCAAAACTTAGCAATTTGTTCTTTTTCGCTTGAAACTACCATTGTTCTCCTTTATACGACAAGAGGCTGGGACCGTGTCTCAACCTCTCGCTTTCAGTAATCTGCATTTGACATGTCTAAGGCAGCAATGACTTAAAGAAATGAAGAGCCCTTTAAGACTTTTTCAGCTTGCAAACAAGAAACCTCCGGTCTCAAATACTGTTCCCCACTCATCTGCCCCGCCTTGGCAGGGGCAAAAGCTCCGAAAAATAGTTACGGAGCCCTGCTTTGTCATTTGCTTGCCTTTTTCCTGCTATCACTTACCAGACAGGTTGGTCAACATTTTTTGATGTCTTTTCGATAACTTTCTTAACGGCATCTGTATGATAAACCTTGATTAATTTCTTAATAGCAGCTGCCTTATCTGATTTTTTCCAGTTCTTTTGTGCGGCAATGATGTTAATCCATTGCTTAGAACCGGCATTGACTTTTTCTTTGTAAAGAGACGTTTTAAAATCAATTTTAGCCGGAACAGCGTAACTGTTATTGACAATCGCAGCATCTACAGAAGTCAGGTTTCTGGCTGTTTGGCTGGCATCAACTTCTTTAATATCAAGATCCTTAGAATTGGACTTGATATCTTTGATGGTTGCCAGCGTATCGCCTGATACATCTAACTTAATAAGACCGGCATCCTGAAGGACGTAAAGGGCACGGCTTTCGTTGGTAGGATCGTTAGGAACAGCAATCTGAGCACCATTTGGCAGCTCTTTAACGCTCTTGTATTTGGCTTTGCCGTTTTCAGTTCCTGAGAAGAGATTAACAGGGCTGATATAAGTTTCAGCAACAACCACCAAATCTCCCTTGTTTTCCTTATTCCAGTCATTTAAGAAATTGTAATGCTGGAAGGCGTTGATGTCGACTTCTCCGTTTTTCAGAGCCTTATTGGGCTGAGAATAGTCCGTAAATTCCTTAAACTTAAGTTTGACATTGTCCTCTTTAAGGAGTTCTTCAATCTTGTCCCAACGCGCCTTGTCAGAATCCGTCATGGTCATCACACCGACAGTCAGGGTATTTTTATCGCTTTTTTGACCGCAGGCTGCAAGCAGAAATACTGCTGCCAGGGTCAAACCTAAAACACTTAATGCTTTTTTCAAATTCATTGTCAATCCACCTTTTCTATTAAAGTACACTTATTTTCTCATAATTGCTTATAGCTATCAAATTGTTATTTCAAGCGTTTTCTTATAGTTTTAAACTATATCTATTGTTTGACCGATTCCCTTCTGCTGATAAAAAGGAGCTGAACTTCTCCAGCTTTACATTCGGTCAGTTCGCTCCCTTGTGCCTTATTTAATATCTTTTTTGTCCGGAAGGTAGCTGCCGCCCAGATATTTTTGAGAAATTTTCTCCAGGGTTCCGTTTTCGTAGAGTTTTTTAATCCGCTTGTTCACAAACTTCTGCAGATCCTCTTGGCCCTGTGCAAAAATGAAATAGACATACGGTTTTTGGTCTGCCGGAAGCTCAATGACTTTCAGGTTGTTAAGTCCTTGATCTTTAATAATAGTTTCAGCGGAAATTTTTTCAAAGATCTTAAAGTCATATTTACCATCGCTGAGATTGCGGATCTGATTGGCAATATCTTCCTTGGTAAAGTTTATGTCAACCTGATTGTCTTTGTGTTTTTTATTGAATTCTTGCAGCATAGACACCGTTGTGTTTCCTTGAACCACTTGGGTGCTGTGTCCGGCAATATCATCATAAGACTTAATATCACTGTCCTTAGGCACAACGAGCACTAACGGATTGGAAGCTGTCGGATTGGAATACAAATATTTGTTGGCACGTTCTTTCGTGTAGCTGATGTTGTTCGCACCAATTTGGTATTTGTCACTGTCAAGTCCTGAGAAAATGCTGGTCCATTCAGTCTTTTGGTATTTGACCTTGTATTTATCTGTTCCCTTAAAGACAGCCTTTGCAACTTCAATGTCATAACCTGTCAGTTTGCCGTCTTTTTCATAAGAAAAAGGATTCGTTGTTCCAACAGTTGCCAGCGTTACCGTTTCTTTTGATGATTTCGAACCGGAGCCGCAGGCTGCCAGCAAGAAAAGCGAAGCAGCGGCAAGTACACCTGCTTTAGCAATAGTTTTCAATTTCATAAGTTTCCTCCAAGAATACTGATTGCTTCTATCTTATCACTAATTGAGAACCTTGCCTATTATATTATTTCTATCACGGTGATAAGATATTTCTATCACTGCTCTTTGGCTTTTTTAACGTTAAAAGGCAAATCAGCTTTTATCTGATCTGCCTTGAATTGTCTTTTATTTCACAACAATATTAACCAGCTTATTAGGAACTGCAATGATCTTGATGATATCTTTGCCGGCAATTTCAGCCTGAATCTTATCGTTGGCAAGGGCAATCTTTTCCAGCTCCTCACGGCTGGAATCCTTAGGAACAACAGCCTTAGCCCGAACTTTTCCTTTGATTTGAAGCACAATTTCAATGTCATCTTCAACCAGCTTACTTGCGTCGTAAGTCGGCCAAGCTACATAAGAAATTGACTCTCCGCTTTGTGTCAGCGTTTGCCAGAGCTCCTCAGCTAAATGCGGAGCAAACGGCGCTAATAATTGAACAAAGCCTTTGGCATAATCAGCAAAGAGTTCCTCTTCTTTATTGGCAGCATTGACAAAGATCATGAGCTGAGAGATAGCCGTGTTAAAGCGCATAGCTTCAAGATGTTCTGTCACCGTTTTGACCGCTTCATTGTAAACCTTATCTAAATGACCGTTGTTGTGTTCAACAATATCTTTTGACGTCAGCAGGCGGTAAACACGGTCAAGAAACTTGCGTGACCCTTCAAGACCTTCTTCGCTCCAAGCAATAGAAGCATCCAGAGGCCCCATAAACATCTCATAAACACGCAAGGTATCTGCGCCATACTGTTCAATAACATCATCCGGATTGACAACATTTTTGAGCGATTTAGACATCTTGGCGGGCGCTTGTTCCAGCTCTTCTCCTGTCTCAATGTTGAAGAAAGAACCGTCACGTTTTTCGACTTTATCAGTGGCTACCAGGGCTCCGCGGTGGTCACGGTAGCTTGTTCCCAAAATCATTCCCTGATTAAAGAGTTTTTGGAAGGGTTCCTTGGTCGGTACAACGCCGAGATCATAGAGAAATTTATGCCAGAAACGCGCATACAGCAGGTGAAGCACCGCATGTTCGGCCCCGCCGACATAGATGTCAACCGGCAGCCATTGCTTAAGCAGGTCTTCGTCGGCTAATTTTTGATCATTGTGCGGATCAACATAACGCAGGAAATACCAGCTTGAACCGGCCCACTGCGGCATGGTATTGGTTTCGCGGCGGCCTTTAACACCGTCCTCGCGAGTGACTTGCAGCCAGTCTGTCAAGTTAGCCAGCGGTGACTCTCCTGTTCCTGAAGGCCGGATGTCTTTGGTTACCGGCAAAACAAGGGGCAATTCATTTTCTGGAACTGCAGTTGAGGTGCCGTCTTCCCAATGGATAATCGGAATTGGTTCACCCCAATAGCGCTGACGGCTAAAGAGCCAGTCGCGCAGACGGTAAGTCACTTTCTTATTGCCAACACCTTTTTCTTCCAGCCAGGCGACCATCTGATCAATAGCGGCAGCCTTATCAAGACCATCTAAAAATTCGGAATTGATATGAGGACCGTCTTCGGTGAAAGCAGCTTCTGCAACATTGCCCCCCTCAAGAACCGGAATAATCTCAAGATCAAACTGTTTGGCAAATTCCCAGTCACGCTCATCGTGAGCCGGAACAGCCATGATAGCCCCCGTACCGTAGCTTGCAAGTACATAGTCAGCAATCCAAATAGGAATTTCTTTGCCATTGACAGGGTTGACGGCATAGCTGCCCGTCCAGACACCGGTCTTTTCCTTGGCCAGGTCTGTACGCGCAAGATCAGACTTGAGGCTGGCCTGATGTTTATAGTCAGCAACAGCTTCTGCCTGAGCCTCACTTGTAATCGCATCAACCAGCTCATGTTCAGGCGCCAAAACGGCATAAGTTGCCCCAAACAAGGTGTCAGGACGGGTCGTAAAGACGGTAAAGTCCTTGTCTGTGTCCTTGATCTTAAAGGTCACATTGGCACCGGTTGACTTGCCAATCCAGTTGCGCTGCATGTCTTTGATCGATTCGGGCCAGTCAAGGTCTTCTAAATCCTCCAGCAAACGCTCTGCATAGGCCGTAATTTTCAGCATCCATTGGCGCATAGGCTTGCGGACAACAGGATAGCCGCCGCGTTCTGAGGTGCCATCAGGCAGGACTTCTTCGTTGGCAATGGCTGTGCCCAATTCTTCAACCCAGTTGACAGGGACTTCTGCTTCATAGGCCAAGCCTTTTTCATACAATTTAGTGAAAATCCACTGGGTCCACTTGTAGTAATTAGGATCAGTCGTATTGATTTCACGATCCCAGTCATAAGAGAAACCAAGCGAATTGATCTGCCGTTTAAAGGTTTCAATATTTTTAGCGGTAAATTCAGCAGGACCATGGCCCGTATCCATGGCATACTGCTCAGCCGGCAGGCCAAAAGCATCCCAGCCCATTGGGTGCAGGACATTATAGCCTTGCGCACGCTTGAAACGGCTGAGAATATCCGTTGCCGTATAGCCTTCCGGGTGTCCTACATGGAGCCCTGCTCCGGATGGATAAGGAAACATGTCCAGCGCATAAAATTTAGGTTTTGAGGCATCCGTCCCGGTTTTGAAAGTCTTATTTTCAGCCCAGAAGGTCTGCCATTTCTTTTCAATTGCTTTGTGATTATAGTAAACCATAATATTCTCCAAAAAATATAGTCTTCATTATTATAGCACGAAATGACTAAAGAAAAAAGGCGAAAAAAGAGCTCCTTCTCCGCCTTTTCGGTTGCTAATAGGTAAGACTGCGCGGCTTCAGCAAGCAGCTGCGAGCCGCTCTGTAATATCTGCAGCGAATAAATCCACTGTGGGTACTATCAAGCGATTTCTTCACTATTGCACTTTTTACAGCTGCTGTGTCAGCCAGTTTTGGGCCCCGATCAGCTCAATCAAATCAAGCTGGGCCTCTGTCCAAAGCATGTCTTCTTCTTCATCTTTGTAATAATCTTTCAAAAGATCATAAGTGGCATAGTCTGTCTTAAAATCTTCAAAAAGACCGTTCGCTTTTAGGGAAGCAAGCCCCTCTTTTGAAACGTCAAGGTCATGTTTCAAATAATCAATAGGATTTTGAAAAAGCGGTTCTGACTCTCCTGCTTCCATCTTCAGTTCTCCGCCCAAGTCCAAGATACGGTTGATGAATTGATTCATAAAATCGCGTTCTTCTTTGGCGTGGCCGTCATATTTTGTTTCCAGTTTGCTAAAACCGAGCGCTCCAAAAATTCTGGCTTGCATCTGATGGTGGGTTGCCTGCGTATTCATCGCTGTTACAAGATTTTGCAAATATGAAACTGCTTCTTTTGTCATAAAAAACTCCTTTCAAATTGACCATATACACTTTACGTCTTAAATTTTATCACTTTAATTTTTTAAATCAATTTTTTGTTTTTCCTGCTTTTGCCCTGTTCACTCGAGCACCATTACATCAGATGTGAGCCATCAGTAACTGTGAACACATACAATCAAGCAAATGGTAAGATTTACAGCCTTCTTTATTTCGCTAAGTAGCTCTGCAGCTGGTCCATAGCAGCTTGAGTGTCCGCCAGTCCTAACTGGTATATCTCATCAAATTTATCAGGATTTTTCTCCAGACGGCCGATTTCAACCGTACGGCTGGGACGAAGAGCGAAGAGCTCCCCGCCTTTTTCCAGATCAATGATATGCTCGACTGTCGCATTATAGTGCTCAGGACGCTTAGAAGCTGCCTTGACAAAATCAGGGTATTTACGATAAAGGAGCTTGTACACTCGGCCGCTGGATGGTTTTTTGCGGTAGTCAATCGGGCGCGTTAAAACTACAATCAGCTTATCAAAACCCAGACTTCTGGCAAAATCAACCGGAATAGAATCAGACAGCCCGCCGTCCAAATACTTTTTGCCATTCCATTCGACAATTTTCGATGCTACCGGCAAGGCAGAGCTGGCTCTCAGAGCTTCCATTTGTTCAAAAACATTATCAATCTTAATATAGTCGGGCTTACCGGTTTCGATATTTGTCGCTACTGCATAAAAAGGAATATCGGCCTGCTCAAAAGTTTTTTCGTCAAAAACATCCAGCTCCATGGGAATCTTATAATAGGTGAAGTCCTTATTAACCACATTGCCGGTTGTCAGCCAGGAGCGCAGGCCCATATAATTAGGATAAGAGATGTATTTTTTGTTGTAACGCAAGGCACGGCCGCGCTGTCCTGATACATAATTAACCCCAAAAAGAGCACCGGCGGACACTGAAACAATACCGTCAACCCTAATTTTTGCATCTAAAAAGGCATCCAGCACCCCAGCCGTATACAGACCGCGCATGCCGCCGCCTTCCAAAACCAAACCAACAGACATCTAATCCCTTCTTTCACGAATCAATGTCTTTATTATAACAAAAGATGGCAAGAAAATGTTGTGCCGGGGCTTGATGGAACCTCATCTGTCAGCAAAAATACCGGGCTAAACGATTTTTCTTTGCTGAAAGAATGAAACCAAAAACAGGACCAATGGCCTAATTTTTTTCTGGAGCGCCTGCTGGCCTTAATATGAAAAGAAGCTGAAACAAACGTTCCAGCTTCATCTTGCTTACAGTTCTGCAATCTGATACAATTCCAGTTCGGCCTGTGTTTCTGAACCAAACATGTTAATCATGATTTTAACCTTGTTGTTTTCAATTTCAACAACACGGCCTTCCTGCCCCATAAAGGCACCATCAATGATTTGAACCACATCGCCTTCTTTGATATTGGTATCAATGACATCCACTGTTTGCCCCATAGACAGCAAGATTGAACGAATTTCTTCTTCAAGCAATGGCGTCGGTTTGGAACGGTTCCCGTGCGACCCCACAAAACCGGTGACATTTGGTGTATTACGCACCACAAACCAAGCCTCATCTGTCATAACCATTTCAACCAGAACATAGCCCGGAAAACGGTTTTCTTCGATTTCTTTGGTTTTTCCGTTTTTTTCAACATTGACCGTCTGTGTGGGAATTTCCACGCGCAGGATATTATCCAGCATGTTGTAGGTCTGCGCCCGCTGCAGGAGATTTTCCTTAACCTTATTTTCATAGCCTGAATAGGTCTGCAGAACAAACCAGCCCTTATCAAATGAATCTATCATAATAATTTCCTCCATTATAAAAAAGCCTGTGCGGCTTTTGGAACTTTTACTGTATTATACCATAAAGGGCCTAAAAACGACAGGTTTTTTTGTATTCCCGGCAATAAAAACAAAAGCGCAGCCGCTTGACTGCGCTTTTTCCGCAAAGTAAACAGTCAGATCTTCCAATAGTCGGAAGAAGTCACCCTATCTTCTGCTTAAAATAGTTTCATTTCCTCTGATTAAAAACGATTCAATAAATCTGTTAAACCAAGGTTCAGCAGCTTATCAAACAAAAAGATAACTAAGGCAAAAAATGCCGAGTACTCAAGGATTGAAATAAAATCATGCCAAGACTGCTTGCGTGTCGGCCAAGTAGTATGTTTTAGAACCGAAAAGACGCCTCCGATAAATTTCATCGCTGTTTCTCCTAACGTGTTTCTTTGTGCAGTGTGTATTTCTTACAATATTTACAAAATTTATTAACTTCCAGCCGATTGGGTTTGGGGTTGCTGCTCACTCCGATCGAGTAGTTGCGCGAACCGCATTCCACACAGGCCAGACTTGCTTTTTTCTGTGCCATAATGCCTCCATAGCCTTTTTATTTTAACATGGTTCTATTATTCTTGCAAGTTTACTCAAAATAATCGACTACCTTATCCCAAAGGTTTTTAGCCTTATCTGTCAGATTGGCATCATCCACTTGCTTCTTGATTGAATCTGTAGCATTTTGCGCTTTCTCCCGGATGCTGTCAATAATGTCCTGTGAATCTGTATTTGTTTGGTCAGAAGCATCATCCGGATCGTAAGTTGACTGAATACCGTCTTGGAAATAGGCGTTTTTAACCTTAAATTCCGTTCCTTTCGTATAAGGCAAAATATAACTTGCCTGCGTGCTAAAGATATTCGATGCCGTTCCTGAACTGGAATCACTCAGGTAGTGCTTTTCGTCAGTTTCGTTGAAGCCCAGCCACTGGCTGATAACAACATCAGGTGTATAGCCGATGACCCATTGATCACTGGCAAGGTTGGCATCAAAATTAGTTTCAGTTGTCCCTGTTTTACCGGCTAAGGTATAGCCATAAACATTGGCATTAACCCCGGTACCGTTTGAAAAGGTTCCAAGCATCATACTGGTCATCTTATCGGCGACAGATTTACTGATAACACGCTTGTCGTTCGGTGTAAATTTCTTCAGAATTTCCCCGCTGGCCGTTTCAATGCGAGTAATCAGATGGGCTGTCGGCATAACGCCGCCATTGGCAAAAGCCGAATACGCCTGAGCCATCTCAAGCGGATTGGTCGTAACACTGCCGCCCAAGGCAACGCCTAATTCTCTTTTGGCATCATCCATATTTAAACCAAACTTCTTACCGTAAGAGAAGGCTTTATTAATGCCTAATTTATCAAGCGTATAGACCGCAGGGATATTATAAGAATTAGCCAGAGCCTGATACATGGGAACATCTTCTGTTTCAATATTGCCGTAGTTATTCGGCTTATAGCCGTCAAAATCCCTGGCTCTGTTTGGCAGGAGCTTATCCATAGACCAGCCTGAAGCAATGGCCGGAGCATAAACCGTCAAAGGCTTAATCGTTGAACCCGGACTTCTGCTGGATTGTGTGGCATAGTTATAGCTTCTAAAGGTCACATCCTTGGTACTGTTAACCCGGCCGACCATGCCTCTGACGCCGCCGGTTTTAGGATCAAGAGCCACACTGGCAGCCTGAGCGCTGCTGTTATCATAGGGCGAAACAGGAAAGAGACTGTCCTCATCAAAAGTCTGCTGCATACCGGTCTGGTAGTTCTGATCTAGTTCCGTATAAATTTTGTAGCCGTTATTGACAATATCTTTTTCACTGATGCCGTAAACAGAGCTGGCTTCACTGATAACAGCATCAAAATAAGACGGGTACTCATAGTAATCTGTTTTAGCTACATAGGTATCGCTCAAGCGATTGCCCATACCGACACTTTGCGCTTCGCTAGCCTGATTTTGAGAAATTTTTCCGGCAGCTACCATATTTTGTAAAACGGTGTCGCGCCGGTTGGTCGCATTTTCAACCGAATAAAGCGGGTTATAGATGCCGGGTCCCTTAAGCATTCCTGCCAGAGTTGCCGCCTCATCCAGCGTCAGCTGAGCAGCGGTTGTCCCAAAATACTTCTGGCTGGCATCTTCAACCCCCCAGACGCCGTTGCCGAAATAAGCATTGTTGAGATACATGGTCAGGATTTCTTTTTTACTGTATTTTTTAGTCAGTTCCAAAGCCAGGAAAAATTCCCGTGCTTTTCTTTTGACCGTTTGTTCCTGAGTCAAAAAGGCATTTTTAGCCAGCTGCTGAGTAATGGTGGATCCGCCTCCGGAATACCCTAAAGTGAGCACCGCCAGAAACATCCGCTTGTAATTAATACCGCTGTTCTCATAAAAACTTCTGTCCTCGGTTGCAATCACCGCATTTTCTAAATCGTCAGAAATAGCATCCAGTTCAACATACGTTCCTTTTTGGCCATAAAGCGAGCCGGCCTGCTTTTCATTTTTGTCATAGATGACCGTCGTTGCTTTTAAGGCCTGCTGCAAGTTAGAAACATTGGTCGTTTTAGCCAAGTAAAAGAGGTAAGAGCCCGTCAAAAGAACAAAGGTTCCCAGCGCAATCAGCAAAATTTTTCCGACGTGATAACGCCGCCAGTATCTGCGCACCAAGCCGTTTTTAGCCAGACCGATCTTAGCTAAAAAGGCATTGACTTTCCCCGTGTCCGCTTTTTGGCCGTAGCTGCGGTGATAGCCGCTGTCAGCGTCTTCCTGCTCTTCCTTTAGAGCTGCAGCTTTCTCCTCTTTGCGGCGTTCTTGTTCAGCCTGATATTGTTTAGGAAAAAATTTCTTTTTTAACAATTCTAATATACTCATGCACCTATTATATCAATTTTGGCGAAAATGATATAATAAAATTATGACTTTTACCGTAAAAATTACCAATCCCTATCCCAAGGGGACTGTGAAAGAACTTTTAGAAGAACGTTTGCTGATTCCAAGGAAAATCAGACATTTTCTAAGAACCAAGAAGCATGTTTTTATCAATGGCGAAATGATCAATTGGCAAAGCCCTGTTAACACAGGAGACCTGATTGAGTTAATCTTTGATGACAGCGACTATCCGACTAAAACGATTCCCATGGGAAACAAAGATTTAATAGACTGTCTTTACGAAGATGAGCACCTGATTATCGTCAATAAGCCTGAGGGGATGAAAGTACACGGCAATGAACCTAAAGAAATAGCTCTGTTAAACCATGTGTCCAGCTACACAGGACAGACCTGCTATGTGGTCCACAGGCTGGATATGGAGACCAGCGGAGCTGTCCTGTTTGCTAAGAATCCGTTTATCCTGCCCATCGTCAACCGCCTGCTGGAAAACAAACACATTCAGCGTGAGTACTTAGCTCTAACGTCCGGGCAATTCCCCGAAAAAAGCCTTGTTTTTAAAGAACGAATCGGGCGCGACCGCCATGACCGGCGTAAGCGGGTAGTTGACCAAAAACACGGTCAAGCAGCCATCACTCAGGTTTCGCTTGTAAAACACTGTGCTAATCATACCAGCCTGATCAAATGCCGGCTTCAAACAGGCCGTACCCACCAAATTCGCGTCCATCTGGCCTATCACGGCTATCCGCTCATAGGAGATCCTTTGTACAGTCATCAAACGGCAAACAGGCTCATGCTGCACGCTCACCAATTAAGTTTTACACATCCTCTAACGCTCAAGAAAATTAAAGTCCAAGCACGATCAGACAGTTTTGAAAAAGAGCTTCCAAAACTAAATTCTCTCTAAAATTTCATCATAGAATAATATCACTTTTCATTTTTGTAAAATGATATAGAAACGATCAAAGCCTAACCTGATACTTTCCGATGTAGCAAAAGAGGCAGAAATATTGAGTTTCTGCCTCTCGGAGATTTTGAGACCTAGGCTCAAAATCTAGGTATGGAATTCCGAAGGAAGTCGCTACCGTCCGTGCTACCTAAGGAAAGTATCATAACAAAATATTACTTTTTGAGAAATTAGACTTTTTCTACTTTTGACTGGGCATAGAAATCAAACCGGCCGGGCTTTTCAAATACAGCTAAATTCAAAAGCGTCCAGTTTCTATTTTTTGGTTAAACTGATGCCTGTTTTAGGAGCACCGCTGGTGTCATCACTTTCCCAATAAACCGTTGTAATACTTGTGCCGTTGATTTTGACACCATAGGTATAGTGATCATTGGCACCGATATCATCTAAAACCGTAAAGGCTGCTTTATCGCCGGATTGATAGTAATAGCGATAAGTACCGTCTGAAGTTTCATCAGTTTTTTCAACCTTGGCCGTTTTGGTTGTATCTTCTTTCTTATCATCCTTATAGTCAGTCTTTTTCGTCACAGTTCCGTCTTCCGAGAAGGTCATCGTCACTGTCTTATCATCTTCCTTAGTCTCCCAAGTTCCAATCAGTTCCTCCGGCAGCGGTGTCGGACTTTTCACCTGATTATCTTCACCGACCATTGTCGGGCCGCTGATTGATTTAATGACGCTATAGCCTTTTGCTGTTCTTTTGACCTTGATCTGACCGGTAAAGCTTTGAAGCAGGTGACCTGAGGTTTTCTTTTCTGGATCCGTTGCTTCATCATAGTAATAGTCATAGGTAGCTGCATAAGACAGATTATAAGTTTTGACACCTGTTTGGTGCAGGTCACTCAGCGTCGCAGAAGTAATAGCAAAACTGGATGGTTTCCGGCTGTCTGTCAGCATTTTTTGCTTAATGCTGTCTTTTAAAGCACTGTAAAATTGATTTTCTGCACCTTTTTCAAAAACAGTATTTAAATCCACAGGATCCTGACCGCTGGTAGCGTAGGCCGAAAATTTCTCAAAAGCAGACTTGAGCAAATTCTGAGCAGTCGCATCATCCAGCTGATCCGCAACATCCAGCTGAACGGTGCTGCCGTCAGCAATATCAAGGAGCGACTGCTTCTTGGATTTTATTTCCCCGTCTGAAAAGGTCTTTTTAACATAGACAGGCTTGGTTCCCATGACAGGATAGTCACTGACTGCATATTCTCCATTGGAAAGTGAGGAGACCTTCTTTTTGCCGAAATAGAGGTCACCGTTTGCCAGATTGCTTTTGACCGTGAAATTCTTAAAGGCCAAAGTCATATCAACTGTCTTATGCTTGCCATCATAGTCTTTGCTGAATTCAACTTCTTTGCCATTATGCAGACCATTAAGGGTAAAGCGGTAATCCCCAACCGGTAAATGGCTAAGCGTCAGATGGTACTGATCAGAATTGCTGGTTGCAACTTTTTTATCATTCAAAAGGACATCCAAGTCTGATACATTTGTCTTCAGCTTTAATTTTAGCGGCTTCATTGCCAGCCGATAGTCTGGAAAAAAGAAGAAACGGCGCCCGATACGTTTGAGATAGACCGTATCAGAACTGTCAGCCGTCAATAATTTTCTGCGCAGGCTGCGTTGGGAAGCTTTCGTTTTTAAAGGTAAAAATTTGGTATACTGTGCTTCATCATTAGTAATCAGCTCATTGGTGTCATCCCAGACCATGTATTCCTTGATATTTTCAAAAGTTTTGCCCGAAGCGCTCCGAGCCCTGATATAACGATCCAGCGTAGCTGTTTTAGAATAATGAAGACTTCCCCATAAACCGAAGATGACTAAAAGAACCCCAATAATCACGAGAGTGGTACGTATGGGCTTTTTTTGGAGCAGCCTTTTGACTGCCTTCTGGATTTTTTCAAAAAGCGGCCCCAGCAGATTCGTTGCCTTTTGCAAGAATTGCTGCCATTCTTTCTTCAATTTTTCCATCTTTTACTCCTCACAAATACTGACTGACCAATTGATTTTTACCATCTGAGCTTCTTTTTTTCAGCACTGGAAAGAAATGCAGATAAACCTATTGAGTCTGCAAACAGATATCAAGACAGCGCTGTTCTTTTCATCTGTTCTCGCATTATACTTTTTTTCTTTTTTTAAATTATAACAAAATGATAACAAAACAATCAAAATCAACTGTTTTTTAAAGCAAATATCTTAACTGTCTCTTATGGAAGGCTCACTTACAAACGGCCGGACAGGTATTTGCTCCGGCTTCCCCCTTTCGCAGTAAAAGAGCTTGGGCTGTTTTAATCTCATAAATTAACGATCTTACAAGGCAGTCAAATCCTCTCTCGATCAATATCAATAAAACAAACAAAGCCGCAAAATCAATAAGATTCTGCAGCTCAATTTTTTATTTCATTTTAAATTACATCATACCGCCCATCATGCCCGGATCCATGGCTGGAGCAGAAGCAGGAGCTTCCGGTGCCGGATGATCAGCAACAACTGCTTCTGTGGTCAAAATGAGACTTGCCACTGAAGCGGCATTTTGCAGAGCTGAACGCGTCACTTTAACCGGATCAATGATACCTTCTTTGATCATATCAACCCACTCGCCGTTAGCGGCATTAAAGCCTGTTCCTACAGGGCTGTTCTTCAATTTGTCAATAACAACTGAACCTTCGTAGCCGGCATTTTTAGCGATTTGACGTACCGGTTCTTCCAAGGCACGCAGGACAATGTTGCGGCCTGTTGCAGCATCGTCTTCCAAATCAAGGGCAGCAACTTTTTCAATCACATTGATCAGGGCTGTACCGCCTCCCGAAACAATGCCTTCTTCAACCGCAGCGCGTGTCGCATTCAGAGCGTCTTCAATACGAAGTTTCATCTCTTTTAATTCTGTTTCAGTAGCTGCGCCGACTTTAATGACAGCAACACCGCCTGATAATTTAGCTAAACGTTCTTGCAGTTTTTCACGGTCAAAATCTGACGTTGTTGTTTCAATTTGCGATTTAATCAGCGCAACACGGTTTTCAATCGCTTCTTTGCTGCCTGAACCTTCAACGATAACTGTTGAATCCTTATCAACTGTTATGCGGGCTGCTTGACCGAGAGCATCCATTGTAGCATTTTTAAGCTCGAGGCCGAGATCTTCAGTGATGACCGTACCGCCTGTCAGAATAGCAATATCTTCCAGCATAGCCTTACGGCGGTCACCGAATCCCGGAGCCTTAACGGCTACAACGTTGAAAGTACCGCGAATCTTATTCAGAACTAAGGTTGGAAGGGCTTCACCATCCACATCGTCAGCAATAATCAAAAGCGGACGGTTGGTTTTAAGCACTTCTTCAAGCAATGGCAGGATATCTTGAATATTTGAGATTTTCTTATCAGTAATTAAAATATAAGGATTTTCAAGATCGGCAACCATTTTTTCATTATCAGTTACCATGTATTGAGACAGGTAGCCGCGGTCAAACTGCATACCTTCAACAACTTCAAGTTCTGTTTCCATACCGCGTGACTCTTCGATGGTGATAACACCGTCATTGCCAACTTTTTCCATGGCTTCAGAGATATATTCCCCAACTTTTTCAGAGCGTGATGATACAGCTGCAACCTGAGCAATAGCGTCCTTGCCGGAAACAGGCTGAGCAATGGCTTGTAAACCTTCAACTGCTGTTGCAACCGCAGTTTCGATTCCCCGGCGGATACCGATTGGGTTGGCACCGGCAGTGACATTTTTGAGACCTTCGCGAACAATCGCCTGTGTCAAAACAGTTGCCGTTGTCGTACCGTCACCGGCAATATCATTGGTTTTTGAGGCAACTTCTGAAACCAGCTTAGCTCCCATATTTTCAAAATGATCTTCTAATTCGATTTCCTTAGCGATAGTTACCCCATCGTTGGTAATCAAAGGGGAGCCAAATGACTTTTCAAGAACCACATTGCGCCCTTTAGGGCCTAAGGTCACTTTAACGGTATCTGCCAAAGTATCCACACCGCGCACCATTGCAGAACGGGCATCTGCTGAAAATTTAATATCTTTTGCCATAATCTAATCCTCTTTATCTAAATCTAATAGTCTGTCTTTCTCATAAGACGCTTTTACTGTCAAAACGTTAAAAACGCCATCATCAAGCATCTAAGTATATGTTACAGTCTTTCTGATTAGTCCTGAATGACAGCTAAAACATCTGCTTCACGAATAATCAGATAGTCTTTGTCACCATCTTTAACGGGCGTTCCAACATGATTTTCAAGCAGAACAATATCGCCCTGAGCTATGCTTGGAGCAACCAAGTCACCGCTCAATGTACGAATCCCTTCCCCAACTGCTGCTACCGTTGCTTTTTGCGTTTTATCTTGGCCAGCACCGGCAAGGACAAAACCGCCGACTGTTTTTTCTTCTTCTTTCATTACTTGTACGACCACTCGGTCTCCTAAGGGTTTTAACATAACATACCTCCATAGAATTTTTAGCACTCTATTTCATCGAGTGCTAATTACAATTATTATTTTATCACTTGGTCAGAAATAGTCAAGAAAAAAACTCTACCTTTCGGTAAAGTTTTTTTAGCTTATTTAGACTCAGAAAGTTTCAGCTTTTCCTCAAAATCATCAACAACCTTCTGAACATTGATCCGACCCTTATAGATACCATAACCAAAAACCAACATGGCTAAGATGCCCAAAACTGTCAGCACAATGCCAATAATAAGCCCGATCAGATTAGCTGAAAAGGAATAAATCAAAACGACTCCGATACTGGCAATGATAAACATAAGCGTAAACCAACGTCCCAGATTTTCAATCATGTGCTTTTGGTAAGCTATTTCTTTTTCATAGCCTTTGATAAATTCTTCTTTTGTCAGCATAATCTCTCCTTTTTAACTTAGTATTTCAATCCTGGATCGAAGAATCCTGTCAAGACACCAACAAGAGCAAGGACAACTAACAGCAGCATTACTTTGATTGGTGACATATTCTTCTTGGCCATCAGCCACCAGCAAAATACAGTGACTAAAGCTGTCAGCAATCCCGGATAAACGCCGTCCAGCTGATCTTGGAGCACCAAGAAAGCTTTGCCGGAAGAATTTTTCAATTCAAAGGCTGTCTTAATAGGCACCCAAGTTGCTGCTACCGCACCGACGACCATACCGCCGACGATAGCTACGGCTTTACGGATAGCTTGCCCTTGAGGGCCAACCAGCACTTCAACCGCCTTATCACCCAGTTCATAACCTTTGAAGTAGGCAAAACGCATACCGAAGTAAGCCAAAAGGTTCCAGACAACGATATAAAAGATTGCACCGACCGGTGAACCGCCCGTTGACAAACCAAGAGCAATCCCCAAAATAATCGGAATCAAAGTACCGACAACCAGAGAATCTCCGATACCGGCAACCGGTCCCATCAGACCGGCACGCAGACCGTTGATCGTTTCATCATCAACACCATCAGCACCGTTGGCACGCGCTTCTTCGAGACCTGCAGTAACACCGACAATCAGGGAACCCAATTGCGGTTCAGTGTTAAAGAAGGCTGTATAGGTTTGCATGGAGCGAGCCTTGTCGTCTTCATTGTCATAAAGTTCTTCTACGATTGGCAGCATAGAAGTCAAGTAACCGAACGTCTGCATATGTTCTTGTGAGAAGCAGGTCAGGTTACCATAGTACCAATGATGGAAGGACTTAGTTAGGGTTTTCTTTGAAATTTTCTTTTGAGCCATCTTAGATATCCTCCTCATCGTCATCAAAGTCTAAGCCATCTGCACCAGCCACAGCTGTAGCCTTAGCATTTTTAGCCATTTCCAATTCATAGAACAATACCGCAAAAATCAGGGAAATGACTGCACATGATACCAGGTTTAATCCCAGTGAAGCTGCCAAAGTAAATCCAACAAAGAATGGGACAAAGTCAACAGCTTTTTCAACAATTTGTTTCAAAAGGATGGCAATCCCTACACATGGAAGAAGAGAACCAACAGTAAAGAGGGTCTTCATTGGAATACCATCCAATGGCAGTGCTTCTTTCAAAGCGGTAACTGCACTTGCTCCTAATTTACACATAATCAGAGTAGGGATGAATGAGAAGATGATATGGGAAACCCAAGGAAGTCCCCAGTCCACTGTGTAGAGGCGTTTAAACTGACGCTGTTCAACCGCTTTCCAACCAATGTGCTGCCAAACCAGGTTCATAGTAGCTGTACCGTAGAAAAGCACGGTACCGATAGTTCCTACCAGAGTACCCATTGATTTTGCAAGGTTAGCTGCATCAGCTGAATCAGCTGAGAGCCCTTGTGAGTGAATAGCAACCATTGCCAAAGGAATACCGATATAAGATACGGCACGGACATCGGCTGATACCGTACCACCAGGTGTTACCAGAGCAATGTAAACCAACTGCATGGCAACCCCGCAAACGATACCTGTCTTAACATCTCCAAGAACCAGGCCGCAGACCAAACCGCCGACTAAGGGACGGCCCAAAGTGTAGTTACCAATGGTCGTACCGCCCAGGCCGGGCATTGAAGACAAACAGGCAAACAGACCAAGAATGGCTGCTTGTAACCAAGAAATTGTCATAATATTTCTCCTTTATTTAAGATACAAAGGGCGTGAAGAAAGCGAGAAGAAAATAGGAGCCTCGCGCCATGCGCTTTTGCGCATTAGGCAGGCTATCTTTTTCTCGACGCTTTTAGCCCGTGTTCGATTATCAAGATACGGCAGAGGATTGTTATCTAAGTGCTCCTCACTTGATAACAAACGCCAATCACCATAATGAATTGACTGCCATAGTTTACGACACGAAGTCACATCAGTAGTATCGACTGATTTGACGAAGTTAGTAAGGCCGATAGGCAGAGCGCCATAGCGGCTGCCGTAGTTTATTAGGTGCTTTAGTACCTAATAAACTTTCTGCCTTAATAACCAAATTTAGATTTGAAATCTGACCAATAACCGATTGAAACATCCGGCAAAAGCTGGAATTTTACTTTGTATCCGGCTTTTTCGATAGCTTCAATAGCATCTGCTTCTTCCTGAGTAATTGACTGGTTGTTGCCGAGTTTAACAGCTCCCGGACGGTCGTTGGCAGGACCGACGATAATTTCTTTAATATCTCCCGGAACAAAGCCTTGATCAACCAAAATTTCTTTCATGTCGATAGGGTTTTTAGTAATCAGGAAGTAGCGGCTGTCTGACTCTGCTACTTTTTGCGATTTTTGAGCAAAGGCTTCCTTGGTCCAAACAAAGGTTTTCTTGTCTGAAGCACCCTTATAGGCTTGGATCAGCACCTTATTTTTAGCTGCAGCATCATTAACAGCAATAAGTCCGTCACAAGGGTATTCTTTTGCCCAGCGTGTTACCGTTTGACCGTGAATCATACGGTCATCAATTCTTACAAACGATACAGTCATTTTCTTCTCCTTTTTTAGATATCATCGTCATCATCATCTTCTTCATCAGAAGTGACCTTGAATTCCTGCAAAGCACTTGTCGCTTCACCTAAAACAGTTGTTACAAAATCCTGACCTTCAAGAACATCTTTCATAACCACTGCATTGACTGCCATTGGCAGATTCATGCCGCCTAAAATAACAGCATCATCCAGCTTGCCTAATTCCGCCAAAACGCTGCAGGCTGTCGTTAAAGGACTGCCGCCAACAATATCAGCCAAAACGACAACTGAATCTTCTTCTTTGAGCTCTGAAAGAGCCTCTTTGAAGGATTGAGCAAAATCATCTACAGATTTGCCGTTTTCCAAACCGACAGCTATCACTTGGTCAACCTTATCCTCAGCAAACATGGCTAAAGAGGTTTTCAAGCCCTGCGCAAAGCCGCCGTGACTCACAAGTATTAGGTATTTCATGACTACCCCCTACCTTCTTTTAATTTCATTCTTATTTTATAATTTTTGAAAACGCTTTTGCAGTGTCATTTGTCATCTTTAACCACCTGACAAATGTCATATAGAAAATGACATTTGTCAGATTTTGCCCATGTTTAAAAATAATAAGAACTGCCCGAGCGCCAAAATACAATTAATTTAGCGTAAAAGAATTATAATAGCAGCAAAAAACGAACAGCTGATCCTCGCAAAATTTGCTGTCGGCTGTTCGTTAGGCTGGCTGCTATGCTGCAAACGGTTTTTCACTTCAGTTCATCTTCAATATCTTTTTGGATATCTGATAAATCGCTTTCAACGGTATCTTCCTCCAAAGACTTGGTGATAAGATAGCCCGCTTTTTCATAAATGGTATTGTAGGACTTAAACCTGGGGGTTGTTGTCGCTTTTTTCAGCATACTGTCAAGTGTGCTTACTGTCAGAGCCTTGGCACCAAAGCTGTCATTTTGCAGAAGATTTTTGCTTTCCTGACTGTTCATTACCGATTTTAAAACAGAGGCTCCTTGTGAGTCTTCAAACAGCTCCTGCTGGGTTTTCTTATCGGCACATAAAAGCTTCAGAAATTCCCAGGCCAGTTTAGAATGGGACGTTTTAGCAGACATGGCATACAAAGATGTGCCGGATTGGGTCCTTGCCGTAGAAGATTGCCGAGAAGGCATTTCAACGCAGCTCCAAGAAAAGGACGAATATTTTGATACATGATAAGGATAAGGCTTGTAAGTCCGATACTGAGCCAAGGTCATGGGAAAAAAGGCTACCCTGCCTTCGTCGAAATCTTTCAGTGTTACACGGTAATTGCCGTTTAGATTCTTTAACTTGGTAACTAGGGACAGGGCTGAGCGAACTTTTTTCGTGTTGAAATACGCTTCTGTTCCTGTACTGTTAAACAGTTTGATATTATAAGCCGCCAAAGCCTCCTCCCAGCCGTAGCCAAAACTGCCGTACTGGTCAATCACGCCGTCGCCGTCAGTATCCCTGGTGACTTTTTTACAAATATTATAAAAATCTGCTACTGTCCAATTTGAAGCAGGCAGTTTGATCCCTTCTTTTTTTAATAAATCAATATTGATGCACATCATAACCGGATTGCTTTCAAAAGGAAGTGCAAACTGATTTTTGCCAAAGTGGCCGGCATTATAAGCTGAAGGATAAAACTGAGAGGTTTTCAGTTCTTTTTTAATGCGGCTGTCTAAATTTGCCAGAGCCCCTGTAGAGGCCAAAAGATTAAAGTCGTTCTCAGGAACCATGAAAACATCCGGCTGCTTTCCCTCAACAATCTTTCCGGACAGCCAGGAAGAGTAATCTTCTTTTAAAATCCCGCTTTCATAGCGAACTTCGACATCAGGATGCTTTTTTTCAAAACGGCTGATTGCTTTATCTAAAAACTGGTATTCTTTACCGCTGGGAACATCCCAGCTGCTGCCGGCATAGACTCCTAAGCGCAAAATTTTCTTTTGCCTTGATTGAACGGCAAAAAAGCTCAGCACTGCTGTTAAAAGCACTAAACCGCCAATCACAAAAAATCTGTAACGCCGAATCCATTGTTTAATCATTATCATCTCCGAAATACCTGGTGGTAACACCTGTCTGCACTGCCCAAATGGCTAACTGCGTCCGATCACGCAGATTTAGCTTAGACAGAATGGTCGACAGATAATTGCGAATGGTTCCTTCCGACAGAAACAGCTTGGCCGCAATTTCTTTATTGGAAAGACCAAAACCAATTTGCTGGATAATTTTCCACTCCGCCTTGGAGATATTGTCAACGCTGCTTTCCTGAACCTGAATAGCCGAGTTTGACTGAGCCATCTGGGAAAACAGTTTGACAACTTTCGTTGCGACATCCGGATTAATCATAGCATTGCCCTTATTGACTGTAACAATGGCCTGATGCAGATCTTCCATCGAAATTCCCTTTAAAATATAGCCTGAAGCGCCGTACTGGAGGGCTTTAAAAATGAAATCATCATCGTCAAAAGTTGTCAGAATAATGATTTTTACATGAGGATAATTTTCTTTGACTTCCTTCGTGCACAGTACCCCGTCCATCTTTGGCATGCGGATATCCATCAGGATAATGTCAGGCTGCGTTTTTTTCAGGCTTTCTAAAACCTCAAAACCATCATCAACGGCACCGACAACTTCAATATCCTTATAAGATGACAGCACAATTTTCAGCGATTCTCGAATAAGTTCCTGATCGTCAGCAATAAGTACTTTAATCACTTTTCTTCTCCTTTTTTCTTGGGAATAATGACAGTGGTTTGAAAACCATCCTTACTTTCAAAGCTGGCGCGTCCGCCAATAATAGCCAGACGTTCTTGCATTTGTGTCAGTCCATACCCTGGCTTGATTTCCTTGCAGCCTACACCGTCGTCCTTGATTTTAATAATGTAGGAATCGGTATTCAGCATTTCAATCCTGACGTGGCGCGCATGCCCGTGACGCAAAGAATTGGTGATTGTTTCTTGGATAAGGCGGAAAATAATATCTTCTTTCGTGATGTCTAAATCCACATTATCCCAATTATAATCGAGACTGACCTGTAATTTGGACAAATTCTCATAATCAGCAATCATCTTCAAAAGGGCTTCCCTCAAACTTCCCTTTTCAAGCGCACCGGGTCTCATCTTTTCCAAGGACCGTCTGACATCCTGAATCCCCTCTCTGACAACATCAGAAACATTTTTCAGCTGGCTTTTGGCATGACTGGGATTCAGATCCACCAAAACGGTAACCGCATCAATTCCTGCCGAGATCCCTGTCAGAGCATGCCCCAGCGTATCATGAATTTCCCTAGCAATGCGCTTACGCTCTTTGTCCTCAGCAATTTTTTCAGCCAGCGAGACATAGTCATTTAATTCTGTATTAGCACGCGCAGCCATGCGCAGCTCTTCTTCAATCTTGTGGTTCTCAGCAATGGAATACATAATATAGGTTACCAGTGACACGATAAAAACAATGATATTCAAAGAGTAAAGAAAATTTTTAATAAAGAGAACGATCAAGCGGCTGGTACTGGGGAAAAAGCTGATGTAAACATCCAGCGAAGGAAGCTTCATAACCAGAGACAACAGGTCAAAATTCGATATCAGCAGCATGCCGAATCCCAGAAAAATAAAGAGCAGCCAATACTTTTGTTCCTTGACATTGTAAAAATTCGCATAGCTGTAAAAAACATCTGCAAAAACCAAAAGAAAGAGACCGTTGTAAGAAAACTGCAGGGAAATAAAGGTAAAGATAATCAGCATAACTTCCGCAGCAATCAGCCAGTCATTGATTTCTTCTTTTTTATTAAGGATGCTTTCACGATAAAACATGACTGCCAAAAACATGGCAAAAAAGAACATGGTCGAAAAAAAGATACTGTCAGGTGCTGTCGGAACAACATCCAAATGATCCAAAAGGACGTGGCTTAAGTTTTTAGCAACGATATATTTACTGGCAAAGAGATAAACAAAAGCATAGTAAACAACCGCAAGTAAATTGATAAAAATTAACGCCTGCTTGGCATATTGACTGTATTTTAAGTATTTATAGCTATTCATTACTGCCACCCTGTCAGATCAGCTTCTCCGATATTTTTTTTTGTCAGCAGCTGAACCGGAACAATAATCTCTTGGGGATAAGCCTGATTCTTTGACAGTTTGGTGCTTGCTTTGATAACTTCCTGCCCCATGGTATAAGGCGACTGAGCCACCGTCGCTTGCATTTCCGGTGCCGTAGCAAGCAAACTCTTCATGTCAGGAGAACCATCAATACCGTAAATCTGTATGTCATCCAACTGCTCCCCCTTGATAGCAGCTAAAGCTCCAATAGCTGCTCGGTCATTAAGCGCCATCACCGTATCAAAGTCAAGTCCGTCCTGAATCAGCTTTTTAACCTTAGGCATGGCAATCTCAGTCTGTCCCAAGCTGTCAAGCCGTGATACAATTCGGTAAGCGCTGTGCGTTTTGATAGTATCAAGGAAACCCTGAATTCTGCTCGTTGCAGACAGAGCATCTCTGTGCTCTAAAAGTAAAATATCCGCCTTCTTTTTCGTTTTCATCAGCTGCTCAGCACATAAGACCCCAGCTTTATAGTTATCTGAGACAATCGTCGTATTAACGGCTGAGCTGTCTTTAAACTGGCTGTCCACCGCTATAACTTTAATCCCCTCTTTTTTAGCCTTTTTAAGGCTGGCAATCAGCTGACTGCTGTTGCCGTCGACCGGATTAATGATGATGACATCAACTTTTTCCCTGATAAAAAAACGAACCTGCTCAACCTGCTTTTTAATACTGAGAGCCGGATCACGCGTGTAGAGCTGATCGTGGTGCTCATTAACACTCTTTTCAACTTCAGCATTCAGATACTTATAAAAATCATTATTCATAGTCATATAGGTAGCACCGATTTTTGTTTGCTGAGGAAAAACAGGTGCTTCTTTATAATGGAAAAATAAGACACAAACCACTGCTGTTACTAAAAGACAAGCCAAAAGTCTGGTGAGCTGCTTGTATTTCATATCTTCCCCCTGTCTTTAAAATCATCACAAAAATAATCTTATTCAGCAGATTAAAGCAAAAATTTTTTTGCAAAAAATCATTCTTTAACCATTTATACCGTCTTGTCTATTACTTTAGTTTAACACTTTACCTTAGCCATGGCAAACCCATCAGATGCCGTAAAAACAAGCTGCTTTTGACACCGGCCAAAACGCTCTGATCAGCTACCTTTCTTAGACCGACTGCTAGTATCTAAACCATGATTATTCCTTCAGTCAGTGGTTATGTTTATCTCTTTTTTCCTAAGAATTCAAAAGAAAGTAAAAATGATAAACCAAAAAAGCTCGCTCAGGATAAAAATCCTAAGAGAGCCGCAAATACATGATATTATCGCAAATCAGGCCATTTGTAAGTAAGCAGGGCAGTTCTGATAAAACCTCGAAAATAAGGCGTTTTCCCTATCGCCTGCCAGCAGCTGTATTGATTCATCTTTCCAGCAAGATTCATACCTTTAAAACGGCAGCTCCTCTTCTTCAAGAACCAAATCGGCCAAGTCATTTTCAGCATTGTTTTCACGCATGGCCCGCTGAGCCCGGCTTTCAAGCAGCTGAAAAGAATGTCCCAAGACCTCAGTCACAAAATGAGTGACGCCGTCTTTTTCATACCTTCGAGTACGCAATTCGCCATCAAGTGACAGCAGGCTTCCCTTGCTGCTGTATGAGGCCAAGGTTTCAGCCGATTTTCCCCAAAAAACAGCCTGAATAAAATCCGCCTGCCTCTCACCATCCTGCCCTTTAAAACGACGGTTGACGGCCAAAGTTACGCGCGCAACGGTCTTGTCATTGGACGTTTTGACCGCTTCTGGTGTTGCTGTTAGACGGCCGATCAAGATAACTTTATTGTACATCATTTTTCCTCCTGCTTTCTTATTCGAAAAAAGTCAGAAAAAACGACAGTAGGTACAAAAATAATATACAGTCACTGACATTGGCACCCAGCACAGCTGCTTTTAGGATAAAATCTCTTATTTATATCCGGCAGCAGTCAGGTGATGTTTTAATTTCTTAAATTCCATAACTCGTTGATGTCTGTCAGAACAATCAGTCACTCTAGATAAAAATAAGGAGTAAAGCACTTGTCAGCTAAACTCCTGAAACAATAATATCCGCGTTATCATCTGCTTTTTGTGTCTTACATTATCCTTGCCAATGTTTCTTAGCATCGAAAGCTTCCCCTACTGCCGCATTTGCGGCAAGCTCAATAATGCCGCGTTTTTGCGGGGCATTTGGCAAAGCAAGTTCCCGCGGAGAACACATCATGCCAAAACTCTTTTCACCTCTTAAACTTCCCGGAAAAATCAGACTGCCGTTTGGCATCATAGCTCCCGGCAAAGCCACAATCGTTTTTAAACCAAGAGCTGCGTTGGGAGCTCCGGCAACGATTTGAACAATTTTATCAGCTGCTATCTTGACTTGACAAATATTGAGATGGTCACTGTCCGGATGAGGAACCATTTCAACAATCTCGCCGACCACGAATTTAGGATCGGAATCATTTTCCAGACTTTCCCGAAAACCTTCTTTAGCCAATTCCGCATTTAAAACACTTACCTGTTCGTCTGTCAGCGCCAGCTGACCAACCCCTTCAAGAGCAATCAGGTCAGACACTTCAAAAATATTCCAGGCAACCGTTTCATTGCTTTCCTGCAAGAAGATACGGGCAATGTTCCCTTTCCGTTCAAAGGACAGTTTGCCGCCCTTGCTGTCTTTGACAATAACCATTAAAACGTCACCGACATACTGCTTATTATAAGTAAAAATCATTTCTATTCCTTTCAATTATTTCAATTTTTACATGAATTTTAAAGCTGGTCCCTAAGATTTATGAACCTTCAGTTCTGCCAAAAAAGCATTGACTTGAGCTTTTGTTTTGCGCTGTTTATTAACAAAACGGCCGATTTCTGTCCCATTTTCTGCCACGATAAAGCTTGGGATGCCAAAAACATTCCATCTTTGAGCCAGCTCTATAAAAGCATCACGATCTACACGCACAAAGGTAAAGTCGGAATTTTCCGCTTCAATCTCCGGCATAAGCGGATAGATGAACTGACAGTCCGGGCACCAGTCCGCAGCGAAAAAGAAAACAACTCTTTCCTTTTGTTCCAGATAGGCTGCTAATTCCTCATAAGACTGCGGAGCAATCATCTTTTTTCCTCCTTATAGTCAATAGTGCTGTTTTGATGCGTAAATTGATAGACAGTATCATCTTTCATGACCACACCGCCGCAGAGCTTTTTCTTATCTGATTCAAATTCGTTGATATAAAGGACAGCAATCTCACCAAATTGGCTGAAAAACTGCCGAATCTCCTTTTTAATCCTGTCGCGTTTGCGATCTGCCAAACGCCTTTGAGCAATCAGGCCGGCAAGAATAGCACCGCTTATTCCCGCAAGACCGGCAGACACCAGTGTGATTTTTTTATTTTTCATAACCTTTATTTTATCATAAAACATGCTAAAATATAAAGTATAGGATTAAACAGGGATTTAAGAAATGCAACTGGCAGCTTAGTTTAATACATTATCCCTTTGTAGTTATGAGAGGTTAAAATGACGGATTTATTCGATAAGATCAAAACAGTCACCGAATTAGACGGTATTGCCGGCTATGAAAGCAATATTCGTGATTTTCTGCGGTCTAAAATCACACCTTTGACAGACGAAGTCCAGACAGATGGCTTGGGCGGTATTTTCGGCATCAAACACAGTTCTGCTGAAAATGCTCCTCGTGTTATGGTCGCAGCCCACATGGATGAAGTCGGTTTTATGGTTAGCCAGATCAAAGAAGACGGAACTCTGCGTGCTTTAGCTATCGGCGGCTGGAATCCTTTGGTGATCAGCTCTCAGCGTTTTACCCTTTATACGCGTAACAATCAAATGATTCCTCTGATTTCCGGATCTGTCCCGCCGCATTTTCTGCGTCACAGCAATGGCTCTCCTTCACTGCCAAACGTTGAAGACATTGTCTTTGATGCAGGCTTTGCTGATAAGGCAGAAGCTGAACGCTACGGTATCTCCCCGGGCGATATTATCGTTCCGCAAACAGAAGCTATTTTGACAGCTAATCAGCAAAATGTCATTTCTAAAGCTTGGGATAACCGCTACGGCCTTCTTATGGTTACAGAATTATTAGAAAACCTTAAAAATCAGCAGATGAACAGTACCCTCATTGCCGGCGCCAACGTTCAGGAAGAGGTAGGCCTGCGCGGTGCCCATGTTTCAACTACTAAATTTGACCCGGAAATCTTCTTTGCAGTTGACTGCTCGCCTGCCGGCGATGTTTACGGCGATCAAGGAAAAATCGGAGAAGGTACCCTGATTCGCTTCTACGATCCGGGACACCTGATGCTTAAAAATATGCGGGACTTCCTGCTGACAACAGCTGAAGAAGCTGGCATTAAGTACCAATATTATGCTGCTAAAGGCGGAACAGATGCCGGTGCAGCTCATCTTCAAAACAGCGGGATTCCTTCAACAACCATCGGTGTTTGTGCCCGCTATATTCACTCGCATCAAACACTTTACTCCTTGGATGATTTCCTGCAGGCGCAGCATTTCCTTCAAGCCATTATAAAAAAACTCGACCGCTCAACTGTTAATCTTATAAAAAACTATTAGAAAGGATGAGACGGGCAAATGCTTCATGCTCTATGTTTGCTAAATCAGCTTCATTAGCATCTTGCATCTCCTAAGTCTTCTGCTTCCCTATGATTATTGGATTTATCGGCGTTGGCAAAATGGCCAGCGCCATCATTACCGGACTGAAAAAAACAGCATTCAAAGTGATTATCGCTGACAGCACTCTTGAAAAAAGCAAGGCCAAGGCTGACGCGCTGGAAGTTGATTTTGCAGCTTCTCAGCAAGAGATTATTGATAAAGCCGACCTTGTTGTTTTGGGAGTTAAACCGCAGGTCCTGCCGGATGTTCTAGCAGGCCTGACTGTTAATAAACCTGTTCTTTCAATGGCCGCCGGAACAAGCTTGAGCCGTCTGGCCCAACTGACCCAAGCTGACCTTCCTATCATCCGCATTATGCCTAATCTCAATGCACAGCTGCTTAAAAGCAGCACTGCTATTTGCCGCAATGATAAGGTTTCTGACCAGCTCTTTGAAACAGCCAAGCAAATGACCGACTCATTTGGCACAACCTTTGAAATTGCTGAAAAAGACTTTGATGCTTTCACTGCTCTGGCAGGCTCCAGCCCCGCTTATATTGCACTCTTTATTGAAGCTCTGGCTAAAGCCGGCTTGAAATACGGTTTTCCCAAAGATTTGGCCCTTGATATTGTCAGCCAGACCGTTCTGGCTACCAGCCAGAACCTTCTCTTGAGCGGTGTCAGCCCCAACGATTTTATTGATAAAGTTTCAAGTCCGGGCGGTACAACTATTGCAGGACTCTTAGACTTGGAAAAGACAGGATTCACTGCCAGTGCCATCTCGGCTATTGATACAACTATCGAAAAAGCTAAAAACATGTAAAAGAAAAATGCTTGTAAAGACTTACCATTTGGCTTTGCAAGCATTTATTTTTTAATGATATTTGAAAATCTCCAGACAAGTTGTTTCCCGCAGCAAATAAAAACTAAAAGTTATTTGTTCATCAGATTAGTCACAAGTATGGCAACAAAGCCCATAGCATTGTTGAGACCATGTATCCAAATACTGTATTCCAGATGCTTAAATTTATAGCAAACAATGGCTAAAACAATTCCCATACCAACATATAAGACAAAACTGCCAATGTCACTGGGCCCGTGAAGCAGACCGAAAAGCAAGGCACCAACAGCAAAGCCGAAACCTTCAAATCGTTTTGAGAATAATTTAGGAATAAGACCTCTAAAAATAATTTCTTCCGTCAAGGGAGCTATCACAACAATAAACAGGAACATAATCAAAAGCGAGGAGTTTTCAAACAGCTGATCAATGGTTGCCTGATTGTTCGTCGTGGTTTTGCCTTCCAGGGTTAAAATAATACCGCCAATGAGTTTAACAATGAATAATGCGATAAATCCCAGCGAAACAACCCCAAAAGTTTTCCAACTCAGCCACTGCTTAACACCAGAGTCAATCAACCCTTTTCTCCTAGCCAGCACATAAAAACCAACGATTATAAGGATTTGCATAGCAATAATCGTTAAGGTTTGCCACACATTAAGAGTTGAACTCTCCTTTTTCCAAATTATCATGACTAAATCAGGCAGCTGACTCACAACAAATAGACTAGCGATAGCGACTGCAGCCGCGCCTTTTTTTAAAATTCCTTTCATATCTCTCCTTTAACTAATCTGTGCTTTTCACAGTCTTACAGCAAAAGGCCAAGTTCCATACTTTTTACCAAGTAACATTAAGAACTGGCTGTTCAAATCAGCGCCGCAGATAATTTTTAGCATAACTGGGCTTTCCTAACAAAAAAGTTGATAGGTAATATCTATCAGCTTTTTCGGTCTTATCATAAAATGTGATAACTTATTTAACTTTCAGACGCTCAACATCACGCGCAATGACAAGCTCTTCGTCGGTTGGAATAACCAGTACTTTAACCTTGGCATCATCTGATGATACCACACCGTAGGCTGGATGAGCGTTATTTTTTTCTGCAACAATATCCGCACCAATCCAAGAAAAATGCTTGATAATTTCATCACGAATATGAGCATCATTTTCACCAATACCTGCTGTAAAGACAATAGCATCGACACCATTCATTACCGCTGCATAGGCACCAATATGTTTCACAATACGGTCAACAAACATGGCATAAGCCAAGGATGCATCTTTATCGCCATTTTTCGTTGCTGTCTCAATCTCACGCATATCATTAGATAATTCTGAAATGCCAAGCAGACCGGACTCATGGTTGAAAATACGGCGGATATCTTCCGGTGTTTTGAAATCATCTGTATTATCCATCAGATAAGGAATAATGGCAGGATCAAGATCTCCCGTACGTGTTCCCATCATAACACCGCCCAGCGGAGTGAATCCCATGGAGGTATCTACTGATTTGCCGCCATCAACTGCTGTGAGAGAAACACCATTCCCCATATGAGCCGTAATAAGTTTGAGCTCTTCAATAGGCTTCCCTAAAACTTTAGCTGCTTCATGAGCGACATAATAATGGCTGGTACCGTGCGCACCGTATTTACGAACTTTATTTTCTGTGAAGTATTTATTCGGCAGCGGATAGCGATAAGCAACCTCCGGCATGGTTGTGTGGAAAGCCGTGTCAAAAACGACAACACTGGTAATGTCTGGCAGAATTTCTTTAAATGCCCGTATTCCCGCAGCATTGGCTTTGTTATGCAGGGGAGCCAGAAGGGCCAGTTCCTCAACTTTTTCAATAACCTCTTCACTGTCTACCAGAACAGATTCATTAAAATAAGTACCGCCTGCAACCACACGATGCCCCACACCTGTAATTTCATCATAAGATTTGATAATTCCTAAGTGAATTAAATCATCCAAAAGAATTTTTACAGCAGCTGTATGGTCTTTAATCGCCAAAGTTTCAGAAACATTTTGACCATCAAATTTTACTGTCGAAATCGCATCATCTTTACCAATACGTTCAATTAAACCCTTAGCTAATACCTGTTCTTCAGGCATTTGATAAAGCTGCCATTTCAGGCTTGAAGACCCTGCATTAATAGAAATTGTTTTTGACATAATATACCCCTTCATGAAATCGTTTACGATTATATAAGATTATTATAGCAAATTATCACTTAAATGGCATTATCTTCCTTCCATTTTTTGAAATTTTTCATAAAACTTCGTAAAATGTCAGGGTTCTGTAAATCCGTTAAGGGGTAAACAAAAGTTTCGAAATCTTGCTTAATCTGCTTCTTCAAAACAAAAATAGATTTCATATTGTTTTTATGACTGAAGACTGTCTCCGGTAAAGAAATGACCGATAAAACAGCGGCTTTTTCTTGCAGCCAAGCCTTTAATAAAGGACTCTGTTCGCTGGTCAGCAAATCAACAGGTGCCAAAAAAATGGCCAGTCCATTTTTCTTTAAGTACTTAAGCGACTGCTCCATTAAAAGATGATGAGCGTAGGTATGCCCCTCTTTTGCTGCAACTTTATAGCGCATCGCAATATCATCATTAGGATAAAAACCAACAGGTAAATCGCTGATAATAACATCACTTTCCTTTAAAATTTGCGGCCGCACTGCATCTTCTTGAATAAAATGAACAGGAGAATCTAAAACATCCGCAACACTTGCTGACAGATCAATCAAAAGATCATCAACCTCAATCCCCATATAGTCGAGCTGTTTCGAGCTGTTATTAACCAGTGTTTCTGCGAGATTTCCTGTTCCCGATCCGATTTCAAGAATATCTAACTGGTCACTGTCAGTCAATTCTTCCAATAAATAGAGAATGATAAAACCGATACTGTCCGGGGTAAACTGGTGGTTTGCCTGCAGCTGATGCTCTTGGGCTGCCTTAATAAACAGAAACTGAAAAGCTCTGCGCCACTCTTCTTTGCTGAGATTCAGCTGCTGTAATTTATAATTATTCTGAGTGATTATATCACCGGCTCCATCAGCTCCCAGATAATAAGCATTTTGCTCGATTAGAGCATCATAAAGATTTGTCCGAAGCCTTGTTTCCAGTTGCTGACAATTCTCCAACAGTAAATTATAGGCTGTTTCTATTTTTCCAAAATCCATAATTTCCTCCAGCACCTATCATATCAAAAATAGATTCAACTGGCAAAATCAGTAGTTTTTAGATTGAGAACTCCTATTTTCTTTTGATTCCTCAAGATTTGCTTTATCTTTTTCAGAATTTCTTTTAGCCGCCTTCTCCGCAGTTCTTTTATCCTCTTCCTTAAAATGATAGTGATAAGATTGACCGCTTTTCAAATGCACGTCAATCAAAATCTGCTGATTCTCCTTTTGATAACTTGAATGACCGTAGTTAAAGGTAAACTGCCCCTTGTTATCTTCAGCTAAATCCTGAGTTAATTCTGCCATAAGGTGGGCTTGGCTGGCTGATAATTGTGCTTGGCTCTGCCTTTCCATTGCCAGAACACGGTTAAGGTAAAACTGCAATAAAAGACTGAATATCGCTGCCATTAGAAGGGCATATAAAAGAACACCTGCCTTAACCTTTCTCATCGAACGCATAGATGAAAGTCCTCTCTAATCCATTATCAAAAGTAATATCCAGCTTCACAACTTCCCCTGATTGTTTAAAATAGGCTGTCTTTACTCCTGTCAGCATCGGCTGATAACCGCGCCCGTCAGCATTAGTCTTCCTAAAATCTGTCGCCTTTGATTTGCCAAAAGCCAAATTCTGTCCGTCTTTACTGATATAAAGTTTATGACCTTCTAGTTTCTGAAAACTTGTCCCCTCAAGTTCTGCGCGAAATTGCTGGCAGAAGAGCAGCCATTTATCCTGTTGATTTTTTGATAAATAGTGAACGTTGCTGCTGATTACTTTAGTGAGACCGCTGTAAACGGATATGCTGCCGGCAATAACAAGCAGGGCGACCAGACACTCCAGAAGTGTAAAAGCCCTTAATTTACTCTTTAACAAGGCTTATAACCTCCTTTTGACCATTGTAAACAGTAATTGCTGTTTCATCTTTGACAACTCTCACACTGACACCATTAAGGCTCAGGTTATCTTGCTTAGTCTGAACAGCCATTGTCGCCAGATTCATCATCTCCTGCCTTTGTAAATTGTCAGCAAGCCTTTTTTGATCGTGATTCATCTGCTGAAGAATCAAAGATGTGATTGTTACCAAAAGTCCCAAAGCAATTAGACTTTCAAGGAGAATATAAGCTTTCATTTTCTGTCTTTTTATATTGACCACTCCCTATATATAATTGATAAGTTACTGTCTTTTTTGGAGTCCGGAAACTAAATTTAGCCAGCGATGAGTTGCCGCCTGCCTGATCAAAATGCAGCGCCATGGTTTTTTCTAATTTTATATTCTCAGGAACATCAAGCGTCTCAACACCATTAGAAATCTCTCCCTTGTCTAAAGTTAAAGTCATTTCCTGCTTAGATAGAGAACTGAGCTTCTGTGTATCAC
This sequence comes from Streptococcus sp. ELY_86, assembly GCF_058314495.1. Lineage (NCBI taxonomy): Bacteria > Bacillati > Bacillota > Bacilli > Lactobacillales > Streptococcaceae > Streptococcus > Streptococcus sp. ELY_86. Next base: position 18,649 of record NZ_JBZFUK010000005.1, on the reverse strand, counting down.
GATAAAGATGTTCAAACGACAGAAAAAAGAGCTGCTCTTCCACACTGGCAAAAGTCTGACTGATCCCTCCAGACAGAATTAGGATTAAAAAAGCTGTTATAGCCAGAGTTATCAGGCTCTCTAAAAGTGTAAAAGCTTTAATTCGCCACATGACGTGCCTTTTCAGGATGTTTCGCATAATAGGCTTTATAAGAATCCGCCTGTTCCTGAGTAATGTTGCCGCCGGCTACTAATTTTGAAAGAGTCGCCGATCCTGTCTGATCCAATTCATAGAGTTCAGCCTGGCTTTCAACGACTTTGACAACGGCTGAATTCCCCGTGTCTTTTACCTTGTCTTTTTGTTTTGCCAAATTAGGCACAAATAAAAGCAGCAAAACACTGATAATCAGCAAAACGACTAACATTTCAATCAGGGTAAAACCTTTTACGGTCACTTTCTTTAACTTTTTCATTATAAATGAACCTCCATATTTTGATAAATCGGCAGCAGCATTGCTGCATAAATCATTACGATAACCAACGCTACCAGGACAAAGACAAGAGGCTGGATGAACTGCATTGCTTTGTTGATCTTACTAAAGAAACGCTCCCAGCTCTCCTCAGCATAAATTTCAAGCTCACTGCCCAGTTTTGACTTTACTTCTCCATATTCAATCATCAGACTGAGTTCTCTTAAAAAGAAAGGATAATCTAAGACCTTCTGGTGAAATTCCTGACCAGATATAAGTGCCCTTTCCATATCATCGCCAATTTCTCTAAAGAGCCTCGACTTTTGCTCCTGCATCAGTCGAACAATCTGGGCCATCTCTACTCCCTGTCCTATAAGATTGCCCCATTCCCGTGCATAATAAGCCGTCAAATACAGCCGAAAATAACGACCTATAAATGGTATCTGACTGTAAATCGTCATTAAGCGTGTCCGACTCACTCTTCTTGAAAAAAGATAAAAAAATCCTGCTAAAAGTATGAAAAAACCGCATCCTAAGAGAAAAATAGCCGGAAAATGCGAAATAAGCTCCGTCGCAAAATTCCCATTTTCAAGCTGAGGCAGCAGGTAATTTTTTAATCCCAGCATAATAAGAATAAGAAAGATAATGAGAATAACAGGATAGGTGGTTACTTCCACCAGCTTCTTTCTGACAATAATGAGATTGTTTAAGTAGGCCTCGATTTTTAAGAGACTTTTCTGAGTATTCCCATGAATTTCAGAAAGTGCTAACTGTGTAACTACATTGTCAGAAAAGCCTAAGGAACCCATTATTTCTGCTAAATTCAAACCGTTTAGGAGCCCCTGACGCATACTGTCTGTATAAACTTTTGCCAGTAAGCGGCTGCGCTCTAAAAAATCTACAATTTCAGTCAGGTTGAAGCCGCTGGCAAAAAGATTATTAAACAATTGAATGACTTTTCTTTGTTTTTCAGTCCTTAATCTTTTCTGCCTCTGCTTCTTCCTGAGTGATATGTCCTTCTGCAAAAAGGCTGTCAATTTGTTTATTCCACTTTTGCGCTGAATGCTTTTGGTAGTCTCCTTGGGCAAAATCAATGACACCTCCTCCCTTAATTAAACGTTGGTAAGCAATCCCGCGTAAAGCATTTTCCAGCTCTTCCCGACTGACCCCCAATTCCAAAAGCCTGGCATAGACTCCGGGAATACTCTTAGCATGAATAGTTGAAAAAACAACTGCTCCGGTCAGACTTGCTCTGATAACGGCCCTTGCAGTCTCTTTATCTCTGATCTCCCCAATAATCAGAATGTCAGGACGATGCCTGAGAGACAGTTTAATTAAATTATCGTAAGTCATCTCAATGCTCTCATTTAACTGCAGCTGCAGCATATCGTCCTGTTTAATTTCCACTGGATCTTCAATAGTAATCACCTGCCTGCGGCTAAACTTCTCTTTGACTAACTGGTACATAAGTGTTGTTTTGCCGCTGCCGACCGGGCCTGAAAAGAGATAAAGTCCCCTCCCTTTAATTTCCTTTAAAATGAGATTCATGCCATTAAACCAAAATTTTAAATCATGGCGGCCGTCAAACAAGAGACGAATGACCAGACTCTCATAACTGCGGTAATCGCCGACACTTGAGAGCCGCAAAGAGATTGACTTATCTTCGTCGTAAGAATAATCGCAGGCTCCTAACTGGCTTCGTCTTTTTTCTCCAACGTTCATTCCTGCGACAAATTTGAAATGGCTGATAAGATTTGCCATAAACTGGTGCTCATAATCATCAATAAACCTTCTTTCATCTCCGATTCTCATATAGAGCTCATAAAAATCTTTTTTAGGAATAATATAAATATCCTGCGCTCTGTTTTGAACGGCTTCTGCAATAATTTTCTTTCCTAACTCTTGAACCATAAACCCTCCTACTTTATTCATTCGTAAAGAAAGAAAATTTTGAATAAAATCTTATTAATTTTGTTTTTAAAGCAAAAAAAATAAACCGCAGGCTATACTTGCGGTTTATTTTTCTTGAGAGAGCAGGCCCTGTGGCGAGGTCTGTCGCTTCGTCTGTCATAGCCCGGGCGATACATTTCCTCAGGAATTTCCTGCCAATCGGTTAAAAGAGCTAAGGAATAGTACTGCTGTACATATTCATCGCATTCTTCACACCAGCGCTGGTCTTCAACATCCCAAAACGCTGTCATAATACTGCTGCGGCTGTTAAAGCCTGAATGAGAACCATGTAAGTTCAGCCATTCCTTTTTATAATATTTTAGAGCTTCATAATAATGGTCAAATTCATAAACCTGAACGATGTCATCTTTCCAGCCATCCAAGAACCACCAAGGTTCCATATCGCCGTACATTTTTACTACCTGATACATAAACTTTACTTCCTTAATATCCTCATTATATAGGAAAAGTCTCAATTTTAAAAAAGTTCTGCTCATTTATGAGAAAGATTAGAATTATTATAAAAAAGCCCTGCTAAGCTGAGCTGCCTCCCAAAAGTTAGACATAAAATCTAACGATCGAAAAGCAGCTCAAAGCAGGACTCTTTTTATTCTGTTACAGGTGTTTCATCGATTTCAGTGTCTTCAATGAGTTCGACTTCATTAACAGCCTGCGGCTCAATGTTGCGGTAGCGAGCCATACCAGTACCGGCCGGAATAATCTTACCGATAATAACATTTTCCTTAAGACCAAGCAAGTGATCTTTCTTACCGCGAATAGCAGCATCTGTCAGAACACGGGTTGTTTCTTGGAAAGAAGCAGCTGATAAGAAGGAGTTGGTTTCAAGGGAAGCTTTCGTAATTCCCATAAGAACCGGACGGCTTGTGGCTGGAATACCGCCGGCAATAACAATATCCTTGTTGGCATCTGTAAAGTCAGCAATATCCATCAAAACGCCTGGAAGAAGATCTGTATCTCCCGGATCCATAACACGTACTTTGCGAAGCATTTGGCGAACCATAACTTCAACGTGCTTATCTCCGATTTCTACCCCTTGGCTGCGATACACTTTTTGAACTTCAGAAAGAAGGTAAATTTCAACAGATAAGGTGTCACGGACTTCCAGCAAGTGTTTTGGCTGGATAGAACCTTCTGTCAGCGGTGCTCCGCGGTGAACTTCATCGCCCACTTCAACTTTCATGCGAGCTGTAAATGGTACTGTGTACTCACCTTCTCCTGTTGCACCTTTGACGTAAACCTTTTTAGTGCGGGTAGCAGCGTCTTCTTCAATGTCTGTGACTTGTCCCTTAACCTCTGTGATAACGGCCTCACCTTTAGGGTTGCGGGCTTCAAAGATTTCTTGGATACGAGGAAGACCCTGTGTAATGTCGGCATTTGAAGCAACACCGCCTGTGTGGAAGGTACGCATAGTAAGCTGTGTACCTGGTTCACCGATGGATTGGGCAGCAATCGTACCAACTGCCTCACCAACTTCAACAGCATCACCTGTTGCTAAGTTGATACCATAACAATGACGGCAGACTCCATGACGCGTATTACATGTAAAGACTGAACGGATAGTCACCTCAGTAACACCAGCATCTACAATCTTACGAGCCATGTCTTCAGTAATCAACTCATCAGCTCCAACGAGAACCTGATTTGTTTCCGGATGTCTGACGGTCTTCTTAGTGTAACGGCCGACAAGACGCTCTTCAAGCGTTTCTGTTACTTCCTTACCATCGGTGATGGCTGTAATCGTCAGGCCGCGGTCAGTGTGACAGTCGTCTTCACGAATAATAACATCTTGGGCAACGTCAACCAAACGGCGGGTAAGATAGCCGGAATCGGCAGTCTTAAGCGCTGTATCGGTCATCCCTTTACGGGCACCGTGGGTTGAGAAGAACATTTCCAAAACAGACAGACCTTCACGGAAGTTTGAAAGGATCGGCAGTTCCATGATGCGTCCGTTAGGAGCAGCCATCAAGCCGCGCATACCGGCAAGCTGGGAGAAGTTAGAGATGTTACCACGCGCTCCGGAGTCCATCATCATAACGATCGGATTCTTAGAATCCTGTGTTTCAACCAAACGCTCTTCCAGTTTTTCCTTAGCATCACGCCAAGTTGCCGTAACAGCTTCATAGCGATCCTCGTCTGTCATGAGACCGCGACGGAAAGCTTTGGAAATATCTTCAACACGATGGTGAGCTGCATCTATAATTTCCTGCTTGTTATCAATAACTGGAATGTCAGCGATACCTACTGTTAAACCGGCCAAGGTTGAATGATAATAACCAAGGTCTTTCAAACGGTCAAGAAAGGCTGAAGTTTCAGTTGTACGGAAACGTTTAAAGATTTCAGCGATAATGTTACCAAGATTTTTCTTCTTAAATGGAATATTTAAGTCAAGATTTTTGATAACTTCCTTGATATCAGAGCCGGGCGTTAAGAAATACTTATCAGGCGTTTTGTCTGTTAAGTTGGCATTGTTTGGCTCCTGAAGGTAAGGAAGGTCTGCCGGCATAATATCATTGAAGAGAATTTTACCAACAGTTGTAATCATGATTTTGTGCTTTTGCTCATCTGTCCATGGTTTGTCAGACATGCTGTCGACAGCAATACCGACACGGCTGTGGAGATGAACATAGCCGTTGCGATAGGCCATAACAGCTTCATCACGGTCTTTGAAGACCATTCCTTCACCCTCACGGCCGGCATCTTCCATGGTTAGATAGTAGTTACCAAGAACCATATCTTGAGATGGGGTAACGACTGGTTTACCGTCTTTAGGATTAAGAATGTGTTCAGCAGCCAGCATCAAGAGACGAGCTTCTGCTTGAGCCTCTTCAGACAGCGGCACGTGAATAGCCATTTGGTCCCCGTCAAAGTCGGCGTTGTAAGCTTCACAGGCCAGCGGATGGAGCCGCAAAGCCTTACCGTCAATCAAAACGGGTTCAAAAGCTTGAATACCCAAGCGGTGAAGAGTCGGTGCGCGATTAAGAAGAACCGGATGCTCTTTAATGACTTCTTCAAGAATATCCCAAATGCGGTCATCGCCGCGCTCAATCAAGCGTTTTGCTGCCTTGACATTTTGTACGATGTCTCGCGCTACAATCTCGCGCATGACAAACGGTTTAAAGAGCTCAATCGCCATTTCACGCGGCACACCGCATTGGTACATCTTAAGTGTCGGACCGACAGCAATAACCGAACGTCCTGAGAAGTCGACACGTTTACCAAGGAGGTTTTGACGAAAACGGCCTTGCTTACCTTTAAGCATGTGGCTCAATGATTTCAATGGACGGCTGCCGGGTCCGGTAATCGGACGGCCGCGGCGGCCATTATCAATCAGAGCATCCACCGCTTCCTGCAGCATCCGTTTTTCATTTTGCACAATAATGCCGGGAGCATTCAGCTCGAGCAAACGCGCCAAACGGTTGTTACGGTTAATAACACGGCGGTAGAGATCGTTAAGGTCAGAAGTTGTAAAGCGGCCGCCGTCCAATTGCAGCATCGGACGAAGATCAGGCGGAATAACCGGCAGGATGTTAAGTACCATCCACTCAGGTTTATTGCCAGATTTTTGGAAAGCATCAAGAACATCCAAACGACGGACAGCTTTCACCCGTTTTTGTCCGGAAACTGTTTTTAATTCTGCTTTCAGCTCTGCAATTTCTGCATCTAAATCAACACGTTTCAAGAGGTCTTGGATCGCTTCTGCACCCATTTTGGCAACAAATGATCCCGGACCGTATTCTTGAAGTTTTTCACGGTATTCGCGCTCAGTCAAAAGAGATTTTGGCTCAAGCGGTGTATCCTTAGGATCGATCACCACATAAGCTGCAAAGTAAATAACTTCTTCTAAAGCGCGTGGGCTCATATCAAGAGTGAGACCCATACGAGAAGGGATACCTTTAAAGTACCAGATATGAGAAACAGGCGCTTTCAATTCGATATGCCCCATGCGTTCACGGCGAACTCTGGTACGAGTCACCTCAACGCCGCAGCGGTCACAAATAATCCCTTTGTAGCGAATACGCTTGTATTTGCCGCAGGCACATTCCCAATCCTTAGTAGGACCGAAAATAACCTCATCAAACAGACCGTCACGTTCTGGTTTTAAGGTCCGATAGTTGATTGTTTCAGGTTTTTTAACCTCACCGTAAGACCATGAACGGACCTTATTAGGTGAAGCTAATGTGATTTGCATACTTTTAAAACGATTTACGTCAACCACTAATTTTACCTTTCTTATGATTATCAGCAGCTAGACTGCCTAAACTATAGGTTAAGCAGCCAGCAGTTTGTTTATCTGTTATTTTTCATCACCATTTGCAAATTCGGCAGCTTCAATGACTTGTTTTTCACGCGCTTTTTCAAGATCATCAACGTGCATAACTTCTTCATCTTCGCCTTCATCGAGATCACGAAGTTCAACTTCTCTGTCATCTTCATCAAGGACGCGCATATCAAGTCCCAGTGACTGCAGTTCCTTCACAAGAACGCGGAATGACTCCGGCACACCTGGTTTTGGAATCGGATTGCCCTTGGTAATGGCTTCATAAGCTTTGAGACGGCCTGTGATATCATCAGACTTGTAAGTCAAGATTTCTTGCAGAACATTTGACGCACCGTAAGCTTCCAGTGCCCAAACTTCCATTTCACCAAACCGCTGTCCTCCAAACTGAGCTTTACCTCCCAGCGGCTGCTGAGTGATAGTTGAGTAAGGACCGACAGAACGGGCATGGAGCTTATCGTCAACCATGTGGTGGAGCTTGATCATGTACATGACACCGACAGATACACGGTTATCAAATGGTTCACCAGTCCGGCCATCATAGAGAACAGTTTTGGCATCAGAAGCCATACCGGCTTCTTTGACCGTTTCCCAAAGATCATCGGACGTTGCACCGTCAAAGACCGGAGTTGCGATATGAATGCCTAAGCTGCGGGCAGCCATACCAAGGTGGAGTTCCATAACCTGTCCGATATTCATCCGTGATGGCACCCCGAGAGGGTTCAGCATAATATCAACAGGAGTTCCGTCCGGAAGATACGGCATGTCCTCAACAGGAACAATACGTGAAACGACACCCTTGTTCCCGTGACGTCCGGCCATTTTATCCCCGACTTTGATCTTACGTTTTTGAGCGATATAAACACGAACAAGCGTATTAACTCCTGATTGAAGTTCGTCACCGTTGGCACGGGTAAAGATTTTCACATCACAGACAACACCGTCTCCGCCGTGAGGAACACGGAGCGACGTATCACGCACTTCACGTGATTTGTCACCAAAGATAGCGTGCAGGAGACGCTCTTCAGCAGTGAGATCTTTTTCACCTTTAGGCGTTACTTTTCCGACAAGAATGTCCCCTTCTTTTACTTCGGCACCAATGCGGATGATGCCCATTTCATCGAGATCTTTGAGGGCTTCTTCTCCCACATTTGGAACTTCACGCGTGATTTCTTCAGGGCCGAGTTTTGTGTCGCGGGTTTCAGATTCAAATTCTTCTAAGTGAACAGATGTGTAAACATCGTCTTTAACCAGGCGTTCACTCATAATGACAGCATCTTCAAAGTTATAGCCTTCCCATGTCATATAGGCAACAATAGGGTTTTGCCCAAGCGCCATTTCACCTTTTTCCATAGAAGGACCGTCAGCAATAAAGTCACCCTTTTCCACACTGTCTCCTACCTTGACAAGTGTACGTTGGTTATAGGCAGTTCCTGAGTTAGAACGGCGGAATTTTGTGATATTGTACACGTCAAGAGAGCCATCTTCGCGGCGGACTTCGACCTTGTCTGCATCAGAGTAAACGACCTTACCGTTATTTTGAGCAATAATGGCAGCTCCTGAATCGTGGGCAGCCTGATATTCCATACCTGTTCCGACAAGCGGAGCTTTAGGATCAATCAGAGGCACAGCCTGACGCTGCATGTTGGCACCCATAAGGGCACGGTTGGAGTCATCGTTTTCAAGGAATGGAATACAAGCTGTCGCAACCGCAACTACCTGTTTAGGAGAAACATCCATGTATTCGACTGAACTTGCCGGAAATTCCTGGTTATTCCCTTGGTGGCGTCCCATGACGATTTCTTCGGCAAAGGTACCGTCTTCATTGAGTTTTGAGTTGGCCTGAGCAACAGTGTATTCATCTTCTTCATCCGCAGTCAGCCATTCAATCTCATTGGTAACCACGCCTGTGCTGCGATCAACCTTGCGGTAAGGTGTTTGGATGAAACCGTATTTGTTGAGGTGTCCGTATGAAGACAAGTTGTTGATCAAACCGATGTTTGGTCCTTCAGGCGTTTCAATCGGACACATACGGCCGTAATGAGTGTAGTGCACATCACGCACTTCATAACCTGCACGGTCACGTGTCAAACCTCCAGGTCCCAAGGCTGACAAACGGCGCTTGTGAGACAGCTCAGACAGCGGATTGTGCTGATCCATAAACTGTGATAATTGAGAAGAGCCAAAGAATTCTTTGATAGCAGCGGTCACCGGACGGATATTGATGATTTGCTGCGGTGTGAGAACCTCATTGTCCTGGACAGACATCCGTTCACGAACATTTCTTTCCATACGAGCCAGACCGATACGGAATTGGTTGGCCAGCAATTCACCGACGGCACGGATACGGCGGTTCCCTAAGTGGTCAATATCGTCAACCTTGCCGAGACCTTCAGCTAAATTAAGGAAATAAGACATTTCAGCTAAGATATCAGCAGGTGTCAGGTGACGTACCTTATCATCCGGATTAGCATTGCCGACAATGGTCACAACACGATCCGGATCATTAGGAGCTACGACTTTGAATTTTTGCAGAATAACAGGTTCTGTCAAAACAGCATACTCATTTGGTGTATAGACAATCTTGTTAAGATCGCCTTCCAGATAATCAGAAATAGAATCAATGACGCTGCGAGTCATTTCAGTTCCTGATTCAACCAGAATTTCACCTGTTTCAGGGTCCACCAGATTTTCAGCAATAACCTGATTCAAAAGACGGGTTTTGATATTTAATTTTTTGTTAATCTTATAACGGCCGACAGCTGCTAAATCGTAGCGGCGCGCATCAAAGAAACGCGCAATCAAAAGGCTGCGTGAACTGTCAGCTGTCTTAGGCTCACCCGGACGCAGGCGTTCGTAAATTTCTTTAAGAGCCTCATCAGTTCTGGAATCATTCGGATTTTTGTGGATATCTTTCTCGATAGTATTGCGCACCAGGTCGCTCTCACCGAAAATATCAAGAATTTCATCATCACCGGAAAATCCAAGAGCCCGCACCAGCGTTGTAAATGGAATTTTACGCGTCCGGTCAATCCGTGTATAGGCAATATCCTTAGAGTCAGTCTCAAGTTCAAGCCAGGCACCGCGGTTAGGAATAACCGTAGAACCATAGCCGACTTTACCGTTTTTATCAACCTTATCATTAAAGTAAACACCTGGTGAGCGAACTAACTGGGAAACAATAATCCGCTCAGCACCATTGATGATAAACGTTCCCATTTCAGTCATAAGCGGAAAATCGCCAAAGAAGACTTCCTGGGTTTTGATTTCACCGGTTTCTTTATTAATCAGGCGGAAGGTTACAAAAATCGGCGCTGAATAATGTGCATCATGAGCGCTTGCTTCTTCCAAAGTATACTTAGGCTCCTTGATTTCATACCCTACAAACTCGAGTTCCATGGTTTCCGTAAAGTTTGAAATAGGAAAAACATCTTCAAAAACTTCCTTAAGACCGGTATCCAAAAAGTCTTTGAACGAATCCGTCTGAATCTCAATCAAATTTGGTAAATCAAGAACTTCTTTGATTCTTGAAAAACTGCGACGCGTACGGTGCTTACCGTATTGAACTTCATGTCCTGCCAAGTTTTAACTCCTTCTTCTTTCCAGACCTCTGCCCGAGGCCAAAACGTTAGCAAATTTGCCGTTTCCACTAATTTTCAGAAAGTTTAAATATCTATTACAAAATAGAGCTATACCGAAAATTAAGCACAAAAAGAGCAGCTAAATCTGACTCATTAAAGTTTGATTTAACTGCTGTAAGCTCTGATTGGACAATATTTCAACCAAAGCAGACGACAAATAGTTACGTATATTATATACTATCTCCCTGAGCTTGTCAAGAAATGCTATCTGCCTCCAATCTTTGACCAAGCCTTTTGGTAATCGCTGTCTGTACCGCCTATAGCAAATTTATAGACCGTATTGCCGGGACCGTTTTTAGCCCAGTAGCTGCTAGTTGTTGCACCGCCGACAGAAATAGCCTTTCCATTAACATTGACCGTCGCCGGTTTCAGACCTGTTGATTTCAGAACATTAGCTTTAATAACGCTGGAATCAAGACCGAAACGCTGGTTGGCTCCCCAAACATTTGGATCGGCCTGATTGATGGCATTGACCAAGTGCGCCATATATTGGGCGTTGTTGTTATAGCCTGTCATAGATTTTAAAGAAGTGTTATCATCATGGCCTGCCCAGCCTCCAAGCGTTGTCTTGGGTGTAGACAGCATCAGCCAAACATCTGTATAATCATCGGTTGTCCCTGTTTTTCCTGTCCAGTCAGCACCGGCCAAGCCTGAATTAAGAGCTTTCAGTCTATTTTTAAACGTTGTGGTTTTACCCGAACTAATGGGACCTCTGAGCATCTCATTCAAGATGCTGGCTGTCGCTTTCGAATAGACCCGAACCGGCTTAGAAGCATGCTGATAAACGACTTTGCCCTGGCTGTCAGTAATCTTTTCAACCATATATTGTTTTTGATAGACACCGCCGTTAGCGAGCGTTTGATAGCCATTTGTCTGCTGAGCAACCGTTGTTTCAACCCCGCCGCCTAAAGGAAGGCTTTCGATATAATATTCAGGAATGTGATAGCCCATTTTTTCCATATAATCGGGAACATCTACACCCTTTTGCAGCAAGGTCTGATAGGTCCAGTAAGCCGGAATATTCCAGGAAACGTCCAAGGCTTCCTGCAGATTGACCATCGCCGTTCCTTCATCTCCGGAGTGCATAATTTTTTGTCCGCTGGCAAAAGTTGTCGGATAATTTGAAAGCATGCTTGAGCTGCCCATAAGCCCTTGATCAATAGCAGGGCCGTAAGCCAGTAATGGCTTGATGCTGGATCCGGGTGATCTTGCCGTATCAAAAGCATGGTTATTTTGATTGCTCTTGTAATCACGTCCCCCTACAAATCCAAGAACAGCTCCGCTGGAATTATCCATCAAAACATTGCCGACTTCAACTTTCCCCGTCCCGTCATCAAGAGAGCCGCCATGCTGAGCAACAGCTGTCTGCATAGCTTTATAAACCTTTTTATTGATAGTTGTTGTGACCGTGTAGCCGCCTAAGCGCAGCTCCTGCAGAGCTTTTTCCTTGTAGGCTTCTTTGGTTTTATCATTTTTTAAATCCTGTGCAGACACCTTATCCCTTTTGACAAGATAGTCATACATAGCATCCCGGGCTTCTTCAAACACAGAATAGTATAAATAATCATGAGAATCTGTCTGAGCCGCCTGAGGTTTTCTAAAATCTTTTTTCAGATCGTATTTCTTATAGCTTTCATAGTCAGCTTTTGATAGGACACCTGTGCGGTACATATTGTATAACACGTTTTGTGAGCGCTTCAGGCCCAGCTTCATATCTTCGGCTGACTTGAGTTTTCCTGATGCTGTGTAAGGCGAATACGTAATAGGACTTTGCGGCAAACCGGCTAAAAATGCTGCCTGAGGAATGGTCAGATCTTTAGCGGCAACACCAAAAATTCCCCGAGCCGCTTCCTCAATTCCGGCAATATTTTGCCCTTTATTATTGCGTCCAAATGGAGAGACATTCAGATAATTGGTCAGAATCCTGTCCTTGTCCTCATAACGTTCAAGCGCAAGAGCGTAAACGATCTCCTTAGTTTTACGTTTGAAAGTAGGATCATCCCCCAGAACCTGCTGTTTTAAGAGCTGCTGCGTCAGTGTTGAACCGCCGCTGCTTTCACCCAGTCCCAAAACCGAACCCAGTGCTGCTCGGAACACAGCTTTGGGAACAACCCCATGGTGCTCTTTAAAATTCTCATCTTCCGTTGCAATAACAGCCTTTTTCACATTTTCCGAGATATCTTTGCCATCCACAGGTGTTCTTAAAAGGTCTGTGTCAATTGTTGAAATCAGCGACTTATCTGAATAGGTCATTTTAGAAATTCTGGTTAATGTATTGACCTGAGTAACCAAGTCTGTCTTAGCAGGAACCTTTACGGTTTCTACCTGACTGGCCAGATAACCAAAACCCACACCAAGGCCTAAGAAAACAAATAAAAGAAGAAGAATATAAGCAAAATCGGACAATAGTTTCAAGGTGCGCAAAAAAACGGAGCCGAAATCCAGATAATCTGTCCGCTTTAATTCTTTTAACTTTAAATTTTTAAACCAGTTTACAAAGTCGATTTTACTAAAATCAGGCTTTTTAGCAGTTATTTCTTTGAACTTTCTTTTTATTTTTTCCAGCAGGGACATAACAATACCTCAATTTATATTATACCAAATTTATCATGTTTAATATAGCCGCTAAATGAAGGAGTTCTTTTCTTACTCTCTCATAAGAACTTGCACAGGCCCTGTTGTTTTTGATATAATGCTTTGTAATGTTATAAGAATATGGAGAAAAGCAATGACAATTTTTGAAGAACTTAAAGCACGCGGCTTAGTCTTTCAAACTACTGATGAAGAGGCCCTGAAAAAAGCATTGGATGAAGGCTCTGTGTCTTTTTATTCAGGCTATGATCCGACAGCAGACAGCCTCCATCTGGGTCATCTGGTACCGATTTTGGTCATGAAGCACCTGCAATTAGCTGGACATAAACCCTACCCGCTTGTCGGAGGAGCTACCGGACTGATTGGCGACCCTTCCTTTAAGGATGATGAGCGCAGCCTTCAGACCAAAGAAACCGTCAAAGGCTGGGTAGCAAGTATCCGCAGTCAGCTGGAGCGTTTTATTGAGTTTGAAAACGGTGATAACAAAGCTCAGATGGTCAATAACTATGACTGGTTCGAATCTGTCAACTTTATTGATTTCCTGCGGGATGTCGGTAAATATTTCACCGTCAACTACATGATGAGCAAGGAATCCGTGAAAAAACGCATTGAAACTGGGATTTCATATACTGAATTTGCCTACCAAATTATGCAGGCCTATGATTTTTATGTTCTCAATCAAAAATACGGTGTTACCTTACAAATCGGCGGCTCCGATCAATGGGGCAATATGACTGCCGGTACTGAGCTGCTCCGCCGCAAGGCTGATAAACAAGGGCATGTGATTACCGTTCCCTTAATTACGGATGCTACCGGCAAAAAGTTCGGTAAATCAGAAGGCAACGCTGTCTGGCTCGATGCCGATAAAACATCTCCTTATGAAATGTATCAATTCTGGCTGAATGTCATGGATGCCGATGCTGTTCGTTTTCTTAAAATCTTTACTTTCCTGTCTCTGGATGAAATTGAAGATATCCGTGTAAAATTCGAAGCGGCTCCTCATGAACGTTTAGCACAGAAAACACTGGCAAAAGAAGTTGTCACCTTTGTCCACGGCGAAGAAGCCTATAAAGAAGCTGTTAAGATTACCGAGCAGCTCTTTGCAGGGAATATCAAGAGCCTTTCTGCCAAAGAACTTAAGCAAGGTCTCAGCAATGTTCCCAACTATCCTGTAAAATCAGAGGACAGCCTTAATATCGTTGATATTTTAGTCACTGCGGGTATTGTCAATTCTAAACGTCAGGCTCGTGAAGATGTGCAAAACGGTGCTGTTTATATCAACGGCGAACGCGTTCAGGACTTGGATTATCAATTATCTGACCAAGATAAGGTTGATGACGAGCTGACTGTTATCCGCCGCGGCAAGAAAAAATATTTTGTCTTAACGTATTAATCGCATGACAAAGAAAGTGAAGTCAATCGATCTCTAAAGGATTTCGATTGACTTCACTTTTTTCTTTGCAGGTATAAATTTTCTGAATCTCAGATTGATTTAATCTTTTATCAGCTGGTTGAGCAGACCGACAAATAGGAAAATTCCAATAAAAATCATCGTGATTGTCGCACTGGCAGGTGTTTCAGCCAGATAAGAAATAAAAATACCAGATACCATTCCGATAAAACCAATCAAGATGCCCAAGGCAATAACCGTTTTAAAGTTGTTTCCCAGCCGCATTGCAATACTTGCAGGCAACACCATAATCGTTGATACCAAAAGTGCCCCTGCTGCCGGAATAGTAAGAGCAATAGCCACTCCTGTAACAACATTGAACAAAATGGACATAAGCCGAACAGGCAAACCATCTACAAAGGCCGTTTCTTCATCAAAAGTCAAAATATACATAGGACGGATAAAGCAAAATGTAAGAATTAAAACGATAGCTGCAATCGCAAACAAAGCAATGACCTGTTCACGGCTAATAGTAATAATAGAACCAAAGAGGTACTGTTCAAGGCTGACGTTGCTAGCGTCACCTGCCTTGCTCATAACAATTAAAGAAAGAGCCAAACCCATGGACATCAAAATAGCAGTGGCAATTTCCATATAATGACGGTAAACAGTACGCAAATATTCAAGAACCACAGCAGCTAAAGTAACCACTAAAAGGGTGGTCCATGTAGGCGAAATTCCCAGCAAAACTCCGAAAGCAACACCTGCTAAGGAGACGTGGCTAAGCGTATCACTCATCAGACTCTGACGGCGCAAAATAAGAAACAAACCCAAAATCGGAGCAAAAACACTGATAGCGACAACTGCCAGCAAAGCCCGCTGCATGAAATCATAAGCCAATATATCACTTAACATCATCTTTTCCTCCTTCATCTTTTCCATGGATATTAAAGCAGCGCCAAGGCAAGTCTTGATTTCTCACCAAATGAATATTTCGGTCCGCATATTCCTTAACCTCTTCAGGATCATGTGTAATCATCAGAACTGCTTTGCTGTGCTGATGAGCGCTGTGGTGCATCAGCTCATAAAAGGTCTCTGTTGTTCCTGCATCCATCCCGGTTGTCGGCTCATCTAGCACAAAAATATCAGGATCACTGGCAAACATTCTGGCGATAACCGCACGCTGCTTCTGACCTCCTGAAAGACTGCCGATAGGTTTATGACGGTTTTCCCACATACCGACCGACTCTAAGCTGGCCCTGATATGCTCTTCATCATGCTTGGTCAGCCGTCTGAACCAGCCGTTTCTTGGGTAGCGGCCCGATTTAACAAATTCGTAGACTGTACTTGGAAAACCGGCATTAAAACTGGCAATCTGCTGAGGCAGATAGGCCAGCCGCAATTTTTTGCCAGCCACGTTCGTTTTGGAAAATTCCACAGAACCGACTTTCGGTTTTAAAATACCCAGAGTTGCCTTGATTAAAGTTGACTTGGCAGCCCCGTTTTCCCCCGTCAGTGTCACAAATTCACCGCTGTCTAAATGGTAGTTAATTCCTTCTAAAACAGGTTCTGAGTCATATTGATAAGATAGATTTTTTACAGTAATATATCGCACAGCTACTCCTTTAATTCCTTGCTTAAAGCAGTTAAAAAGCGACTGATAACAGCCTGCTCCTCTTTTGAAAAGGTGTCCAAGAGATGATCATAAACCGACAGTGTCAAAGCATGGTGGTGTTCATGCTCCCGGGCAATAGGCTTAGCCAAATCGGTCAGACGAAAATACGCAACCCTTGCATCCGTCTTGTCTTTTATGGACTCAAGCATCTCTTGTTTTACAAGGGATTTGACCGCTTTTGTCACCGCTGCCTGGCTGACCTTTAAGCGCTTAGCCAAGTCTGAATTTGTCAGATTTTCCTGTGCCAGCAGCATCAAAATATGCTCCTGGGTGTTGGTCAGTTTGATCTCACTTTGGCAAGAACCAATCAGCAGCTCATGTTGATTTTCAGCCTTTAAAAGAATTTGATTGATCAAGTGATCAATGTCCTGTCCCAATGCCATAGCCCCCTCCTTTTAATTAACTGGTTAATTATTTGTCGCTTAATCTTACCATAAATAAAAAAAAGAATCAAATGAATTCGATTCTTTTTATAATATTCTCACCTTATAAACTTCCCTGCAAAAGCCCTTCATGCTGTTAACAACGCGATTAGCGCGCTTTTCTGTCCGGCAGAGTGCAAAAACTGTCGGTCCGCTGCCCGTCATCAAAGATATATCAGCCCCGCATTTATCCATACGATCTTTAATTTTTTGAATAAAAGGTTTTCTGGCAATGGTGATATCCTCAAGCGAATTCCCCATGGCCTGCAGCACCTCTTCATAAGAATCTGTCAAAATAGCTTCCTTTAAGGCATCAATATTGACTCGAGAAATCGTGTCAGTATCAATCTCCTTAAAAATTGTTCTTGTTGAAATGCCAAAGTCAGGCTTAACCAAAACGACCCAGGCCGACAGAGAATTTGGCAGATTTTCAACAATTTCTCCCTTACCCGAAATAAGGGCACAGCCGCCTTTGATGCAATAAGGAACATCACTGCCAATTTCAAAGCCAATTTCAATCAGTTCTTCTTCTGATAAGTTAAGATTCCATAAACGATTGAGAGCACGCAAGGTTGCAGCCGCATCGCTGGATCCTCCTCCCAAACCCGCACATATAGGAATCGATTTTTGCAGCGATATTTCAAGCCCGGTGCGAATCTCATACCGCTCCTTCAAAAGCTGAGCCGCCTTGCAAACATCATTTTTACTGTTCAGCGGCAGCTTGCAGCTGTTTGATTTGACGACAATCTGATCCTCTGCAGTCTCTGTAATCGTAATATAATCATTTAAATCCACACTGACCATAATCATTGACAGTTCGTGAAAACCATCCTGACGCTTGCCGGCAATATCAAGACCAAGATTGATTTTAGCAGGAGCTTTCTCAACAATTTCCATATCGTGCCTTTCTTGTGAATGATTATATTAATTATACCAAAAACTTCTCTTCTGTGGTTTGCCAAACCGTATAAAAACCAACTTTTCCCAGGTCAAAAGCAGCCAAAGAACATATAAAAAAGCCGAAGCAAAAAGCCTCAGCTCCATTATATAAACGTGTAATACAGGTGATCAAATATAAGATTGACTGTACCAGCGGTAATTCCCTTTTTCTTACCTGCTGGTTCTTTCAAGAAAACCATTCACCAAAATTCTCTTTTATTTTGCTTTTACCTGATTAACTTTTTTGATAGCTCTGTGTTGATAAGCCAATCGAAATCAAAATAAGCAAGATATTTTTACCTAATGTTCTCTTAAACTTGTGTCATCAAAGTCACTTAATTTTTTCTTGAGATCTTTAAGCATTTTTTGCCTGCCTAAAAATCGCTCACCAGCCACCAAACGTTCAAACTGCTCTTTTTGATTCTCGTTCAGCCCTTTCTTATAAGCTGTCAAACGATCATAAAACAAAACATATTCATCCAGCTGCATACCTGCAGCCGAAACACAGTGAGCCACCTCACTAATTTCATCATAAGGCATTTTATTAAAACGTCGTTTTTGACTTTCCTGCTGGCGCAAAACATCTTTAATATAATTAGAGAATCTTGTTTTAAAATAAACATACAGCTTTGAATCATCCTCAGTCAGTTCAGGATGTTCCTTTAATAACTGATGCAAAACCAGCATTCCCTCTTGTTGCCAGTCTTCCCGAGTCCATAATTTAATAAAGTAATAGCGCTGCAGTTTAAATATAATCGGCTTAACTTTATTAAAAGCAATTTCAAAATCTTCTTCCATCTTCACGATGCCCTCCTTTATATGATGACATCATTATAAAGCTAAAGCAATTTTAAGAACAGGACATAAATGTCCTGTTTTCTCATGACACCACAAAAAAACACCCCCTGATGAGGTGTTTAAAGAAGCTATTACTCCGGCAGTAGGACTCGAACCTACGACATCATGATTAACAGTCATGCGCTACTACCAACTGAGCTATGCCGGAATATCGCTAAGCGACTACCCTATCTCACAGGGGGCAACCCCCAACTACTTCAGGCGTGCTAGGACTTAACTGCTGTGTTCGGCATGGGTACAGGTGTCTCTCCTAGGCTATCGTCACTTAACTGCTGAATGAGGTAGCTCACTCATAATTGAATAGCGCTTGAAACCACTGCTGTTGCTTCAGTAATTGTACTTTATTTGGATAAGTCCTCGAGCGATTAGTATTGGTCCGCTTCATATGTCACCATACGTCCACTCCCAACCTATCTACCTGTTCTTCTCTCAGGGC
>NZ_JBZFUK010000004.1:0-166717 GCF_058314495.1 Streptococcus sp. ELY_86 | reverse complement strand
GGATAAGTCCTCGAGCGATTAGTATTGGTCCGCTTCATATGTCACCATACGTCCACTCCCAACCTATCTACCTGTTCTTCTCTCAGGGCTCTTACTAACTTAACGTTATGGGAAATCTCATCTTGAGGGGGGCTTCACACTTAGATGCTTTCAGCGTTTATCCCTTCCCTACATAGCTACCCAGCGATGCTCTTGGCAGAACAACTGGTACACCAGCGGTAAGTCCACTCTGGTCCTCTCGTACTAGGAGCAGATCCTCTCAAATTTCCTTCGCCCGCGACGGATAGGGACCGAACTGTCTCACGACGTTCTGAACCCAGCTCGCGTGCCGCTTTAATGGGCGAACAGCCCAACCCTTGGGACCGACTACAGCCCCAGGATGCGACGAGCCGACATCGAGGTGCCAAACCTCCCCGTCGATGTGAACTCTTGGGGGAGATAAGCCTGTTATCCCCAGGGTAGCTTTTATCCGTTGAGCGATGGCCCTTCCATACGGAACCACCGGATCACTAAGCCCGACTTTCGTCCCTGCTCGAGTTGTTACTCTCGCAGTCAAGCTCCCTTTTACCTTTACACTCTGCGATTGATTTCCAACCAATCTGAGGGAACCTTTGGGCGCCTCCGTTACGCTTTAGGAGGCGACCGCCCCAGTCAAACTGCCCGTCTGACACTGTCTCCCTAGATGTTTAACCTAGCGGGTTAGAGTAGCCATAACACAAGGGTAGTATCCCAACAGCGCCTCCAAGTAAACTGGCGTTCACTCTTCCTTGGCTCCTACCTATCCTGTACATGTGTTACAGATACGCAATATCAAACTGCAGTAAAGCTCCATGGGGTCTTTCCGTCCTGTCGCGGGTAACCTGCATCTTCACAGGTACTAAAATTTCACCGAGTCTCTCGTTGAGACAGTGCCCAAATCATTACGCCTTTCGTGCGGGTCGGAACTTACCCGACAAGGAATTTCGCTACCTTAGGACCGTTATAGTTACGGCCGCCGTTTACTGGGGCTTCAATTCATACCTTCGACTTGCGTCTAAGCACTCCTCTTAACCTTCCAGCACCGGGCAGGCGTCACCCCCTATACCTCATCTTACGATTTTGCAGAGAGCTGTGTTTTTGATAAACAGTTGCTTGGGCCTTTTCACTGCGGCTGACCTTCTGTCAGCGCCCCTTCTCCCGAAGTTACGGGGCCATTTTGCCGAGTTCCTTAACGAGAGTTCTCTCGATCACCTGAGGCTACTCGCCTCGACTACCTGTGTCGGTTTGCGGTACGGGTAGAGTATACATTATCGCTAGAAGCTTTTCTTGGCAGTGTGACATCGCTAACTTCGCTACTAAACTTCGCTCCCTATCACAGCTCAATGTTACAGATGCAAGCATTTGACTCACATCACACCTCACTGCTTAGACGTGCTCTTCCAATCGCACGCTTTAGCTAGCCTTCTGCGTCCCTCCATCACTCTATACTCTAGTACAGGAATATCAACCTGTTGCCCATCGGATACACCTGTCGGTCTCTCCTTAGGTCCCGACTAACCCAGGGCGGACGAGCCTTCCCCTGGAATCCTTAGTCTTACGGTGGATGGGATTCTCACCCATCTTGCGCTACTCATACCGGCATTCTCACTTCTATGCACTCCAGTGCTCCTTGCGGTACACCTTCTCTGCACATAGAACGCTCTCCTACCATTACCTAAAAGGTAATCCACAGCTTCGGTAAATTGTTTTAGCCCCGGTACATTTTCGGCGCAGGGTCACTCGACTAGTGAGCTATTACGCACTCTTTGAATGAATAGCTGCTTCTAAGCTAACATCCTAGTTGTCTGTGCAACCCCACATCCTTTTCCACTTAACAATTATTTGGGGACCTTAGCTGGTGGTCTGGGCTGTTTCCCTTTCGACTACGGATCTTAGCACTCGCAGTCTGACTGCCGTCTCTGACTCTTTGGCATTCGGAGTTTATCTGATATTGGTAATCCGGGATGGACCCCTCAATCAAACAGTGCTCTACCTCCAAGAGTCCCTCGCGACGACGCTAGCCCTAAAGCTATTTCGGAGAGAACCAGCTATCTCCAAGTTCGTTTGGAATTTCTCCGCTACCCACAAGTCATCCAAGCACTTTTCAACGTGCCCTGGTTCGGGCCTCCAGTGCGCTTTACCGCACCTTCACCCTGCTCATGGGTAGGTCACATGGTTTCGGGTCTACGTCCTCGTACTTAGTCGCCCTATTCAGACTCGGTTTCCCTACGGCTCCGTCTCTTCAACTTAACCTCGCACGAAAACGTAACTCGCCGGTTCATTCTACAAAAGGCACGCTCTCACCCATTAACGGGCTCGAACTTCTTGTAGGCACACGGTTTCAGGTTCTCTTTCACTCCCCTTCCGGGGTACTTTTCACCTTTCCCTCACGGTACTGGTTCACTATCGGTCACTAGGGAGTATTTAGGGTTGGGAGATGGGCCTCCCAGTTTCCGACGAGATTCCACGTGTCTCGCCGTACTCAGGATACTGCTAGGGTTACTGACTATTTCAAATACGAGGCTTTTACTCTCTTTGGCTGACCTTCCCAGATCATTCTCCTATAGTCCTTAACACCATCTTGCAGTCCTACAACCCCGAAGTGTAAACACTCCGGTTTGCCCTCCTGCCTTTTCGCTCGCCGCTACTCAGGCAATCGCTTTTGCTTTCTCTTCCTGCAGCTACTTAGATGTTTCAGTTCACTGCGTCTTCCTTCTCATAACCTTAACAGTTATGGATGACAGCCTCTAGCTGCCGGGTTCCCCCATTCGGACATCTCTGGATCAAAGCTTACGTACAGCTCCCCAAAGCATTTCGTTGTTCGTCACGTCCTTCGTCGGCTCCTAGTGCCTAGGCATCCACCGTGCGCCCTTATTAACTTAACCTTATTAAAAAACTCTTTCAATATGATCTACAGCGTTTCGGTTTCTTTTTTTGTTGCGCTATTCAATTGTCAATGAGCTATCTCTAGGATACAAAGTGACGGTTCGCTTTAGCGAAAACTTCTGTAGAAAATTAGGAATCTGACGCTGTGTGCCTGGCACACGAGGAAGATTATCTATTTTCCTAAGAAGTTAGTCACGTGTTCAACTTCACTTTTATTCAGTTTAGTAGGTTTTGTATCCCAATGGAGCCTAGCGGGATCGAACCGCTGACCTCCTGCGTGCAAAGCAGGCGCTCTCCCAGCTGAGCTAAGGCCCCTCTTCCCTCTCAAAACTAAACAAGACGTAGCCAAGTGCTTCCGTTGTAATTGTATTCGGACTAAAATCCTTGTGAAAAAGATGTCCTGCCTAAGAAATCAGGATTTCTTGTCAGACCCCTATGTTCATACGGATTTCTTAACGTTCTCATAACTTACTTTTCCTTAGAAAGGAGGTGATCCAGCCGCACCTTCCGATACGGCTACCTTGTTACGACTTCACCCCAATCATCCATCCCACCTTAGGCGGCTGGCCCCTTAAAGGTTACCTCACCGACTTCGGGTGTTACAAACTCTCGTGGTGTGACGGGCGGTGTGTACAAGGCCCGGGAACGTATTCACCGCGGCGTGCTGATCCGCGATTACTAGCGATTCCGACTTCATGGAGGCGAGTTGCAGCCTCCAATCCGAACTGAGATCGGCTTTCAGAGATTAGCTTGCCGTCACCGGCTCGCGACTCGTTGTACCGACCATTGTAGCACGTGTGTAGCCCAGGTCATAAGGGGCATGATGATTTGACGTCATCCCCACCTTCCTCCGGTTTATTACCGGCAGTCTCGCTAGAGTGCCCAACTCAATGATGGCAACTAACAATAAGGGTTGCGCTCGTTGCGGGACTTAACCCAACATCTCACGACACGAGCTGACGACAACCATGCACCACCTGTCTCCAATGTTCCGAAGAAAAACTCTATCTCTAGAGCGGTCATCGGGATGTCAAGACCTGGTAAGGTTCTTCGCGTTGCTTCGAATTAAACCACATGCTCCACCGCTTGTGCGGGCCCCCGTCAATTCCTTTGAGTTTCAACCTTGCGGTCGTACTCCCCAGGCGGAGTGCTTAATGCGTTAGCTCCGGCACTAAGCCCCGGAAAGGGCCTAACACCTAGCACTCAGCGTTTACGGCGTGGACTACCAGGGTATCTAATCCTGTTCGCTACCCACGCTTTCGAGCCTCAGCGTCAGTCACAGACCAGAGAGCCGCTTTCGCCACCGGTGTTCCTCCATATATCTACGCATTTCACCGCTACACATGGAATTCCACTCTCCCCTTCTGCACTCAAGTCCTACAGTTTCAAAAGCACACAATGGTTGAGCCACTGCCTTTTACTTCTGACTTATAAAACCGCCTGCGCTCGCTTTACGCCCAATAAATCCGGACAACGCTCGGGACCTACGTATTACCGCGGCTGCTGGCACGTAGTTAGCCGTCCCTTTCTGGTCAGTTACCGTCACTATGTGAACTTTCCACTCTCACATACGTTCGTCTCTGACAACAGAGCTTTACGATCCGAAAACCTTCTTCACTCACGCGGCGTTGCTCGGTCAGGGTTCCCCCCATTGCCGAAGATTCCCTACTGCTGCCTCCCGTAGGAGTCTGGGCCGTGTCTCAGTCCCAGTGTGGCCGTTCACCCTCTCAGGTCGGCTATGTATCGTCGCCTAGGTAGGCCTTTACCCTACCTACTAGCTAATACAACGCAGGTCCATCTCTTAGTGATACTTTTGTATCTTTTAAATCTCTAACAGGCGTTAGTCATTCTTATGCGGTATTAGCTATCGTTTCCAATAGTTGTCCCCCGCTAAAAGACAGGTTACCTACGCGTTACTCACCCGTTCGCGACTCACGATTAATGTGGAGCAAGCTCCGGTATCAATCGTGCGTTCCACTTGCATGTATTAGGCACGCCGCCAGCGTTCGTCCTGAGCCAGGATCAAACTCTCATTGCTTCTTAAGTTTGAGCGCTTAACTCACTTTGTGTCATCGCTGACTTATTGTTCTTGACAGGTTACGTCTTCCGTAACCCGCACTTGGTTCGTCTTGTTCAGTTTTCAAAGGGCTCTGACCTGCTGTCTCCTAACGAGACAACTACTATATTCTATCAGCTCTTCCCCCCTTTGTCAACTCCTTTTCCTTACTTTTTTTCAACTAAATATTATTTATGAAAAAAAGAAAGACATTTTTGAAAAACGCCAAAATGTCTTCCTATTAATTCATTGAAATCGTTGAATGTTTATAGCCATAAGTGAAGTAAATCAAAACACCAATCACTGTGCTGACACCAAATGCAATCCAGGTAATTGTCATATACTGGCTCATCAGCGCTAAGCATATAATTATCGAAACAATCGGCAGTACGGGGATAAAAGGTGTTTTAAACTCTCCATCCTTAGGCTCCCCTTGGTCTTTTCTTAGTTTAATGATAGCAACTGCCAGCATAATAAGGTAGGCGAGTGTACAAATATTTAAAAACTCTGCAATACTGGAAAGAGGAAATACTCCTGCACAAATCATAGAAGCAAATCCGACCAGAAGCGTTGCATTCTTAGGAACTTTACTGTGTTTAGTAACAACACTGAGTTTTTGAGGGAGCAGACCATCACGGCTGATGCTGTAAACCGTTCTTGCCAAAGCATAGGTCATTGAGATACAAACAGTTATCAGTGTTAAAATAGCAATAATGGAGATGTAGTCAGCTGCCCAATTTAAACCTGTCTGGCGAAGTGCAAAAGCAACTGCATCCGCTACATTTAATTTAGAATAGTGAACAATTCCTGTCAGTACCAAAGTAACACCGGCATAAAGAATAGTTACAATAGTTAAGGAAACTATGATGCCCTTAGGAATTGTTTTTTGCGGTTCATGGACTTCATCGACAGCCATTGAAATAGATTCAAATCCTAAAAAGGCAAAAAACATCAGAGAAGCACCGGCCATTATTCCTGTCTGGCCGCCGTAAATTTGACCAAAGCCAAAGGGAGAAAAGTTAGACCAATTTTCAGGTTTAAGGTGAAAGATTCCTACAATGATGAAGAGCGCCAAAGCTGAAAACTTCATAACAACAAGACTGCTGTTAAAGCGCAGAGCAATTTTAGAATTCAAAAGAACAATTCCCGTAACCAAAAGAACTACTAAAACCGGCAGTAAATCAATATAATTGCCCTTGCTGGGATTAAAAGTACCGTTTAAAGCTGCCGGCAGCTTTATCTCATAGCTCAATAGCAACCCTTTGAGGTAACTTCCCCAACCAGAAGCAACACTGGATACTGCAGTCAGAAATTCCATGATGATATACCAGCCGGCCAGCCAAGCAGGAAATTCCCCTAAAGTAGCATACAAATAACTGTATGCTCCTCCGTTTGCCGGAATTCTTGAGGCGAATTCTGCATAAAAAAGAGCCGAAATGCCAACCGCTACTGCTGCAATAATAATTGAAATAACCAAAGCCGGACCTGCGTATTTCGCAGCACCAATACCAGTAACCGTAAAGATTCCTGTTCCTACCATTGACCCTAAACCAAGGAAAATCAAGTCCACTACTTTGAGATGGCGCTTCATTTCTGTCTTGTCTAACTTTGTATTTTTCTTTCTGAAAATAGTCATCATTTCTCCTAATCGTTTTAACAACCATATTAGTTTATCATAGTAGGCGGTCCTTGTAAATTTAAACGGACAAAAAAATTCCTATTAAATAGTAATAGGAATTTTTTAAATATTAATCAGCCTTATCTTCAGTCATTTTTTCCTTGATTTCATCATAAGAAAGGGCATGAGCTTCTTCTGAATCATCTTCTGATTTCTCAGGAATCTTACCTGTTTCGTAAATAGACTTGATTTGTGCTGCATCAAGTGTTTCGTACTTAAGCAAGGCTTCAGCAATCAATTTATGTGTTTCGCGATTGCCATTAATGATATCAGCTGCTTTATTGCGAGCGTCATTAAGGAGATCACGAACTTCTTCATCAATAAGAAGGGCTGTCTGAGCTGAATAGGTCTTTTCAGGCGCAAACTGACCCGGCATCATTGAATGGTTGCCTTCATATTGAACAGGACCGAGTTTTTCACTCATACCATATTCTGTTACCATGGCACGAGCTAATTGTGTTGCCTGCTCAAAGTCGTTGGAAGCACCAGTCGTTTGGGCATTAAAGATAATTTCCTCAGCAACACGGCCTCCCATAAGTCCAGCCAGCTGTTCTTTCAAGTCATCTTTAGATAGGAGATTTTGATCTTCCTTCGGCAGCGCAATCATGTAGCCGCCGGCGCGGCCGCGCGGAACAATTGTAACTTTATGCACAACACGCGCATTTGATAAAACCAGTCCTACAATCGTATGTCCGGCTTCATGGTAAGCAACCATCTGTCGCTCATGTTCAGAAATAGTTTTATCCTTCTTAGAAGGACCGGCAATAACGCGATCTTCTGCTTCATCAATATCGCTGGCATCGATCGTTTTCTTATTGCGGCGTGCTGCAACAAGAGCAGCTTCATTTAAAACATTTTCTAAGTCTGCGCCGACAAATCCCGGTGTTTGCTGAGCAATAACCTTTAGGTCAACATCCTTAGCCAGAGGTTTGTTTTTGGAATGAACACGAAGGATAGCTTCACGGCCCTTAACATCTGGCCGGCCGACAAGAACCTTGCGGTCAAAACGTCCGGGACGCAGAAGGGCGGGATCCAGAACATCGCTGCGGTTGGTTGCAGCAATAACGATAATGTTTTCGTTTCCTTCAAAACCATCCATCTCAATCAGCAGTTGGTTGAGGGTTTGTTCACGCTCATCGTTTCCGCCGCCCATTCCAGCTCCGCGGCGACGTCCGACAGCATCAATTTCATCAATAAAGATGATGGCACGCTCAGCCTTTTTAGCATCCTCAAAGAGGGAGCGAACACGGCTAGCACCGACACCGACAAACATTTCAACAAAGTCCGAACCTGAAATACTGAAGAAAGGAACACCGGCTTCACCGGCAACAGCTTTGGCAAGGAGAGTTTTACCGGTTCCCGGAGGGCCTTCAAGAAGAACACCTGCCGGAATACGGGCTCCCAAGGCTTTATAGCGTTTTGGTTCCTTTAAGAAATCAACAACTTCGATCAGTTCTTGCTTTTCTTCCTCTGCTCCGGCGACATCTGAAAAACGCACCTTGACATCACTCTTAGAAGATGAACGAGCTTTGTTCTTACCAAAGCTCATGGCACCGCGAGCGCCGCCCCCGCTTTGATTCATCATCATAGTGAAGAAGAAAATCATAATGATAATTGGCAGGAAGCTTATCAGGAAAGAAATCCAAGCACCGCTTGAGCTTTCTTGTTTAACAGAAATTTTTGTTCCGTGACCTTCTGCTAATTTTTCAATTTTATCAATAGAAGTACTGTTAGGCAGAACAATGGATGTAAACTTCTTAACTTTTGCAGTAGCACCGTTAAAGAAGGCTAGCTCATTATTTGCTTTTATTTCTTTAGCTTTTTCATACTCACCTGTTACTTGGAGAATGCTGCCGTTGGGCTGATAGGTAATTGACTTTATATCGCCTGATTTGACATGCTTAACAAGGGTCGTGTAACTGATTTTTTCACTCTGTGAGCCTGTCCCTCTAAAAAAATACTGAAAACCAGTTACAATAGCCAAAATCAGTATAATGTAAACAAAGGAGTTTCTCACAAATCCATTATTTCGATTATTTTTCATGTATTAATTAACAACCTTTTTCTTATTTTGAATAAACTTCTTCTTTCAAGACTCCTACGTAAGGAAGATTACGATAATTTTCAGCGTAATCCAAACCAAAACCGACGATAAATTCATTGGGAACATCGTAGCAGACATAATCAGCATCAATGTCAACAACACGGCCTTCCGGCTTATCAAACAATGTTGCAATTTTAACAGAGTTTGCCTGGCGATACTTGAACATGTCACGCAAATATTTTAAAGTACGGCCGGTATCGATAATATCTTCAATAAAGACAACATCACGGCCTTCAATATTGGTATCAACATCTTTTAATATCTTAACTTCACCGCTGCTTGTGGTGCCGCCATAATAACTTGATACAACCATGAAATCAATTTCAACCTGAGTATCAATATGTTTCATTAACTCAGCCATAAAAGGAACAGAACCTTTTAAAACACCGACTAAAAGAGGATTTTTTCCTGCATAGTCCTTGGTTAACTGAACACCTAACTCTTTGGTTTTAGCGATAATTTCCTCTTCAGAATAGAGGACCTTTTTAATATCTTGTTCGAGCATTTCTCACCAGTTTCTATTTTGAATATACAGTCTGCCTTTCATTATATCATCTTTAAAATCTTTTCTCAAATAAGTAACATCATCTAAAAGAACAAAAATGATTTCGCCGTCTTGCTCAGCAACAACTGCTTCCGAGCGTTTGGCACGAGGAATTTTCTCATCAATGAACAGGCGCCGCAATTTTTTGGAATAAGAGCCCAGCTGAATTTTATCCCCTGGCTTGCGTTTTCTGATTACAACAGGAGAGTCGGTCTTTAAAGGAATCCCTTCTTTAGAACCTGACTCTCTCTGAAAAGAAAAAGTGTACTGACCATATTTGACCATACCGCCATATTCTAGCACTCTTTCCTCGTCATCTCCATCCGTCTTGAGACCTATTTTGTTAATTTCAAAGGTTTTAGCATCTTTTTTTAAGTAATAACCATTTTTCAAATAATGATGATAGCTGCTCTTTCTTCTAAGGATATGCAGGAGGTTGTTAAACTGTGCCTTACTTATATTTAAATCAGGAAATTTTTCGAGGTAATCCTGCAGCAGAAAATACTGAACTGGTTCACTTTGTTTTTGAAAAACCTGACAGTCCTGAGGGTCTAAATGTTCACTTAAATCACTAAAAGCCTGAAAGAGTTTCTCTGTTTCTGCACCCAAATCAATTAAATGCCGGGCCAGCTGAGGATTTTCCTGCTTTAAAGCCGGCATATAGGTATTTCTGATTCTGTTTCTTAAATAGCGGTCTTCATTGTTTGAACTGTCGTCAAAATGAAAGATATCCGGTAAATCTTTTTTAAAAAAGGTTAAAAAAGGGCGAATCAGCTGACCGCCGGCAAAAGGCTGAACTTCCTTTATACCAGTTAAATACCGCAGACGCGACCCTCTCAGTAAACGCAAGAAAACCGTTTCAGCCTGATCGTCAGCATGATGAGCCGTTACAAGCCCTGTATAGCCATCTCTAAGCATAACCTGCTTAAAAAACGCATAACGAAAATCACGCGCTTTTTTTTCAGAAAATTCTCCTTTATAAGTGTCGCTGTAAAAAGGAAGGGCTTCTTTTTCAGCCCAATTTTTAAGATAGGCCTCCTCTTCATCAGACTGCAGCCGCTGCTTATGATTCACATGTGCTATGGCTATTTCTATATTTAACTGCTTTTGATAAGCATGCAAAAAGTGCAGCAGATTCATAGAATCTACTCCACCTGATACAGCTATTAAAACTTTGTCATGCCTGTCAAAAAATTTTTTTTGACGAACGTATTTGAAAATCTTGTCGTAGGTCATTTTAAGATACCATATACATCATCAGCAATTGCTGAGATATTATTATAGGATGCTTTATCTGTAAAAATAGATAAAACAAAGGGTTCACCGGCATAAATAACAGCTACATCATGCTTATAGTCATAAGCATCCCCGATTTTATGAGCGACAGGAACGGCAATATCACGGGAAATACGATTGCTGTCAAACTCAGTTGTTTTTAAGTAATTTAAGGCTGAGCCGCGCTGATTGTAAAGAGCTTCCATAACATTTGCTGCTGTTCTTGATGACACTTTTCGATTGTCCATATTCCACTGGGATTCAGCAGCTCTTTCAATCGTTTCTTGGTAAGCTCTGTCATATTTATGGGCAACATAATAACCTAGAATATTGCTGGCAACGTTATCTGAATGCTGAGTTACCGCTTTTAATAAAGCATCTACTGTATAAGCCTTATTATCAGCTTTTTTAGGCATTTTACCGCTGCCTTCTGTCTTATAGGCTCCCTTAAATTCATTGACTCGTTTGGTATAAGTCAGCTTATCCGTTAATTTTACCTTCCCGTCTTTAATTTGTTTTTCAACAAAATATAAAATAGGGAGCTTGGCCACACTGGCAGAGTACATTGCTTTGTCTTCGTTAATTCCGGCTGTTTTTTGCGTATCCAACTGCTTAACATAGATGGAATAATTAGCTTTATTATATTTGCGGTTCAGCAGAGCCTGAACTTTTTCCATACGATTGTCCTCGGGCTCTAAATCGTTTTTATCAATCCAGCCTTGACCGTCAGCTTTTAAATAGATTCCATGTCTGGTGACAGCTGTTTTGGAAACATGCACTTTATGATAGCCTGTAAGTTTTGTTTTGACTTTTTTGACGCCTGTCACATAAGGACTTTGATAGATAGTGAAGCTTTTTTTGAGCCAATAATTTTTGGAAAAATAATCCTGCCGAAGAACAATATCGGCATAGACACTATCCTGACTGGCCTTTATAAAGCGGCCGTCTGACAGCTTAAAGACCGGTGTCTCGACATTTTCTGTAATCAGGGCTTTGATTTTCAAAGCAGAATTCGGTTTAATCTTTTGAGCTTTTCCTGTCAGATCAGTTTTTGGATAACTGGAAACAGCACGATAAACATTAGGATTTTCCGGAATGCCGGTAAAGAATTCTCCGGGTTCTTTTTCCGTACTGATTGCCAAAATAGGAGCAGAAAAAACAAACATTAACATGACGGCTAATAGTTTTTTCATTTTGCTCCTCCTACTTTATTTTGATTCTTCGGCTTATTAGACGGCTCTTCCTTTAAAGCCTGATTTTTGTGAGCCAATTCTTCCAGTTTGTCATCAGAATAAGCTAAAAATTTTTCAACTGTTTCAATTAAATGTTCCATTATTTCGGTAATAAACTTGGTGCAGGGTAAATATTTTCTCCATCGATGGAATAATAATATTTAGCGCGTGCATATTTTTCAACATAACTGTCATCTTTCAGACGCCGGGCAAATTTTTGTTCAGCCTCTGTTCTTTCATTTAGCTGCTCTTGCTGTTTTTGCAGTTTAACAATCTGCTCTTTTTTCTCCTGTAAATTCATATAACTGGCAACAAGATTATAGGCCGGTAAAATAAACAGCAAAATGATAAAGACCAGTATCCAGCCGATGAAGCGATGGCGCCGCCTCATCTCTTCTTCTTCATAACGCTTTTTGCTGTTTTCATCATTAATGTATTTATTATTAAGCTGAACAATGTTAGGCTTCTCCATCTGGTTCAATCCTCGACTCACTTATGATTTCATACATATTGGCAGCATCGTCTTTTTTGGTGCTGTCTTTCATTTCTAAAACACGAACTGTCAGCAATTTGTTGCCAAAGCGTATTTCAATAGTATCATTAATTTTTAAATCTGTTGAACTTTTAGCCAAAATGCCGTTGACTTTGATACGTCCTTTATCAGCAACTTCCTTGGCTACCGGGCGGCGTTTGATAATACGGGATACTTTCAAATACTTATCTAATCTCACCTAATCACCTCAAATCTATTTTTTTATTCTATCATTTTTCTTTTTAAAAAGATAGGAAGAGCTTGGCCGTGGGCCTGTATTTTTCAGTTACAGGTCATTAAAAATCTGTTAATAATAACTTACTGACTGGTTTTTCTCATTTTAATCTCATCTAAGCCAGCTCCAAATTGGAGCAGCTCTTCTAAAATTTCGTAATCTTTCTTTGCTTTTACATTAAAAATAATCTTAATTTTTCCTTGATCTTCACTGATTTGCGCTTTGAGATTGGTCTTGGATAGAGCTTCAAAATAGTCTTGAGTCAGATAAAATTTCTGAGAGGCTTTTTCAAAGACAACATGGATACTGTCATTTTTCTTCTCCGCCAGCGCTACAAATGCTTTATCCATATAGGACTTGACAAGGCCGATTTCCAGCAGATAAGCGACCTGATCCGGATAGTCGCCAAAACGATCGATCAATTCCTCTTGAAGTTCTTGGTAATCGTCACGGCTGTCAATTTCGCGGATTCTCTTATAAATTTCTATTTTTTGCCGTTCATCGGTAATATAACTGTCCGGCAGGTAGGCATCTATTTGCAGATTGATTTCAGCATTGCCTTTGGAACGTGTCTGTGATTTTCCTAATTTTGTTGCAATCGCTTCTTCTAAGAGCTGTGAATACATTTCAAAACCAACAGAGTCAATAAAGCCGCTTTGCGATGATCCCAAAAGATTTCCGGCACCGCGGATAGACAAATCCCGCATAGCGATTTTAAAACCTGAACCAAGTTCTGTAAATCCCTTAATAGCTTCCAAACGTTTTTCTGAAACCTCGGTTAATATTTTATCAGGATGGTACATCAAATAAGCATAGGCGATACGGCTGCTTCGGCCAACACGACCCCGAAGCTGATACAAAGTTGACAGTCCCATATGGTCTGCATTTTCAATAAAAAGTGTATTAACATTTGAAATATCAACACCCGTCTCAATGATCGTCGTTGTCACTAAAATATCATAATCACCGTTGATAAAATCCATCAAGGTATTTTCAAGCTGAATTTCACTCATTTGTCCATGAACAAAACCAATGCTGGCTTCCGGAACTAATTCCTGAAGCTCTGAGACTTTCCTGTCAATCGTGTCAACCTTATTGTAAACATAGAAAACCTGACCGCCCCGATCGATTTCACGGATAATGGCCTCACGAATAACTCCCTGATTATTTTCCATAACATAAGTTTGAACAGGATAGCGGTTAGTCGGCGGTGTTTCAATCACTGATAAATCCCGTATGCCCAGCATAGACATGTGCAGGGTTCGCGGAATTGGTGTAGCTGTCAAGGTTAAAACATCAATCTTTGTTTTGAGTTTTTTCAGCGTTTCCTTGTGCTTAACCCCGAACCGCTGCTCTTCATCAATGACAAGAAAACCTAAATCTTTAAAGATAACATCTTTAGAAAGCAGCCGATGGGTACCGATGATAATATCAATCTGACCTTTTGCCAATTTTCTCAGCGTTTCCTGCTGTTCTGCTTTTGTCTTAAAGCGGCTCATGACATCAATAATAACCGGAAAATTTTCAAAACGCTCTTTGAAATTAGTATAATGCTGCTGAGCCAGAACTGTTGTTGGCACTAAAACCGCTACCTGCTTGCCATCATTAACGGCTTTAAAAGCTGCCCGCATGGCAACTTCTGTTTTCCCAAAACCAACATCACCTACGAGCAGGCGATCCATGGGCTGCTCTTTTTCCATGTCTTTCTTGACTTCCTGAATAGATCTTAGCTGATCTTCCGTCTCAATGTAGGAAAAGTGATTATCAAAGGCTTCTTGACTGTCATCATCCGCAGAAAAAGCAAACCCTTTTAGCTGACTGCGTTCAGCGTACAGTTTCAAAAGGTCATCAGCAATATCTTCAACCTGCCGTGATACCTTTTGCTTAGCTCTCTGAAAGCGGCCGTCATTCAGTTTGTTAATCTTTGGTTCTTTTCCATCACTGGCGACATATTTGGAAAGCATTTCTATTTGTTCGACCGGAATAGAAATACGATCAGAATTTTGATATTGGATGGTTAAATAATCCCGGTGAACACCTGAAACCTCAATGGTCTCAATGCCTAAGAAACGGCCAATCCCATGGACATTGTGGACAACATAGTCACCTTTTTCCAGCTCATTGTAATCTTTCAGGCGCTCTGCATTGCTGACAGCAGTTCGGCGAATTTTACGTTTAACCTTTTTATGAAAAATCTCGCGCTCAGTGATAAGAGCAATTTTTTCATCAGCAAAATAAAAACCGCTAGACAGATTTCCGATAACCAGCTGTGCTTGATTTTCAAGGAGCTCGTCAGGTTTACTAATTGGTAAGGTTAAATGATACTCTTGTAAAGTTTCTTGTAAACGTTCTTGACTAAGCTGTGAATCTGTCTGCAGAAGAACTGTTGCGCCCGATTTCTGATAACGCTCGATTTCACTGACTAATAAAGGAAACTGATTAAAGAATTCCTGCATAGGATACTGTGTAAAGTTGTAAACAGCGTCAAACTTTAGATTTCCTAATCCCTTGTGAAAACTCGAAAAGAAGGTAGCTGGTTGGTATTGCCGCAAATATCTGTAAGTATCAGCGAAATAAGACAGACTTGACACTGCTTTACTGTTTTGTAAATCTTCTGTCAAAAGAGCAGCCGCATCTAAATCAAAACGGCTGTTACGATCTAGAATCTTTTGAAAATCATCAAAGAATATTGGCGTTTGCTGAGGCAGGTAATCCAGCAGCGTCCATTCTTTTTGGTAGAAAAAGGACAAAAATTTTCTAATATCCTGATGCCGATGACGATCTTTGGTAACTGCTAAAACTTCTTTCAAATAAGATTTCAAATTCTCACTGGCAGTAATGGGAACTTTTTCCAACTGACGACAAGCATGCTCAAAGTCACTTTCAGTAAGTACAATATCATCAGACGGTGTCAAAGTGAAAGAATCAATGTTAGCAAGCGATTTTTGGCTGTCAACATCAAAAGTACGAATACCATCTATTTCATCACCAAAAAATTCTAGGCGGTAGGGAAACTCCTGCTCAACTTCGTAGACATCTAAAATATCTCCCCTTTTGCTGAACTCTCCCGGATTATAAACCTGAGACACCCTCTCATAGCCAATGTTTGACAGCTGCTTTACAAGATTGTCAAGGCCATATTCTTCGCCAACAGTTAGTTTTAATCTGGCTGCTTGATAGTTTTTGGGATTGGGCAATAAGATTCTAGTTCCTGCAATACTGGTAACCAGAATGCCTCCTTTTTGCTGATCCAAAAGAAAATTCAGGCTCTTTACACGAGAATTTGTCTTGTCCTGCGAAGCAAAAATAAATTCAGCTGCCGGTGCATCATCAGCAAAAAAGCGATAGACTTTTTCATCACCAATGAGAGCTGACAAATCATCTGCTAATTTTTCAGCTTCATTTTGAGTTGAAGTAACAACCAATAGTTTACCCTTTTGACTGCTGTCAGCAGCGGCTATTGCTAAAGCCTTGCTGGTATTAGACAGCCCCATTAGTAATTGTCTGCTGGAATCAGATAACAGTTCAGTCCACTTTTTGATATTAGTATTTTGTTTAAATAAATCTATTATGTTCATTTTATCCATTGAATTTTTGCATTGTCATATTGAAATCTTTGGTTTGTAAATAATACTTTACAGCCTCGTCAACCTTGTCAAGTGTCTTTAAAATGGTTATGCGGTCATCTTTATCAAACTTTCCAAGAACATGCTGAATGACAGTCATGCCAGTCTTAGGACGGCCAATTCCAATCTTAACACGATCAAATTCCTGTGTTCCAAGCTCCTTAATAATACTTTTAATACCATTATGACCCCCAGCAGAGCCCTTTTGCCGAAAGCGGATTTTCCCTACTTCCATATCCAGATCATCGTAAATAACAATCAGATCATCCGGAGCTAGATTATAATAAGCTAAAAAGGCTCTGACAGCCAGTCCGCTGGCATTCATAAAAGTTGTTGGCTTGATAAAATAAATCTTCTCACCATCCATAAACGTGCTGGCTGCTTCTGCTTTGAAAACTTTATTTTCTGTAAAGTTAATATTTAAAGAGTTGACAATACTGTCAACTGCCATAAAGCCAACATTATGTTTTGTATCCTTGTACTTGCTTCCCGGATTTCCTAATCCAACAATTAATTTTGTCATTTTTTCCTCTCAAAGACCAAAAGGGAGCTGGGAAAATTTCCCAACTCTTTTTAGGTTATACGCCATTTTTAGACATTTTCTCACGTGCTTTTACACATTAAACCGAAATTCCATGATGTCGCCATCCTGAACAAGGTAATCTTTTCCTTCTTCACGCAGGCGGCCAGCTTCCTTAACAGCCTTTTCAGATCCATAGTGAATTAAATCATCATAAGACATCGTTACGGCACGGATAAAGCCCTTTTCAAAGTCCGAGTGAATAATTCCTGCTGCCTGAGGTGCTTTGATGCCACGTTTGAAAGTCCAGGCACGCACTTCTTTTTCTCCGGCAGTAAAATAAGTTCCAAGCCCCAAGAGATGGTAAGCAGCCCGTGTCAGCTTATCAATGCCTGACTCTTCCAATCCCATCGCCTCAAGAAACTCTTGTTTGTCATCATCATCAAGCTCTGAAATTTCTTCTTCGGCACGCGCTGAAATAACAACAACTTCTGCATTTTCAGTTGCAGCAAAATCACGAATCTGTTTAACATAGTCAATACTGTCCGGATCTGCTACCTTATCTTCATCCACATTAGCCACGTAAAGTACCGGTTTTGTTGTCAGTAAAAACAGACCCTTGACAATTTTTTGTTCGTCTTCTGTAAAGTCGATCGTTCTGGCAGATTTGCCATCCTCAAGAACCGGTTTGATTTTTTCAAGAACATGAAACTCAGCGACAGAATCCTTATCTTTTTGTGTTCTTGCAATCTTTTCAACACGCGCATAACGTTTGTTAACTGATTCCAGATCAGCCAGGATCAATTCTAAAT
The DNA here is from genome assembly GCF_058314495.1 of Streptococcus sp. ELY_86. Classification (NCBI taxonomy): domain Bacteria; kingdom Bacillati; phylum Bacillota; class Bacilli; order Lactobacillales; family Streptococcaceae; genus Streptococcus; species Streptococcus sp. ELY_86. Next base: position 149,199 of record NZ_JBZFUK010000004.1, on the reverse strand, counting down.
TAATCGTTTCAATATCTGCAATGGGGTCAACAAAATCAGACTCACGGCCTTGCTCACGCATGACATTTTCATCATCAAAAGCACGCACAACATGGACAATGGCATCTACTTCACGGATATTGGCTAAGAATTTATTGCCCAAGCCCTCTCCTTTCGAAGCGCCTTTAACAATACCCGCAATATCGGTGAATTCAAAAGTTGTCGGAACTGTTTTTTTAGGTTTTATCAACTCTGTCAGTTTTTGGAGACGTGCATCCGGCACTTCAACCATGCCGACATTTGGATCAATAGTGGCAAAAGGATAGTTGGCAGCCTCTGCTCCTGCCTTAGTGATTGCATTAAAAAGGGTTGATTTACCGACATTAGGCAAACCAACGATACCTGCTGTTAAAGCCATATTTTATTCTCCGTTACATTTATTAAGTCCACACCATTATATCATAAAAAAACCTGCCATAAACAAGCTTTTTATCTTACGAAATAAAAACAAGTAAAAGATACACAGCAATCAGAAAAGACAAAACTAAGTTTTTCTGTGATTACAAGACTTTTTTTATTTTTCGTTCAAAATCATGCCGGCTCATCATGACAACATGGTCACAATTGGTACAGCGAATCTTAATATCTGCTCCCAAGCGCATGACTTCCCAGCGATTAGCCTTTTTGCCTGTTGACTTAATCGTGCAGGCATGAGGTTTTTTCATTTCAACAAAACTTCCTAAATCATACATTTTATTTTCCCTTTCAACGATATATTTTTCTCTCTTGGCATGTGAAGGTCTCACTGGAAAATTCAGCCAGTTCACCGTCAATCTGAGCAGCTGTCGGTTTATAGCAGTCCAAGGTTAATGCCGTGTAAGACTCATGTTTTAAACGAGCACTTTTTTTATGTTTTTTCAGGACTAAAGCCAGCAGTCCTTGGATATTTTGAAAGACCGTTCCTTTCTTCAGATAAACCAATTCAAGCTGCTGCCTTTTGGCGGAAGCCTCCGGCCAAGTCATAATGCCGCCTCCAAAATAAGCAGTATTGGCCACAACAAACAAAAACAAATCAGATAGCTTTTGGGAACGCCCTTTAGCATCCGTAAGTGTTAAGGAAACGCTGTCGCGGCTGAAAGCAGAGCGAATGCCAAACAATAAATAGGTCAGCTTTCCCAAATAAAGCTGGTTTAGACGTCTTTTCAAAGATGAGTTTTGCGAATAAGAGATGACACGCGCATCAAAACCAAAACCCAGACTGTTTAAAATCAAATAGTCATCCGATCGAAAGACAAAAATCGTTTCTGTCCTGCGCTTTTGCAGTGCCTCCATAACTCTTTTCGGGCTCGCCGGCAAACTGCGGCAAAAATCATTGCCCGAACCCGAAGGCAGATAGGCAAAAGGGATTTCTTTTGGCAAGGCAAAAAGAACTTTTGACAGCGTACCGTCTCCGCCGACAATCAAGAGCTGGTCTTGATCAGATTGGTAATCAGCCAGAATTTTAGTTAATTGGTTAATCTCATCGCCAGCACACTGCGTCAGATAAATCGCTGCCCTAAACTGTGGATAATTTTTTTGAATTGTTTTTGCTTTTTTTAAGCCGCTTTTATCTCCTGCATTAGGATTTACCAGAATATAAAGCATAAAATCATTATATCATATTGCTAAAAAATAACGCCTATAGCAGGCGTTATTTAGCGTTATTTTAGTTTGTTCGTACCGGTGTAATCAGCTGAATAAAGTTTTCACTGTCATCGCCCGGTGTCAAAGTAAACGGACGGATCGGTGAAATAAAGCGAATCGTTACAGTTTCGCTCTTAAGCGCTTTAAGCGCTTCAATCAGATAGGTTGGGTTAAAGCTAATGGTTAAATCACTGCCGGAAATCTTTTCAGTATCCAATTCTTCATTAACTTTACCAACTTCAGGAGAGTTAACATGGGCAGTTACTTGATTGTTGGCAATTTCTAATTTTACCGTACCGTTTTGGGTTGCATTGGAAATAAGATGAGCTCGTTCCATGGCGTAGCGCAGCGAATTAGTATTAAAGACAACCTCAGTTTCAAAGTTATTCGCCAATAAACGGTCAGTATCCGGATAATTACCTTCTAAAAGGCGCGTGTAAAAGCTGATGGTTTCGCTTCTGAAGAGAATTTGACTGCTGGAGAAGAAAACTTCTACCGATTCCACATCTTCTGTGAAAACAGCTGAAAACTCACGCAAAGAACGGCTGGGGATAACAACATCGAAATCATCTGTTGAATTGTCCAAAGTCAGTTTGCGCTGACTCATGCGGTGAGAATCGGTAGCAACTGCTTTAAATTCTTTATGATCCGTTAAAACGAGATGGACACCTGTTAAAATCGGACGGCTTTCTTGTGTGCTGGCAGCAAATGCTGTTTCTGAGATAATGGTTTTCAACAGCTTTGTATCCAAAATCAAAGGATTATTGGTGATAACTTCCTGCAGACGCGGGTATTGTTCAACATCTTTTCCTTTTAGAGTGATTTCTGATTTACCGCTGTTTAAAACCACCTGATGCTGTTCGATTTCTTCAAAATCTAAGGTGACATCCGGTAAACTTGAAACAATATTAATAAAGAAATTAGCCTCAAGCAGGATTGACCCTGGAGAAGTAATTAACAGCCCTGCATTTTCATCATCAGCTGAAATAGTATTTTCAATAGAAATTTGTCCGTTAGAACCTGTTAAAACAATTGATTGGGAATGAACTTCAATTTTTAAACTGGAAAGAATAGGGATAGCATTTTTAGAACTGATAGCTCGTTTAGTGGCATTTAAAGCTTGCAAGAAGAAGGCTTTATTGATTGAGAATTTTATCATGGAATACTCCTTTATTTTATAAGTATTAAGTTAGTGGTAGTAGTAGGTCTTGTGTATAGTGCGGATAAGTATCAGAATTTGAGGTACTGTCTGGCTTAAGAGTTGTTCACAAGCTGTGGATAAAAAGTTACTTTTACGAGACTTATGCACAGAGCCTATTTTATTTTATTTTTGATGGTTTCTAATTCAATTTTCAGACTGTCATCTTGAGCCAGCATATTTTTTATTTTATTATAAGCATGCAGCACAGTTGAATGGTCCCGTCCTCCAAACTCTTTTCCGATTTTTGGAAGGCTGTTGTCAGTCATTTCACGCGCCAAATACATGCCGACCTGACGTGCCAGAACAATATTTTGCGTCCGTTTGGTTGATTTAATTTCTTTGACTGTTACGCCGTAGAATTTTCCGACCTGCTTTTGGATTTCTTCAATAGGAATAACAATCATCTTAGGACTGCTGTCTTGCTTTCTGGCTCTGATTGCTTCTGCTGCTACCTCGACGGTTATCACGTCAAGATTTCTGTAATTGGCTACCAGACTGATGTCTTTTAAAGCCCCTTCCAAATCCCGAACATTGGAGTCAAACTGTCCTGCCAGATATTCAATTGTTTCTGATTGGAAACTGTAATTGTATTCTTGAATTTTATTGTTCAAAATGGCGACACGTGTTTCAAAATCAGGCGGTGTAATGTTGACCGTCAGTCCCCATTTAAAGCGTGTAACCAAGCGCTGCTCCAAGTCATTGAGATCATCCGGCGTTCGATCGCTGGTTAGAACAATTTGTTTATTATTGTCGTGAAGAGCATTAAAGGTATTGAAAAATTCTTCTTGTGTGGCAGCCAAACTTTTCTTGGCCAAAGATTGGATATCATCAATCAGCAGCAAATCTAAGTTGCGAAATTTCTGCTTAAGCTCATCCATATTTTGCAGCCTGATGTGGACAACAAATTCGTTTATGAAGTTTTCAGCAGAGATATACTTGATTCGGGCCTTAGGATTATTAGCCAAGACAGCATTGCCAATGGCATTTAGCAGGTGGGTCTTACCTAAACCGGGTCCTCCGTAAATAAAAAGAGGATTGTAGGTTGTTCCCGGAAGGTCTGCCACAGAAACAGAAGCTGTAAAGGCCCAGCGGTTTTCATCACCAATTACAAAATTATCAAAACTGTATTTTGGATTAAGATCGTTTTGCACAATTGGCAGAGGCTGGGCGGACGGTCCGGATACCGCAGTTTGGAAATGTGTGTCCGACTGCAGCTCTTCCTCTTCAGAAACATAGTCAATGGAGATTTCAGTGTTGAAAACTTCAAAACCGGCTGTCAGCACAACAGGCTGCAAATTTTTTTCCCAGAACAGCTTTTTCATATCGTCAAGCACAATGGTTGCGGTACTTCCTTCAACTTTTTGCAGTTTAGCATCTGAAACAAAAAAATCAAACGTTGCTTGTTTTAATTGACTTTGTGCAAGTTCTAAGATCCTATTCCAAAAAATTTCTTCATTTTTTGTCATAGTGTGCTCCTATCAAGATTTGTAATAAGAAAATTTTACCACAAAAAGCAAAAGTTTTCCACAGCTGCAAATGAAAAATCCACATAGTGGACAAAAGTTTTCCACAACTTGTGGATAAAGAGATAAAAACTGTTAATTCAGCTATCTGAGCTAGTTTTAGCTGTGGAAAAAAGTGCCAGAAAAAAATGAAAATAAACAGGCTAAAAAAACCTGTTTATTATTCTGTTGAATTCTTCCTCAGAAGAAAAGGAAATTTTCAGCTGCCCCTGATGCTGTTTACTGTAGGAAATAGAAACAGGGAGGCCCAGAAGCTGACTGATTTCCTTTTCCTTTTCTGCAATAAAAATATCTTTTGCTGGTTTTTTCTTTTTTTCTTTCTTTGACAGGTTTTTCAAAGCTTTTTCAAGCTGACGGACACTTAACTGCTGATCAAGGATGCTGCGGAACCACTTATCCTGCAGCTCCTGTTTATCGATGCTTAACAGCAGACGCGCGTGCCCTTGAGAAATTACCCCTTTTTCAAGAGCCTGTTTGATATCAGACGGCAGATTTAAAAGTCTGATGCTGTTGGTAATATAGGGCCGGGATTTTCCAATTGCCTTGGCGATATCGTCATGGGTCATCTGACTTTTACTGATGAGATTTTGATACGCCTTAGCTTCTTCAATCGGATTAAGATCAGAGCGCTGTAAATTTTCAATAATGGCCTGCTTCATACTGTCTTTATCGGAAATATCTTTGACAATGACAGGAATTTTATTCAAACCAGCCAGTTTAACGGCTTTTAGCCGCCGCTCCCCTGCAATCAAATCATAGCCGAAAATATCTGATTTTCGGACAATTACAGGCTGAATCAGACCGTTTTCTTTGATGGACTGCGCCAGTTCTTCCAGTTCTTTGGTCTTAAAGCGGAGCCGTGGCTGATAAGGATTGGGATTAATATCTTTAGGATCAAGGTATTTTAATTCTTCAGGCATAACTAACTCCATAAAAAAGGGAAGGACAAAATGTGCCTAAGTTCAAAAAAGCAGCTTTTTTGCCCATCCCAGATACAGTTGAAACATATCTTTAGCAGTGAAGATTTATTGTCAAAAGCGGCAACATTTAATCAAAAGGCTTCACAGTCAGTCTTTTAAGTCAGTTTTAGCAGCATTTGCTGCTTGGTGGGATTTGTGCGATTAATTATTTAAATCCTGACTTGTCTTTGTCAGCTGAATATCAACTGTCTTTTTATCTTTGCCGCGGTAGAAGGTAATCTTAATAGTATCACCTTTTTTATGCTTGTAAAGAGTACTTTGAAGATCGCTGATGGAAGCTACTTTTTTGCCGTCAATTTCTGTGATAACATCGTATTTTCTCAGTTTACCGTCAGCCGGCATGCCATTTTGAGTTGAAAGAACAACGATACCGCTGGTAATGTTACTTGGAAGTTTTAGGGACTCTCTGCCGCTGGTAGATGCTTCGCTCAGATTAGCCATTGAAATACCGAGAGCCGGTCTGATAACTTCACCATTTTCTTCTAATTGGTTAATGATGGAAACCACATCGTTTGATGGAATGGCAAAGCCCATTCCTTCAACAGAAACACCGCTGCTTGAATTGCTGCTGGATGCAATTTTACTTGAACTGATACCGATGACCTGCCCTTTGATATTGATCAAAGCTCCGCCGGAATTACCCGGGTTAATAGCTGCATCGGTTTGGATAGCATTGGTTGAGATGGTTTCGCCGTTTTCATTTTGTGTGGTTACTGTTCGGCTGAGGCTGGAGACAATGCCTTCTGTTACCGAATTAGCATAGTCGCTTCCCAGAGGACTGCCGATGGCAATAGCAGGTTCACCGACCTTAATCTTATCTGAATTTGCAAATTTTGCAACAGTGCTGACTTCTTTAGAGGAGATTTTCACAACCGCTAAATCAGAATAGGTATCGGAGCCGACTAATTTCCCGACGACTTTTTTTCCGTTAGCCAGCATGATTTCAAGCTTTTCAGCATCTTTTACGACGTGATTGTTGGTTATCAGGTAGGCTGTATCACCGTCTTTTTTATAGATAACGCCTGATCCCTCACCGTAGACATTTAAACCATCTTCGGATTGATTTTCGTCCTGTGAGTCACCGTAATTATTGTAGTAGCTGGTATCCGTGTCTATTTTTTGGTAATTGATGACCGAAACAATAGCATTTTTAACATCTTTGACAGCTTCAGTGGTGTCAGACTTGGTGTTATAGACGACATTGCTGACAGTTGTTTTTCCGCCGTCAGAAATGGACTTGCTGCCTGATACCCAGTAAAAGACCACTGTTGAGATAATCCCTAAAATAAAACTTAAAAAAATAAGCAGAAAAGGGATAAACCATCTTAGGAAGGTATGGGGTTTTGCATTATTCACTTTTAGGACCTCCGAATTTTCAATAATTAGTCTGGAACAGTCTAAGAAATTTGACTTAATTATACCTTAAAACACTAAAAAAAGAAAGAATCCACAAGTTGTGGAAAACCTTCTGAAAATGTTGACTGGTATTTGCAAATAAGTGTTTTTCAGAAAAGCAGTTTATTTTAAAAACTGTGGATAAGTCTGCTGAAAAAGGTGTTATAATAGAAAATATGAAAGTAAAAATAATAGCAATCGGTAAAATTAAAGAAAAGTATTTAAAAGACGGTATTGCTGAATACAGCAAGCGTTTAAGCCGTTTTACTAAGTTTGAAATACTAGAGCTGCCGGATGAAAAAACACCTGACAATGCCAGTCAGGCGCAGAATCAGCAGATTCTTGAAAAAGAAGGTCAGCGGCTTATGTCTAAAATTTCCAATCGGGATTTTGTCATTGCTTTGGCCATTGAAGGCAAACAGTTCTCATCTGAAGCTTTCAGCAAGGTTTTGTCTGATGCAAAAGTAAAAGGTTACTCCAACCTTACCTTTATTATTGGAGGAAGTCTCGGGCTTTCTAAGGAAATAAAAAACAGAGCTGATCTGCTTGTTAGCTTTGGTCTTATGACCCTGCCTCATCAGCTCATGCGTTTAATACTAACTGAGCAGATTTACCGAGCGTTTATGATTCAGGAAGGAAGTCCTTATCACAAATAGGAGACATGATGACTTATTCTGAAATGTTTAAATTGTTTGAAGAGAATTCTGATTCAGAAAAAGCTGCAAAAATGGCTAACTATCAGAAAGACCATTTTGCATTTTATGGGATTCCAACGCCTTTGCGGCGCCAATTGTCTAAAACATTTTTGAAAGAGAAATCTTTAGAAGAGGCTGTTGACTGGAAATTTGTTTTTACAATGTGGCAGGAAGACTGCCGTGAATGCCAGTATCTAGCCTGTAATTATCTGCAGATGGCAAAAATCAGATCAAAATTGATTCTGTCTGATCTAAATAAAATAAAAAAGCTCGCTGTCAGCAAATCATGGTGGGATTCTGTGGATAATTTGGATGAAGTTGCCGGAGCTATTGTTAAAAATGATTCTCAAGCTAAAGAAATTATGTTAGAGTAGTCTTTAGCCGATAACTTTTGGCTGCGGAGAGTGGTTATTGATCATCAGCTGACTTTTAAAAAAGCTACTGACGAAAATCTTTTGGCAGCTATCATTGAAAATAATCTGTCGGGTTCTGCCTTTGCTAAAGAATTTTTTATCAACAAGGCTATCGGCTGGGCCTTGCGGGAATATTCAAAAACCAATCCTATTTGGGTTCATCAGTTTATTGAACAACACAAGGAACAAAAGAACCGTTTATCTGTCCGAGAAGCCAGTAAATATCTGTAAGAGCGTTTCACGTGAAACAAAGGGAGAAAGTTTGAAAAATGACAAAAAATTATCAAAATTTTGAAGGATTGAGAGTGGCAATGCTGTTAACTTTTGTCAGCGGCTTTATTGATGCTTATACTTTTATCACTCAAGAAGGGCGCTTTGCCAGCATGCAAACGGGAAATTTGCTGTATATGACAATCAATCTTGCAGAAGGGCATTTAAAAGAAGCCGTTAGTTTTTTGATTCCCATCATCTTTTTTGTTTTAGGTCAGTTTTTCTATTATTTTCTTAGAAAATGGGTGACGCCTAAAGATGTCGGTTGGCATAAGCTAAGCACTTATGTGATGCTGTTTTTGCTGGCAGCAATAGCTGTTGTGAGTCCTTTTTTGCCTTCTATTTTTACGATTGCCGGTTTGGCATTTTTTGCTTCCATTCAGCTGGCAACTTTTAAGCGGGTCAGAGGTTATACTTACACCAATACGATGATGACAGGAAATATAAAAAACGCCGCCTATCTTTTTCTTAAAGGAAGTGTCGAAAAAGATAAGCAGATACTAAGACAGTCGATTTATATCATTACGGTTATTGTTACTTTCATGGCAGGTGTTTTGCTGTCTACTGTTATGTGCCGCTACTTGACTGAAAACAGTCTTTACGTCTTGCTTTTGCCTATGTTGGTACTGGTGTATTTCTTAAATATAGAAAGAAAAGAAAAAGACCTCAAGGACTTATGAAGCTGCTTTTGACGGCTAACGTTAAAATACAGCAATAAGAAAAGGATCGGTAGTTGCCCGATCCTGTTTTTGATCCCAGCAGGATTCGAACCTGCGACCGTTCGCTTAGAAGGCGAATGCTCTATCCAGCTGAGCTATGAGACCTCATAACCTCATTATTTTACCAAAAGTTATAGGCTGCTGTCAATCTTTACAAGCATAAGTCTTGTTAGTTTGTCCTGAGTTTTTTTCTGGCAGCATGGAGGGAATATTCTTATAATTTTTTTGAAAAAAAGCTAGACAAATAAAAGATATTTGTTATAATAATAAGAGTGTTATGGTCCGTTGGTCAAGGGGTTAAGACACCGCCTTTTCACGGCGGTAACACGGGTTCGAATCCCGTACGGACTATCCATTCCGGCATAGCTCAGTTGGTAGTAGCGCATGACTGTTAATCATGATGTCGTAGGTTCGAGTCCTACTGCCGGAGTGATAAGACACTAATCCTGCAATTTGTGCAGGGTTTTTTATTTGATGAGCTTCAGTCTGTTTTGCGGTTTTTGGTACAAAGCAAATAAACCAGCTGAAGTCAGAATGTGTGTGACTTGCGATTACGTTACAATTTTTGATAGGGACTAAAAGTGTCTGCGCAGATATTATATTAAACGTAAAAAGAGCCTGTAAATGGCTCTCTTTTTAGTATTTTGAGGTTTTAGCGGCTCTGTTGGATTTTTGGCAGTAAAATTGATACAGCATAAAAAGAAGGACGCCAAAGGCAGAAATCAGAATTCCCTGATACAGGCCTTGAGGAAGAAATGTCATGGTCAGTTCGCCTCGGCCTTTTTTAACATTAATTTTCATAAGGCCGTTTTGAGCTTTTTTAATATCTAGTTTTTTCCCGTTCTGTTCTGCTGACCACCCTTTGTCATAAGGCAGAGTATAAATCAGTGAACTTTTCTTTTTAGCTGTGTAAGATGTAAAAATTTGATTTTTTCGAACTGAAACTTTGGTTGCCGCACTTTTTAATTGTGCTGCTGCTTTTTGATAGGCTGTTAAATTTAAGGCGTAAACCTGCGGTAAATCATAACTGACTGTTTTATTATCAGGAAAAGTGACTGTGAAAGTCAGCAGCTCTTCTTTTTTATAATGGCCTAAATTAAACAAATAATAACTGTTATCCGCAATTTGTTTTGTCTTTCTGCCCTTAACGGTTAATAAAATATTTTTTTCGTTTTCACTGCTAAAACTGATATTAGGAAGATTGATATAAAGCTGGCTGTTAGCAGGAACCTTTACAGTATAGTAAACTTTTGCTTGACTTCCCTTTAAATCAGTAACAGCTGTGCGGCCGTTTAAAACCTGACTGTTTTTACTTGAAAGAATGGGAACTTCTGTAAAGAAGGAATCTGTTATTCCTGTCAATTCTTTGACAAATTTTTCCTGATTGGCAAGCGGATCAGAATCTAAATTGACATCCTTGTAAAGGCCGTTTGCCATAAGTGCCAAGGGCAGCTGATAAGAATTTTTGTAAAGACTGTAATGGCTGCCCTTTTGTTTGAGCTTAAATCCGAATTTATGGGGATTTTGTGTGCTGATATTGTAAGCAACTGAGAAAAGGCTGTCCATTAAAATGGTGTTGTTATGGTAGCTGATGAAAGCATGATTGCCTTGGGAGTAATAGCCTAAAGCGTTTAATAATTCGGCAGACAGCGTGTTTTTGACGGATGAAAATTGAGAAATGCTGTTATAGTTGAATTTCATGCCGTCATTTAAAGTCTGGTGAATCAGTTTTTCCAGACGGAAAAAACCAGGTGTTTCTTGGTCAGCTAACTTGACATAATTGTCAACTTCTTTTACATTATCGTCGTAAACCGTTCTGGAAGGAAAGTTCCAGTCATTTTCAATACCTTCGATTTGAAAAAAGCTGTTGAAAGACAGTTCAAAAATAGTAAAGATAAATGTAAAGGAGACGATTAATTTTTGAGAAGCCCCCTTAGTGAAAAAGAGGAAGAGAACTAAGCCGTACCCAGTCAGAAAAAGGCCTGTCAGAATGAAATGTGCCGGTGTCAAAAAGTCATAGTTCTCCCTAAAAAAGAAAACTCCCGTAAATCCAAAGATCAATAAAATAAAGGCCGGGGAAAAAGCGTTAAAGGTCAGATGCGCTATTCTGGACAAAGTTTCAGCTGCCATCATGATTATGACAGTGGATAAAATCCAGGAATAACGGTGAAGAAACATGTTGGGAGCATGCATACCCTGCCAGAAAAGATCAAGCGGCTGAAAGAAAAAACCGGCAATGATAAAAATGACAAGAAGCAGATAAGCCAGCTTGACTTGATGCTTAATGGTTTTAACAAAAAAGAAAGTGAGAGCTAAAAGTAGGGGTAATAATCCGGCGTAAACTGTTGGAATAGAGCCGTATTTTGTGGTATCGTAACTGCCAACAATATTTTTGGCAAAGAGATCAAAGATTCCCATTTCTGGGGTTAATATGCTAAAATGTTCAGCTGTTTTTTCTCCGTGGCTGCTTAAATCAAGCAGAGCCGGAAGGAGCATAAAAGCGCTGGTAAATGCTGAAAAAACCGAAACCAAAGCAAAATCAGCAAATCTTTTTATTCTTTCCCTGAAATTCCATGATGTCTGGACAAAAAACCAAAGCAATAGAAAAACAGCCGTCATAAACCCAAAAAAGTAATTCTGAATGAACAAACAGCTTAAGCTAAGAAAATAAAGCGACAGTCCCTTTTTATTAAGTAAGCGATCGAGCCCCAGTAAAATGAGAGGCAGTAAAATGAAAATATCCAGCCAATTATTTAACTCCAGCTGACTGGTGGTAAAACTCATAAGAGCATAGGATACTGACAGTATCAGAGTCAAGTATCTGTTTAAATTGGGATAAATCCGGTCAAGACAATAAAAAGCTGACAAGCCAATTAGGCCGAATTTAATCAAAGTAAAGAGGTAAAAGGCATCGGCCATGTTTTGGACATTAAAAAAATAAGTAAAGGGTGTCAAAAAGCTCCCTAAATAATAGCTCATAAGGGCAAAAACATTAAACCCCAGTCCGCCTTTAAAGGAGTAAAACAGACTGTCAGTTCCATGGAGGATATTGCGAATGAGCGTATCAAAAATGACGTACTGATGAAAGCCGTCACTGGCTAAAAGAGTCGTCTGACTGCCCCAGTAGATGTTTTTGGTAAAAAGGACAGTAAACATGATAAAAGCAGGCAGTACAAAACTGATAGAATAAAAAATAAGGTTTTGTTTGTGGTTTCTCAAATAATTCATCATAAGTTTTCTTTGTAAAAAAAGAGAGTGGGACAAAAATCGGTAAATCGTCATGAAATGGCGATTTCGATTTTCCTCGCTCTCCTATTTTAAGGCTCAGGTAGAAATCATCCACTGGATAATTTCTATCCCACCTCCGCACAGTTTATTAGCTCAAAAGGTCTGGGAGACCTTTTGAGAGTGATAATAAAGCTAACTAAGTTAGCTTCAAATATCCGCTATCACTTGCGTAGCAAGGGATAAGGACTTCCAATTAGCAGTGGTTCATTGGTGCTAAAGCATCTAATGAACTGTGCAGGGGTAAGACTAAGTCGGCTAAGCCAACAAGTCTTACTCCCAACCACTGCGTTAAATATGTGATACTTCATAAATTGAAAGAGTTTGAGACTTTTGTCCCAGACTATTGCCAGAGCTTGGCAACTTTTGCCTGGACTTCTTCATTTTCAAGGAATTCATCATAGGTCTCATCGATACGGTCAATAACACCGTTTTTAGAGATGACAACGATGTGGTTGGTCAATGTTTGAATGAATTCATGGTCGTGGCTGGCAAAGATGATGGATTCTTTAAAATCTTTGAGACCGTCATTGAGGCTTGAGATGGATTCTAAGTCCAAATGGTTGGTAGGATCGTCCAAAATAAGGACATTAGATTTAAGCAGCATGAGCTTGGACAGCATCACGCGCACCTTTTCTCCTCCCGAAAGGACATTGACAGACTTGTTAACCTCATCGCCTGAAAAGAGCATGCGCCCTAAGAAACCGCGAAGAAAGGTGTTATCGTCTTCTTCTTTGCCGGCAAACTGCCGCAGCCACTCTAAAATAGATTCGCCGCTTGCGAAATCACTGCTGTTGTCCTTTGGAAGATAAGAGCGGCTTGTCGTAACTCCCCATTTGATTGTGCCTTCGTAGTCAATGTCTCCCATCAGTGCCCGCATAAGTGCTGTTGTCTGAATGTCATTTTGACCGATAACAGCGGTTTTATCTCCCGGATTTAAAATAAAACTGATGTTGTCAAGAATGGTTTCACCGTCAATTTTAACAGAAAGATTTTCGACAGTTAAGAGATTGTTGCCGATTTCGCGTTCTGCTTCAAATTTAATAAACGGGTATTTACGGCTTGAAGGAACGATTTCTTCGAGTTCAATTTTATCCAGCATCTTTTTGCGAGAAGTAGCCTGCTTGGACTTAGAAGCATTGGCTGAAAAGCGAGCGACAAACTCCTGAAGTTCCTTAATCTTCTCTTCTGCCTTAGCATTGCGGTCGGCCTGCAGTTTTGCAGCCAGTTCGCTGGATTCTTTCCAGAAATCATAATTGCCGACATAGAGTTTGATTTTTCCAAAATCAAGATCGGCCATGTGGGTGCAGACTTTATTAAGAAAATGCCGGTCGTGAGAAACAACGATGACTGTATTTTCAAAATCAATAAGAAAATCCTCCAGCCAATTAATGGACTGGATATCAAGACCATTAGTAGGCTCATCAAGCAAGAGAACGTCCGGCTCGCCAAAAAGAGCTTTGGCAAGCAAAACCTTGACCTTATCGCTATTGGTCAGCTCGCTCATATTTTGATAGTGAAGATCCTCAGCAATATTAAGATTTTGCAGCAGCTGAGCTGCTTCGCTTTCTGCTTCCCAGCCTCCCAATTCAGCAAACTGACCTTCTAACTCAGCAGCACGGACACCGTCTTCGTCGGAAAAATCAGCTTTCATGTAAATAGCGTCTTTTTCTTTCATAATGTTATAGAGCTCTTGATTGCCCATGATAACAACATCAATAGCCCGCTCTTCTTCATAGTCAAAATGATTTTGACGAAGAACAGACAAACGCTCATTAGGACCCAGTGCCACATGGCCTGTTGTGGGTTCAATATCACCAGCTAAGATTTTTAAAAAGGTTGATTTTCCGGCCCCGTTAGCCCCGATCAAACCATAAGTATTTCCCGCTGTAAATTTAATATTGACATCATCAAAAAGTTTACGATCGCTGAAACGCAGCGATATATCTGATACAGTTAACAATTTTTCACCTCATTTTTTAATACTACTACATTTTACAGGAAAAGCCCTTATTTTTCAATTAAATCCCTCAGCTGGAAATTTTTAGCTGCTGCTTTTGGCTTCCTGCTCTTGATAATTATGTTATAATTGAACTAATTGTAATTTAGGAGAATAGAAATGACAAAACCTATTATTTTGACAGGTGACCGTCCGACAGGAAAACTGCATCTGGGGCATTATGTCGGCAGCCTGAAAAACCGTGTTCTTTTGCAAAATGAGGACAAGTACCGCATGTTTGTTTTTTTGGCAGATCAGCAAGCTCTAACCGATCATGCTAAAGAATCTGAAATCATCAAGGAGTCTGTCGGCAATGTTGCCCTTGATTATTTGGCAGTAGGCCTCAATCCGGAAAAGGTGACGATTTTTATTCAGAGTCAAATTCCTGAACTGGCTGAACTGACCATGTACTATATGAACTTGGTATCACTTGCCCGTTTGGAGCGCAATCCGACGGTCAAAACAGAAATTGCTCAAAAAGGTTTTGGTCAATCTATTCCGACAGGTTTTTTGGTCTATCCTATTTCACAGGCCGCTGATATCACAGCTTTCAAGGCTAATTATGTGCCTGTCGGCAATGACCAAAAGCCAATGATTGAGCAGACACGCGAAATCGTCCGCAGTTTTAACCATACTTATAAGTGTGATGTTTTAGTCGAGCCAGAAGGTATTTATCCGGAAAATGAAGCTGCAGGCCGCCTGCCGGGACTTGACGGCAATGCTAAAATGTCCAAATCTCTGGGCAACGGCATTTATCTGTCTGATGATGCGGACACTGTTCGCAAAAAAGTGATGAGCATGTATACGGATCCCAATCATATCCGCGTTGAAGATCCCGGTTCTGTCGAAGGCAATATGGTTTTTCATTACCTTGATGTTTTTGGCAAACCTGAGGATGCCGCTGAAATTGCTGCTATGAAAGAGCATTATCAAAAAGGCGGTCTTGGTGATGTGAAGACCAAACGCTATTTGCTTGATATTTTGGAACGGGAACTAAAACCTATCCGTGAACGGCGTTTGGAATATGCTGAGAACATGGATTACGTTTTTGAAATGCTGAAAAAAGGCAGCGAGAAAGCCCGCCAGACAGCTTCAAAAACATTGGACGATGTCAAAAAAGCTATGGGCATCAATTATTTTTAAAAAGTTCCGTATAAAAAAAGCAGAGGAGATGCTGTAAAAATCAGCTTTTTTCATCTGTTTTTTTTTCTTGGGCAAATTTCCCTGAATTTATTGACAAATGATTTTAGCGTGTTATTATAGTAACAATTAAACTAGCCGACCGGCAAAAATGTATAGAAAAGAGGATTAGATAATGTCAAATTGGAACACTAAATTTTTGAAAAAAGGTTATACCTTCGATGATGTATTGCTTATCCCGGCTGAAAGCCATGTTCTTCCAAATGAAGTTAATCTGCAGACCAGATTGGCTAAAAATTTGACATTAAATATTCCAATTATCACAGCAGCTATGGATACTGTTACTGACAGTAAGATGGCGATTGCTATTGCGCGTGCAGGCGGTCTTGGCGTTATTCACAAGAATATGTCCATTAAAGAGCAGGCTGAGGAAGTTCGGAAGGTAAAACGTTCAGAAAACGGGGTTATTATTGATCCTTTCTTCTTAACGCCTAAGCACAAAGTTTCTGAAGCTGAAGAATTGATGCAGCGCTATCGCATCAGCGGAGTTCCAATCGTAGAAACGCTTGAAAATCGTAAATTAGTCGGTATCATTACAAACCGCGATATGCGCTTTATCTCTGATTATGATACACTGATTTCAGAGCACATGACCAGTGAAAAGCTGGTGACAGCTCCGGTCGGAACAGATCTTGAAACAGCAGAGCGCATCTTGCATGAACATCGTATTGAAAAATTACCTTTGGTTGATGAAACGGGCCGTCTGTCAGGTCTCATTACAATTAAAGATATCGAAAAAGTTATTGAATTTCCAAATGCTGCTAAAGATGAGTTTGGCCGTCTGTTAGTTGCCGGTGCTGTCGGTGTCACTTCTGATACGTTTGAGCGTGCAGAAGCCCTTTTCGAAGCCGGAGCAGATGCCATTGTTATTGATACAGCTCATGGTCATTCTGCCGGAGTTCTTCGGAAAATTGCTGAAATTCGCGATACTTTTCCTGATAAGACTTTAATTGCCGGAAATATTGCCACTGCTGCCGGTGCCAGAGCTCTTTACGATGCCGGTGTTGATGTTGTTAAAGTGGGAATCGGTCCGGGCTCCATCTGTACAACCCGTGTTGTTGCCGGTGTCGGAGTTCCTCAGATTACAGCTGTCTATGATGCTGCCGGTGTTGCGCGTGAGTATGGCAAAACCATTATTGCAGATGGAGGGATTAAATATTCCGGAGATATTGTCAAAGCACTTGCTGCGGGCGGCAATGCTGTTATGCTCGGTTCTATGTTTGCGGGTACTGATGAAGCACCCGGTGAAACAGAGATTTATCAAGGCCGTAAGTTTAAAACTTACCGCGGTATGGGTTCCATTGCAGCAATGAAGAAAGGGTCAAGCGACCGCTACTTCCAAGGTTCTGTCAATGAAGCTAACAAACTTGTCCCGGAAGGTATCGAAGGGCGTGTAGCTTATAAGGGTGCTGCGGCAGATATTGTTTTCCAAATGCTTGGCGGTATCCGATCCGGTATGGGCTATGTAGGGGCTGCTGATTTGCAGGAACTTCGTGAAAATGCCCAGTTTATGGAGATGTCAGGGGCAGGGCTGATTGAAAGCCATCCACACGATGTTCAAATTACAAACGAAGCGCCTAATTATTCTGTACAATAAAGAATCAAAAAAGAAACTGCCGTCATTAAAACAGTTTCTTTTTTCTTTTTCTAAAATTGAAGTCTTCTTTAAGACGGGAAATTCGACTGTAGACAGTAACTTGACAATAAATTTAATCATAAATGCTTTAAAAACAGTGTTTGTTGACATGCTGTTTACATTTTTTGTAAAGAAAATTGACAGATGTTTTACAAATGTGTTAATCTGCGGAAATTTTTCCCTGACGGATAGTAAAGAGTTTTAAATCCTCAGGAAGCTGCTGAAGGTGCTCAAGACTGGTTGTGGTGATAAATGTTTGGACGTTTTCTTTAATGCCTTCTAAAAGTTTGGTTTGTCTGTGATTGTCAAGTTCACTCATAACATCATCTAGCAAAAGGATAGGGTAGTCTCCGGTAACAGATTTGATGAGTTCGATTTCAGCTAACTTTAGCGATAAAATCAAACTGCGATGCTGTCCCTGGCTGCCAAAACTGGCATTCATATCATTAATAAAAAATGACAAATCATCACGATGAGGTCCCAAACCAGTATTCTTCTTAAAAATGTCTCGCTGACGATTCTTTTGCAGCTGGGACAGGAAATTTTTCTCAATGTCTTTTTTATCATCAAATTTAACGGAAGACAGATAAGAAATGCTTAAATGTTCCTGCTGATTTGAAATGGTAAAATGGTGTTTATCGGCTTCTTTGGCCAGATCACGGATAAAATCAAAACGATGCCTGATAACTCTGGCTCCGTAATCCGCCAGTTGTTCATCCAAAACACTTAAAAATTCCGAATCAACTTTGTCAGCTTTTTTTAGATAGGAATTTCTTTGTTTTAAAACATGATTATAATTTGATAAATCAGCCAGATAGACAGGTTTAATCTGTCCCAAATCAATATCAATGAACTTCCTTCTAAGACTGGGGGAGCCTTTGACAAGCTGCAGATCTTCCGGTGCAAAAAGAACAACGGTCATCATGCCGATATAATCTGACAGTTTGGATTGCTTCAAATGGTTAATTCTCGTTGTTCTTCCTTTGTCTGACAAGGTGATTTCCAAAGGAATTTTACCATTGATGCGATTGAGTATTCCTAAAACATGCAGTTCGTTTTCGCCAAAGCGAATCAGCTCTTTGTCTGTACGTGTCCGGTGGCTGCGTGTCAAAGACAGAAAATAGACAGCTTCTAAAAAGTTTGTCTTTCCTTGGGCGTTCTGACCGACAAAAACATTAAGTTTTGGAGAAAATTCAGCTTCAAGATTCTGGTAATTGCGATAATTTGTCAGTTTAATTTTTTCTATCCACATAGTTAAGTGCCGGGAAATTTAACAGCCCTTTTAGTTTTAGAAACTGTTTTTGGTCCTTTATGCTGATTGGTTTTCTTGTTCTTTTGGTTCAATTCTTTGACGAGAGCTGACACTCTTTCTTTTTCCGCCAGCTGGCTGAGATGCTCCGCTTTTTCTTCAGGCGAAGGTTCAACAACAGTAATAACAATGTCCGATGCCGGAATAGCAACTTGATCTCCTAAGCGAATCTTCTTTCCGCGGCGGGTCTCTGCCTGGCCGTTAAATAGAACTTGTGTGCTGGCTAAATAAGACTTGACAGCTCCTCCGCTTGCGATAATGCCTAAATTTTTCAAGAGTGCCTGCAGTGTAATATAGTCTCCAAAAAGTTTGTATTCCATAAATTCCTCAACTTTCTCTAAGGATAATTATAGCATAAAATGATATAATTGAACGGAATAACATATTGAAGGAAGTTCCATGAAATTAGCCCAAGATGTACATTTACACTTGATTAAAACGACCAAATTTAAGACTAATCATATTACCTTTCGGTTTTCCGGAGAATTAAACAGCAAAACCTTGGCCCGGCGTGTTCTGGCCGCTCAAATGCTGGCAACAGCTAACAATGCTTATCCGACGCCGCAGGCTTTCAGAGAAAAATTAGCCAATCTTTACGGAGCTCGCTATTCAACGCAGGTTTCGACGAAAGGACGGGTTCATATTGTTGACATCGACATTTCTTTTGCAGCGGATCAGTTTATACCGGAAGGCGGTTCTGTTTTGGGGGAGATAGTCGCTTTTTTGAGAGAAGCCCTGTTCAACCCTTTAGCGTCAGTAGAGCATTATCAGAGTAAGACTTTTGATCTTGAAAAGGCAAACTTAATGAGGTATTTAGAAACTGATAAAGAAGATGCCTTTTACTACAGCCATTTGGAGCTGCAGAAACTTTTTTTCAAAGAAGAAATTATGCAGTATGCAAAGGATGCTACAGCTGATTTAGTGGCTGCTGAAAATTCTTATACTGCCTATCAGGAATTTCAAAAAATGCTCAAGGAAGACCGCATTGATATTTTTGTTTTAGGCAGTTTTGATGACTATCATGTTTTACAGTTGATTGAAGAATTTCCTTTGAGAGATCGGCAAAAAGAATTGACCTTTTTTTATCAGCAGAATTATTCAAAAGTTGTTCAGGAAAAGGTTGAACAAAGAGAAAACCAGCAGTCTATTCTGCAGCTAGGCTACCATCTGCCAATAACCTATGGTGACAGCAATTACTATGCTTTGCTTGTTTTTAATGGCATTTTAGGCGCTTTTCCGCATTCAAAATTGTTTACTGAAATCAGGGAAAAACAAGGCCTGGCCTACAGCATCGGCAGTCATTTTGACAGTTTCAGAGGTTTACTGCAGCTTTACACGGGGATTGACAGCAAAAAAAGGCCCCAGACATTTCAGCTAATCAATAAACAATTTAATGATTTGAAGTTAGGGCGTTTTTCCGGCCATTTATTAAACCAGACCAAGAAAATGCTGATCAGCAGCATTCAGCTGTCAGAAGATCATCCTAAAAGTATGATTGAACATAATTACCATTGTCAATTTTTAAAAGAGCGCTGCTTAGAAACAAAAGAATGGATTGACAAGATTGACAAAATCAGTAAAGAAGATGTTGTCAAGGTGGCTAACCTTATTAAGCTACAGTCTATCTATTTTTTAGAAGGAGAGTAAATGGCTGCAACGAGATTAAAAAGACGTAAATTTCCGGATATCGGTGAGGAATTTTACTTCAACCAGCTGGATAATGGGATCACTGTTTTTTTGCTGCCTAAAAAAGATTTCAAAGAAACTTTTGCTCTGATCAGCAGCCAATTTGGTTCAATTGACACAGAGTTTACAGCAGACGGTAAGCCTAAGAAGTATTCAGAGGGTATTGCTCATTTCTTAGAACACCAACTGTTTGAAATGGAAAACGGTAAAGACGCTTCTTATGAATTTACAAAATTAGGCGCGGACAGCAATGCTTATACAGATTTTAATAAAACAGTCTATTACTTTTCGGCAGCTGACAGGATTAAAGAGAATCTTGCCTTACTGCAAAATTTTACAAGTAAAGTTTCCTTTACAGCTGCGTCAATTGAAAATGAAAAAGATATTATTGCTCAGGAAATTGATATGTATCAGGATGATGCCGATGATTTTTTATACCAAGGTATTTTAGCTAAGCTTTATCCTGAGACACCTCTGGCAAAAGATATCGTTGGCAGTCAAGCGAGTATCGGCAGCTTAACTCAGCATGATCTGGAAGAAAATTTTCATTATTTTTACCATCCTTCCAATCTTGTTCTTTTGGTGGTCGGGTCTTTTGATGTCAAACAAGTTTACAAGGATATTGTCACTTTTCAAAAAGAGCTGCCTCAGGCGAAAGCACCTCACATTGAACGATCAAATTTAAAACTGCTTCCTGTTGCAACAGCAGGTTCACTGCAAAAAGATATTACACTTCCAAAGTTGGCTGTAGGCTTTCGTTTTGATTTTATTGGAAAGAAAACCAAATCTTTATTGAGGGAAAAACTGCTTTTGAAGCTCTTTTTCTCCCTTTTGTTCGGCTGGACTTCTCAGCGCTATCAAAAATGGTATGCAGATGGGAAGATTGATGATTCTTTTGATATGAAAATTGAGGTATCGGCATCTTATCAATTTGTTGTCATCATGCTTGACACAAAAGAGCCTATTGCCATGTCCAATCAGATCCGTCAGGCAGTCAAAAAATTTGAAGCAGATGAGAATTTATCAGAAAGCCATTTACAAACTCTGAAAAATGAGTTATATGGTGATTTTATCAGCAGTTTAGATACCATAGATACACTTGCTAATCAATTTATTGATAATTTGTGGAAAAAGGAAACTTACTTTGATTTTCCGAGCGTTTTACAAAGCTTGGAAATAAGAGATGTTGTGGAATTTGGACAGAAGATTATGAGAGAATTGCAAGTGACAGATTTTACACTATTTCCAAAATAGGCAGAAAAACACTCTAAAATTTGTTATAATAAACAGGATTAGTAGAGACGGAAAGGAATGAGGTAAAATAAAATGGATAAAATAGGTGATATTTTACGTGATGCACGCATTGAAAAAAAATTAAGCTTTGATGATGTGGTCGATAAAACAGGGATTGCGCCTCATTACATACTGGCTATGGAGCTGGATCAGCTCAAATTACTGCCGGAAGGAAAGACCAATGAGTATTTAGAAAAGTATGCCGAAGTTGTCGGTTTAGATCCGGTGTCTATCATTCACGGCTATCGCAATCAAGAGTTAAGTGATGACTTGATTCTTCCTTCTTCAATAGATGAGCCTGCTGCTTCTTCAGCTTCAGCAGATACAGCATCTGCAGCTGCGTCTGAAGATCAAAGCGACGAAAAACCATCTGAAACTCCTCAAGATCTGTCCATTGACTTAGATGTTACTCAAAATATCAGTCTGACAGAGGAAACACCGCAATTGGATGACACTGAGGAAGACCTTGAGAAAACTGCTCCTGCAGTTGAGAAAATTCCGTCTCGCCTCAGTAAATATGATTACGAAGAAGAGCCGAGCAGACGTTTCCCTTGGGCCTTGATTTTGCTTGTATTGCTGGCTTTGGCTATTGTCAGCTACGTCGGCTATATTGCTTATAACCAGCTGCACAATGATTCTGACAAAACTGAACTGAGCACCTCTTCTAAACAAAAGAAAGACACGACCAGTGATTCAACCACAACGACTGCACAAAGTCAGACAAACATTACAACAGATTTCGCAGAAGGCGGCAATAATGTCACTTTGAGCAATACAAATGGCAAGGTAGAAATTACCTTTACCTTGACAGGAGAAGAGGAAAGCTGGGTTTCAGCAAGCAATACCGATGCTGGAGAGTCCGGAACAACACTGACAGCAGCCCAGAAGACTTATACAGTAACTTTAGCAGAAGGTTCAACAACTTCTATGCTGACAGTTGCGGTGCTCAGCGGTGTTGACATAACCATAAACGGTCAAAAACTGGACACGTCTAATCTCATTAATGCCGGTTTGACAAACATTAATGTGACAGTCCAATAAAGGAGTTTTTAATGACTAAAAAAGAAAATATCCCCAATTTATTAACGCTCATTCGTATTTTACTGATACCGGTTTTCCTGCTTTTAACTTCTGTCACCAGCAGTACAGCTTGGCATATTGTTGCAGCGATTATCTTTGCTGCAGCAAGCTTAACGGATTATCTGGACGGTTATTTGGCCCGCAAGTGGAAAGTGGTGACTAATTTTGGTAAATTTGCTGACCCTCTGGCGGATAAGATGCTGGTTATGAGTGCTTTTATCATGCTTGTTGGGCTTGATTTAGCACCTGCCTGGGTTTCAGCTGTTATCATCTGCCGAGAATTAGCAGTGACTGGTTTGCGTTTGCTTTTGGTTGAAACAGGCGGGGAAGTTTTAGCTGCTGCCATGCCCGGAAAAATTAAAACAGCAACTCAGATGTTTTCAATTATCTTTTTGCTTTGCCACTTTGAACTGTTGGGAACTATCTTGCTGTACCTTGCTTTGTTTTTCACTCTTTACTCAGGTTACGATTATTTCAAGGGAGCCGGCTTCCTTTTCAAGGATACCTTTAAATAGACAATGGCAGATAAAACGATTGAATTAAAAAACGTTACGTTTCGTTATGATGATCATCAAAAAAAACCGACATTAGATAATATTTCGTTTCACGTGAAACATGGAGAATGGCTAGCCATTATCGGCCATAACGGCAGCGGGAAATCAACGGCTGTTCGCCTGATTGACGGACTTTTAGAAGCTGAATCCGGACAAATTTTCATAGAAGGTGAAGAACTGTCTGACAGCAACATTTGGGAGATTCGCCACAAGATTGGCATGGTTTTTCAAAATCCGGACAATCAGTTTGTTGGTGCCACTGTAGAAGATGATGTTGCTTTTGGACTGGAAAATCAAGGTGTTCCTCTGAAAGAAATGCAAGAACGTGTCAGAGAAGCGTTAAGTCTTGTCGGCATGCTTGATTTTAAGACAAGAGAGCCTGCCAGACTATCAGGGGGACAAAAGCAAAGAGTGGCTATTGCAGGAGCAGTAGCTATGCGGCCGAGTATTATTATTTTGGATGAGGCAACCAGCATGCTGGATCCGGAAGGCCGTCTGGAATTGATTAAGATTATTCAAAAAATTCGTGATGACTACGGCATGACGGTAATATCCATTACTCATGATTTAGACGAGGTTGCTTTGAGTGACCGGGTTTTGGTGATGAAGAAAGGTCAGATAGAATCCAGTTCAACCCCGCGAGAATTATTTTCCAGAGGAGATGAGCTGCTGAGTTTAGGGCTTGATATTCCTTTCACCTCAACGATTATTAAGGCTCTTGAGCAAATAGGTTTTACATTTAATGAAGATTATTTGCTAGAAAAGGAATTAGAAGAAAAGTTATGGGCATTATTCTCCAAAAAGTAAGTTATACTTATCAAGCGGGAACCCCTTTTGAAGGGCGTGCCCTTTTCGATGTTGATTTGGAAATTAAAGATGGCAGTTTTACGGCTTTTATTGGACATACAGGCAGCGGTAAATCGACTATTATGCAGCTTTTAAACGGGCTTAATACACCGACTGAGGGAACTGTTTATGTTGATGATGTGGCCATTAAGCCCGACTCAAAAAATAAGGATATCAAAAGTATTCGTAAAAAGGTTGGTTTGGTCTTTCAATTTCCGGAAAGTCAGCTTTTTGATGAAACAGTTTTAAAAGACGTTGCTTTTGGGCCGCAAAATTTCGGTATTTCTCAGGAAAATGCTGAAAAAACAGCCCGTGAAAAATTGGCTTTAGTTGGTATTGATGAAGATTTATTTGAAAAAAATCCTTTTGAATTATCCGGCGGTCAGATGCGCAGGGTAGCTATTGCAGGTATTTTGGCTATGGAGCCGAATATTTTAGTCTTAGACGAGCCTACGGCCGGGCTTGATCCCAAGGGTCGGCGTGAGCTGATGAATTTGTTTGAAGAGCTTCACCGGCAAGGGATGACTATCGTATTAGTTACTCATTTAATGGATGATGTGTCTAACCACGCAGATTGGGTTTATGTTTTGGAAAAAGGGAGGATTGTTCTGTCGGGCAGTCCTAAATCCGTTTTTCAGGAAATTGACTTTTTAGAAAGCAAGCAATTAGGGGTTCCTAAAATTACTCAGTTCGCTGCCAATTTAAGAGAAAAGGGCATGGCTTTCGATTCCTTACCCATCACCCTAGAAGAATTTGTGGAGGCTATTAAGAATGAATAACCTTATCCTTGGCCGCTATATTCCGGGTGATTCGTTCATTCACCGCCTGGATCCAAGAAGCAAACTGCTGTCAATGTTTATTTTCATTATTGTTGTTTTTTGGGCCAATAATGCTGCTACAAACCTTTTGATGTTTACTTTTACAATGGCTTTGGTTTTGCTGTCCCGCATTAAAATCAGCTTTTTCCTAAAAGGGTTAAGGCCGATGATAGGCTTGATCCTTTTTACAACTCTGTTTCAGGTTCTTTTTACCCAGACAGGGCAAGTCCTGGTTCAGTTGTGGATTATCAAAATAACCGACTATGGTCTTGGGCAGGCAGCATTGATTTTTATGCGCTTTGTGCTGATTATTATATTTTCAACACTTCTGACCCTGACAACAACTCCTCTTAGTTTGGCAGATGCGGTAGAATCTCTTTTAAAACCTTTAGAACCTTTAAAGGTTCCTGTGCATGAGATTGGTTTGATGCTGTCATTAAGCCTGCGCTTTGTACCGACGCTGATGGATGACACGACGCGTATCATGAATGCTCAAAAAGCGCGTGGTGTTGATTTTGGAGAAGGAAATCTGATTCAAAAAGTAAAGTCTATCATTCCTATTTTAATCCCCCTCTTTGCTTCCAGCTTTAAAAGAGCTGATGCTTTAGCGACAGCAATGGAGGCACGCGGCTATCAAGGCGGATCGGGCCGCAGTAAATATCGATTGTTAAGATGGACCTATAAAGACAGCCTGGCCATTATTGGTATCTGCTGTCTGGGTTTACTATTATTTTTATTAAAAAAATAAGAAAAACGTTTGACTGATGCGGAAAGGTGTAATGATTTAACAAAGGTTGAATAGTTGCCAACAAAGCAAAAGAAGGCGTTTTCTTTTTTTAATTAAAATCTAATTGTAATATATTTAACCTTACTCTAAAAAGCAAGTAATATATCTACTGTATGATGGGTAATATAACGCTAAAAGGAGTAAGTTATGTCATTAAAAAATATTTTAGAAAATAAAAGCAAAACAGTAAAAACCGGCTTTGCAGGACTTGCCACAGCTGCCAGTTTAATCTTGCCTATTGCAGCGCATGCAGAAAGCTATACCGTAAAATCAGGAGACACTCTGTCAGGGATAGCTTCAGCTCATGGAACAACAGTCAAAAAGCTTGCTAAATTGAATAAGATTAAAGATGTTCATCTTATTTATGTTGATCAGGTTTTAGAGTTAGATGAGAAAGAAACATCAGCACAAGCGCCTCAAGCATCAGAAGCACCAGCAGCTGCTTCAGAAGAAACATCTGCGCCGTCAGTTTCTGAAACGACTCAAGCGCCTGAAACTACGACAGCTGTGCCTGCAACCCCTGCTGAATCGCAGACAAGTGAGGCCACAACAGCGGCACCTGCAGAAACACAAGTGAGCGAAGCGACGACAGCAGCTTCTTCGCAAGCCACTTCTCAAACTACTGAAGCAACAACAGCCGCCCCTGCTGAATCACAGACAAGTGAGGCCACAACAGCGGCACCTGCAGAAACACAAGTGAGCGAAGCAACAACAGCAGCTTCATCACAAGCCCCTCAAACCACTGAAGCGACGGCAGCCGCCCCTGCTGAATCGCAGACAAAAGAGTCAACATCATCGGCTTCAACAACCGGCAGCAGTTTGAGTGCATCAGATGCAGCAGCGAAAGAATTTATTGCTCAAAAAGAATCAGGAGGCAGCTACAGCGCCCAAAACGGGCAGTATTACGGCCGTTATCAGCTGAGCAGCTCTTATTTGAATGGTGACTTGTCAGCTGAAAACCAAGAACGCGTGGCAGATGCATATGTTACCAGCCGCTATGGTTCATGGACAGCAGCTCAGGCCTTCTGGAATGCTAATGGTTGGTATTAATTTTAAATAGATGTCTAAAATGCTCAAAATTTCAATAGTTTTGGGTATTTTTTATTTACTTTAAATCTAATTGTAATATTTTTAATATAAAAATAAAGCTAAAGTAACAATTAACCTATATGATAGAGAACGAGATAATGAAAGGAAACAAATTTTTTATGTACAGTAGAGTCAAAAAATCGAAATTCAAAAAAGTTGTTAAAAGCCAATTTTTAGTTTTACCTTTTTTTGTAGGATTTGCGACCCTTTTTACAGGAGAATCTGTAAATACAGAAGCACATATTAAGAAATCAGAATCTGTTCTCGCTCAAGCTGCAGTGGTGAAGCCTCAAAATACTGAACAAACTCAGGTTCAGACTGTTGCGGCACCTGCAGAAACTCAGCCTGCTGCTGAGGAAGTTTCTTCTGCAGAGACTGTGACAGAAACAGCGGCACCAGATGCAGCAGCTGTTCAAAATACAACCAATGCAGCAGCTTATGACACTGCCTATGCTTCACAGCAAGCTCAAGCATCCAACGCCTCCAATACAGTTTCTAACGGCAGCCTTGCTAATGGCAATACTGCAGGGGCAACTGGGTCAGACGCAGCGGCAAAAATGGCATCAGCCACCGGTGTTCCGCAGTCAACTTGGGAATACATTATTGCCCGTGAATCAAACGGCCAGGTAAATGCGGCTAATGGTTCAGGAGCTTCAGGACTGTTCCAAACGATGCCTGGCTGGGGCTCTACAGCAACCGTTCAGGATCAAATTAATTCTGCCATTAATGCATATAATGCTCAGGGCTTATCAGCTTGGGGCATGTAGATTTTTATTTTAAGTAAACAGAAAAGTCATTAGTGAACTGATGGCTTTTTTAGTGTTTTATACAGCTGTTCATGATGGCCTTTAAAGGATTAGAAACAGGTATAAATATTACTTGACAATATATTGACAGGAATTAAGCCTTGCTAAAGTTGTTTTTACAAGATATTGGTCTTAATGTATTGACAGGACTGTCAATTTCCTTAGTTGGCTAAATCTACAGGAGAAAGAGTTTTTCTTGAAATTATCTGCTGGTTATTAGGGCCTGTTTTGTGATATAATATGTTTTGCGCCCAGGCGCTTCAAAATCGACCTTCAAATCGACTTTTGAAAACTAGACCCTTCAAGTCTATGTTAGAAAAATTGACTATTAGCGAAGCTTCAAAAATAATAGCGGCCGAAAGATCAGTATTTTCTGTCAGCGTTCTATTTTTATCGAGTATTTTAGCTAATATATCTTAAAATTTGATGGGAGGATTATCTATGAATGATAATTCAAAAACATGTGTTGTTGTCGGCATGAGCGGCGGCGTTGATTCATCAGTGACAGCTCTTCTTTTGAAGCAGCAAGGTTACGATGTTATCGGTGTTTTCATGAAAAACTGGGACGACACAGATGAGTTCGGTGTCTGTACAGCTACTGAAGATTATAAAGATGTAGCTGCAGTAGCTGATCAGATTGGTATACCTTATTACTCTGTCAACTTTGAAAAAGAGTACTGGGATCGCGTTTTTGAGTATTTCTTAGCAGAATATCGTGCAGGACGTACGCCAAATCCAGATGTCATGTGCAATAAGGAAATCAAGTTTAAAGCTTTTCTGGACTACGCTCTGACCCTCGGTGCTGATTATGTAGCAACAGGGCACTATGCTCAGGTCGAACGCGATGAAAACGGCCTTGTTCACATGCTTCGCGGCGCTGACAATAACAAGGATCAAACCTATTTTTTGAGTCAGCTGTCACAGGAACAGCTTCAAAAAGTGATGTTTCCGCTGGGACACCTTGAAAAACCGGAAGTGCGTAAAATTGCAGAAGAAGCAGGCCTTGCTACGGCAAAGAAAAAGGACTCTACTGGGATTTGTTTTATCGGTGAAAAGAATTTTAAAGAATTTTTGAGCAACTACCTGCCAGCTCAAAAGGGCCGCATGATGACTGTTGATGGACATGATATGGGAGAGCATGCCGGACTTATGTATTATACTATCGGTCAGCGCGGCGGTCTGGGTATTGGTGGTCAGCGCGGCGGCGATAACGCTCCTTGGTTTGTTGTCGGCAAAGATTTGAGTCAAAATATCCTCTATGTTGGACAAGGCTTTTACCATGAATCGCTTATGTCAACCAGCTTGACAGCTAGTGAAATTCATTTTACGCGGGATATGCCTGAAGAGTTTACAATGGAGTGCACGGCAAAGTTTCGTTACCGTCAACCTGACAGTAAAGTAACTGTCAAGGTATCAGGTGACAAAGCAGAGGTTGTCTTTGCTGAACCTCAGCGTGCTATTACACCGGGTCAAGCAGTTGTCTTCTATGATGGAGATGAATGTCTTGGCGGCGGTCTCATTGACAATGCTTATCAAGAAGAGAAGGTTTGTCAGTATATTTAACTTGACAGTTTTGTCAACGATCTTTTAATAACAGGTTTAAGGGATTATTGACAAATTGTCCTAAAGTGTTAAAATAATTCTAACAATAATCATGATGGTCAAAGCTCATGAGAATTGTGCGTCTTTTGACGTACAATTTTCGAGGGTTTTGGCTGTTTTTGTGTATGGACACAATTTACAGAAAGGAAATAAATACGGTCAGAAAACGTTGAGAAGAATCCAACTCTTTTTGTTTTCTTAGTACCCTTGTATCTTAATAATTATGACACACGAATTTACTGAAAACTACGACGTAATCGTTATCGGCGCCGGTCATGCCGGTGTTGAGGCTGGCTTAGCAACGGCTCGCATGGGCTGCAAGACTTTGCTTGCAACCATCAATCTTGAAATGCTGGCTTTTATGCCCTGCAATCCTTCTATTGGAGGGTCTGCCAAAGGAATCGTGGTTCGCGAGATTGATGCTCTTGGCGGTGAGATGGGGAAGAATATTGATAAATCTTATATTCAGATGAAGATGCTCAATACCGGCAAGGGTCCTGCCGTACGTGCGTTGAGGGCGCAGGCTGATAAGGCACTTTATGCTCGCAACATGAAGCATACGGTTGAGCAACAGGAAAATCTGACTCTTCGCCAGTCTATGATTGAAGAAATTTTAGTGGAAGATGGCAAAGTTGTCGGCGTTCGGACCGCTACCAATCAAAAATTTTCGGCCAAAGCTGTTATTGTCACGACAGGGACAGCCCTGCGCGGAGAAATTATTCTGGGGGAACTCAAGTATTCTTCCGGCCCCAATAACAGCTTAGCGTCTATTGGGCTTGCAGATAATTTGAAAAACTTAGGTCTTGAAATCGGCCGCTTTAAAACAGGAACACCTCCGCGAGTGAAGGCTAATTCTATCAATTATGAAGAAACCGAGATTCAGCCCGGAGATACAAAACCGAATCATTTTTCTTTCATGTCAAAAGATGAAGACTACCTGCAGGATCAAATTCCCTGCTGGCTGACTTATACCAACCAAACCAGCCACGATATCATTAATAAAAATCTCTACCGTGCGCCCATGTTTTCGGGTATTGTTCAAGGGGTGGGTCCGCGCTATTGTCCGTCTATTGAGGATAAGATTGTACGGTTTGCAGATAAGGATCGGCATCAGCTGTTTTTAGAACCTGAAGGGAGGGAAACAGAAGAAGTTTATATTCAGGGGCTGTCAACCAGTCTGCCGGAGGATGTCCAAAAAGATTTGGTTCATTCCATTAAAGGGCTCGAACAGGCTGAAATGATGCGTACGGGTTATGCGATTGAATATGACATTGTTTTGCCGCATCAGCTGCGGGCAACCTTAGAAACCAAAAAAATTTCCGGACTTTTTACTGCCGGACAGACCAACGGAACCTCAGGTTATGAAGAAGCTGCCGGTCAGGGAATTGTGGCAGGAATCAACGCTGCTCTTAAAATCCAAGGAAAACCGGAACTCATCCTCAAGCGCAGCGATGCCTATATCGGTGTTATGATTGATGATTTGGTGACCAAAGGGACCCTGGAGCCTTACCGGCTTTTAACATCGCGTGCGGAATACCGCCTCATCTTGCGTCATGACAATGCAGACATGCGTCTGACAGAAATCGGCCATCAAGTTGGGCTTGTTGATGAGAAGCGCTATCAGCAGTTTGCCGTTAAAAAGGCTCAGTTTGACAATGAGCTCAGCCGATTAGATTCTTTGAAATTAAAACCGGTGCCTGAAACGAATCAGATGGTTGAAGCATTAGGCTTCAAGCCTTTAACGGATGCTGTGACAGCGAAAGAATTTATGCGTCGCCCAGAGGTAACCTATGCTGATGCTGTCAGCTTTATCGGTCCGGCAGCAGAAGATTTGGACAGCAAGCTGATTGAACTTTTAGAAACAGAAATCAAATATGAAGGCTATATCAAAAAAGCGCTCGATCAGGTTGCTAAAATGAAACGTATGGAAGAAAAGCAAATTCCTAAAAATATTGACTGGGATGCGATTGATTCTATCGCAACTGAGGCGCGTCAAAAATTTAAGAAAATCAATCCGGAAACAATCGGGCAGGCCAGCCGTATATCCGGCGTCAATCCGGCGGATATTTCAATTTTGATGGTCTATCTTGAAGGAAGAAGACACTCGGCTAAAAACTAACCAATAGCAGGCCGGCAACCTTCTTTACCCCCTATATTTTATAAAGCTTTTATGGTATAATTAGGGCTTAAGAGGTTTAGATAATGAAAAGATTTCGTTTTGCAACCAGCCACCTGATCATGATAGGCATGATTTTATTTGGAATTTTGGCTATCAGTACCCGTGTTTTTCCGGATTCTCCGCTGCTGATGTTCATTGTTTTTTTAACGTGCGCAGCTATCGTCATATTACTTTATTATCAAAAAAGTGTCTATGAACTTTCTGAATTGGAGCAAATTGAACTTTTAAACAGCCAGACGGAAGGCAAGCTGATTACGATGCTTGATCAAATGCCGGTGGGTGTTGTTCAGTTTGATCCTGAAACAGACAAGATTGAGTGGTTCAATCCCTTTGCAGAATTGATTTTTACCAAGGAAGACGGTGAATTTGACAGTGACTTTATCATGTCTGTCATCAAAAGTAAAAAAGAAGGCTCCGCTGATCAGACAATGGAAGTCGGAGATAACAAGTATTCTGTCTATTTAGATGTAACTAACGGCATCTTTTATTTCTTTAATCTATCCAGAGACAATGACAGCCAAAAGCAAGGCCCGGATTTGCAGCCTGTCATCGGTGTTATTTCCATTGACAATTATGATGACACCGTCGAATCTTTGGCTGATGCAGAAGTGTCTCAGATTAATGGTTTTATTGCTAATTTTATTTCTGAATTTGCTCAGAATAACGGCATCTTTTACTGCCGTGTCAACATGGATCGGTTTTATTTCTTTACGGATTACGGCACTTTAAATCAGCTGATTCAAAATAAATTTGATGTGCTGGAACAATTTCGCAAAGAAGCTCAGGAGCGCCAGCTCCCTTTGACCCTGAGCATGGGAATTTCCTACGGCAGGACCAATCATGATCAGATTGGCCAGATTGCTCTTAAAAATCTTAACATTGCTCTGGTTCGGGGCGGCGACCAAGCTGTTATCCGTGAAAATGAGGACAATAAAAGGCTGCTTTATTTCGGCGGCGGCAGCGTTTCAACCGTAAAACGTTCTCGAACAAGGACACGCGCCATGATGACTGCCATCTCAGATAAGATAAAAACAGTTGACAGTGTCTTTGTGGTCGGACACAAAAATCTGGATATGGATGCTTTGGGAGCTTCTGTCGGCATGCAGGTTTTTGCTAATAATATCATTGAGCATGCTTATGCCGTTTATGACGATGACAGTATCGGCCACGATGTCAAAAGAGCAGTTGAGCGTTTACAGTCTGATGGTAATACACAGCTGCTGACTGTCAAGGAAGCTCTTGAACAGGTGACGGAAAATTCTCTTCTTGTCATGGTTGATCATTCTAAGCTGCAGTTAACGCTGTCAAGAGAGCTTTACGATAAGTTTACAGAAGTTATTGTTATCGACCACCACAGAAGAGATGATGATTTCCCGGAAAATGCGACACTAACCTTCATTGAGAGCGGTGCCAGCAGCGCCAGCGAGTTGGTGACAGAGCTTTTACAGTTCCAAGACAGCAAATACCGCTTGAGCAAGATTCAAGCCAGCATTGTCATGGCAGGAATTATGCTTGACACTAAGAATTTTTCAACACGTGTGACTAGCCGTACTTTTGATGTTGCCAGCTATCTGCGGACGCTGGGAAGCGATAATGTGGAAATTCAAAACATATCGGCTCTTGATTTTGATGAATACCGATCCGTTAATGAGTTAATTTTACGCGGGGAACGTATTCTGCCGAATGTCATTGTGACAGCCGGATCAGAAGATGCCAGCTATTCTAAGGTTATCGCCGGCAAGGCCGCTGATACTATGCTCAGCATGGCAGGTATTGAAGCTACATTTGTCATTACCAAAACCTCTGAAGGGTTTGTCTCTGTGTCAGCACGGAGCCGCAATAAAATCAATGTTCAGCGGATTATGGAAGAAATGGGCGGCGGCGGCCACTTTAACTTAGCTGCTTGTCAAATACAGGATATGACTGTTAAAGAGGTTCGCGAGCTCTTGTTAGAAAAAATTAAAGAAGAATTTAAAGAAAATAAGGAGTCTTAGTGATGAAAGTTATTTTTTTGGCAGATGTCAAGGGAAAAGGTAAAAAAGGCGAAGTCAAGGAAGTTCCTACAGGCTACGCTCAAAATTTTTTAATCAAGAAAAATTTAGCCAAAGAAGCCACCAAACAGGCCATCAATGAGCTTAAAGGCAAGCAGAAGTCCGAAGAAAAAGCTCAGGCAGAACTGTTGGCTGAAGCTAAGACCATCAAGGCAGAGCTGGAAAAAGAAGCAACTCTTGTTCAGTTCACAGAAAAAGTCGGTCCGGACGGCCGAACGTTTGGTTCTATCACAGCTAAAAAAATCTCTGAGGAATTAAACAGACAGTTTGGAATTAAGCTTGATAAGCGCCATATTAAGCTTGATCACTCTATCCGTGCGATTGGGGTTATTGAGGTGCCTGTAAAGCTTCATAAAGATGTTGACGGTATTATCAAACTTCAGGTTAAGGAAGCCTGAATTCATGATCAGACAAAATAAGGTTAGGGGGTGAGAAGTTTTGCCAGAAGCTCCGGAATTACGAGTTCAGCCTCAGGATTTGGTAGCAGAACAATCTGTCTTAGGTTCTATTTTTATATCGCCTGATAAACTCATTGCTGTTCGAGAATATATTGAGCCTGAGGATTTTTATAAATATGCGCATCGAGTTATTTTTAAAGCGATGATAAGTCTCAATGACCGAAATGACGCTATTGATGCAACAACTGTCCGCGCCGTTCTTGACAGTCAGGGGGACCTGCAAAATATTGGCGGAATCTCTTACCTTGTTGAATTGGTCAACAGTGTGCCAACCAGTGCCAATGCTGAGTATTATGCCAAGATTGTGGCTGAAAAATCTATGCTGCGCCGGATTATTGACCGCTTAACAGAAACGGTCAATCAAGCCTATGAGGGAGCGACAGATTCTGAAGAGATTATTGCAGGTGCTGAGAAAGCCCTGGTTGATGTCAATGAGCGCAGCAATCGCAGCGGTTTTCGCAAAATTTCTGATGTTTTAGCCATCAATTATGAAAATCTTGAACTGCGGTCAAAACAGACTTCAGATGTTACTGGGCTGCCAACAGGTTTTCAGGATCTTGATAAGATTACAACAGGCCTGCATCCGGATCAGCTGGTTATTCTGGCTGCCAGACCGGCAGTCGGTAAGACAGCCTTTGTTCTTAATATTGCGCAAAATGTCGGAACAAAAAGCAACCGGCCGGTTGCCATTTTCTCGCTTGAAATGGGGGCGGAAAGTTTAGTCGACCGGATGCTTGCATCAGAAGGTATGGTAGATGCCCATCATTTGCGGACCGGTCAGCTGAGTGAGCAGGAATGGCAAAACATTACGCTGGCTCAGGGAACTCTTGCTGAAGCTCCCATTTACATTGATGACACCCCGGGGATTAAAGTCACAGAAATTCGGGCGCGTGCCCGCAAACTTGATCAGGAACTTGAAAATGGACTGGGTTTGATTGTTATTGACTATCTTCAGCTGATCACAGGAACACGTCCGGAAAATCGTCAGCAGGAAGTTTCTGATATTTCCCGCCAGCTAAAAATACTTGCTAAAGAGCTTAAGGTTCCGGTTATTGCCCTCAGCCAGCTGTCTCGCGGTGTTGAGCAGCGTCAGGATAAAAGGCCGGTTCTGTCTGATATTCGGGAGTCAGGTTCTATTGAACAAGATGCCGATATTGTTGCTTTTTTGTATCGTGATGATTATTATGACAGAGGTGACAAGGAAGACGGACAGGATCAGCTGGAGGACAATACTATTGAGGTTATACTGGAAAAAAATCGGGCAGGTGCCAGAGGAACAGTTAAACTGATCTTCCAGAAGCAGTATAATAAATTTTCGACCATAGCCCCATTTGAGGAAAGATAGGAGAGATACATTTAATGAGTGATGCATTTGCAGATGTCGCAAAGATGAAAAAAATTAAAGAAGATATTAAAAATCATGAAGGTCAGTTGGTTGAACTGACGCTTGAAAACGGCCGTAAACGGGAAAAAAACAAGGTCGGCCGTCTGATTGAAGTTTACTCGTCATTATTTATTGTTGAATATAAGGATGAGGCAAGTATTCCGGGTGAAATTGACAATACCTATGTTGAATCGTATACTTACTCGGATATTTTGACGGAAAAAACGCTGATTCACTACTTTGATTAGATCCTTGGCAGGCTTGATCTTTTATGGTTGACAGAAAATTGACAAAGTTGTAAAGTTTGCAACAAGTCTGCCAACACGGTACAGATTTTAAATCACGCCCTGCAAAACACCAATGGCTAGGTCTATTTGAGACAGTTAAGCTTTGGACTGCGATTAGGCTAGAAAGCACCTTGCAGGAAAGGCAAGGAGATTTTGCCAGATGGCAAAAGCCGATAATTGATTTTAGCTGCTTTGTCACAATAAAATATTATGCGAAAAGGCTTTACAAAGCCTTTTTTCTGTGTTATACTATCGTTTGTGTGAAATAGCAGCAGAGCAAAATAAAGCTCGTCAACAGGTGTCCCCGGTGGCTGTTTGCACTGCATACATTGCTTCTTAGGCTAAACTTTTATTTAATGTTGCCTTCGTGCTTTGTTTTTCGGTACAAATGATCTACTAACTTTTATCAGTAACCTTTGCTGTTTAGGCGAAGGGCATCTGCACGAATTAGGTTTGCTTAAAACGTTATTTCCTACAAAATATTTATTTTATAGGAGGACATCAAATGTCACGTTATACAGGTCCATCATGGAAACAATCCCGCCGTCTCGGTTTGTCAC
Source organism: Streptococcus sp. ELY_86 (assembly GCF_058314495.1). Lineage (NCBI taxonomy): Bacteria > Bacillati > Bacillota > Bacilli > Lactobacillales > Streptococcaceae > Streptococcus > Streptococcus sp. ELY_86. The sequence continues at coordinate 113,432 of NZ_JBZFUK010000004.1, read as the reverse complement.
TTACAGGTACAGGTAAAGAACTGGCACGCCGTAACTACGTACCGGGTCAGCATGGTCCAAACAATCGCTCAAAACTGTCTGAGTACGGTTTGCAGTTGGCTGAAAAACAAAAACTGCGCTTCTCATACGGCCTTGGTGAAAAACAATTCCGTAACTTATTCGTTCAAGCGACTAAAGTCAAAGAAGGAACACTTGGTTTTAACTTTATGATTCTTCTTGAACGCCGTCTTGACAATGTCGTTTACCGCTTAGGTCTTGCAACGACACGCCGTCAAGCACGTCAGTTTGTCAACCACGGACACATTCTTGTTGATGGCAAACGCGTTGATATTCCTAGCTATCGCGTTGAAGTGGGTCAGGTCATTTCAGTTCGTGAAAAATCAGCTAAGGTTCCAGCTATCCTGGAAGCAGTTGAAGCTGTTGTCGGACGTCCCGCATTTGTTTCTTTTGATGCTGATAAATTGGAAGGTTCACTGACACGTCTTCCCGAACGTGATGAAATCAATCCGGAAATCAATGAAGCCCTTGTCGTTGAATACTACAACAAAATGCTCTAATATAGGATTATTGCTTATCAAAAGGCTGGAACTAATCGTTTCAGCCTTTTATAATGGTTCTTTTTAATTAAAGGTAGATCAGTCAGCTTATAATAAAAAGGCAGGTACGGCTTCACGATAAAAAAAGCGATTCAAATCGAACCGTTTTTTTGCTTTTAAGAAGAATTAACATAACTTAATGCATCATTTTAATAATAAAATCTGTCATCTGTTCAGGGCTTTCAACCTTACCGCGGGCAATCCACATTTGGCAGACGCCAAAGAGGGCATTGATAATATAGATTGTTCCGTATTCTCTTTCAACATCCGTCAAATTTTTGTTTTGAAAATTATTTTGAATGGTGATGGAAAGACCGACTTGCAAATCTTGAGTGATTAACAGCCGAAATTTGTTTTTCAGGAATTCCTGAATTTCTTTGGTGCCATTCTCAGAGAGCAGGGCTGCAAACAGCGGTTCTCGATTGAGAAATTCAAAGACTTCTAAAATAGCTCCTTCCTGGTTGGCTGAATTTTTGTCAAAAATATACTCCAATTTGCTGAAGAGTGTCTGCTGATAGATGTCAATCATTTCATATTTGTCTTTATAATGCGTGTAAAAGCCGCTGCGGCTGATATGGGCTGCTTTGGCTAACTCAGTTGTTGTAATGTCGTTAAAACTCTCTTTTTCTAATAAATGAGCCATAGCTGTTTCCAAGGCTTGCTTTGTTTTTTCTTTTTTTAGAGATTTTGTCATGGTCAAACTCCTTTTGAACAGAATTATACACACTGTCTAAAATTCTGATTTTTATCTTGTAAAATGCTTATTTATGAGTATAATCTATTATATCAAATATTTAGACATAATGTATAAAAAGGAGAGAAAATGTTAGCGGAATTAAAAGCAGTCTTAAAAAAGCCTATGCTTTGGATTACAATGGTGGGGATAGCCCTTGTTCCTGCTTTATATAATATTATTTTTTTGCGTTCAATGTGGGATCCTTACGGCCATGTGTCAGACTTACCGGTTGCTGTAGTTAATGAAGATAAGCCGGCATCTTACAACAATAAAGAAATGACCATTGGTGAAGATATGGTTGACACCATGGCGCGAAATAAGAATCTGGATTATCATTTTGTCAGCAGCGAGAAGGCCCAAAAGGGACTGCAAGAAGGTGATTATTATATGATTATTACTCTGCCGAACGATCTGTCCCAAAAGGCAGCCAGTGTTTTGACAGATGACCCCAGACAAATCACCATTTCCTATCAGACGTCTAAAGGGCACAGCTTTGTTGCTTCTAAAATGAGCGAGACGGCTGCTAAAACCTTAAAAGCATCTGTCTCAAAAAATATTACAGGAACCTATACAAAATCTCTTTTTAAAAATATGTCAACTTTAAAAACTGGTCTTGGTGAGGCCAGCACCGCCAGTCAAAAGATAGCAGGAGGATCCAGCCAGCTGGAAAAAGGAAGTCAGCTGATTGGCAGCAATCTGGCAACCTTGGCTAATTCCAGCCAAACATTTAATCAAGGGGCTAACAGCTTGTATTCAGGTTTACAGACCTATACAGGAGGAGTGGGGCAGTTAGCTGCCGGGACAAGTCAGCTTAATAGTAAGTCACAGGAACTTCTGGGGGGAGTTTCCCAATTAAGCAATGGTTCAGGCCAGATTCAGCAACTGGCCAATGCTGCCAGTCAGCTCAATCAGGGACTGGCTGCTCTCTCAGCCAAGACAAACCTCTCAGCCCAGCAAAGTCAACAAATTACTCAGCTGATCGGCTCTTTAAATGGCCTCAATACAGCTATCCAAAATTTCAGTGCGGCTCCTGCAGCAGCGCCCAGCAATGTCAATATCAGCAGCTATCTGTCAGCTATAACGACAGCAGCACAGAATATTGTCAATTCGGCCGGTACGACCCAGCAGACGCCAGCAGGCAGTCAGCAGCAGAATCCTCTAGCTGCTGTGCAGGCGACCAGCGCTTACCAAAAGCTGTCTGCATCAGATCAATCTGAAATTGCTGCTGCTTTAGCTAATACAAGTAATTCAACGGCAGCGACAGCAACAGGTCCTGATGCGGCAACCGTTTCTCAGGCAAAGGCCATTTTAACCAGTGTTCAAAGTATTCAAAATTTACTGCCAAACGGACAGGCTGCAGCAAATACTGGCAGCAATCCCAGCGCAGCTTTAACTCAATTAAAACAAACAGCAAATCTGGTGCTGCCGAGTGCATCTGCAAGCTTAACAACTTTGTCAAGTGGATTGACACAGATCAATACGGCTTTAAATACACAGATTATCCCGGCCAGCAGCTCGTTAGCCAACGGCGCAGGTCAGCTTGGAAACGGTCTGTCAGCAGGAACTGCTGCATTGACAAAGGGGTTAAATGCTTATACCAGTGCAGTCGGCACGCTTAATAACGGTGCTAATACATTGGCTGCCAGCAGCAGTCAATTAACTGCTGGAGCCAGCCAGCTGGCTAGCGGTGCCAGCCAAATTTCTACAGGAGCCGGTAAATTGTCAGAGGGAAGCAACACCTTGACAAAGAACTTGACAGAACTGTCAAGCGGAAGCAGCCAGCTTTCTAAAGCTTTATCACATGCAAAGAATAAACTGTCAATTGTATCGGTTGCTGATACTAACGCCAGCACTTTAGCAAATCCTGTTTCTATCAAGCATCAGGATAAGGATCACGTAAAGAATAACGGTGTAGGGATGGCTCCTTACATGATGTCAGCAGCCTTGATGGTTATGGCCTTATCAACCAATACAATCTTTAGGGAGGCTCTTTCAGGTAAAAAGGCAAAAACTCTTAAAGAATGGCTTGAACAAAAATTTGCTGTCAATGGTTTAATTGCTGTAGCAGGAGCCATTATCCTTTATGCTGGAGTCCGTATGATAGGTTTGACGTCCAATTTTGAGCTTAGGACTCTGGGCTTGACTATTCTTACAAGTATCACTTTCATGACGCTGGTAACAGCCTTAGTAACCTGGCATGATAAATTCGGTGCCTTTGCGTCCTTAATTTTACTCTTGCTGCAGTTAGGATCCAGCGCCGGAACCTATCCTCTTGATGTAACAGATAAGTTCTTCCAAAACGTCAATCCTTATTTGCCAATGAGTTACTCTGTATCTGGCCTGCGAGAAACAATTTCAATGGCTGGTACAATCGGCAGTCAGGTCTTGGCTTTAGGCGTATTTTTCGTCATCTTTGCTGTTCTGGGGCTGATAGTCGGAAAACGAAAAGTTGTTTTGCAAAGAAGAGCGGCCTGAAAAGGATAAGCAGAGCTTCACAGCTTACCCTTTTAATTGACTGAATTAAAAAACGAAAAAGATTGGAAAACCTGACTTCCAATCTTTTTTACTGTTAAATTAAATGGTAGTGTGCCAAGGCATGCTTAATTCCGTCTTGATCGTGATGGTGAGTTATAAAGTCTGCTATCTCGCGAACTTCCTCAACGGCATTTTCCATTGCAATTGAATAATCAGCAGCCAAAAGCAAAGGAATATCATTTTTACCATCTCCGAAAGCATAAGTTGGAACATGCTGCAGATTGAGAATATCCTTGACGATATTGACACCTGTTCCTTTGTCAAATCCCACCTTGGTGACGTCAATAGAATAAGGGCTGTTTCTGAAAAAATGGAGCTGAGGGATGGCTTTTTGATATAGGGCATCATGGCTCTTATCAAGACTGCCGACTAACAGCATGTTGATAGAGTTGTCAAGATAAAAATGTTCATTAACTGGCGGTAGTTCCTCATTAAAATAAGTAAAATGTTCTTTCAAGCCTTGGGAATTGCCTGACAGGCGGATGTCAAAGGGCGTGTAATAGGCGATTTCCTCTTCAAAACTGCGAGCCAAATCCAGCAATTTATCAGTAATTTCGCTGTCAATGTTTTGTGAAAAGACTTCTTTTCCTTCAATATAGATAGACATACCGTTCATCATAATAACAGATGTGATGCCTGACTGTTCAAGCACCCCGTTAAGCTCCTTTATCGAACGTCCGGTAGCAATAATAGGAAGATAGCCGTTTGCAGTCAGCTCCTTAAGAGCCAGCTGATTCTCAGATGAAACTTGTGACTGCTTGTTCAAAAGCGTTCCGTCAAGATCAAAAAATACTAAACCTTTATAATTCATGGTAATAGTTTACCATAAAACCTGCATATAGAAAAGCCTATAAAAGATAGGTATCTGCTGACAGGTTGACAGATTTGTAAAAAAGTAAACTTGTAAGGCTAAATTGGGAGAGCTCGCTTGATCTATTAATATCGAGTATAAGGCTGAAGAGAGTGTGCTTTTTTACACATAGCAGGTTGACACAATTGTAAACAAGACTGACCGCTGCAGCTGGTACTTCTGTCAAGCAGAAAAAACCTGCCTGATTCTACTGGATTGACAGGGAAATTTATTTTTAGCTGTCAGGAGCCTTGCTGTGAAACAAGAACCTCAGATAGTGAATAAAGACGAAGAGAACCAGCAAAACAGCCAGTATCTCCTCTAGTTTAACCAAGAGTTGAAACAAAGGATGCTGCACATTCAGATAAAGGCCGGCCGCACGCAGTGAAGTGATGGATATGACAAAGGGAAAGGTAAAAGCGGAAAATCCCGGGTTGAAATCTCGTTTTAAAAGAACAGGCAATTGGACAACAACAAAGAAATAAAGGAGCTGTGAGGCTAAGAGTAAAAACCAGACAATCTTGATATTTGGATGTTGTCCGTCTGGGAAAGTTTTCAAATAGCCCGCAAGCAGGAGCGACAAAGGAGCACAAAATGTAGAAATATTGGGTTTGGCACTCTCAGGAAGACCGATGCGGTAGGCTTTAATCGTCATAAAAGGCAGGACCAGCAGGGTCAAAATCAAGCAAATCCAAAAGATCATTTGCCCTAGCAAATACTGTCCGCTGATAGGAGCTGTCAGAGCAGCTACTGCAATGCCGACATAAAGAACTGACCATGAAGGAAAGACGTAGTCCCAGCTGAAATGCAGGACAAATGTAAAAGTAAAATAAATGATTAAGCCGGCATTTCCCAAGAAGGCCAGCCACCAGACAAGCCGGCTGGCGGCAGTAATCCAAGAACCCAGTCCGGAAAAAATTTGAATATAACCTGCAAGCAGCATGCCTGACATAAAAAAGGTCGGAAAGACGGAAGCAACCAAGGGCTGCAGCAACTGCTCTTTTGCCTGAGGGAGGTTGTTCAAAATCCCGATGATTAAAAGCAGGTAGATAAAGAGGGCGGCTATCCCTAATAAGTAGCGTAAAACCGGATGGTAAAGTTCCAGCAGATTTCCAAGAGCAAACAAGCCCAGACTCAGGCCTGACATCACAAGAGGTGGATTCTTCACATTTTTCATCTCCTCTAAACTCCCTTTCCTTTTATCATTCTTCTTATTTTAACATAAAAAGAGCCTGCTTTTAGAAGGGAAATTATCTGAAATGGAAAAAATCATTTATTAAATATTGAAAAAAAGGTTTATTTATGGGAAAATATAGCCAAATCACTTTGTGAAGGAGAGCATAAATGAGAGATGATATCAAAATCAATGAGCGCGCTGCAGCCATTAGCGATCAGCTGATTGAAAAACTTGAAAAAATATATGACCCGGAGATTGAACTGGATATTTATAATCTTGGATTAATCTACGAAATAAATTTGGATGAAGAAGGGTTCTGCAAATTAGTTATTACCTTTACTGAAGTTAACTGCGGCTGCATCGATACACTGCCTGCAGAAATTATTGATTCTCTGTCTGAAATTGATGGCATCAATAAGGTTGGAGTGGAAGTCGTCTGGTCACCGGCCTGGAAGATTACGCGTATCAGCCGTTTTGGCAGAATTGCATTGGGAATCAGTCCTAAATAATAAGAAAGCTCACCGTTAGTTAAAACGATGAGCTTTTGTTTTTTGAGTGTTAATTCTATTTTTTACCGGTTTCTTCGGGTTTCCAGAAGTCTGTCACAGCTCCTTTAGAAGCGGAGGAAACGATGTGAGCGTATTTGCCTAAAACTCCGCGGGAATAAAGCGGCGGAATTTCGGTTTCAGCCTTGCGGCGTTCAAGCTCTTCTTCTGAGACGTCCATGGTGATTTCCTTGGTATCTTGGTCAACAATAACTGTATCACCGGTACGAAGGTAGGCAATTGGTCCGCCGTCCTGAGCTTCAGGGGCGATATGTCCGACAACCAAGCCGTAAGTCCCGCCTGAGAAACGGCCGTCAGTGAGCAGGGCCACCTTGTCTCCTTGACCTTTACCGACAATCATAGAAGAAAGAGAAAGCATTTCCGGCATGCCAGGTCCGCCTTTTGGTCCGACATAACGAACAACAACAACATCTCCGTCAACAATCTCATCTGTCAGCACTGCTTCGATAGCAGCTTCTTCTGAGTCAAAGACCTTGGCCGGTCCGACGTGGCGGCGAACTTTAACACCTGAAACTTTAGCAACAGCACCTTCCGGAGCGAGATTACCGTGAAGGATAATCAGCGGTCCGTCCGCACGTTTTGGATTTTCCAGCGGCATGATGACTTTTTGGCCTGGTGTCAGGTCGTCAAATTCAGCCAAGTTTTCAGCGACGGTCTTACCGGTACAGGTGAGACGATCACCATGCAGAAAGCCGTTTGCCAAGAGGTATTTCATCACTGCCGGTACGCCGCCGACATTATAAAGATCTTGGAAGACATATTTGCCGGAAGGTTTCAGGTCAGCCAAATGAGGAACTTTTTCCTGAATGACATTGAAATCATCAAGTGTCAGCTCAACATTAGCTGCATGGGCAATCGCTAACAAGTGGAGGGTTGAGTTGGTGGATCCGCCCAGAGCCATGGTTACCGTAATGGCATCTTCAAAAGCTTCGCGTGTCAGGATATCTGATGGTTTAATGCCCATCTCCAGCATCTTCACAACAGCACGGCCGGCTTCTTCAATATCTGCTTTTTTCTCAGGAGATTCGGCAGGATGCGAAGCAGAGCCCGGAAGGCTCATTCCCAAAACTTCAATGGCTGTTGCCATGGTGTTGGCTGTGTACATACCGCCGCAGCCGCCAGGGCCGGGACAGGCATTGCATTCGAGAGCTTTAACTTCTTCTTCGGTCATGTCACCGTGGTTCCAGTGGCCGACCCCTTCAAAGACAGAGACAAGGTCAATATCTTTACCGTCTAAATTACCGGGAGCAATAGTACCGCCGTAGGCAAAGATAGCCGGAATATCCATATTGGCAATGGCAATCATGGAACCTGGCATGTTTTTATCACAGCCGCCGATAGCGACAAAGGCATCGACATTGTGTCCGCCCATAGCCGCTTCGATCGAATCAGCGATAATATCGCGTGATGTCAGCGAGAAGCGCATTCCTTGGGTTCCCATAGCAATACCGTCTGAAACTGTAATGGTTCCGAATTGAACGGGCCAGGCTCCCGAATCTTTAACCCCGACTTTTGCCAGTTTGCCAAAGTCGTGCAGGTGAATATTACAGGGTGTATTTTCGGCCCAAGTGGAAATAACGCCAACGATAGGCTTTTCAAAATCGTCATCCTGCATGCCTGTTGCTCTGAGCATAGCACGATTAGGTGATTTAACCATTGAATCGTAGACAGAACTGCGATTTCTTAAATGTTTAAGAGTTTCTTTGTCAGTCATTTGACCGCTTCCTTTCATCTCATATATAGTTATCTGAAGCAGAATGCTATAACTTTATAAAACATTATAGCACAAATCTTGCTTGTAATCAGTATAATTGTTGCAAAATTCTATTATTTTCTGAAAAATTCTGTATGGTCTTTAAACTCAGCTGTGAGAATGCTTTCTGAGCCAAGCCTTGCGAATTTCTTCCAAAGCAAGAATAGGAATTGGACAGCAAATCAGATAAAGCCAGTTCACTGCTTCTAAAGGGGCTGTATTAAAAATATGGTTAAAAAGAGGCAGGTAGCTCAAAAGGATAAAGAGCAGGATTTCAGCCAGCATTCCCAGATTGATATAAGAATTTGAAAAGAGTTTAAGATCAAAGACAGACTGCTTAGTTGTCCGGCAGTTTTGCACCATGCCGATTTGGCAGAATATGATAGCTCCCAGCGTCATGGTTGTGGCTTCTGCATAGTAGGGGCCGCTAAAAGCAAATCCCTGACCGTGAATCAGATAGGTGAAAAAGAAAGCTCCCATGGCAAGAACAGCTTCCAGCAGACCGTACCAGACAAAGGCTTTAACCAGCAGCTTTTTAGTGAGGAGCGGGTCCGATTTGCGTCTGGGCGGTCTTTCCATAATATCTTTTTCAGCATTTTCAATACCCAGACCTAAGGCGGGCAGCATATCACTGCCAAGGTCAATAGCGAGAATCTGCATAACGGTTAATGGCAGAGGAATGAACCCGCGGGAGAACAGAAAGGTGGCTGAGGGCACTGCTTCAGAGGTATTGGAGTTGAAGATGTAGGTTAGAAACTTTTTAATATTTTGATAGACTGTCCGTCCTTCTTCGATAGCATTAACGATGGAGGCAAAGTTATCATCGGTTAAAATCATGTCAGCTGAGGATTTGGCGACATCGGTTCCGGTAATTCCCATGGCAACACCAATGTCAGCTTTTTTCAAGGCAGGGGCATCGTTGACACCATCGCCGGTTACAGCAACAACATGGCCCAGTTCCTGCAGATTGGTCACGATGCGGTATTTTTGTTCAGGAGCGATACGGGCAAAGACCACTTCGTCTTTAAGAATCATCTGAAGGTCACTGTCGGACAGCTCTCCTAATTCCTGACCTGTGACGAGGCGGGGATTGTTTCCTTGAACAATGCCAATTTTCTTAGCGATGCTGAGAGCTGTCAGACCATAGTCACCGGTGATCATGATAATTCTGATGTTTGCCTTATGGCATTTTTCAATAGCCTCAGCAACTTCCATACGCGGCGGATCCTGCATGACAAGTAGTCCCATGAAGATGAGGTCTTGTTCAATGATTTCAGGGGTATAATCCGCGAAATCCTGCGGCAGGTCAGGCGTGTAATCAAGCTGGCGGCAGGCCAGAGCCAAAACGCGCAGTCCATCTTTGGCATATTGGTCATTGGCTTTTAAAATGGCAGCTCTTTCCTTATCAGTCAAGGGTCTGATCTGGTTTTGGTCGTAAATTCTGCTGGACAGCTCTGCGATTTCTTTAGGCGCTCCCTTAGTAAAACTAATCAGATGGCTTCCATCCAGTGCTGTTTCGAGCTGGTGGATTGTTGTCATGCGCTTACGTTCGGAGTCGAAGGTCAGTTCATGAAGCCTGGGAGCTGTCTTTTCATTGTCGGTTAGGTTAATTCCAGCTTTTTGAGCAAGGACGTTTAGGCAGGCTTCGGTCGGGTCGCCAAGGACAGTGTATCGCGTTTGGTCTCCGTGAGGCGGTTCAATCGAAGCATTGCCGCAAAGGGCAGCTCCTCTGATGAGCCAGTTTAGACTGGGATTATCACTGACTTGAACCGGCTTTTGATTGGCTTCAATCCTGCCTTTGGGAGCATAGCCCAGACCTGTTACATCGTATTCTTGCTGCGGCGTCCAGATATGATTGACTGTCATTTCATTTTGGGTCAGTGTTCCAGTTTTATCAGAGCAGATAACGGAAGTTTCTCCCAAAGTCTCTACAGAAGCCAGCGTTTTGACCAGCGCATTTTTCTTAGCCATCTTTTGAACAGCCATGGCAAGTGACAGTGTCACGGTTGGCAAAAGACCCTCAGGAATAAAGGCCACAATCATGCCCAATGCAAAGACAAAGGCCTGTGCCAAGGGTTCTTTAATGAGTAAAACGGATGTGAGCAAAAAGAAGATACCGACCGATACAGCGATCAAGGAAATCTGCTTGGTCAGACGGTTGAGTTCTTTTTGCAAAGGACTGGTGACATTGCTGACGCCTTGTGTTAAATGGGCAATCTGTCCAAATTCTGTTGCCATACCGATATTGGTGATTAGAACTTTAGCATTGCCCTTGCTGACAGATGTGCCGGCAAAGACAAGATTGTCCAAACTGAGAAGATCGGGATCTTTCTCAGAAATAGCACGGTTATTTTTATTGACAGGGTTAGACTCACCGGTAAGGGCAGACTGGTTAACCTGAAAATCATCTGTAGCAGAAATAATGCGAGCGTCAGCAGAAATACTGTCGCCCTCTTCAATCATCATCAGATCACCCGGTACCAGCTCTTGGGCAAGAATCTTTTCTTCTTGATTTTGCCGGGTAACACGGGCATAGGAAGGCAGCATGTGCTCAAGGGCTTCTGTTGCCTTGCCGGCCTTATATTCTTGGAAGAAGGAAAAGCATCCGTTGATAATGTTGACCAGCCAGATAGCTATTCCCAGCTCAGGTGTCCCTGCAAAGAAGAAGGCGACTGCTCCGCCAATCCAAAGCAGAATTGCCATCAAAGACAAAAAGTTTTTGGCAAATTTGATGATTAAGGGTTCTCCTTTGATTTTTTCCAGTTGGTTAGGGCCGTATATTTCCTGCCTTTTGGCAGCTTCATCAAAAGAGAGTCCCTGAGGACTGGTCTTTGCCTGTTCAAAGACAGTCTGTACATCGTATTGGTATAAATTAGGCTGTCTGTTAATGTTTTGCTGATTGCCTTTTCTAATCACGAAAAACACTTCCCATCTAATGTAAGCCTTTTACTTTATAAGATGATTATACGCCTATTTTCAGAAAGTGGTGCAAAAAAAGTTTAACTTTTCTGGAAGATACAGGCAAATAAAAAACTCCTAAATGCAAGCGCATTTAAGAGTTCAGAAAACGTCAGCTGACTTTATTGGTGAGGCGTGAACACAAGGTGTTCGTTGACGAAAGCATCAAATCCAAGATTGCTGAGTTCGCGGCCGTAGCCTGAGTTTTTGATACCGCCAAACGGAACTTCCGGATGAGATGTCCAGCCGGAATTGATGAAGGACATACCTGTTTCAACTTTAGCAGCAACTTCTTTGGCGTGCTCAAGATCTTTGGAGAAGACTGTACCGCCCAGTCCATAGCTGGAATCATTAGCGATAGCGATAGCTTCTTCTTCGGTATCCACTTTGTAGATAGATGCCACAGGGCCAAAGATTTCTTGGTTGTAGATTGGGTTGTCTTTAGTAATATCAGTCAAGACAGTAGGCATGATAAAGTTTCCCGGATGGTCAATCGGTTCATTGCCATAAACTACATGCGCTCCATTATCTACCGCCAATTTGATTTGACCGAGAACATCTTCTTTGGCTTCAGCAGATGACAGCGGTGCAAGTGTTGTTTCAGGATCCATTGGGTCGCCCCATTTAGCTGTCTTAAAGGCTTCAACAACGATATCAACGAATTTCTTATAGTTGTCATCGCCAACAACGATAAAGCGTTTCGATGATGTACATACCTGACCGGCATTGTAGAGACGGGCAAAGAAGACAGTATTCTTCAAGAGATCAAAATCAGCGTCTTCTAAGATAAGGAAGGCATCGTTACCGCCAAGTTCAAGTGCAGATTTTTTCAGATTTGCTCCTGCTTCGGCAGCGATTGAAGCACCGCCGCGTTCAGAACCGGTCAAGGCAACACCTTGAACCCGAGGGTCTGCAATAGCATTGTTTACTTGGTCGTAAGTGAGGAAGAGGTTCTTGAAAGAGCCCTCAGGAGCGCCTGCTTCTCTAACCAAGTCTTCAAATGCTTGGGCAGAACCCGGGCAGATAGACGCATGTTTTAGGACGGTTGGATTGCCGATCATAAAGTTAGGAGCGAACACGCGCATTACTTGATAGAATGGGAAATTCCAAGGTTCTACCATAAAGAGCACGCCGACTGCCTGTTTGATATAATAGGCATCTCCGTGGATAGGTTCAAATGACTTAGGCTGCAGGAATTCTTCTGCTTTATCAGCAAAGTAGTCGGCAATTTCTGCACATAAATCAACTTCCCCTTGAGCTTCTGTAAAAAGTTTACCCATGTCTTTGGTCATCGCTTCAGCATATTTGTCACGGTCCCTGCGAAGAAGGTCAGCTACTTTATGCAGCTGGGCTTTACGTTCTTCTAAGCCGCCTTCAGCACGCCATTTTTTATAAAGAGCGTGTGCTGTTGCCAATGCCTTTTCTAAATCTGCATCACTGTTGTTTGCAAATTCTTTTAAAACCTCATTCGTATACGGGTAGGTTGTCTTATAGGCCATAGTTGTTCCTCCAATTTTTATTTAATTAAATTCATTATAGCACTTTTGAAACCGATTTCAAGAATTGCGCGTGTTTTTTTGCTGTACCTTGCAAAACAAATCTTACTTAAGCCTTAACATGTTATAATAAAGCTATGCTAACAAATGAATTTAAGCAGTTAATGGAAACAGACACTATCGGCACAGCCAAAGCCTTGCTGGGCATGCAGCTGTGTTTAAATGGTCAGCTGCTGGGCAGAATTGTAGAAACAGAAGCTTATTTGGGCAGCAAGGACAGTGCCTGCCACAGTGCTAAGGGGCGGCGAACGCCGAAAAATGAAGCCATGTATCTGCCGGCAGGGCACTGGTATGTTTATCAGATTTACGGCCATCAGATGCTCAACTTAGTGACTAAGGAACAGGATGTTGCAGAAGCAGTTCTTATCCGGGCTCTGGAACTTCCTGACGGTGAACTTTTGGCCAACGGTCCCGGGAAATTAACAAAGTTGGCAGGGATTGATAAGCGTTTTAACGGAGATTTTTTAGAGGCTTCTCACCTGCAGCTGCTAAAGGACAAATTACCGCACCGTATTGCCGCAAGGCCCCGCATCGGTGTGACCTGCAGCGATAACTGGCGCACAGAGCCGCTTTGTTTTTATGTAGCCGGCAACCGGCACGTCTCTAAAATTTCTAAAAAAAGCCTCTTACCGGATGAAGAGACTTGGTTAGACTGACAGCTGTCTGATGAGGCAGCTTTTTTTATTGATGTAATTTTTGCTTCTGTTTGTGCACGTAGCTGTAAAACAAATAAACCACCCGTTGGCAAACGGATGGCTATGAGTTTAACGGTTGGTTGACATACCTTTTGGTTCCAAATAGTGCTGGATAGCCCCGAGAATTAAATCGGAAACAACAGCCATAAAGGCGGTTGGCAGGGAACCTGCAAGAATGATAGCACCGCCGTTGGTTGCATTGGTACCGCGTATAATAATATCTCCAAGACCGCTGCCGCCGACAAAGGCTCCGATAGCCGTAATCCCGATTGCCAGCACCAAGGCATTTCGGATACCGGCCATAATGACAGCTAAGGATAAAGGCAGCTCAACCATCAGCAGTTGCTGTTTACCAGTCATTCCCATGCCCTTGGCAGCATCGACTAAGTCAGCATTGACATTTCGGATACCGGCATAGGTGTTGCCGATAATAGGCAGCAGGGAGTATAAGAAGACAGTAGCAATAACAGTTTTTGTGCCCAGACCTAAAGCCAGCATAATAATTGAAATCATGGCTAACGAGGGAATGGTTTGGATGACATTAGCGATACCCATGATAAATCCTCGGAGCTGTCCCTTCTTAGCAATCAGTATTCCCACCGGAATGCCTATCAGGGCAGCAAGCAGCACGCCGTATATGGAAATGAGGAAATGCTGCAGAAACTGTGTCAGAATGTAGCTGCTGTTGTGCTGAAAATAGTAAATCAGCTGCTGCGTAAGACTCATATGACTCATTATTGATCCCCTCCTTCGCGGAAGTAATGATGTTTTTTCAAAAAATTATGTGCGACAACGGACGGCTCCAGCAATTGGTCATCAACTTGATAGTTGAGTTCCTGCATGGTCTCAAGGTCAATCTTGCCATCTAAGCGGTGGAGCAGCGGCTTTAACTCAGGATACTGCCTCAAAATACGGTTGTTGGCCACCATGGAGGCGTCATAAGGCGGAAAGAAATGCTTGTTGTCTTTGAGAATAGTGAGGTCGTAGCTTTGAATGCGGCCGTCTGTGGAATAGCCCAGAACCACCTGCATCTTATCGTTCTCAACAGCATCATAGACAAGACCTATCTGCATCGGATAGATACTCTTAAAGGAGAAACCGTAGGTGCGGCTGAATTCCTTGTAACCGTCGCCTTCGCGCCTCATCCAGGTACTGTCAACACCTGCCTTAGCAGTTGTTGCTATCCGCTTTAGATCCGCTACGGTTGTAAGGTTGTTTGCCTTGGCAAATTTGCTGGTTACCATAAAGGCGTAGGTGTCAGCAAAACCATAGCTTGGAAACCAAGTCTGATCAAAGCGTTTGGTGAATTCTTTTTTGATAATTTTGCTGGCCTTGACATTGTCTTTTTCGGCCGGTAAATTCAGCGTCCCTGTCAGGTCAGTTCCTGTATAGCGGGTGGCTGCAATGTCCGCATCTTTTCGCATGAGAGCCTGATGAACCACATTGGTAGAGCCGAGGTTGGAAATCAGGGTTGTTTTATAGCCCAACTCATGGTTAATCAACTCGCTGATCATGTTGGCCATAATACTGGATTCTGTCGTACTTTGTGCAGCGATTCTTATATTAGCGTCGTCCTTAGTTCTCGAACTGTTGTTTTTGCTGCAGCTGGCCAAAACAATTATTGGAATTATGGTAAGGACTGCTAAAAAATATAGTCGTTTTTTCATGTTATAAATTCCTCTTTTGTCGCGGTGTCAAATAATCTTCAAGGCGTCCAAGCAGATAATCAACAATTAAAGAAAGGAGAATAACAGGAATGGTTCCCCCGATAATTAAAGAAGGCTGAAAGAGGCTCAGACCGCTGAAAATGAGATCTCCAAGGCCTCCGGCACCGATATAAGACGCCAAGGTTGCCCAGGCAATGACATAAATGGCAGACAGCCTGATTCCCGTCATAATAACCGGCACTGCCAAGGGCAGCTCAACTTGAAAAATTGACTGAATCGGGGTCATTCCCATGCCCTTCGCACTGTCCTTTAAAATGGGGTCAACATTATTCATTCCGATATAGGTATTTCTCATGATTGGCAGCAAAGAATAAATGAAAAGCGCAATGATTGCAGGCGTCCTTCCGACACCAAACAAAGGGATCATCATGGCTAAAAGTGCCAGACTGGGAACAGTTTGCAGGATACTGGCCAGACCGATGAAAAATTTAGCCAGCTTTGGAAACCGCGTCAGCGCAACACCGATAGGAACAGCGACAATAATTCCCAAAAACAGCGCCATTGCCGAAATATAAATCTGTTCCCAAGTTTTAACGATTAATTCATTGCCGTACTGTGCTAAAAAGTCACTCATAGCGTGTCCTCCGTATCTTGGCTGCCCCAGATAATATCATAGAGCATATCAACCAATGATGCCCGCGTTACAATTCCTTTGAGGTGATGCTCTTTGTCAACCACCGGAACGTATTTTAAGCCGCGCTTCAAAATACGGTGGGCTGTATCGCGCAGGAGCTGGTCTTCTTCTAAGTAGAAATTGACCTTGTTTAGAATATCGCCGACAGAAAGATTTTTCTTATAGTTGTTGTTGAGGGTTTCAATATCAACAAGGCCGAGCAGTTTATTGTCCTTATCTGTGACCAAAAGAGAGTCGACGCGTCTTTGTCTCATTAAAGAAATCGCATCATGCAAGGATTGTTCAGGTGTAATAGAAACCGGGTCTTTTAACATGATTGTCTTAACAGGCGTCACATCAGCGCGTGCCTGAATCAGGCGGTCTTCCCCGATCATCTTTTGGACAAAAGGTGTTGCCGGGTGCCGCAGCAATTCAGTAGGGCTGTCCTGCTGAACGGTATGGCCTTCATCCATGACAACAATTTTGGTTGCAAGCTTTAAGGCTTCATCAATATCATGGGTAACCAAGACAATGGTTTTTCCAGTCTTTTCCTGCAGCGATTTGACAAGATCCTGCAGCCCTTCTCTTGTGATAGGATCCAAGGCTCCGAAAGGCTCATCCATGAGGATAATCTCTTGGTCGGCAGCCAGTGCTCTGATAACGCCGATACGCTGCTGCTGCCCGCCGGACAGCTCATAAGGGTAGCGATCCAAGAAATCTTCCGGCAGCTCAACTAATTTTATCAGCTCTTTTGCCTTGGCTTTTTTCTTTTCTTCCGGCCATTTCAAAAGCTTTGGCACCAGCGTAATGTTTTCATAGATGGTCATGTGAGGCATGAGGCCGATATTTTGAATGACATAGCCGATTTTTCGCCGCAGCTGGACAGGGTTGAAGTGTGAAATTTCCTGACCGTTGATCAAGATTTCGCCGCTGCTTGGTTTTAACATCCGGTTAATCATACGCAGGATAGTTGTTTTGCCGGAACCGCTGGTACCGATCAGGCAGACAAACTCTCCGGGCATAATTTTCAGATTGATATGCTCAACAGCAACATTGTCTCCATAAATTTTATTGACCTCTTTAAACTCAATAACGGGTTCTTTTTCCATACTGACCTCCTTTGGTTGTTTTCGATCATCAGTTTGAACAGTAACAGACGGAGAAAAATTCTCTAGTTACTAGTAGTGTATCAAATTTATGTAAAAAAATGAAATATTTTTATGAATCAAATTATTTTCAGAAAGTGTTTTCATTTCATTTAAATATGTTTTATAAAAAATCAGAGCATTTCCGGCAAGAATTTGTAAGGTTTATAGGAGTGAAAGGACTGCTAGTTTGCTGTCATATCAAACCTTTTGCGCTATAATAAGAGTAGCCTTAAAAGTTAGTCAGAATTTATCAGCAAAGAAAAATAAAAGAATCAATAAGAAATTCTGTAAGGCGAAGCTATTAAGACTTTTGCCTATTATATTGGGATCGGAGGGACAGCCATGGCGCAAACATCTTTATTTGACCAAGATATGGATATGACAGCACCTTTAGCCAGTCGTGTGAGACCGACCAGTCTGGATGATTTTGTCGGTCAGAAACATCTGGTGGGAGAAGGAAAATTTTTGCGGGAAATGATTGATAAGGATCAGGTGTCATCCATGATTTTCTGGGGACCGCCCGGAGTGGGAAAGACGACACTGGCTGAAATTATTGCCAAAAAGACAAAATCGAAGTTTATTACTTTCAGTGCGGTTTTAAACGGCATCAAAGAAATCCGTAAAATCATGAACGAAGCAGAGGAAAACCGCCAGCTGGGTGAGCGCACTATCGTTTTTATTGATGAAATTCACCGCTTTAACAAGGCTCAGCAGGATGCTTTTTTGCCCTATGTGGAAAAGGGCAGTATCATTTTGATTGGAGCGACAACTGAAAATCCCTCTTTTGAAGTTAACTCGGCTTTGCTGTCACGCACCCGGGTCTTTGTTCTCAAGCAGCTGACCGAAGAAGATATTGAAGAACTGCTCAAACGGGTCCTCAAATCCCCTCAAGCTTTTCCGGATTTGGAGATTAGTATCAGCGAGGAGCTTCTGAAACAAATCGCCATTTATTCTAACGGGGATGCCAGGACAGCTCTCAATACGCTGGAAATGCTGGTCATTAACAGTGATATAAAAGATAAAACAGTCACCATCTCCGGTGATCTTTTGGAAGAACTGTTGGATAAGAAAACGGCCTATTATGATAAGGCCGGTGAGGAGCATTATAATATCATCTCTGCGCTGCATAAATCCATGCGCAACAGCGATGTGGACTCGGCCATTTACTGGTTGGGACGAATGATTGACGGCGGTGAGGATCCTATCTATATTGCCAGACGTCTGATTCGCTTTGCCAGTGAAGATATCGGGCTGGCGGACAATAGTGCCCTCAATCTGGCGATTAATGTTTTTCAAGCCTGCCGCTATATCGGCCTGCCCGAGTGTGATGTGCATCTGACCCAGTGTGTGATTTATCTGTCTCTGGCGCCCAAGTCAAATGCGGTTTATAAGGCCAGAACGGCTGTGCAAAAGGACATCAAACAAACCATTGATGAACCGGTGCCCTTGCAGCTGCGCAATGCGACAACCAAGCTCATGAAAGAAGTCGGTTACGGCAAGGGCTATCAGCTGGCACATTTTTATAAAGATAAACTGACTGCGATGCCAACACGCCCTGAAAGCATAGCTGATCATACTTATTACAAGCCGACCGAAGAAGGCCATGAAGCCAGAATCAAACAGCGGCTCAGCTATATCAAAGAATGGAAAGAAAAACACCATACCGACGGTGAAAAGTAAGAAAAGAGCTCTTTTCTTTGCTGCTTTCTTAGCTCGCCTGCGCTTGTGAAAATTTATATGGTATTTTTGCTTATCGAGGTAAGCAAATAGAGGGTTGTCCCACCTCCGCACAGTTTATTAGGGATTGACATGAACTAACGTTCATATAATTGGATATCCTCCAACAGTTCCCCAAACTGTTGGAGCTATCACTTGCGTAGCAAGGGATAAGGACTTCCAATAAACCACTGCGTTAAATATGTGATACTTCATAAATTGAAAGAGTTTGAGACTTTTGTCCCAAACTCTTTTTGACAGTTGAGGCCTGAGCCTAAAATGCTGCTTCACTGCAGCTTCAAGCTGACAGTAAGAAGACGGTTTTTGAAAGTTGAAACGAATCAAGAGTTAAAGGAATGAGTCTTAACAAAGTTGGCCAAAGCTTCAAGCTTATCCTCAATGCTATGAAGTGTTTGCAGAAAGACTTGGTCTGGCTGGCCTGTGGGATCGTCCAAGCCCCAGTCTTCTCTGTGCTTGCAAGGCAGATAAGGACAATTGACATTGCAGCCCATAGTAATCACGATATCAACCGCCGGTATTTCTCCCAGCAATTTAGAATACTGTGCGGCCTCCATGTCAATGCCATAGTGCTCTTTCATGATTCGTACGGCATCTTGATTCATATGCGGTTTGGTCTGTGTCCCGGCCGAATAGGCCTCGAAAACATCAGCGTAACGAGACTTAGCCAGAGCTTCAGCCATCTGGCTTCTGCAGGAATTGTGCACGCAGACAAAGGCAACCTTGGGCTTTGAAATCATGATAATTTCTCCTGAATAATGGCCTTCACGTCCTTGGCAGACAAGACCTTACCAGCAGAAACGACTTCTTCGTTTAGAACAAGAGCCGGTGTGGACATAACACCGTAATTAGCAATTTGGCTGAAATCTTTGACATGTTCGACAACAGCTTTGAGTGCAGTTTCCTCACAAGCTTGCTTGACATTAGCTTCTAAAGTTAGGCATTTCTTACAGCCGGACCCCAGTACCTTAAAAACAGCAGAATCACTTCCGGCAGGGGCAGTCTTGTTAAGACTTTGACTTTCTTTTTTTCCAAATAGTGACATCCTAATACCTCCTAAAATATAAATGCCTGCAGGATATTAAAAGCATATCCTACTAAGATAATACCGACAGTGCAAATCAGGATAAAAACGGCTAAGAGCAGAGGCTTGACAGCCTTTTTTAACATGATGAGCGATGGCAGACTTAAAATGGTGACAGCCATCATAAAAGATAATACCGTTCCCAGCTGAGCACCTTTACTCAGCAGTGCTTCAGCAATTGGAATAGAGCCGAAAATATCCGCGTACATGGGAATACCAATCAGTGTTGCAAGAATAACGCTTAAAGGATTGTGGCTGCCAAGCACCTGAGTGACCCAATGTTCCGGGATCCAATTGTGGATAAGAGCTCCAATGCCAACACCTGCCAGAATATAAGGAAAGACCTTCTTAAAGGTGTCAGCAACCTGTTCTTTAGCAAAAGACAGCCTGTCAGACCAGGCTAAGCTTTCTGCCGCCTCTAAATGAACAGCCTGAGCATTTTTGACGAAATCCTCAACGTATTTTTCCATGCCCAGTTTTTCAATAACAGAGCCTCCGATAACAGCAACTACTAAGCCAAAAATAACGTAAATGACAGCAATTTGACCCCCAAAAATACTCATCAGCAAAATTAAGCTGCCCAAATCAACCATCGGAGATGAAATTAGAAAGGAAAAGGTCACACCGACCGGCAGACCGGCACTTGAAAACCCCATGAAAAGAGGAATGGAGGAGCAGGAGCAAAAGGGGGTTACCGTTCCCAGCAAAGCAGAGACGATATTTGCTGTTAAACCGTCAAAGCGGCTTAAAATTTTTCGGCTGCGCTCTGGCGGAAAGTAGCTTTGAATATAGGAAATGATAAAAATCAGAACACATAAAAGGATGGTAATCTTGATGACATCATAAATAAAAAACTGCAGACTCCCTCCCAGCCTTGACTCAAGGTCAAGACCGAGTGATGATAGGATTTTGCCGATAAGGCTGTTCAGCCATTTCATGCCGAGGATCTGATTTTGGATAAATGACCACATCATTGGGCCTCCATTCACGTTTTACAGATAATAGATCAAAAAAATTTGATACATTAGGTTTAAATAAAAGTCATGCTTACGATGACTTTCGCTGGCAATGGCAGGTTTTAGCATGACTGCTGTCAGCAGCGGTTAATTGCCCGAGGCGCTCTATGGCATAGCTAGCGCCCAGACTGCTGATGCTGTAATGTTTCCATTTTCCCTCCTGCCTGCTGCTGACAAGACCAGACTGGCACAAAATTTTCATGTGGTAAGAAAGTGCCGACTGGGGAATATCTAAAGCTTCCATCAAGACACAGGCACAGGTTTCCCCACGCTGTAAATAATCCAATACCTGCAGGCGCTTTTCATCTGCAAGTGCCTTGAAAATTTGAGCATCACGTGTATACTGACCGATTGCAATCACCTCATATCAAAAAAACTTGATGTATAACTATCTTAAGAGTACAATTTATCAGTATTTTTGTCAAAGATTTATCTGAGCAAGCAAGAAAAATTTTAAAAGGTAAAGCTGTTAAAATGTTCTTTCTAATAGTTGACAAAACATTGCATAAACTATATAATCAGGATAGCTGATAATCAAAAGAGGTGATGATTTGAAATTAGAACAATCATGGGGCTATACCCTTAGTAAAGTTGCTCAAAAGATGGATAAACAGTTTTCCAAATCTCTTTCGATGTATGGCATCGATTCGAGAGGGTACGGTGTTTTAGTTACGCTGAGTAACAATGATTTTATTACGCAAATAAAAATCGGGGAACTCATGTCAATTGATAGGACCACAGTCGGGCAGCTGATTGATACGCTGGAATCAAATGGATTTGTGAAACGCCAACAAAATCCTAAGGACAGACGGCAAAACCTAATCGTCTTAACAAATGAAGGTAAGAAGTTAGTGACTAAAATGTGGGAAGAAATGCACCAAATAGAGCAAGGTGTCATTGCTAATCTGGCTGATTGGCAAAAAGAAGTGCTTGACAGCATCGCAAATGCAATGGGAGGAAAATAAGATGGATAAAGTTGAATTTTTAGAAATGTACTTAGAACTTTATATTAACCACTTCACCGTTTTAGAAGCTATGAAGAACGGGAATGAAGACTATGTCGTCCTTGATATCCGCAATGCTCCGGCGCAAATGAAAAAAGAACAAATCAAGGGAGCAAAGGCTATACCAGCCAAAGATCTGCACGAACATTTAGCCAATCTTGATAAAAGTAAAACCTATGTGGTCTATGATTGGAATGGCGGCACAATTCTGGGCAAACAGGCCTTACTGACCCTTTATAAGGCTGGTTTCAAAGCCTATGAGCTTGCAGGAGCCTTTGAAGGCTGGAAGGGCATGAACCTGCCAACCGAGCCGGCGTTGTAACATACTAAAATTCTTTGAGAATAAATAATTCAAAAGATTTTTAACATTGATGATTAAGGGTATAAACAAAAAAGTATCGCCTGTATATTTGTCTAAGCTACAGATTGTAACCAAGTATCTGCTATTGCTGCTTTTACATTAATCAGCAGCACCAAGCATCATTATTCTTTTTACGTTTTCCTGGAAGGAACAGAAATCTATGGGAAAGTAGTTGCTGCGCTTGATTTTACCGCCAGAAACTATCGCTATGTGGAAGAAGAAGGCTTATTAGATTGTCTTTTAGCGCATGCCAAAGTATTATTTGAAGACAATCAGTCATTTAAAAAGGGATTTCAGCCTAAGTTTAGGTGAACTCCCTTTTTACTTTATCCTTTTAAGAAAAAATGGTTTAATCATCTGCAAATTGATTGCAGTCATTGGCAAAAAGACCGATTAGCCATCATTAAGCCGTTTGACAAAGATATCCAACTTTTGGAAGAAATTATTTCTCTTGCTGGAAGAGCCATTCCATCATGGCAATGGAGCGGTAGGCGTAGTCAAAGCTGGCCATATGGTAGGCTGAGCTGCCGCCCATGCCCGAACTGTCAACCTCGATACTGCCGGACTTCCAGGAGATGAAGTAAGCCTTATTGCTATTGGCGGTCAGTTTTTTACTAGCTTGGCTCAGCTGATCAGGTGTCCAAGAGCCGTCCCATTGGGTGTAGGTATAAGATTCATCATCTTCATCATACATGTCCATGACTTCCTGCATACCAGTCCAGGCATTTTCATCGTCTTCTGCGGCGAAATAGACAATGTTTTGACCTTCGAGCCCAGAGAGCTTACTGATGTCCCACTGCCCATCAACAATCATGATGCCTGCATAGAGGTCAGTGTATTGGCTAGCAAGGAGCAAGGTAGTCATGGCTCCCATAGACTGACCAGTACCGTAGATACGGTCAGTATCAACAGCGTACTTTTCGCTCGCATAGTCGATAAAGCGCTTGGTCAACTCGACATATTCAGTCGTTGTATAACTGCCGTGATCATCCAAGATGGTCTCAGGGTAGCTTGGCACGAGAACGATAGCTTCATTGACAGACTGCCAATCATCACTGGCCCAAACGTTAGCTCCCAGACCTTGCGTCAGAGACTTGGTCGCATCATCACCGGTTGTGCTGCTGTCGCCGATGAAGACAACGGTCGGATACTCTTTGTTTTCATCGTAATCTTCTGGCAGGTAAACATTGTAAGTGATGGTTTTACCGGTCTCTTCATCAGTGTAGTCAACTTGCTTGAATTTAGACGTTGTATCACTAATGAGAGCATCTTCGTCTTCAGCCAAAGCATTGTTGACTTGACCGATACTAGATTTAGCTGTTGATGAGGTGGTAGTTTTTGCAGTGGAATTTGACTGGTTAGAGCTGTTGGTTGACCTAAAGGTAAAAAATCCAACGGCTAAAAGGATAACTAGAATGAAGGTGATCAGGGGGATTAAAAGTTTTTTCATAATAATAACCTCATTTCCTTGTGGATAGGCTTAGTTTACGGTAAACTATACTAAAAAAATATAGTTTAGACTAAGATTTTAGAGGATTTATGAAAACTTTAAGCAATTATTTTGCACTGGGAACACGGATGACTTTCAAAAAGGGAGATTATATCAGTACATCTGACGAAGGCGGCAGCACTAAAGCTATTTACCTTCTTGCCTCTGGGACTTGTGCTTTGCTGTCGAGTTCTTTTAGCGGCCGGGAAAAAGTCTATGCTTATCATTCAGGACCAAAGGTGATTAATTTTGCGCCGTTGCTGCACCATCAGCTGGTCAAAACCGATGTTTTTTGGTCTTCTTTCAGTATTCAGGCGCGTACGGTCTGTGAGGTTTACCGGGTGAGCCATCAAGTCTTTAAGAATCTCCTTACTGATAATGACTTTTTGAAAATTGTAACCCAGACTCTGACGGAAAATAATATTAACCTCATCCAGCACTTTAAAAGCCTGATGGACGAGCCTGTTGCTTTACGTTACTGTCGCTTTTTGCTGGAGCACAGCAAACTTATCAACGGTCGCTATGAACTGCCCAAGTTCTTCAAATATCAGGAAATCGCTGATTACCTCGCTATTCATCCGGTCACAGTCGCCAAGCTAACTAAGACTCTGGCGGTCCAAAATATTCTGAGCAAATCAGGTCAACAAATCATCATTCGAGACCGCCAAGCTTTGGCCAGACTCTTAGCTAATCAGGTTGATTTTGATTATTAAAACATTAGAGAGTAGGATAAAAATCGGTAAATCATGGTAAAATTACCCTATCTGTCATGGTCGCACTAATATTGTTAGGATATTTTACTGCTTCAAAGTTAAACTTTTATGTATCAGCATTTAAATGGTAGTTATCTTAATACTTAAACAGCGGCGGGCTCAGGTGGAAGCTGAAATCTGTTACATCAACTAAGCCAACCACGTCATCACTCTTGTAGAGTTGAATGAGGAAATCAGCCATCTCTTGAGCAGTATGGTATTGTTTAAACTCTCGGTCGTAATCGTATTGACTGGAGTCAGTCGCTACCCTGCCAAATTCGGTCTTGGTTGCTGCCGGAGCAAGCACCTTTGCCCGCAGTTTACGGTGCTGGCTTTTCATCTCTAGGGCCAGTCCTTCGGTAAAGGCACTGACATAAAATTTTGCAGCACAATAGCTCACGGCGTTATTGACCAGCATATAACCGCCGCGAGATGATATATTAATCAGCTGGCTGCCCTCGATATCCTGATAATCCCTAACATATAAAGTTGATAAGATTGTTAAGGCTTCAATATTTAGATGAATCATAGCAGAAATTTTCGTGAGGTCTTGGTCGGCAACACTATCATAGTTGCCAAAGCCCGCATTATTAATCCAAACAGAGATGTGATAATTCTTTAAGTCTTCGTATAATTGATAGACGTTATCTGAGATACCTAGGTCAACGCTTTTGACAACAATATCCAGGTCGGGATAAGTGTGCAGAATTTCTTGCTTCAGCTCCTCTAATGATTCTTTTCGTCTGGCTGCCAGAATGAGATGGAATCCGAGATGAGCGAAAGCTTTGGCTGACGCTCGTCCGATGCCGGAACTGGCGCCGGTGATGCAAACATATTGCTTTAAAGTGGCTGTCATTTTTAAATTCCTCCTTTTTAAGTTATACTTATTATAATTTCTAGAGTTAACTCTAGGTCAAGGAGAAAAAGAAAAATGAACTATTCAATTGGAGAAATGTCAGCATTAACAAATCTTAGCATCCATACATTAAGATATTATGAAAAGGAAGGTCTGTTGTTTCCAAAGAGAAATGATGGAAATAGACGTTATTACGACGAAAACGATTATAGATGGATTCAGTTTATTCAGCGGTTAAAAAAAGTAGGCATGCCCATCAAAGACATCAAAACCTATTCAGACCTTCGTTTACAAGGTGACACCACCTATTATGAAAGACTCGTATTGTTGGAATCCCACTTAAAGTTATTGGACGGCAATATTTCAGAATTACTGGAAAACAGGGAGAAGCTGATTGAAAAGATTGCGTATTATAAAGAAGAGATACAAAAAATAGCAGACTAAAAATCTGACCAGACAGCAAGCAGATAGGACATGTTTTTAGCAGCAAAAAAGCCTAGAAACGCTTATTTGAAGACTGAAAATGCTTATTTTCTATAATAATCACTGTCTGATTTTCAATTGGGAGCAAGTTTAGTTGTTTAGAATAACAGCGCATAGTTTCGGCGATACTCTCAACGAAGGGAATTTACCATTATGGGGAAAGAATATACTTATCCCCTATATTATTATGATAGGAGAAAAAATGGATCAATTTATCTACTATACATTGACAACTGATAAAGATTTATTTCTTCATTTTTGGCATCAAGATACATATGCTAAGTTTTCGTTTCGAGAAGATCGAACACAATTTTTAGATAAACTCTCTTGGCTAACAGCGAATCAATCTCTTTATAAAATTTCTTATCGAGGCAGTCATGTGGAAAAGCCCTTGATAATCGCCGTACGAACTTTAGCTGGCAAGGACTTGTCGGATGATGAGGTTGTAGCAAAATTGTCTGAACTGCAATCCTTGGACGGTGCGCCTAGTAAGCGACTAGGGCAGGTTTTAGGGAAGTATTCTAAACAATATTATGAAAACTACCTTGAACTCTTGACGCAGCCGCTCTTGTTGGATATTGAAACCTTTGATGGCCGTATTTACCATAATCGTTTTGACAGGCTTGAAATTCAAGCTCAATTGACGCCTGCCGAAACACCGCAGGAATACTTGAAACATCTAGAAATGTTATTTCTGACACCGGCCTTTCAAAAAGTTTTTCAGCAAAAAAACTATCTTCTTGAAACATTTGCAGGACATTTTCACATTGCGGTTAATGCAACGACTACGGATGCGCAATTGACAGAGTCCTTTTATACTCGAGGAAAGCTCCGCGATGCCAATTCTGTCTTTATCCCGCCTAAGTACCTTCCCTTTACTTATTTTCTGAAGGGAAATCTGGAGAAATTGTATCATACTTATCAGAAACGGCAGCCCAAAACGGCTATCAGAAAGGCATTTGGAAAAGACGGCGCACTAACACCGCTGGGAGATTTTATCATTTCTTCAGGCGCATCGGCACCAATGGGATTTCAAATTAAAGGGTATAATCCTAAGAAGTCCTGGACGAGTCAAGTCAAACCCTTACGTTTTGAAAAGGCTATTCGACTTGATCTAACCCATATTCAAGCCAGAATAATGAAAGAAGTGGTTGCTGACAGCTATTTTCGGGAAGCTTTAGGTCAGGTTTTGGAGAAATGGCAGAGCTGTCCAGATAAACGCCCTGCCTTAAATCGCTTACTGTACCCTATCCAAGGCAGCATGGACACTCCTTTTACTCATGATTTGCATACACCGAACTATGCTTACAGTATGCGTTTTACGCATAATTTAGTATTAGTTGGTCTTCTGACGACTTTAAGTGAGGAAGGTATGAGGCCCATCAGTCTGAACAATGAAGTGATTTTCCTAGAGGTAACTCATTTTCAAAAAGATCGATTTGAACAGTATCTGCAAGTGCTTGATACCTTTTATGATTATCGCATCATTGAAAATCTCATTATTAAGGATACGAATAATTATACTTATTTTGATCTGCGTGAGGGCGACTATGTTTTCCGAGGGGCTTCTTTTAATCATCATGAGGGTGCGGATGTGACAACAAATATGGATACACCGCCAATCGTTGATTTTATTTTACAGAAGATGGTTAAAGAACAGGGGGATGTTCGAGAGGATTTGGTCGAAACTTATCTCCAATCATTTTTAGAAACAGCTAATTTTAGCACGATAAAAGAATACCTCATGGTACCGCTATTCCCACTAAAAAATCGCTATCAATATCTTTATAAAGGAAATAACTGCTACGAGATACAATCGGCACAGGCTTATTTTGCCTCCCAATCTCATCAGGCCTGGCATTACAAGCAATTCTATTCAAGTAAAGGAAAAGAGGTTGACAATAACATGCAGGATTTTCTGATCAGATATAATCTTCCGATTCATAAGGA
Source organism: Streptococcus sp. ELY_86 (assembly GCF_058314495.1). Taxonomy (NCBI): domain Bacteria; kingdom Bacillati; phylum Bacillota; class Bacilli; order Lactobacillales; family Streptococcaceae; genus Streptococcus; species Streptococcus sp. ELY_86. The sequence goes on along the minus strand of NZ_JBZFUK010000004.1, from coordinate 85,793 downwards.
TTGGAAAGAAGTTGCTGGCAGTCAAAAAAACTTGGAACCTATGGAGGCGTTTGCCTTGGAGAAAGTGGATATTGGGTATTACAGTGAGTTGATTCGTAAGGAAATAGCTTTATGGATATAAAAAGGACCAGCCCTTTCATTGGGCTGGTCCTCAGTATGAGTCTGAATAACGGTATTAGTCAAGAATAGCAAAGCCGCCTGTCCAAGACACTTTTTCAGACACTGCAAAAGTAAGTTGGAGGAAGCCGGTTGCTTCCAATTCACGGGCACGTTTCAAACTGCCAGCATCAATGATACGCAAACCAGAACCTTCGAGTGCAGCGGTGAAAGTTGCTTTAGCATCGGCGTCATCACCGGCAACTAGAACTGTTGTATCAACGGTATCCGCTACTTTTTTAGTTGCCAAATGCGCTGCAAATGTTGTATTAAAAGCTTTCAAGACTTTTGTATTTGGCAATTCTTTAGCAATCTCAGCAGCTGCGGAACCATCAGCAGGGACAACAAGACCATCAAATGTTGAAAAATCAAGTGGATTTGTGATGTCAATAAGAATTTTACCTGCCAAAGCATCGGCATAGTTCTTAGTGATTTCTGCAACCGCAGGATATGGAACAGCCAGAATGACGATGTCGCCGAGGTTAGCATCTGTCTCATGGCCAATCAATGAAACGGTGTTGCCCGCTTCCTCATAACGTGCTTTGAGAGCCTGAGCCATGCTACCTTTACCGAAAATAGAAATAGTAACCATAATAAAAACTCCTTTAAAACTGAAATTTATAACTTGTTTTTTTCAAGTTACACCATTATAATAAACCTAAGAAATCTTATCGGCAAGTATGCACTTTAAAGTTTCCTAGTTACTTTTAGGTACCAAATGTCTTAAATAGCTTATTGACGATAATAATTTTTTTGGAGGATTTTATGATGACTGAAAATCAACCAGTTTGTCCGGTAGAGACAACCTTATCTTTAGTCGGCAATAAATGGATTGTGTTAATTTTGCGCGATCTTTTTAAGAGAACTATGCGTTTTGGTGAATTGAAAAAATCTCTGGCGCCGATTAGTCAAAAAGTTCTGACTCAGCAGTTGAGACAAATGGAAGCCAATGGCTTGGTGAATCGTAAAGTCTATGCAGAAGTGCCTCCTCGGGTAGAATACTCTTTGACTGATCTAGGTTGGACCTTGAAACCTATTATTGACAGCATGTCTGATTGGGGAAATTGGTATAACGAGAGAATTAGCTGAGGTAAGAAAATGTCACATTTATCATTTTTTCAATCGCTTGATTTTGACAATGCTTTAGAAGTAGTGACCCGAATTTTTCAGCGGTTTCCTTTACAATACGGGACAACATTAGGGTTGGATGGGCATCCGCAGATTCGTCCCTTGGAGTTTAAGTTTGAAAAGGATGGTGTTCTTTATTTTGATACGGTCACGTTTTATACCTCTTACAAGGAAATGCTGGTGCACCCTTATGTGCAGTTGTGTATCTGTGACCAAGAGACCATGACCTATCTGCGCTTAGGTGGAAGGGTAAACTTTACCACTGACAAAGAGATTATCAATCGTTGTTTTGAGGCTAGTCCGGTTCTCACATCACAATTTGGCAAGCGTCGTGATTTTGTCGTTGCTTACTATCTGACTGAAGCATGGGCAGAATTTGCTTCTTTTTCACCCAAATTACCAACTAAGCATTATGAGCTGCCAAATAAATATGATTACTAAAAAAAGACTTTGAAGGTTACGGACATCATCCCTCAAAGTCTTTTTAGTGTGTTTGGTATTGTTGTCTGTATTCAGATGGTGTATAACCAACTTTTTTGCGAAAAACAGTGTAAAAATAGGAGAGATTGGAATAGCCGCAGCTCTTTGCAATATCAGCAATTGCTTCGCTGCTGAATAATAATCTTTTCTGTGCTTCACCTAATCTACAGCTCACAATATAGTTATTGACGGTGTAGCCAATGTATTTTTTAAATTGTCTTGATAAATGATAGATGCTAATATGAAAGGCTGTGGAGAGCAGATCTAAAGATAAGTTTTCCTTAAAATGCTGATCAATGTAATTTTTTATTTCTTTTATAATATTTTCATGTTTATTAATGGATTTTATACGAAAGTCTTTGGTTTCATAAAGAATAATCTGAAGAGCAGAACACATAAGTACGTTAGCAAGTTCTTCATTAACGCCATTATTACCCATGACCTCATTTAATATCTTTCTAAAAAGAAGGCTCAAGAGTTCTTGGTGTTTTTCAGAAGTGATGACAGGGGATGTTTCAGAACTTAATAAGTTATTAGCTGGCATTCCTTCAATTTGTAAACCGCTAATATTGATACAAATTTGTTCCACGGGATAAGCGAGATTATTTTTCTCAGCATGAGGAACCCCTTGATTTTTGATGACAAAATCACCAGCTTTTGCTTCGTATACTTTGCCATCAATATAGAGACCGCATTTTCCAGATAAAATATAGGAGATTTCTACACTATCTTTGTGAGTATGCATCTTAAATGACCAATTCAGCTCATTTTTGGCTTGAATGTAATGGATATTGGTTATATAGGGATTTCCTGGGACAGATATTGGAAAATTTTGATGAAAATTATAAGTAAACATAGTACCCTCCTCACGCTAAGTATAGTCTTCTTTTCGATTAAAAGCAAGATTTGAAACAAGGTGTTAGAGCTTTTGTTTTATAAAAGCTTTTAATAAAAGCTTTTGAAAAGGCTAACAAAAAAATGTCAGCAAATAATTGGAATAGAAATCCTGCAAAAATTGCAATATACTATAATCAAGAAATAAAGAGGAGTTTGATTATGGGGAATCAAGATTTTAAAGCAATCGCTCAACAAATACTGAATGGGGTTGGTGGGTCTACTAATATTACAAATGTGACTCATTGTATGACCCGATTACGTTTTAATTTGAAAGACGAAAATTTAGCTAATGACGAAAAGATTAAGGCTATTGATGGTGTTATTGGTGTGAACAAACAGTCAGGACAATACCAAATCATTATCGGACAAACAGTGGATAAGATTTTTGCCGCATTTACAGAGCTTGCTGGTTTTACTGTTACTGAAACGACCAATAGTTCAGAAAAAGCAAAAGAAAAATTAACATTTAAAATGGCTTTTACAAAAGTGTTAGACTATCTTTCGGGAAGTATGACCCCCCTCATACCAGCTATGATTACAGCAGCAATGTTTAAAACTATCCAAGTAGTAGTTGGACCAGACCTGCTCAACATTGTCAGTTCAAAGAGTGACTTGTATCTCTTGTGTGGATTTTTATACAGTGCTTTTTTCTACTTTCTTCCGATTTTTCTGGGCTTTACAGCAGCTAAGAAATTGGGAGTCAATCAGGTCATGGGGCTTTATATTGGGGCTTTGCTAGTAGTTCCGGAGTTAATTCAGTTAGATGGCAAAGCATTTATGATTTACGGTTTTATTCCAACGACTATTCATAATTACTCTCAGACTGTAATCCCAGCAGTATTGAGTGTTTGGATTATGTCCTATGTTGAAAGAGGATTTAAGAAAATTATTCCAGCTGTATTATCAACGATTTTTGTGCCCTTTTTAACGATGTTAGTGATGACACCACTTATCTTAACTCTGCTTGCTCCTATTGGAAATATTTTAGGAACATGGATTGGTGATGGGCTGATTGCTTTTGGAAATGTTGGCGGCTTCCTAGCCGTTGCAGTTGTCGCTGCGCTGTGGGAATTACTTGTCATGACAGGTATGCATATGGTGTTGATTACCTTTGCATTGACAGGATTAATGACAAATGGTGTTGATAATTTTGTCATGGTAGCAGCCGTTCTTGCAACTTGGGCAACCTTTGGTTTAGCTTTCGGTGCAGCTTTGCGTATCAAGGATAAAGAAGAAAAAGCACTGACCTTTGGATATGTTGTTAGTGGTATTGTAGGAGGGGTGACAGAACCAACAATTTACGGAGTCATGCTCAAATACAAACGGACGATTGTGACACTAGCAATCGGTGGTGGCTTAGCAGGTGTGTATGCAGGCCTAACTCAGGTTGGTCTTTATGTTGCCGGTGCATCTAACTTTCTCAGTGTAGTTGGTTACTTTGCGGGCGGAACGAACAATATCATCAATGGATTCATTGCCACGGGCATTGCTTTTTTCGGCACAGCTCTTTTGACCTATTTCTTTGGGTTTGAAAAGGAAGTGACAGTGATCTCTGGGAATGTGGATTCAATAGTTATCAATAGTCCTCTTTCTGGGACAGTCATTCCATTGAATGAGGTAAAAGATGAGGTATTTGCGTCGGGTGCTATGGGGCAAGGTATTGCCATTAAGCCATCGAAAGGACAGGTTATTGCACCAGCAGATGCAGAAGTGACTTTGCTTTTTCCAACAGGGCATGCAATTGGATTGAAAACAGTAACGGGTGCTGAGATTCTCATTCATATTGGTATGGATACAGTTACTCTGAATGGTCAAGGATTTACGACACATGTCATAGTTGGTGATAAAGTTAAAGCTGGTCAAGTTTTGATTAATTTTGACATGAAGGTTATTTCGGAAGCAGGTCTGTCAGCAGTAACTCCAATCATTGTAACAAATGCCAATGATTTTTCGGAAACTTCTCTGACAATTGAAACAGACGTAGCTCAAAACGATTTCTTAATGGAACTAGTGAAGTAAAGGAGCGATATGGTTAAAAAACTTTTATTACGTGCAGATGACCTTGGCTACTCTGAGTCAATTAATTATGGGATTGAAAAGTCTATTAAAGATGGGCTTATTCGCAGTCTTGGGGTCATGGTTAATATGCCTGCAACTCAGCATGGTGTTGATTTGATTAAGGATTATGATATTGCACTTGGTGTTCATACTAACATTTGTGCTGAAAAACCTTTAACAGATCCTAGTCTGATTCAGAGTTTGGTGGATGAGAATGGTTATTTCAAATCATCTAAGGTTTATCGTTCTAGCCAAGAAGATTTTGTGGTTTTTGATGAAGTTGTTTTAGAAATTGAAGCGCAGTATCACAAATTTATTGATTTGTTCGGGTATCAGCCGGATTATTTTGAAGGTCATGCTGTTGCATCAACCAATTTTTTCAAGGGGCTGGAATATGTGGCAGACAAATACAATCTAAAATATTCGGGTTTTCCCGTAGGAAATAGAGATTTGCAAATAGGTGACAGCTTGGTTCAGTTTAATATGGAATCTATGTTACCCAACTATAATCCATTTGATATGATCAAACGGATGGTTGAAAAAAGCGATGATAAAGTGGTTCAATTAGCGATTTTTCATCCAGGTTATCTGGATGATTATATTTTGACACATTCGAGTTTAACAGTGCCACGTACTAAAGAAGTAGCGGTTCTGATTGATCCTGATTTCAAAAACTATCTACACCATAAAGATGTAACTTTGCTTGATTATCGAGATTTATAAGCAATAGCTACAGATTATTATGTGACCCTTGGCAAATAAGAAGGGGAATTTAAAATGATTGACAATAGTATTATGTATTTAGTTGAAACAACAGTTGAGGAAAAGAACTTTCCTGCTTTGAAAGAACTCATTGACAAAAAGGTAGCTCATACAGCTAAAAGAAGAAAGAATCTTGGCTTATTATTGGTCAATCAAGGATAACACGGCCTTTACGATTGAACATTATCGTGATAATGCTGCTGCTAAATTATATCTGGATGGCTTTATGGCAAATTTTACAGAAGAGTATATGAGCCTTGTGATTGCAACAACTTGCACGGTTTATGGCAGCCCTAATGCAGAAGTTAGAGCAATTTTAGACGGTTTCGATTCTGTTTACCGTAAGACACTTGATGGGTTTGTCAAATAACAGCTAGACATGGTTAGTTGAGAAGAGAGTTAATATTACTATACAATCATTTAGTACTAACTATTTATCTTATTCATATCTTTAAAGGAGTATCGTATGACAAAAGTAGCAATGGTAACAGGTGCAGCACAAGGTATTGGTGAAGCGATTGCCAAACGTTTGGCAAAAGATGGCTTTGCTGTCGCTATCGCCGACCTTAATGTAGACAAGGCAGAAATTGTAGCAGAGGCTATCCGTTCAACAGGAGGTCAAGCTTTAGCGGTTCAAGTAGATGTTTCGCAACAAGATAGTTTCTTTTCAGCGGTAGAACAAGTCGCAGAAAGCTTTGGTGGTTTTGATGTTCTGGTTAACAATGCTGGGATTGCCCTAGGAAGCGTGATTGAAGAGATTACTCCTCAACAGTTTGACCAAATGTTTCATATTAATGTCGCAAGCATCGCTTGGGGAACTCAGGCTGCACTGGTGCAATTTAAGAAGAAAGACCGTCAAGGCTGTGAAATTGTTGGTAAAATCATCAATGCCAGCTCACAAGGTGGTGTTGTCGGAAATGCTGGCGCTTTTCTATATAGTGGTTCAAAATTTGCAGTTCGGGGAATGACCCAAGTAGCTGCTAAAGACTTGGCGCCTTATGGTATTACGGTTAATGCTTACGCACCTGGAACGGTCAAAACGCCAATGCTTTTAGGAGCTGTTAAAGATATTGCTGCTGCTAATGGCCAAGATGAAGATTGGGCCTTGCAACAGTTTGCTCAAAACATTACCTTGGGTCGTTTATCAGAACCCGAAGATGTCGCTGCCGGCGTTGCTTTTCTAGCAAGCCCAGATTCGGACTACATGACAGGGCAAACACTTGAAATTGATGGTGGCATGCAATTCCATTGATATTGCCATAAAAGATTGGCAGGGAGTGAAAGAAGGGATTGAGATGAATCAAAAAGAGCGTCGTGTGTACTTAATACGCTATTTGTTACGTGAAGAAGGCTATGCTATCAAGTTGCCTGATTCAGAAACTGAGCAAGAGACTCTGTTGCGAGCTCTTGTCAACGTAAGACCAGCAAAAGCGATTGCTGCAAGATTTTTAAAAATCCAAGATGATTACTTGCAAGAAAAGTTATCAGCAAAGCAAGTAACTCAGTTGACAGATTTAACTCCAATGATGCCACAACTTTATCTGTGGCGTGGAGATATAACCTCTCTGCAAGTAGATGCCATTGTCAACGCTGCCAATACTTACTTACTAGGTTGTTTTCGCCCCAATCATGCCTGTATTGATAACGCCATTCATACCTATGCAGGTGTTCAATTACGACTGGCTTGTCACAGTATCATGCAGAAACAAGGATACCTCGAACAAACAGGGCAGGCAAAATTAACGCCTGCTTTTAACCTCCCCTCAACTTATGTTATTCACACGGTTGGTCCAGTTGTTTCAGGAGAGCTGACAAATCATGAACGTCAGGAATTAGCCAGTTGTTATCGCTCTTGTTTAAGATTGGCAGAGGCATATCACCTATCTAATCTAGCTTTTTGCTGTATTTCAACAGGTGAATTTCATTTTCCAAATGACGAGGCCGCGCGTATTGCGGTGACCACAGTCAAAGCCTTTCTTCAAGAAACTCAGAGTCACATGAAGGTGGTATTTAATGTTTTTAAAGAAAAAGATGAAAAAATCTACCAATCCCTACTCAGCTAGCATCGAAAAAGCAAGGTTAGCGCTTAGGGATGCTGATGCTATCTTGATTGGCATTGGTGCAGGCATGTCAGAGTCAGCTGGATTAACTTATTCAGGTGAGCGGTTTGAACAGTATTTTTCAGATTTTAGGAAAGCATATGCTATTGATGACATGTATTTTGGTGGTTTCTTTGACTTTCCGACTAAGGAAGAATACTGGGCATGGTGGAGCCGGCAAATCTACTACAATCGCTACGATACCCCAGTTGGAAAACCTTATGCTGATCTTTATGAGTTGGTTAAGGATAAGGATTATTTTGTTCTAACGACTAATGTAGACCATCAAGTTCAAAAAGCTGGCTTCTCAAAGGAGAGGTTATTCTATACTCAAGGGGATTATGGCTTATTTCAATGTTCAGTCCCTTGTCATCATCAAACCTATGATAATGAAGTGATTGTCCGTCAAATGATTCGTGAACAAAAAAGATTGAAGATTCCAAGTGATTTGATTCCTTATTGTCCAAAATGTGGAGCAGAGATGACGTTGAATCTGCGTTCAGATGAGCGTTTTGTAGAAGATGAAGGATGGCATCGAGCTAAAGAGCGATACAGCAATTGGCTGACTGAGCATGTAGAAAAAAAGATTGTTTACTTAGAATTAGGTGTGGGGATGAATACTCCGGCGATTATCAAGTATCCTTTTTTGAAATTAACAGCTCATAATCCGAAAGCAACCTTTATAACGATCAATCAAGCACTCTTTGAATATCCTAAAGAAGTTCAAGAGCAAACGCTGCAATTTGTCTCAGATATAGGAGAGATGGTATTGAGCTTGTTAGAAAAAAAGAGGAAGTAGCGGTTTAGTTGCTATGATTCCGGAGATATCAGTATTATTGGCAGTTTATTCTGGTGATGCTGTGTTCCATATATGATAAAAATTTAAAAAGCTCGCTTGCCTTAGAGGCACCGATGAACTTTTGGTTATTAATATTTAGATAAGAAAGTCAAATCAGAAATTATATATTCAGCTCATATCAACTGTAGCTTAAATATGGTATTTGATGAGATTCTTAAGAACTGCTGTAGGATTGTTTACAACTCTTCGAGAGACGCTAATGAATAAAGTGAAAAAGAAGCCTTAGCATTGCTAGAGCTTCTCTTTTTGTATCTCCGAACTTCTAAATTTATTTCACAAAAAATGTAGTCATTCGGCTGATTTTTACTGCAATCTACTGAAAATTCATCTTTCAAAAATCGCATAAAATCAAGGTTCTTCGTCTCAACTGACGTGTATTGAATGTCTACTTAACTTCAGTAAAAATCACGTGTTTACGCAATTTTGGTGAGTATTTTTTCAATTGCAGACGGTCTGGGGTGTTACGTTTGTTTTTTGAAGTAAGGTACAAGCGTTCACCAGATTCTTTGTGTTCAAGTGTAATATTTACGCGCATGGTATCTCCCTTCTATTATTCCGCAGCCTTAGCTTTAGCGATTTTACGTCCTTTGTAGTATCCTTTGAGGGATACACGGTGAGAACGTGAGTAATCTCCGGTTGTTTCGTCAAATTTCACAGTTGGAGCTGTCAAATTGTAGTGTGTGCGGCGTTTGTTTTTCTTCGCTTTTGATGTGCGACGTGCAGGTACTGCCATTTTTTTCTTTCCTCCGTAAGATATAAAGGGCTTTTAGCCCGTATTTATTTTTTGGGTTAATGTGACTTGCGTCAACTTTAATAGTATATCAAAAGATTTTTGTAAAGTAAAGTTACTTGACAGATTTTTTAGAAAAAAGCTCTGCTATCTTTCAAAAATGTCCTAAAAAATGGTAAAATAGATAAGGATTTTATCTGTATAGAAAGGAAGGACAAAAGGCGAAAAGCGTTTGTGCTGGAATTAAACACAGGCTAAGCGCTGGGCAAAAAAAGATAAGGTGTCTGGGAAATCAGAATTTTCTGCCGCCTGCCTGCTTTTGCTGGGTGCTTAACGTCTTTTGTATCATAAAATATGAAGCTTCAGAAGCCTAAGGGAACACAGGATATACTGCCTCAGGAAACGGTTAAATGGCAGTATGTTGAAAACATGGCGCGTGAGACCTTTAAAAAATACCGCTATGGTGAGATCAGGACGCCGATTTTTGAACACTATGAAGTCATCAGCCGTTCGGTCGGCGATACGACAGACATTGTCACCAAGGAAATGTATGATTTTTATGACAAGGGAGACCGTCATATTACGCTGCGTCCGGAAGGGACAGCACCGGTTGTGCGTTCTTATGTGGAGAATAAATTTTTTGCACCGGAAGTGCAAAAGCCGGTCAAGGTTTTCTATATTGGCTCCATGTTTCGCTACGAGCGTCCTCAGGCGGGACGCCTGCGGGAATTTCACCAGATTGGTGTAGAATGTTTTGGATCCAGCAATCCGGCGACTGATGTTGAAACGATTGCCATGGCCTATCAGCTGTTTGCTGAGCTTGGTATTAAAGATGTTGTTCTGCACCTCAACAGTCTGGGAAATACCGAAAGCCGCATGGCTTATCGCCAAGCCTTGATTGATTATCTGACGCCGATGCGGGAGAGCTTATCTAAGGACAGCCAGCGCCGTTTAGATGAAAATCCGCTGCGTGTGCTGGATTCTAAGGAAAAAGAGGATAAAGCGGCGGTGGAAAACGCCCCTTCCATTCTTGACTATCTGGATGAGGAATCACAGGAGCATTTTGCAGCAGTGCGTGAAATGCTTGAAGCACTTGATATTCCCTATGTTATCGATACCAATATGGTACGCGGACTGGATTATTATAACCATACGATTTTTGAATTTATCACGACGGTTGATCAGTCTGAATTGACTATCTGTGCGGGCGGCCGCTATGATGGTCTGGTAGAGTATTTCGGCGGACCGCAAACAGCTGGTTTCGGCTTTGGACTGGGTCTTGAGCGTCTGCTGTTGGTTCTTGAAAAGCAAGGTATTGAATTGCCGCTTGATGACAGCTTAGATGTCTATGTCGCTGTTCTTGGCAGCAGTGTTAACGGCAAGGCCTTGGAACTTGTTCAAGCAATTCGCAGACAGGGCTTTGCTGCGGAGCGTGATTATCTCGGCCGTAAAATTAAGGCTCAGTTCAAATCGGCAGATGCCTTTAAAGCTAAAACCGTGATTACTCTTGGCGAAAGTGAAGTTGAAGCCGGTCAGGTCACCATCAAAAATAATAAGACACGCGAAGAGATGACGGTAAGTTTTGATGCCCTTATCAATGATTTTGCCTCTGTTTTTGCTAAAGTGAACTAAGGCAAAACATTTTATCTCCAAATGGCTTTGCTGCCAAGACCTGACAGCAAGAGGGTACATACTGTCTGTTTAAAGAGCAGCTCAGCTATTCTTAAAAATCGTGAAAAACTCCTCCTATATGGGTGGGGTTTTTGTGTGCTTTTTGCTATAATAGATGGGAATGAATAAATGATATATGTTGAAAGGAAATGAATTCGGGCAGGAAAGCTTGAAAACGGATCAGCTGTTTAACAAAGAAAAATGTCATGCCAGCTGTTTCTGAGTTTTCAGTTGTTTTTTGCTGCGGCCTTCTGCTGCTTGGGATAGTCTTTTACACTATTTCAACGATTCAGGTATCTTAAGTTATGAAGCGTTCTATGTATGCTGGCCGTGTTCGCAGCGAACACATCGGAAGTGAAATTACTTTAAAAGGCTGGGTTGCTCGTCGCCGTGATTTGGGAGGGCTTATTTTTATTGATCTGCGTGACCGTGAAGGCATTATGCAGCTGGTCATCAATCCTGAACAAGCCGCAAAAGAGGTTGTCGAAGCGGCAGAGGCTCTGCGCAGCGAATATGTTATTGAGGCAACCGGTCTTGTTGTTGAGCGTGCTCAGGCCAACGATAAATTGCCGACCGGTCAGGTTGAACTGCAGGTTGAAGCTTTGGAGATTTTAAACCGTTCTAAGACAACACCTTTTGAAATCAAGGATGGTGTGGAAGCTGCTGATGAAACGCGCCTGCGTTACCGTTATCTTGACCTGCGCCGCCCTGAGATGTTAGAAAACTTTAAACTGCGTGCCAAAGTGACGCACTCGATTCGCAATTACCTTGATGGGCTGGAATTTATAGATGTTGAAACCCCGATGCTGGCTAAGTCAACGCCGGAAGGGGCGCGTGATTATCTAGTACCAAGCCGTATCAGCCGCGGTCATTTCTATGCCCTTCCGCAAAGCCCGCAAATTACCAAGCAGCTTTTGATGAATGCCGGCTTTGACCGCTATTACCAGATTGTTAAGTGCTTCCGTGATGAGGATCTGCGGGGAGACCGCCAGCCTGAATTTACACAGGTGGATTTAGAAACTTCATTTCTGACGGATCAGGAGATTCAAGACATCACAGAAGGCATGCTTGCCAAAGTAATGAAAGATACGAAAGGTTTTGATGTGACTCTTCCTTTCCCACGCATGACTTATGATGATGCCATGAATCATTATGGTTCTGATAAGCCGGATACTCGCTTTGACATGCTTTTGCAGGACGTGACAGAGCTTGTCAAGGGAATTGACTTTAAAGTCTTCTCAGAAGCTCCGGCTGTTAAAGCTCTTGTCGCTAAAAATGCTGCCGATAAGTATTCCCGAAAAGCTATTGATAAGTTGACAGACTTTGTCAAGCCATTTGGTGCCAAAGGTTTAGCTTGGATCAAGTACAGCAAGGGAGAAGCTGCGGGTCCTATCGCTAAATTCCTCTTGCCAATTGCTGATAGGTTGACAGAACATTTACAGCTGGAAGAAAATGATTTAGTTCTTTTTGTAGCAGACAGCTTAGATGTGACAAATAATGCCCTGGGAGCACTGCGCAATCACTTAGGCAAAGAGCTGGGTCTCATTGATCCATCTAAGTTTAATTTTCTCTGGGTAGTTGACTGGCCCATGTTTGAATGGTCAGAAGAAGAGGGCCGCTATACCAGTGCTCACCACCCTTTCACTCTGCCTCAGGAGAATACGGCTCAGGAACTAGAAGGAGACCTGAGCAAGGTTCGGGCCGTTGCCTATGATATTGTACTCAACGGTTATGAGCTTGGCGGCGGAAGTCTGCGTATTAATCAAAGAGAATTGCAGGAACGCATGTTCAAAGCTCTTGGTTTTACAAAAGACAATGCCCAAGAACAATTTGGCTTTTTGCTTGAAGCCATGGATTATGGTTTTCCACCGCATGGCGGGCTGGCTCTTGGCCTTGACCGCTTAGTCATGCTGCTGGCTGGTAAGGATAATATTCGTGAAGTTATTGCCTTTCCAAAGAACAACAGAGCCTCTGATCCAATGACTCAGGCTCCCAGCCCTGTCTCTGCTCAACAGCTCGATGAGCTTTCCTTAAATGTATTAGACCCTTCTGAAAAATAATGAATAAAAATAAATTCGTCATCGTTTTTAAGCACCGCCTCAAACGGCTGGCCAAGCGCTATCAGCTCATCCATGTTCTCTCGTCTATTTCGCGGGAGAAGTATGGTGAGCGGATTTCCGGTTCTATTATTTATGCTTTGCTGTCCTCTATTGCGGTTAATTTTTTCTTTCAGCCGGGGAAAGTCTATGCCAGCGGAGCTACCGGTTTGGCACAGATTGTGTCTGCCTTGTCAGCTGAGTATGCCGGTATCACTGTTCCCGTTTCAGTAACCTTTTACGCTGTTAATATACCGCTCTTGATTATGGCTTGGTACACTATTGGACATAAGTTTACTGTTTTCACCTTTATTACAGTCACTCTGAGCTCGCTGTTTATCCAATTCATCCCCCAGATTACATTGACACCTGACCCGATGATGAACGCTATATTTGGCGGTTTGGTTATGGGGGTGGGCATTGGTTTTGCGCTTCGCAACAATGTCTCAAGCGGCGGAACGGATATTATCAGTCTTTTGGTCCGTAAAAAAACAGGCCGCAAGGTTGGAACAGTCTCTTTGGTTGTCAATGTTTTGATCATGGCTGTAGCGGGCATGACTTTTGGCTGGCAGTATGCGCTTTATTCGATGGTTACCATCTTTGTATCCAGCCGAATGACGGATGCTGTCTTTGTTAAACAAAAGAAAATGCAGGCCATGATTGTCACCGGCAGACCCAGCCGCGTCATTCGTATGATTCATAAGCGGCTTAACCGCGGTGTGACCATCATCAATGATGCTGAAGGAACCTATAATCATGAACATAAAGCTGTTCTCATTACCATTATCACGCGTGCGGAATTTAATGATTTTAAGGACATTATGAAAAAAACGGACAAGGACGCCTTTGTTTCTGTTGCCGATAACGTCAACATTATCGGCCGTTTTGTCGAGGACGATTAAATTTTATTTTGTGATTTAAGGAGCTTCGATGAAAATAGATTATACGCTGCATTTGAGGAATTTTATTTTTATTGCGATAGGAGCAGCCATTTATGCCTTTGGTTTTGTCAATTTTAACATGGCCAACCATATTGCTGAAGGCGGCATTACAGGGCTAACACTGGTTTTTCATGCGCTTTTGAGGATTGACCCGACCTATAAGGTTATCTGATGAACTTGCTTTTGTTGCTTCTTGGTGTCCATATGTTTGGGCGCAGAGCAATGCTGTATACGATATACGGCACAAGTGTGATGTACCTGTTTGTCTATGCTTTTCAGAGAATTCCGCTTTATATTGATTTACAGCATGACTATTTAGTTGTTGCGCTGGTAGCCGGCATCTGTTCAGGTATTGGCAGCGGGATTGTCTTTCGTTATGGCGAAACAACCGGCGGCTCTGATATTATTGCCCGCATCATAGAAGATAAGTACGGGATCCAGCTGGGTCAGGCCCTGCTGGGGTTTGATATTTTTGTTATGCTGCTGTCTTTGACCTATGTATCCATCCCTCAGATGATGTACGCGCTTATCGCCAGCTTCATGTTCAGTCAGGTTGTCATTTTAATTCAGAATGGCGGTTATTCTGTTCGCGGGGTCTTGATTATTACAGACAAGCATGAGGAAGCAGCTGAGGCCATTCTCCAAGACCTTAACCGCGGAGTCACTTACCTGAAGGGTCAGGGGGGCTATTCCGGGAAAGAGAAAAACGTCCTTTACGTTGCCTTAAATCCTTCGGATGTCAGGGCTCTCAAAGAAATCATGGAAGAAGTGGATCCGGATGCTTTTATCTCTATTTTAAATGTGGAAGAGGTTGTCAGTCCGGATTTCGTTATCAGCAGGCGTGAGCGCAGAAAGGCTTACAGATAGGCTGTTTTTAAACTTGGAAATTGTCAAAGAAAATTTTCATATTGAATTAATAAAAAGCTGAGATTCTTGTTGATCTCAGCTTTTTGCTTATCTTTTTTACATTTCATCCGGAGCTTCTACACCGAGCAGACGCAGGGCTTCTTTGAGAACCGTTGCTGTCGCATAGCTGAGTGCCAAGCGGCTGCTGCGTTCTGGACCGTCATCAAGAATGCGGGTATGGGCATAGAATTTATTGAAACTCTGTGCCAAGTTGATGGCGAATTTAGCAATAACAGAAGGATCGAAGTGATCTGCTGCCTTGACAATCATGTCCGGGAAGGCTTGGATGAGTTTGATAATCTCCCAGCTCTCAGCATCATTTAAACTGTAAACGGCCTTTACATCAGGCTGGAAGTTAGCTTTTCTAAGAATGGACTGAATGCGGGCATGGGCATACTGGACATAAGGCCCGGTTTCGCCTTCAAAGGAAACCATGGCTTCAAGATCAAAGTCATAGCCGTTATTGCGGTCTGTTTTCAAATCGTAAAATTTAATGGCTCCGACTCCGACAGCGTGGGCGACGTCTTCCTTGTTGGCCAAATCGGGATTTTTAGCATCAATTTGTGCCAGAGAACGCTTGACAGCCTCAGCAATAGTCGGCTCTAAGAGGATAACATTGCCCTTGCGGGTTGAGAGTTTTTTTCCGTTTTTAGTTACCAGTCCAAAAGAGACATGCTCGATGTCTTGCCCCCAAGCAAATCCCATCTCCGTAAGAACAGCCTTTAACTGCTTAAAGTGGGCTGCTTGTTCCTGTCCGACAACATAGAGGGATTTGGCAAAATCATATTCACGTTTGCGGTAGAGAGCGGCAGCCAAATCACGGGTAATATAAAGCGTAGCCCCGTCCGATTTTTTGATGAGGGCAGGGTGCTCAATGCCGTATTTTTCAAGATTGACAACCTGAGCTCCGTCAGATTCTTCTAAAAGGCCTTTTTCGGTCAGGAGCTCAACAATTTCATCCATTTTATCGTTATAGAATGCTTCACCGTTGTAGCTGTCAAAGCTAACGTTTAGTTCTGTGTAAAGCCGGTTGAATTCAATCAGGCTTTCATCACGGAACCATTGCCAGAGAGACAGCGCTTCTTTGTCGCCATTTTCTAACTTGCGGAACCATTCGCGGGCTTCTTCATCAATTTCCGGCTGCTTTTCGGCCTCAGCGTTAATGCGGACGTAAAGTTTTAAAAGCTCGTCAATAGGATGAGCTCTGACAGCCTCCTCGTTTCCCCATTTTTTATAGGCTGCAATCAGCAGGCCAAATTGCTTGCCCCAGTCACCCAGATGGTTGATTTTGATGGTTTTATAGCCCAGTTTTTGAAAAATGTTGGACAGAGCATCCCCGATAACAGTTGAGCGCAGGTGCCCAACTGAAAATGGTTTTGCGATATTTGGGCTTGAGAGGTCTATGGCAATTGAGCGGCCCTGCCCGATTGTTTTTTGAGCATAGCTGCTGCCTTGGTCGATAACATCTTTCAGGACCTGTGCTGAAATTTCTGCTTTGTTAAGAAAAAAGTTGACGTAAGGACCTACAGCTTCGACTTTTTCAAAATGATCGGCGTCAATCTGTTCAGCCAGTGAAGCGGCAATCATTTGCGGTGCTTTGCGCATGGTTTTAGCCAGACTGAATGCAGGGAAAGCCAAGTCGCCCATATCGGATTTTTTAGGCTTTTCCAGCAGATCTGAAATGCTGTCAGTATCTAAATCACTAATGACTTTAGCCAGTTCTTCTGCAACTAATTGTTTGTTATCCATTTCTGTCTCCTCAAAAGTAATCATTTTATTTTAACATAAATTACCATGCTTTTGCTGAAAATTGCAAAAAATCTACAATCTTTCCTGTCAGCTGCTTTTAACAATCAAAGGATGAAAAAAGCTCCAATTTTTGATATAATTTTAGAGATAATCAGATAATTGAGGAAACTAATGAATAAAAAAGACCGTCAGCAGCAGATAAAGCGTATCATTCAGGCTAATCATATCGGCACTCAGGAAGAAATTAAAGCCCATCTTCAAAAAGAGGGCATTTCAGTAACACAGGCGACTCTTTCGCGCGATCTGCGGGAGATTGGTCTGCTAAAACTGCGGGATGAATCAGGACGGCTTTACTATACCCTTTCAGAAGGAGATTCTTCTTACTTTGATCCTTTGATTTTGAGCTATGTTTTAAGCGTTGCCCGTGCCGGTTTTATGCTGGTTCTGCATACGAATCTGGGTGAGGCAGATGTTTTGGCCAATTTGATTGATGGCAACAAAAAATCTGAAATTCTGGGAACCATTGCCGGTGCAGATACTCTTTTAGTTATCTGCAAAGACGTAGATACTGCCAGCCGTTTAGAAAGCGATATTCTGTCAAGCCTATGAGCTCATTTGAAAAAGCCCTTGAAGCTTTGATTGCCTTGCTGCGAAAACACGACAGTGTCCTAGCTTATCAGGCTGCCGAAAAAAAGATTAAGTCGCTGCCTGAGCTCAGCCATTTGGCCCATGAAATGAAGGCCTACCAGCAAGATGCTGTGCTCTTTCAGAAAATTGAAAAGTTGAAAGCTCAAAAAAAGGCAGACCAGCAGGCGCAGAAACTGGGAAAAGATTTAGACGGCCTTCCGATTGTCCAAGATTATCGAGCTAAAATGCAGGATGCCAGTGATCTCTTACAATATGTTACAAAGGCGCTGGAAGACAGGATAAATGAGGAGTTAGGAAATGACTAAGGAAAAGCTCTCTCCGGGAATGCAGCAGTATTTGGATATTAAGGAAGATTATCCAGATGCTTTTTTGCTTTTCCGTATGGGAGATTTTTACGAACTTTTTTATGATGATGCCGTCAAGGCCGCCAGAATTTTAGAAATCAGCCTCACCAGCCGCAACAAGAATGCAGATAATCCTATTCCTATGGCAGGTGTTCCTTACCATTCGGCTCAGCAGTACATTGATGCTTTGGTTGAGCTTGGCTACAAGGTTGCTATTGCAGAGCAGATGGAAGACCCCAAAAAAGCTGTCGGTGTCGTTAAACGTGAGGTTGTTCAGGTTATTACACCGGGGACACTGGTGGATTCCGGAAAACCTGACAGCGCCAACAATTTCTTGGTTGCTTTGGATACGGATGGCAGCCGTTTTGCTTTGTCTTATATGGATTTATCAACCGGAGAATTTTATGCGACGACCTTAGCAGATCTAACCGCAGTCAGAAGCGAAGTGCTTAATCTCAAGGCGCGTGAGTTGGTTTTGGGATTTGATCTTGATGAGGAAGCAGAGCAGATTTTCCGCAAGCAGATGAATCTTCTCTTGTCTGTTGAAAAGACGGTCTATGATGATCTGCACCTGCTTGACAGCCAGTTAACCGATCTGGAGCTTGCCGCAGCTGGTAAGCTTTTGCAATATGTGCACACAACTCAAAAGCGAGAGCTGAGCCATTTACAAAAGCTTGTTCACTACGAGATTAAAGATTATTTGCAAATGTCCTACGCCACGAAATCCAGTTTGGATCTCTTGGAAAATGCTCGCAGCGGTAAAAAACACGGCAGCCTCTACTGGCTTTTGGACGAGACAAAAACAGCGATGGGAACCCGGCTTTTACGGACTTGGATTGACCGTCCTTTAGTCAGCCGCAAGCTTATCAGCAAGCGTCAGGAGATTATTCAGGTTTTTCTTGATCAATTTTTTGAACGCAGTGATTTGAGCGACAGTCTGAAAGGCGTTTACGATATCGAGCGCTTGGCCAGCCGAGTTTCTTTTGGAAAAGCAAATCCTAAGGATCTTTTACAGCTGGGCCAGACCTTGGCCCAAGTTCCGGTTATTAAGGCTATTTTAGAAAGTTTTGCCAATCCTGCACTGGAAGATTTAGTCAATCAAATTGATCCTCTTCCAGAACTGGAGAACTTGATTCGCTCAGCTATTGATCCTAATGCGCAGATGACGATTACAGAAGGCAATATTATTCGCGAAGGTTTTGATGAGACCTTGGATAAATACCGTAAAGTCATGAGGGAAGGAACAAGCTGGATTGCAGATATCGAGGCCAAAGAGCGCCAAGCAAGCGGCATTTCCACCTTGAAGATTGATTATAATAAAAAAGACGGTTACTATTTCCATGTCACTAATTCAAATCTCTCTTTGGTGCCTGAACACTTCTTTAGAAAAGCTACCTTGAAAAATTCTGAGCGTTTCGGTACAGCAGAGTTAGCCAAAATTGAGGGTGAAATGCTGGAAGCGCGGGAAGAATCAGCTAATTTAGAGTATGATATTTTCATGCGGATTAGGGCTCGGGTTGAATCCTATATTGAGCGCCTGCAAACTCTGGCTAAGACGCTGGCAACGGTTGATGTCCTGCAAAGTTTGGCAGTGGTGGCAGAAAATAATCATTATGTTCGTCCGTTTTTTAATGATGATAGAATCATCACTATTGAAAACGGCCGCCACGCGGTGGTTGAAAAAGTCATGGGGGCTCAGGAATATATTCCTAATACGATCCATCTCAATCAAGATACCAGTATCCAGCTGATTACAGGGCCTAATATGAGCGGTAAGTCAACCTACATGCGCCAGCTTGCCCTGACTGTCATCATGGCTCAGATGGGTTCTTTTGTTGCAGCGAATTCAGCTGATCTGCCCATTTTTGATGCCATTTTTACCCGCATCGGTGCGGCGGATGATTTGATTTCTGGGCAGTCAACCTTCATGGTCGAAATGATGGAAGCTAATCATGCCATCAAGGCTGCCAATGAAAATTCTCTGATTCTTTTTGATGAACTGGGCCGCGGAACAGCCACCTATGACGGGATGGCTCTGGCACAGGCTATTATCGAATATATTCATGATGAGATTGGTGCTAAGACAATGTTTGCGACTCACTATCATGAGTTGACAGACCTGTCAACTACATTGACACACCTTGTCAATGTCCATGTTGCAACTCTGGAAAAGGACGGGGAAGTCACTTTCTTGCACAAAATAACAGACGGTCCGGCAGATAAGTCTTATGGGATTCATGTCGCAAAAATTGCCGGCCTGCCTGAAGATTTATTGAACCGTGCAGACCATATTCTGGTAGACTTGGAAAACACCAGTGCTGCCGTTTCGGTTAATCTGAAAAATGATAAAACCCCTGATCAGCCTGCCCAAGAACAGCTGTCGCTTTTTACTATCACTGATGATCACAAAGATTTGCTGGAAAAACTAAGGCAGCTGGATGTTGCCAATTTAACGCCAAGAGAAGCGATGAACACTCTTTTTGATTTAAAAGATATGCTGTAATAAAGGAGCTATCTCAAATGAGATTGCTCTTTTGTTTTATGTTATAATAGACACATTCCAGTGAGGTAGCTTATGTCAAAAATTATTGAATTACCAGAAATATTAGCCAATCAGATCGCTGCCGGTGAAGTCATTGAAAGACCGGCCAGTGTTGTGAAAGAATTAGTTGAAAACGCCATCGATGCAGGCGCCGGTCAGGTCACCATCGAAATTGAGGAATCAGGCCTCAAAAAGATTCAGGTGACAGATAACGGTCAAGGAATGGAAGAGGCTGATGTAGCTATGAGTCTGCACCGCCATGCAACCAGTAAAATCAAGAATCAGGCGGATCTTTTCAGGATTCGTACACTGGGTTTTCGCGGTGAGGCTCTTCCTTCTATTGCTTCTGTCAGCCGTTTGAGTATTAAAACCGCCAGTGAGACAGAAAATCACGGAACTTTTCTCCTTGCTAACGGGGGCAAGATTGAAAAGGAAGAAGCGGTCAGTACGCCGGTCGGCACCAAAATAACCGTTGAAGATCTTTTTTTCAATACTCCGGCTCGGCTAAAATACATGAAAAGTCTGCAAGCTGAGTTAGCTCACATTATTGATGTTATCAACCGTCTCAGTCTGGCTCACCCGGAGATTGCCTTTACCTTAGTCAATGACGGCCGTGAGTTAACAAGAACTTCAGGAAGCGGTGATTTACGCCAGGCCATTGCAGGTATTTACGGCCTTAATACGGCTAAAAAGATGATTGAGATTTCCAATGCTGATCTTGATTTTGAGGTGTCCGGTTATATAAGCCTGCCGGAGCTGACACGGGCAAACCGCAACTATATCACGATTCTTATCAATGGGCGCTATATCAAAAATTTTCTGCTTAACCGGGCTATTTTAGATGGTTATGGTTCCAAGCTGATGGTAGGGCGCTTTCCAATTGCGGTTATTGATATTCAGATTGATCCTTACCTAGCAGATGTCAATGTCCACCCGACTAAGCAGGAAGTTCGCATTTCTAAAGAAAAAGAGCTGATGCAGCTTATCAGCTCAGCCATTGCTGAGAGTCTCAGGGAGCAAGACTTGATTCCTGATGCTCTGGAAAATCTTGCCAAGGCAAGTACCCGGCACAGTCAAACAAGGGAGCAGACTTCTTTACCCTTAAAGCAGCCAACCATTTATTACGATAAAGAAAAGCATGATTTTTTCCGTAAAGATACAACGGTAGCAGAACAATCAGCAGGGTTTACAGAAGTTGACAATGCTGTAAAGCAATCTGTTGACAGTAGAGCACCCGGTGCTGTCAGATATGCCGAGCGTCAGACAGACAGACAAGAAAACAAAGACCATCCTGACATTGTTTTAAATGATAAGAGTCAGAAGCGGCAGTTCAGTAAACTTGTTAAAAATTTGGAAAATGAAGAAGTGTCATCTTTTCCTGAGCTGGATTATTTCGGTCAGATGCATGGAACTTATCTCTTTGCTCAGGGGGAAGGCGGTCTTTACATTATTGATCAGCACGCTGCACAAGAGCGCGTAAAATATGAGTATTACCGCGAAAAAATCGGTCAGGTTGACAGTAGTTTACAGCAGCTTTTGGTGCCTTATCTTTTTGAATTTCCAGCCAATGATTTCATGACTCTGCAGGAAAAGATGCCGATTCTCAATGAAGTTGGCATCTATCTGGAAGCTTATGGAGAAAACACTTTCATTCTGCGAGAGCACCCGATCTGGCTGCAGGAAAAAGAAATCGAATCTGCCGTCTATGAAATGTGTGACATGCTGCTCTTGACAAATGAAGTGTCTGTAAAAAATTATCGTGCAGAGCTGGCCATTATGATGTCCTGCAAACGATCGATCAAGGCAAATCATGCCTTAGATGACTATTCCGCCAGAGACCTTTTGAATCAGCTGTCACAGTGCAAGAACCCCTACAATTGTCCGCACGGCCGGCCGGTTCTGGTCAATTTTACCAACTCCGATATGGAAAAGATGTTCCGTCGGATTCAGGAAAATCATACCAGTCTGCGAGAATTGGGCAAGTACTAAATGACCTGACCCAAAGGAAGAAATATAATCCATTTGATATTCCGGCAAAGCAGAGTTCTAATTAGTTTTATCAGCTTCTTTTGCCTCTTGGTTTTTTGCTGATGGCGACGGTATTTGGCTCTGTAAGGACGATTATTTAGGTAGCAGCTCCTTTGAAAATTGATAAATTATGCTATACTGATAGGGATTAAAGAGAGGTAATAAAAACATGTTCGATTATATCAAAGGGAAATTGACAAAAATCACAGCAAAATACATTGTTGTTGAAGCAGGCGGTTTGGGTTATATCATTAACGTTGCCAACCCTTACAGCTTTTCAGAACAGATGAATCAGGAACTGAGAATTTACCTGCATCATGTCGTGCGCGAAGACGCTCAGCTCCTTTATGGCTTCCATACAGAGGACGAAAAATCGGTTTTTCTTAATCTCATCTCTGTCTCAGGGATTGGGCCTACGTCAGCGCTTGCCATTATTGCAGCTGATGATAATGACGGCTTGGTAGCTGCTATTGATAAGAGCGATGTGACTTATTTAATGAAATTTCCAAAGATTGGGAAAAAAACTGCCCAGCAAATGGTTCTGGATCTGGCCGGTAAGTTTGCTGATGCCAAACAGCCGGCAGCTGGCACAAAGAGCAAATCTTCGGCTCAGGATAACAAGGACCTGGAAGAAGCTATGGAAGCTCTTTTGGCACTGGGTTATAAGGCTAAGGAACTGAAAAAAATTCGGACATTCTTTGAAGGAACGACTGATACGGCAGAAAATTATATCAAGTCATCTCTAAAAATGCTTATAAAATAAGGGCTGAGCTTTGCCGTTTTCATTACAGGAGGTTATTATGCAGCGCTGCGGCTGGGTTAAGGAAAACAATCCTTTATATATTGCTTATCACGATGAAGAATGGGGGCAACCGCTCCATGATGATCAAAAACTATTTGAATTACTGTGCCTAGAGACCTATCAGGCAGGCCTGTCCTGGGAGACAGTCCTCAATAAACGTACCGCTTTCAAAAAAGCTTTTCATAACTATGATGTTCAAAAAGTGGCTCGCATGTCCGATCAAGAACTGGATAGGCTGCTTGCCAACCCTGAGATTATTCGCAATAAGCTCAAGATTTATTCTACCCGTGCCAACGCGCTGGCCTTTTTAAAAATTCAAGAAGCGTATTCCAGTTTTGATGCCTATCTTTGGTCCTTTGTCCATGGCAGAAGCATTAATAATAAGGTAGAAGACTACCGAGAAATACCAAATAAGACAGCTTTATCCGAGATACTTTCGAAGGATTTAAAAAAGAAGGGCTTTAAATTTGTCGGACCTGTCTGCATTTATTCCTATCTGCAGGCGGCCGGTTTAATTAATGACCATGAAGCAAACTGCGATTTTAATCCCAATAAAGCAAAGGATTAACGCCGAGGATCGGTCTGCTAAATCTGCAGATGTCAACGACAACAGACAACAGGCAGAGCAAATAAATCACCATGAAAAACAGGGACAGCAGTCCTTGTCTTTTTTATTGTCAGAGAAAGGACTTTCTGATTTAGAATGGTACAAGCAGAGTAGGCTGGGTTGCTGTTTGGCCCTTAGCAAATTTAGCAAAAATGAGAAATTAAGCTTATTTTGTGATAAAATAAAGCGATATTACGAATAGATAAAGTAGGTAACAATATGAAAGCTGAGATTATTGCTGTAGGAACAGAGATTTTGATGGGACAGATTGTCAATACCAATGCGCAGTTTTTATCGGAAAAACTGGCGCAGTCCGGCATTGATGTTTATTTTCAGACAGCCGTAGGTGACAATGAAGAGCGGCTTTTGTCGGTTTTGAACATCGCTAAAGGACGCAGTGATTTAGTAGTGCTCTGCGGCGGTCTGGGACCTACTGAAGATGATTTGACCAAGCAGACCTTGGCAAAATTTTTAGGAAGAGAGCTGGTTTTTGATAAGGCTGCTCAGGTTCGTCTGGATGAATTTTTTGCTTCTCGTCCGGCCTCAGCACGTACGCCCAACAATGAACGTCAGGCACAGATTGTTGCAGGAAGCCGACCGCTCCCTAACGCGACCGGCTTAGCTGTAGGCGGTATTTTAGAAGCTGAAGGAGTGACTTATATTGTACTGCCTGGACCGCCTAGCGAATTGAAGCCCATGGTTAACCAGGAACTCCTGCCTTATTTGTCTGAGACATCCGAGCAGCTCTACTCGCGCGTGCTGCGTTTTTTCGGCATTGGTGAGAGCCGCTTGGTGACCTTGCTGCACGATCTGATTGACAGTCAGACCGATCCTACTATTGCTCCTTATGCCAAGACTGGAGAAGTAACGATTCGGCTGTCAACAAAAGCTCACAGTCAAGAAGAAGCGGATGTTAAGCTGGATCAGGTGGAAACAGAGATTTTAGCGATTGACCGTCTGTCTGACTATCTCTACGGCTATGGAGAGGATAATTCATTGGCGCAGACTGTGTTTGAACTGCTTAAAGAGCAGGGAAAAACAATTACAGCAGCCGAAAGTTTAACTGCAGGGCTGTTTCAAGCAAGACTGGCAGATTTTGCAGGAGCTTCGGATATTTTTAAGGGCGGCTTTGTGACTTACAGTATTGAAGAAAAGGCTAAGATGCTGGATATTCCGATTGAAGAATTAAAAAAACACGGTGTTGTCAGTGACTTTACCGCTCAAAAAATGGCGGAGCAGTCACGGCTTCTGACCGGAGCAGATCTGGCTGTTTCCTTGACCGGAGTAGCCGGTCCCGATCAGTTGGAAAATCAGCCGGCCGGGACAGTCTTTATCGGCCTGTCAAGTGCCCAGGGAACGCTGTCACGCAAAGTTTCAATCGGCGGACGCAGCCGTTCGGATGTGCGTTATATTGCCGTTTTACATGCTTTTAATTTAGTACGTCAAACTTTATTATCTGATAAAAATTTAGTATAATAAAATGACGGTCTTGGAACTTTAAAAAATAGGAGAAAAAAGATTGGCAAAAAAAACAAAAAAGACAGAAGAAATTACCAAAAAATTTGGAGACGAGCGTAAAAAAGCGCTTGATACTGCCTTAAAAAACATTGAAAAAGACTTCGGTAAAGGTGCTGTGATGCGCCTTGGCGAACGAGCTGAACAAAAAGTTCAAGTCATGAGTTCAGGCAGTCTGGCGCTTGATATTGCTCTGGGTGCCGGCGGCTATCCTAAAGGACGTATTGTTGAAATCTACGGTCCGGAATCATCAGGGAAAACAACAGTAGCCCTTCATGCTGTTGCTCAGGCGCAAAAAGACGGCGGAATTGCTGCTTTTATTGACGCAGAACACGCTTTGGATCCGGCCTATGCCGCAGCTTTGGGCGTTAATATTGATGAACTCTTGCTGTCGCAGCCGGATTCAGGGGAGCAAGGCCTTGAAATTGCCGGTCAGCTGATTGATTCAGGTGCTGTTGATTTAGTCGTTGTTGACTCGGTTGCGGCTCTTGTACCGCGTGCAGAAATTGACGGTGATATCGGTGACAGCCATGTCGGTCTTCAGGCACGGATGATGAGTCAGGCTATGCGTAAACTGTCGGCATCAATCAATAAAACAAAGACTATTGCTATTTTTATCAACCAGCTGCGTGAAAAAGTCGGAGTGATGTTTGGAAATCCTGAAACAACACCCGGCGGGCGTGCGCTGAAGTTCTATGCCTCTGTGCGTCTGGATGTTCGCGGCAATACTCAGATTAAGGGAACAGGCGATCAAAAAGACAGCAACATTGGTAAGGAAACCAAAATTAAGGTTGTCAAAAATAAGGTTGCTCCGCCGTTTAAGGAAGCCTTTGTGGAAATTATGTACGGAGAAGGGATTTCCCGCACGGGTGAGCTGGTCAAGATTGCCAGTGATTTAGGCATTATTCAAAAGGCCGGTGCCTGGTATTCGTATAACGGCGAAAAGATTGGTCAAGGTTCAGAAAATGCCAAAAAATTCTTGGCCGATAATCCTGACATTTTTGATGAAATTGATCATAAAGTCCGTGTTCAGTATGGTTTAATTGAAGACAGTGAATCTGATTCAAAGCAGACTTCTAAAGAAGAAAATACCGATCAATCTGATCAAGATCTCGTTCTTGAACTTGATGATGCTATCGAATTGGAAGATTAAGTAAAAATAGGTCCAGAGACCGACTATTTATTTAATGAATTATGCTAAGATAGTATTATCCTGTAAGGAAAGAGAGGAGAGATTGAAACATGATTAAAATTTATACAATTTCAAGCTGTACAAGTTGCAAGAAAGCAAAAACATGGCTTAATGCTCACAAACTCCCTTATAAAGAACAAAACTTAGCAAAAGATATACTGACCAAGGAAGAAATTCTCAATATCCTTTCGAAAACTGAAAATGGGATTGAAAGTATTGTGTCCTCGAAAAATCGCTATGCCAAGGCTCTCAACTGTAATATTGATGATTTGAGCCTCAACGAAGTTATTGATTTGATTCAGGAAAATCCACGAATTCTTAAAAGCCCTATTTTGATTGATGATAAACGTCTTCAGGTCGGCTACAAAGAAGACGATATTCGCGCTTTCTTGCCGCGGGCTATCCGCAATGTTGAAAATACAGAAGCTCGTTTGCGTGCGGCTTTGTAAAAGTAATAAGCTGGAGCATGTACTGTACCTTAAAGTCAGATAACAAACTGACGGTTGGCACAGCACAAAGCTCCGGCTTTTTTGTTGCCGTGACTGGCATGCAGCAGCAAGTTCTTGTTTGGGCTTAAAGGATGTTGAAATTGCCGCATGACGATTGGATTTTATGTTAAAAACAGTACAAATAAGGGCTAGCAGTTTATCAGATCATTGCTGCGATTGCTGAGGGCAGACAAAACGATGGGAAAGGGGCTTTAATTTTTTTGATATCCCTACTTTTTTTCCTTTAAATTATGCTATACTGGAATTAAGGAGAAAAAGCATGAGAAGAAGTAACAAAAAACAAAAAAAGTTAGCCCCGTTCTGGCTGTATTATAAAATTGGCCTTGGTCTGGTTTTTATTGTCTCACTGGCTGTGCTTTATTTTTATCGGTCTCAGTGGCTGACCATTCTTCCTTTTGCTTATATATCGGGATTTCTGCTCTTACTGTCCAGAACTAAGTTAAGTGGTTGGTCCTTGGTTGTGCTTAGTTTTGTTCGTTATGCAGCTGTCTTTTTTACGCTGACTTACGGTGCCTTTGTTGTTTTAGATATTAAACAGGGTGCAAGGATAAAAGAAGCCCTGATAGCTCCATATCGCCTGTTTGCTCTCGTTTTTGAGCCGACCATGCCTTTTTCAGGGATATTGATGGGGGTTATAATACTGCTGCTCTTTCTCTTTGCTTACAGAAAAAGAACATAATACCGCTGATAAGACAGGGGAGATTGAGTATTGATAAAAAAATTAACGCTGTTGCTGCTGACTGGTTTGTTTTTAACCGCTTGTGTTCCGGTACATTTGGTTAAGAATCTGTCTTCAAAGCAAGCAGAATCTGAAAAAATAGTCAGAAAACGGGCTAAAAAGACAAACGAATCTGACACAGCCACAACAACTGAAGAAGAAAAAGAAGTTGTCACCGAGGCCTATACCTATACGTATCAGTCTAAAAGTGACATGCCCGATCAAAGGCATACGCACACGCTGACCTATCAAGGGAACAAGTTTCTTACCATTAAGATGGAGGTCATCCAGCCTTACGATGAGCAGACAACAGCAACCTTAAAGAATCACAGTTTAGAAGAAGTACGGGCACTTTTGAAAAAACAAATGGATGTCAATCCGGATATTCAAAAGCTTAAAACTGTTCAAGGTGTAACTTTGGATATTGATGTTACAGAAAACTACGAAGCAAAGGTAACTTTTACTTTTGATATCCCAAATATTGACAGGAATGCCTTGTCAGCAGTTGGAAGCAGTTTCGGTGATTTATCAAGAATGACGAGACTAACACCAAAACTTTATATTGCTGCTCTCAAAAGAGAAGGGGCAACGAAGATTATTCAACAATAAGTCTGGAAGAGATGGCTGCCATAGCTGTCTTTTTCAGACTTTGTTTTTTTTAAAGATAGTTATTCCAGTGTGATAAACGACTTAAGAATAACTCATCGTTCTGCTGTTTAGATCTGATTGAGATGCTTATTGATTTCTTGAATGTCTTTTTTTTGTGTCAAATAGAGGAAGAGATAAATAAAGCCATAAATGATAGAGGCAAAGAGCAAGAATAGACCAAAACTCGCCCAAGCCATTTTAAACCAATGCAGGTAAATACCCGAAAGAACAAGCGGGATAAGGATTAGAAAATAATGAATTGCAGTTGCAGACAGCAGGCTTAATCTTTCATTTTTAAAAAGCCTGCCTGCCGCCCCCTGAAGTATGCCAAGCAGCGCGAAGATAAAAAGCTGAACAGCACCGGCCTGTGAGGTTGATGAGAACATGTGAGTGAAACTTGGAATTCCTAGAGAGCTGCTGTTTGGGAAAAAGAGGATTGTGATGAGACAGTTTACGAATGAGCCGATTCCCATTCCAATAAAACCATAATGGATAATGTGTTTAGCGATTTTCATGGCAGGTCTCCTCCTTAAATTTTTAATTTTTCTTTAAAACGCCTTAAACTGCGTCTGGATACAAAACTGACAAGGCCGTTTTTTAAAGTGACTTCAATGCTGCCCTTAATAGTCAAATCCAGTTGTTTTATGTACTTGATATTGATTATTTCTCCCTGTGAAATCCGAATGAAATTTGAATTTAAGTGCTGCTCAAAGTAAAAAATTCTTTGTTTGGCCAAATAGGTGTCCGTTAGGGTTTGAATGAAAACATGCTTGTTTTCAGTGAAAATCCGAATGATGTTTTCAGTCTTGACAAATTCCAGCCGCTTGTTTTTGTAGCCATAGATAAAATAAGGTTTTTTCTCGATAAAATCAATAATTTCCTGAGTTTGTAAATCAATCTGCGCTGTGTAAATTTTAATCAGGGTTTCTTTTAGCTGAGCATCCTTAATAACTTCTAATTTCATATAGCTTTCCTTCCTTTGTCTTTAGTATATAGAATTTTTGAAAGAGAGACCAGCGTTTGCGGCTATGTGGCTTCTAATTTGAGATATGTGGCTCTTATCCTTGTGAAAATACTGAAAATAAGATATAATGTAACATGATATTCCCTATGAGAAAGAAGGTGTTATTGTGGGATTTACAGATGAAACAGTTCGTTTTAACCTTGACGATGGAAATAAGAAAGAAATCAGTGAAACATTGACACATGTTTATCGTTCACTGGAGGAAAAGGGTTATAATCCAATCAATCAGATTGTCGGTTATGTTTTGAGCGGTGATCCTGCTTACGTGCCTCGTTATAATGATGCTCGCAATCAAATCCGTAAATATGAACGCGATGAAATTGTCGAAGAATTGGTACGTTATTATTTACAAGGAAACGGGATTGATTTAGGATGAGAATAATGGGGCTGGATGTTGGTTCAAAAACAGTTGGTGTTGCAATTAGCGATCCTCTGGGTTTCACAGCGCAGGGAGTTGAAATCATCGCCATCAATGAAGCCAATGAAGAATTCGGTCTTGAGCGCTTGGCTGACCTGGTCAAAGAATACAGAGTAGAAAAATTTGTAGTGGGTCTGCCTAAAAACATGAACAATACAAGCGGTCCGCGTGCGGAAGCCAGCAGAGCCTATGGCGAAAAAATCAAGGAACGTTTTGGTTTGCCTGTTGATTATCAGGATGAACGTCTGACCACTGTTCAGGCAGAACGAATGCTGGTTGAGCAGGCTGATGTCAGCCGCGGCAAACGTAAAAAAGTTATTGATAAGCTGGCAGCTCAGCTGATTTTACAAAATTATTTAGACCGAATGTTTTAGGCCTGACTGCTTAGCAGCTGTCACCAGATGATTTATGTTTTCTTCGCAGGAAGAAAAGCTGTTTAATAAATGAAAGATAATAGGAGGCGATTATGTCACATCATCATGATCATGAGCAAGAACATGACCTCATTACGTTGGTTGATGAGCAGGGAAATGAGACCCTGTTTGAAATTCTCTTAACCATTGACGGAAAAGAAGAATTTGGAAAAAATTATGTTCTTTTAGTGCCGGCCGGAGCAGAAGAAGATGCTGACGGTCAGATTGAAATTCAGGCCTATTCATTTATCGAAAATGAAGACGGTACAGAAGGCGACTTGCAGCCGATTCCGGAAGATGCTGATGCTGAATGGGATATGATTGAAGAAGTTTTCAACAGTTTCCTGGATGAAGACGATAACTAATCTAGAAATGTCTGAGGCAATCAGGCTTTTTCTTTTTGCTTTTTACGAATAGCTAAAAGGGGTGCACAATGAGCAAGAAGAAGGAGCTGACTAAAGAGGAAGAATTATTTTTGAAAGCTTACAAAGAGAAGTCCTGCCACCGTTTCAGAGATATTTTAACCTATGCTTTTATCTTAGATAAATTGACTAATAAGTAGATTTTGTTATACTTTTAATAGGAAAATTCAAGGAGAACCAGTTTGGATAAACGACAAGAAAAATACAGCAACGAAATATCGGCAGACCAAAGTGTCCGCAAGGATTCTGATACGAGCAGGGAGCCTGCAGAAGTTGATTCTCTGCACCGGCTTTATATTGTCATATTCAGCGCTTTTGTCAGCTTTTTTAGTGTGGCTATGCCTGTTTTCACTGATTTCAGCAATGCTGTGCAATCCCAGAATCTCTATACGGGCTTTATGATGGCACAGAACCATTTGCCTTACAGTGATATTTTTTCGACGGGCGGCTTTGTCTATTATGGACTGATCTCTTTGAGTTATTTATTAGGAAGCAGTTTCTGGCTGATCTTTGTCCAGTTCGCCGCCTTTTACTTTTCAGGGATCTACCTTTATAAGATTGTCTACCATATGACAGATAAAGAAGAAGTAGCTATCAATACCATACTGCTTTTTTATCTGGGGAATTTTGCCTTGGGCTTTGGCGGTCTTTATCCTGTTCAGTTTGCCATGCCTTTTGTTTTGCTGTCGCTGTGGTTTTTAACCAAGTATTTTGCAGGACTGACAAGGGATGAGGGATTTATTGTTTATGGTCTGACCGGAGCCTTTGCTTATTTAATTGAGCCCAGAACCTTATTTTTCTGGCTGGTTTCCTTGGCTGTGATCTGTATCCATAACATCAAAAACCATCGCTATGCTCATGGTTTCTATCAGATTCTCTGCTTGCTGTTTGGCGGCCTTTTGGTATTTTATACCTTCGGCTATTTTGTCTTAAACATGCAGATTCTGTCGTCCTATGTATCGCAGGCCGGAACTTATTATTTTACTCACTTTGCTCTGGGCAAAGAAGACGTTTTGCTGACCATTTTCTTCCAGCTCTTTGTATTGTTTGCTTCTGGCTTACTAATGGGGGCTCTGACCTTCTTTAATCATATTAAGCGAGAAACAGACCGAGATGACTTGGTCAAGTCCATTGTCTTTTTAAGCTTTGTTTTTAGCTTGATTTTCGTTTTGCTGTCACAAAGTTTTGCCACTTATCAATTTTTACTGCTTTTGCCGTTTGGCTTGGTTTTGACGGGTCTTTATCTCGATGATAAGTATAAGGAATCTCAAAGGCACAGGTCGCGCCGCCGCAAGCAGCACAGGCGTCTGTCGCGCAGAGTCTTCGAATTGTTTTTACTGGGACATTTTTACCTGCCTTGTTTGCTGTTTGTCTATGGACTGGCCCAGCCGGTGGTTCACTATATATCTTCTTACGGTTTGAATCAGGAGCGGGCGCAGGCGGCTGATTATATCAGAGAAAATACTGAGAAGGATTCCAAAATCTATGTCTGGGATTCCAGTGCAAAGATTTATATGGATGCCAACCGTCTCTCCAGTTCGCAGTTTCCTCTGCCTGCAATCAATACGGTTAAGGCGTCTAATGAAAAAACACTGGAAGATGAACTCTTGCAAAATGAGGCATCCTATGTTGTGGTGAATGAGACCGCTGATCGGCTGCCGAGTGTCTTAAAAAATAATTTTAGAAAAAATTATAAAGCGATTTCTCTGAAGACAAGCCCCGACTTCACTGTCTACAAGCGAAAATAGGCTAAAAATCAATATATTGTGTCTGATAACTTTTTTTGACACAACATATTGATTTTTTTTCTTCTTGTGTTATAATAGCTCTTGTAAGGAGAGAGACCTATGATTGCACTCGAAAAAGAAAATATTTTTGTTAAACCTGCTATGATTGTCATTAAACGCGATGGCCGTCAGGTTGCCTTTGATAAAGACAAAATTTATCAGGCTATCGTCAGGGCAAGCAATCAGATAACACCGATGACCCCTTTTATTGAGGCAAAGCTGTCGGATATTGCTGATCGGGTTGTTGCTGAAATCTATGAACGTTTTAGCGAAAATATTAAAATTTATGAAATTCAAAATATTGTAGAGCATGAACTTCTGGAAGCCGGTGAGTACACTATTGCTCAGGAGTATATTAATTACCGTGCAAAACGTGATTTTGAGCGCTCTCAGGCAACTGATATCAATTTTACCATTGATAAATTGATCAATAAGGATCAGACTGTTGTCAATGAAAATGCCAACAAAGACAGCGATGTCTTCAACACCCAGCGCGATTTAACGGCTGGTATTGTCGGCAAATCAATCGGCCTTAAGATGCTGCCTGAGCATGTTGCCAATGCGCATCTTAAAGGCGATATTCATTATCATGATTTGGACTACAGCCCTTATACGCCGATGACAAACTGCTGTTTGATTGATTTTAAAGGGATGCTGGAATCTGGCTTCAAAATCGGCAATGCTGAGGTTGAAAGTCCTAAGTCTATCCAGACGGCGACGGCTCAGATCTCGCAAATCATTGCAAATGTAGCTTCCAGTCAGTATGGCGGCTGTTCGGCTGACCGTATTGATGAAACCTTGGCTCCGTATGCAAAACTCAATTATCAAAAGCATCTGAATGATGCCCAAAAATGGGTTGCTGAGGACAAGCAGGAAGAATATGCGCGTGAAAAGACTAAAAAAGACATCTATGATGCCATGCAAAGTCTCGAATATGAAATCAATACTCTCTTCACCTCTAATGGACAAACACCGTTTACGTCTCTAGGTTTTGGTTTAGGTAAGGATTGGTTTGAACGCGAAATTCAAAAAGCGATTCTTAACATTCGGATTAAAGGGCTGGGCAGTGAACACCGTACCGCTATCTTTCCTAAGCTCATTTTCACGGTTAAACGCGGTTTGAATCTGGAACCGGGAACACCGAACTATGATATCAAGCAGTTAGCGCTTGAATGTGCCACTAAGCGCATGTACCCTGATATGCTGTCTTACGAAAAGATTATCGAGCTGACAGGTTCTTTCAAGGTACCTATGGGCTGCCGTTCCTTCCTTCAAGGCTGGAAGGATGAAAACGGCGTGGAAGTGAATTCCGGCCGTATGAATCTCGGCGTGGTAACGGTCAACCTGCCGCGTATTGCTCTTGAATCCAACGGAAATATTGATAAATTCTGGGATATTTTCAGCGAGAAAATGGCTATTGCCAAAGATGCGCTTGTTTACCGCGTTAACCGTGTTAAAGAAGCGACACCTGCTAACGCACCTATTCTCTATCAATACGGTGCTTTTGGCAAACGTCTTGGCAAGGATGATTCGGTAGATGAATTGTTCAAGGACCGCAGGGCGACAGTTTCACTTGGCTACATCGGACTGTACGAAGTTGCCACTGTCTTTTACGGCGGTGAATGGGAAACCAATCCAGCAGCCAAAGACTTTACTATTGATATTATCCGTCAGATGAAGGACCTCTGCGGTAAATGGTCTAATGAATATAATTACCATTTCTCTGTTTATTCAACACCGTCTGAAAGTCTGACAGATCGCTTCTGCCGTTTAGATACCGAAAAATTTGGTGTCATCAAAGATATTACGGACAAAGAATACTATACAAATTCCTTCCACTATGATGTGCGTAAAAATCCAACACCGTTTGAAAAATTAGATTTCGAAAAAGACTATCCGGAAGCAGGTGCGACAGGCGGCTTTATTCACTACTGCGAATATCCTGTGCTGCAGCAAAACCCTAAAGCACTTGAAGCTGTTTGGGACTATGCCTATGACCGTGTTGGCTATCTGGGAACTAATACTCCGATTGATCGCTGCTATGACTGTGGTTTTGAAGGTGATTTTACACCGACAGAGCGTGGCTTTATGTGCCCGAACTGCGGTAACACAGACCCTAAGACTGCCGATGTAGTCAAGAGAACCTGCGGTTACCTTGGCAATCCTCAGGCTCGTCCTATGGTCAATGGCCGTCACAAGGAAATTTCAGCTCGTGTAAAACACATGAACGGCTCAACCATCAAGAATCCGGGACATAAAAACTAGATTTGTTTCTGGTTTTATCAGGCTGGTGCTGATAATCTTTTGAGGCTGAGGAGGCAGGTTTTGAGTGCTCACTGCCTGCTTCCTCGTTTCGGCAGAACATAAAAGATTTAGACTTAGCTGTAAGATTGCTGAAATGGTGAGAGGGACTGGGAAAGTTGTTTCCCGCCCCTTTTTTAGCTTTTAGGCCTGCAGTCTGCAAAACTGCTTGCAGACTGTTAGGAAGCTGCAAGTGCGCAGTATTTGAAATTTAACATAACTAGAAAGAAAAGAAAAAATGGGAAAATACCAATTAGATGATAAGAGTAAAGCCCAGGTCCAGCGTTTTCATGAAAAGCATGCCCAAGGGATGAATGCTCAAACTAAAAAGGCCCGTGCACAAGCTCTGCGTGAAAAGTTTTTGGGAAAAGGAAAAACTGCCAATGGAGCTAAGAAGACCAACTCTTAAAGACAAAAAAACTGTTCTTGACATGATAGAGGAGTTTACGGGCAGCCGGTCCGCCCATGACGGCGGTTTTTGGAAGGAAGATTTTGACTATGAGGACTGGCTGCAGATCAACTTAGCCTATGAGATGGGTGTCGGTATTCCTGATGGCTTCGTTCCTGCTATTCAGCTGGTTTCTTTTGATGATGAGGGCCGGGCACTGGGCTTTCTGCACATCCGCCTGCGTCTCAATGACCTTTTGCTGAGCCAAGGCGGCCACATTGGCTATTCCATTCGGCCGTCTGCGCGCGGCAAGGGCTATGCTAAGGAAGCGCTGCGTCTGGGTCTGCTGGAAGCTGAAGCGAAAAATATTAAACAAATTCTCCTTACCTGCCGTGATGACAATCCGGCCAGCCGAGCGGTCATTTTGGCCAACGGCGGTGTCTTGGAAGATGTCAGAGATCAGGTGGAGCGCTATTGGATAGATTTGGAGGAAAAAGATGACATGGAACACACCTAAGCCCGGAGAATGGAAAAGTGAAGAGCTGAGTCAAGGTCGGATTATTGATTACAAGGCCTTTAACTTTGTTGATGGTGAAGGCGTGCGCAATTCGCTCTATGTATCCGGCTGCATGTTTCACTGTGAAGGCTGTTATAATGCGGCCACTTGGTCCTTTAAGGCCGGAATTCCCTATACACAGGAGCTAGAAGAGCAAATCATGGAAGATCTAGCCCAGCCCTATGTACAGGGCTTGACGCTTTTAGGCGGTGAGCCGTTTTTAAATACGGGGATTCTCATTCCTTTGCTTAAACGCATTTGCAAGGAGCTGCCTGAAAAGGATATCTGGTCCTGGACGGGCTATACTTGGGAAGAGCTGATGCTGGAGACACCGGATAAACTGGAGATGCTTGGGCTGGTTGACATTCTAGTAGATGGACGTTTTGACAAATCAAAAAAGAACCTCATGCTGCAGTTTCGCGGGTCTTCCAATCAGCGTATTATCGATGTTCCTAAATCACTGGCTAAGGGTGAAGTTGTCATTTGGGATAAACTCAATGACGGTAAAGAGACTTATGAACAGGTTGACAGGACTGATATGATTTAAACCAAAAACATCCGGAATCTTTCAAACCAACTCAGTAAAGCTGTCAATCCCTAAATAACCTAAAACGAGGCAGAACGTCTGCCTCGTTTTTATGATCTGAATTGGAGAATCTCAGCCATGTCGCTTCTTAACAAAGACAAGTTCTTTGGCCTTGGAGAGATTTGCCTGATACTGAAAGCCGTCAAAGGACAGGCTTTTCAGGTCTTCAATGGTTTGGCATTGTTCATGCATGGCCTGCGTCAGAAAAGCTCCTCTGGCTTTTTTGGAGATGGTCGAATGTGTTTTCAAGCTGCCGCCTCGTTCCTCTAAAAATTTGACAGTTGTCAGCCGGCTGCGCACGCTGGGTGAAAAGACATCCGTGAATTCACTGGATAAGAGTGAAATGAGCTTATCATTTTCTAAGACAAAGCGGTCGTAGTCTTTACGCCAGTACTTTTTAAGAGATGCTCCTTCAACGCTGATCTTAGTATTAAAATCAAGGCGGTGGGGAACGATTTTTTCAAAAGCAGGGATAATACCGTAAAGAGCAGATGTTATAAAGAGATGGTCTTTCAGAAAGCTTCTCTCATCAAGGGACAGGTTCTCGCGTTTGATATGGCGGTACATGAGACCGTTAAAGAGCTGGAGTGCCGGATAGGCTTGTGCCTGTCCTTTTTGAATGGCCTGCAGACGCC
Organism: Streptococcus sp. ELY_86; assembly: GCF_058314495.1. Taxonomy (NCBI): domain Bacteria; kingdom Bacillati; phylum Bacillota; class Bacilli; order Lactobacillales; family Streptococcaceae; genus Streptococcus; species Streptococcus sp. ELY_86. The sequence goes on along the minus strand of NZ_JBZFUK010000004.1, from coordinate 49,178 downwards.
CGTATTCGGCCTCAGCAGCCTGAGGCTTGATCTTATAGACCTCGGCAAGCTCATCCAAAGACAAGGCTGCAAGCTGGCTGATAATAGGCCGGGCTTTAGCCGGAAGTTCTTGCGGAGAGAAAGCACCGCTTTCTTTCATTTCCTTAGCTGTTGGGATTAAAAATTTCATAGATTTCCTTACTAACTGATCTTAGATAAAGAGCAAGAGGCTTATGGCCATGACGATCATACCGGAGATTAAGCCATAGATAGCCAAGTGGTGCTTGCCGTATTCTTCAGCGGCTGGCAGCAGTTCATCCAGAGAAATAAAGACCATAATCCCGGCCACTCCTGAAAAGATAGCACCGTAGACAATGTCATTCATAATTGGCATCAGCAAAAACCAGCCGATAAGAGCGCCTAAAGGCTCAGCCAGACCAGACAGGAAAGAATAGGTGAAGGCCTTTTTCTTAGAGCCTGTTGCCTGATAAATGGGTACCGAAACCGCGATGCCTTCAGGAATGTTGTGAATGGCAATAGCCACAACGATAGGGATAGCAACGCTTGCGTCCTGCAAACCAGAGATAAAGGTTGCTAAGCCTTCCGGAAAATTATGAATAGCAATGGCGATAGCTGTCATCAAGCCCATGCGCATGAGTTTTCCGGGTTTTTGCTCTTCTTCTTCAACGGTTTTAATTTCATGGGGATTTTCCTCAGAAGGGATCAATTTATCAATAATGGCAATTAAAAACATGCCGCCGAAAAAGGCCAGAACAGTCAGCCAGGAACCGCTTCTTTTGTCCAGTGCTTTAATCAGAATATCCTGAGCAGTTGGAAAAATCTCAATCATGGAAACATAAATCATAACACCGGCAGAAAACCCCAGGCTGACAGATAAGAAAGCTTTGTTGGTATGCTTAGCAACAAAGGCGATGAGGCTGCCAATGCCGGTGGAGAGCCCCGCAATGGCAGTGAGTACAAAGGCAGTAAGTAAATTTTGAGACATGGTCAATTCTTTCTCTGGGATATGTTTGTATGCTCTCATTATAATATGAATTGCTGTTTTCATCAAATCTGAAAATGAGAAAAATAAGAAGCCGGAAGTTACAAAATTATTACAAAAACTAATTTAAAGTTAAAGCTATTGACATAATGTTTTTTTTTTGTAAAGTTATAAAAAGTAATGCGTTTTTTAGAATTCTTAATTTTTAATATAATGTGAAAGGAACTTATTATGAAAAAGAAGGGGTTTACTCAGATAATCGTACTTCTTTCTCTGTCTTTGACCTTTGTTTTCGGTGTTTTTGCTGCTAAAAATATCAAAACTCAAGCAGAGGCACGGGATAATGTGATTACTTCTGTAAACATTACAGATGAAAAAGGCCAGCCTTTGGACGGCACTCTTGAGAAGTGGGAAAACTTCCGCCTCAGTGCCAACTTCAGCCTGCCTAATAACACTGTCAAAAAAGGCGACACAACAACTATCGCACTGCCGGAAAAGCTGCGCTTCAATCGCTCAGAAGAGTTTGAGATTAAAGACAAGGACGGCAATACCGTGGCTACGGCTAAGGTTGATGCCGCAAGCAAGACAGCTACGCTGACTTATACAGACTATGCCGAAACGCACTCTGATGTCACAGGCAGTTTCTATTTCAATGTTCTTGTGGATCACACAGTAGTGACACAAAAAGAAACGATCCCTGTCACTATCGAAGTTGAAGGCAAGGTTGTCAATGCCGGCACTGTTGACTTCACAGGTGTCGGAGAAGCAAAAACAAGTGATCTGACCAAGTCCGGCTGGATAGACAGTCAAGGGGTTATCCATTATCAGATCCCAGTTAACCGTTCCGGTAAAAACTTCCCTGCTGCCGTTATTACAGATCTCTTAAAATCATCAGGGGTTACCTATGTTGAAGGCAGCTTTAAGATTGAAAAAGGGACTTGGACTGCCAATGGAAGTGAATGGGAATTCCAAAATGGTACTAATGTCACCGATCAATTCAGCGTTAATTTCCAAGGTGATACCGGCTTTGCGATTAACTTAGGCGATATCGCTGAAACAGACGGCTATCTTATCACTTATGATGCCAAGGTTGATTATAAGCTGAGTGACGGTGAGGTTCTGAACAATACAGCTTCGCTGACATCTAACGGTCAAAAGATAACAGATGTTACCTACGGGCAAACCTACAGAGAATCCGGAGGAACTGCTGAAGGTTACGTTTACTCTATTAAGCTTCACAAGAAAAATAAGGACAATGATCCATTGGCAGGTGCTGTCTTTGTTGTCACTCGTGATGCCAACGGTCAGGTCATTGGAGAATTTACCACAGACGCTGAAGGAAATATCACTGTTCCTGGTTTGCTGAAAGATTCCTACACTATTACAGAAAAAACAGCTCCGGACGGTTACCAGCTCTCAGGTGAAAGCATCAAGATTTCAGAAGAAGACTTTGGCAGCAGCAAGACTGTCACAAAAGATGTTGTCAATGAAAAGATTCCGGAAACCACAACGACAGAGGAAACGACTACAACAACGCAAGCTCCGACGACAACGACAGAGGAGCCTACCACAACGACAGAAGCTCCGACAACGACGACTGAAGAGGCAACCACAACAACAGAAGAGCCAACAACCACTGAGGCTCCCACAACGACAGCTGAAAGCACCACAGCGTCGGAAGAGCCGACAACGACAGAGGCTCCAGCCACTACGACTGAAGGCACAACAACAGCGGCTGAAACGACTACTGAAGCAGTCATTTCTACGACTGAAGGTGCAACCACGACAAGCAACGTTGGTGAAACAACGACACAGAGTGAGTCAACAACAGAAGGGCTCACAACAACAGAAAGTTCAGCAATGACAACAGAAACTCCGACAACTACAGAAATTCCAAGTACCACTGAAAGCCTGACGACAGAAACAGCAGCCACAACCACAGAAGTGCCGGCTACGACTGAGGAAACGACGACAACAGAATCCGACACTACTCAGGCGCCGGCAGCGACCACATCGTCAGCCGGAACGACTTCTAAGCAAGCAAGCGGCAAGAAAAAAGCTGCTTCAAACGGTCTTCCAAGTACCGGCTCAGACAGCGGCTTTGCCTTGTCCTTGCTTGGACTTGTGAGTGTTTCTGCACTGGGAATAGTTTATTATCAAAAGCACTTTAGTTAAGTTTTAGTTCAAAGACTGGTTCTGCTCTTTTAGTCCTTTCGAGCCAGAGCCAGTTTTTGTTAAAATAGAAATTAAATGTTAAAATAGAAAAGGAACTACTTCTTTTAAAAGGAGATAAAAGAAAATGAAAAGATTTTTAAAGTGCTTATTGGCTGTTGCTGCTGTTCTCGGTCTGGTCATAGCGTTCAGCAAGGGGACAAGGGCAGAGGCTAAAACAGTGGATATCACTGTAACCAACTCAAGCCTGTCTCAAGAGAGTATCACAGGTTCCAACACGACAACGATGTCTCTGGACTTCGCCGTTCCAAATGAAGCAGCTGCAGGGGATACAACAACCATTTCGCTGCCCAATGAACTGGCTTTCACCAGAAACCAAAGTTTCAACGTTGCAGCTGCAGATGGAACAACTGTTGCGACAGCTGTCATTGACGCTGCGTCCAAGACCTTGACTATGACCTACAGTGACTATGTCAACACACATGATAATGTGACAGGCACCTTAAACTTTCAAGTAAAAGCTGACACGACTGTTGTTAAGGGAGATACAAACATCCCTGCAAAAGTTCAGGTTGGGGGCGCTGAGATTACAGTCGGCAGCGGCAATATCGGCTACGGTGTCGGTACCGGCGATGCAAACCTTGATTTCTATAAGTACGGTCAAATTGATTACGACAAAAATGAAATCATCTATGTGATCAACGTCAACACCAGCAATTCTTCTGCGTCAAATGTTGTCATCACAGATGAGATGAAGTCAGAAGGTTTGTCTTATATTGATGGCAGCTTTGCTATTCAGACGGGAAATTGGTATAAAAATAACAATAATCAATGGGCTTTAAGCGGTAGGACAGATGTTACTGGAAACTATTCTGCTAATGTGTCCGGCAATTCTTTCACTGTCAATCTGGGAAATATCACTCAGGGCTTTACCATTTCCTATAAAGTTAAAATCGACCGCCCGCTTGTTAATGGTGAAAAAATCCTCAACAAAGCGACAGCTACGTCAACTGAAAACGGCAGCATCAGTTCAGATAATGGGGTTATTTACCAAACAGCCAGCGGTACAGCCAGCGGCTACAACTACAGTCTGACAATTGCCAAGAAAGATAAAGACGGCAATGTTTTGGCAGGTGCAGAATTTACCGTTACCCGCAAATCAACCGGAGAAGTCGTCGGTACGCTTACAACAGATGCTACCGGCTCAGCTACCATCAGCGGATTGCTGAGTGATGAGTATATCATCACGGAAACAAAGGCACCGGACGGTTACAAGCTGGCAGATCCGATCACTGCTAAGGCGGACAATTCGACTGTAGAGATTGTCGATGAGAAAGACTCTCCGGCAACAACCACAACCGAAGAGCCAACGACAACGGAAACTACAACCAAGGCAACAACGACCGAGGAGCCGACCACAACCGAAGAGACGACTTCTACGACTGAAGCGCCATCAACAACTGAAGCAACCACTGAAGGGGCAAGCACGACCGAAAGTGAAACAACGGAAGTGTCTGATGCTACTACCGAAGGTACAACAACAGCCAAGGGTCAGACCACGACTCAGGAAGCGGCTGCAACAACTTCAAGTCAGTCATCTGCTGGGAAGAAAGCTGTTAAACACGGCCTTCCAAGTACCGGTTCAGAAAATAATGTTGCTTTAATAATTCTGGGACTTGCCTTTGTTTCAGGAGCAGGAGTGCTCTACTGCCGCAAACCGCGCTAATATAGGCTAAACAACTCTCAAGGAAGACCGTAAAAGGTCTTCTTTTTATTATTTGTTTTTAATCGAAAATTTAGTGTTGACAAAAAAACGAAAACCGTCTATAATGTGCTTGTAACAATTTTGTTGCAGAAAGGACTAAAAAAATGAAAAGAAAAGGTTTATTAAAACTATTAAAGTTTTTTGGAACCGTTGCCATCATTTTGCCGATGTTTTTCATAGCTTTAACGAAAGCTCAGGCAAGTGATGTCAGCAGTAACATTTCATCGCTGACGGTATCACCGACTGAAATCAACGACGGCGGCAAGACCACTGTCCGCTTTGAGTTTGATGAGCATGCCCAAAACATTAAAGCAGGCGATACCATTACTGTTAACTGGGAAAACTCAGGAACTGTCCGCGGATCAGGTTACAGTAAAACCATTAAGCTGGAAGTTCAAGGCAAGTATGTCGGTGATTTGGTAGTGACGCAAGATAAAGCAGTCGTTACCTTCAATGACGGTATTACTGGATTGCAAAACATCACCGGTTGGGGTGAATTTGAAATCGAAGGCCGGAATTTTACTGACACTACCGAAGCACATACCGGCAGCTTTAGAGTTACCAGCGGCGGCAAGACAGCTGACGTTAGCGTCGTTAAATCTGCTGCGGGAACTACCGGCGTTTTCTACTACAAGACTGGGGATATGCAGACAGACGACACCGATCATGTGCGCTGGTTCTTGAATATCAACAATGAAAGAGCCTATGTAGATGAAGAGGTCCGTGTTGAAGACGAAATTCAGTCTGGTCAAACCTTGGATATGGACAGTTTTGAGATTACTGTAACTGACTATAACAATCAGGTTACATCTTATCGCGGTCAAGGAGGTATTAATCAGCTTGCCCAAAGCGGAGTAATTATTTCAGCGGATCCGGCTACTGGGAAAATCAGCGTCTACATTCCTAAAGATTCCGCTCAGTTAACCAGCTATAGTATCATGTACTTGACTAAAGTTGATGATCCTGATCAAAAAACGTTTGAAAACAACAGTACAGCTTGGTACAAAGAAAATAATAAAGAAGCTGTTCATGGTAAAGAATTTAACCATTCTGTAGCCAATGTTAATGCTGCCGGCGGTGTGGACGGAAAAACAACTACAACCGAAGAATCTACTACCACAACGGAAGAGCCGACGACTACAACCGAAGAACCTACTACTACGACGGAAGAGCCGACGACTACAACTGAAGAACCTACTACCACAGAAGCTCCAACGACAACAGAAGAGCCAACCACAGAGGCTCCAACAACGACAGAAGAGCCAACTACAGAAGCTCCAACAACAACGGAAGCACCGACGACAGAAGAGCCAACTACAGAGGCTCCAACAACAACGGAAGCACCGACGACAGAAGAGCCAACTACAGAGGCTCCAACAACAACGGAAGCACCGACGACAGAAGAGCCAACTACAGAGGCTCCAACAACAACGGAAGCACCGACGACAGAAGAGCCAACCACAGAAGCTCCAACAACAACGGAAGCACCGACAACAGAAGAGCCAACTACAGAAGCTCCAACAACGACGGAAGAACCGACGACGGAAGAGCCAACTACAGAAGCTCCAACAACGACGGAAGAACCGACAACGGAAGAGCCAACTACAGAGGCTCCAACGACAACGGAAGCACCGACAACAGAAGAGCCAACCACAGAAGCTCCAACGACAACGGAAGAACCAACAACGACAGAGGTTCCGGCGACTACAGAAGTATCTTCAGAAACAACAAAAGCTGAAGAAACAACTACTAAAGCTAAAGAACCAGAAAAAACAACGACATCAGCTCCAGCAGGTACACCTTCAAATAAACCTGGTAAGCCATCAGGCAAACAAAGTGCTGGTGCCAAGGGACTTCCAAGCACAGGCGAAGAAAGCGGCACAGTTTTGTCACTTCTGGGTCTTGCAGCTGTCTCAGCGACTGGTCTATTCTATTACCGTAAACATCATAACTGATATTGATTGAAAATAGGATGAAAGAGGCAGGGACAAAAGTCTTTGCCTCTTTGTGTTAGTAAAAAATAGTTTAGAATAGGATCTTGATTACTCCAAATAAGACTTTTCGGTCAGAAAAAGGAAGCTTTCCTGCGGCGGATGATTTGAACGATGGGCTAAAAGGTCTCGAAAAGTCTTTTGAATTATGATAGAATACAATTGGTATTATGCTGTTTTTTGTTCAAAATAGTAATTAACTAGGAAGGGTTTGTATGAAATTATCAATCGTCGTTGCTTTTTACAATGAAGAAAAAATGATTGAAAAAACACATAGCGAAATTTCCAAACAGCTGCAGGAAATGCTTGGAAAAGCTGTTGATGACTATGAATTGGTGTATGTCAACGATGGCAGCAAAGATAGGACTTTAACGCTTATGAGACAGATTGCTGACGGAGATCAGCGGGTCAGATTTATCAGTTTCAGCCGGAATTTCGGGCGCGAAGGCGCTATTTTGTCCGGCTTAAGATATGCGACCGGTGATGCTGTCATGCTGATGGACGGTGATTTGCAGCATCCGCCTGCGCTCATTCCGGATTTTGTGGACGCCTTTAAAGAGGGCTACGATGTAGTCAGCGGTCAAAGAGACCGTCAGGGAGAATCAAGACAAAGTACTTTTTTTGCCAGACTGTTTTACCGCTTCTCCAACCATCTGATGGACGTACAGCTGACAGATGGTATTTCAGAATTCAAACTTTTCAGCCGGAAGGCTGTCAATACGATTTTGTCCCTGCCGGAATACAATCGCTTTTCAAAGGGGATTTTTTCCTGGATCGGCTTTAAGGAAAAGATCATTCCTTACAAAAATCATATTCGCGAAGCCGGCGAGAGTAAGTTTGGTTTCAGACGGTCTCTGAATTATGCTTTTCAAGGGATTATTTCCTTTAATGACAAACCCTTGCGTATCTGTATTCAGTTCGGCTTTGCCTGCATCGGTTTTGCCTTGCTGTATCTGTTAGCCATGTTTATTGCTTATTTTGTGAAGCCTGAGATTTTGGTCAGCGGTTACTTTACGACCTTAGCAGCCATTATTTTGTTCAGCGGTGTCCAGTTGATTTCGATAGGCATTTTGGGCGAATACATCGGCAAGATTTACTATGAAGTGAAACGGCGTCCGCATTATATTGTGGATGAGACTAATATTGAGAAAGCAAAAGAGGATTTAGTCGGATGAGTCACGCAACACGTAAAGAAAAAAAGCAAAGACTGCCTTTCAAAGAAAATAAAAAGGCTCAGGTGCTCCTTTTAAGTGCGCTTCTTCCCATGCTGATTATGCTTGTGGTCTGGATTTTCATGGGTGTTTTTCCTTTTGGCAGAAATACCTTGATGGCTGTTGACTTTGGCCAGCAGTATATCGGCTTGTACGGTTTCTTAAAGCACACCGTTTTGACAGGGGATTGGTCGGGACTTTTCTATTCCTTTTCCAAGTCCATTGGCGGAGCGATGATTGGGGTCTGGGGCTTTAATCTCATCAGTCCTTTTAATCTCTTGTATATTTTGCTGCCTTTAACCCAATTTAAATGGGCGGTCTTTCTGACAATCTGGCTGCGCTACGGAGCGATGGGACTGAGCTTTGCCTATCTTTTGGTCAAACGCTACAAAGCTATGGATTATAATCTGTGGCTGCCGCCTCTTATGGCAACGGCTTATGCCCTGTCGGGCATGATTGTTTCGTATCAGATGAATCCGATCTTTTACGATGCCATGATTATGCTGCCCTTGCTGATTATCTGCTTGGAAGAAGTGATTGATGGCGCTAAGCCCTTCAAATACATCTTTCTTTTGGCTTTGACCATGCTGCTGCATTTTTATATGGGCTACATGATTTGTCTTTTTATTGCTCTGTATACCTGCTATTATGCAGCGCCTCGCCTGGCAGAAAAAGGCGACTGGAAGGTGAGACTGACAGCCTTCTTTTGGCCTGTCTGGCGTGTTGTCTATGCATCTGTTCTGGGAATAGCATCGGTTTTCTTTTTGCTTTATCCCATCTTTTTGAACCTTTTGCGCAGTAAAGGGGCTTATGAAAGTCCAATGACTTTCAACTTTGCCCTGCAGATCAATCCGCTGGATATTTTATCCAAATTGATGATTGGCGGTTTTGACAATGAAACGTCCTGGTCGGCGGGCCCTAATCTGCCCAATATTTATGTGGGTGCTTTGGCTTTGGTTGGTTTCTTTCTCTACTTTGCGCAGGCCAAGGCGCATCAGTTTCGCAAGATTGCTGCCGGCCTTATCAGTGTGATTTTCTTTGTCTCGATTGTCAATGAATTTGCCAGCAAGATCTGGCACATGGGGCAAAATCCGGCCGGTTTCTTCTATCGTTTCTCATGGATTGTTTCTTTCTTTATGGTGCTTTTGGCTTATCAGGCCTTAAGAGAAGAGAAGCGTTTGGGCTGGAAGGGACTGGCGGCAGGAACAGCTCTGAGTTTTGCTTCGGCTTACTATGTTATCCATCACAGTTATACTTATATCGCCAAAAGCCAGCCCAAGGCGGTTACAAGTTTTGTCGGTCATCACAGTTTTTTAACTGGAATTTTGCTTGTGGCTGTCTTTGGAAGTTTGGCTGTTCTTGCTTGGAAACGTCTCAGCCGCTATAAAGAAAGCAGGCTGTTAGCTCTTGCAGCCTGTCTCTTTGCTGTGATTGTGTCCTTTTACCTGCTGAGCAAGGGATTCTTATTAACTCAGGTTTCTTTGACACTTCTCAGCTGGCTTTTAATTCTGATGTATTTTGCTCTGCGTCCGAGAAGCAAGCTGGTTTGGGCCTTTTTAGCGTTCATCACTGCGCTTGAATTGGGCTACAATGCTTACCTGTCACAGGTTACCATGGCCTATGCAGATGCTTATAAGTTTACAGATGTCACGAAAAACATGAAAGAGCTGGCTGATGTCATTAAAAAGAAAAATAAAGCTGGTTTTTATCGAGTAGGTTCAAGTTTTCTTTACTCAAAAAATGATCCTTTCCTTGTTTCTTATCCGGGTCTGAGCAGCTTTAGTTCCAACATGGAAAAATCAACCATCAATCTTTTTAATTCGATGGGAGATGTCGGAGGCAATGCGGCGACTTTTTATGCCAATGGTACGGCTTTGACCGATGCTCTTTATGGTGTTCGCTACTATATTGACCGCAAGGAATATACGGTGACAGATATGAAGCAGCATCCCAACTGGCAGTTCTTCAACCGCAATTCTACCCGTTCAGACCTCAGCGATTATTACAAGCCTATCTATGAAAACAAGCGTTTCACCATTTATGAAAATCCTGATGTCTTTTCAGCGGCCTTTGGGACCAATACGCTGACGCGAAATATTAAGTTTGGCCTTAACAACCCTGTTTCTAATCAAAATATCATTCTCTCATCAATGTCGGGTGCTGAAAAGAAATATTTTGAATACGTCGGTATTCCTAAAATAGAGCTCTTTAATATGCAGGAAGTCAATGAAAACGGCCAGCGGCTTTTCAAACGCATTGATAAAAAGCAGCCCGGCACGGTTAGAATCATCTTTACGCCGCAGACGGACTATACCTATTACTTCCAAGCCCCTTACAGCTTGCGTAAGTCCATGGGAAATATTTCCATCATGCTCAATAACCAGTGGTATCACTATTCGCAAAGCTATGACCAAGTTCAGCTCTGGAACCTGACGGACAGAACACCGGGCAAGGAAATGGTTCTGCAGCTGCAGACCTCGCAGGATGATCAGCTGGATTTGACCAATATGGCGCTCGTCCGCGCTGATCAAAAGTCTATCAAGAAGGTTCTCAATGACCGCCTGAAGCAAAATATGACGGTAACTAAGTGGACAAATACCTTAGTTAAAGGGCATGTCACTATTACTGATAAGAGCAATGTCATGATGACAAGCATCCCCTACAATCCGGGCTGGACAGTCAAGGTAGATGGTAAAAAAGTGAAGACCAGCGAGGCTTGGGAAAGTCTCTTGTCCTTCCCGATTACAAGCGGCAAGCATCAGATTGAAATGTCCTTCCTGCCGCAGGGACTGTTGACAGGGATTACTGTTTCTGTGCTCTCTCTTGCCCTTATTGGTTTTTTAAAGTGGTATGATGGCAGAATGGGAAACGATGAGTTATTTTAAGACGTATGTATCTGGTTAGGAAAAAACGATGCTGATTAAAAAGATTTTGGTAACAGGGGGAGCCGGCTTTATCGGTTCTCACACCTGTGTTGAATTACTTAATCAAGGTTATGACCTTGTTGTTGTTGATAATTTGCTTCATTCAAATCCAAAAAGCCTGAAGGTTATTGAGGACATTACCGGCAAGACTCTCAGCTTTTATCAGACAGATATCAGAGCTAAGGAGCAGCTGGCTGCCATTTTTGAAGCCGAAAAAATTGATGCTGTCATTCATTTTGCCGGACTCAAGGTCGTCAATGAATCAAGCAGCCTGCCTTTGGACTACTATGACAATAATGTCTCGGGGACGGTGACGCTCTTGCAGGTAATGAAGACTTTTGACTGCAAAAATTTGATTTTTTCATCGTCTGCCAGCGTTTACGGCAATGATGCTCCGGTACCAGTGCCTGAGGACTCGCCGCGATCAAGTCTGACGCCTTACGGCCGGACAAAGCTGATGATTGAAGATGTGCTGACAGACTTGGCTGCATCAGATGATAATTGGAATATTGTCATTCTGCGCTATTTCAATCCTGTCGGTGCTCACCCTTCGGGTGATTTGGGAGAAGATCCCAAAGGCAGACCAAACAATCTTATGCCTTATGTGACTCAGGTTGCTCTGGGAAAACTGGAGAAAGTGCAGGTCTTTGGCAGCCAGTATGATACCAAGGACGGAACGGGTGTCCGTGATTATATTCATGTTGTTGATCTGGCCCGCGGCCATGTTGCAGCTATTCAGAAATTAAAAGCTCAGTCGGGTCTTTCTGTCTACAATCTGGGAACCGGCAAAAGCTCTTCTGTTTTGGAAGTCATTCATGAAATGGAGCAGGCGGTCGGTCACTCTATAGCCTATGAAATTACTGACAGACGTCCCGGGGATATTGCGGTTTCTTACGCTGATGCCAGCAAGGCTAAAAAGGAGCTCGGCTGGCAGGCAGAATACGACCTTAAACGCATGTGCGAAGATGCTTGGCGCTGGCAGACGAAGCATCCTAACGGTTTTGAAGAATAAGCGCTTGACGCTTGTTAGCTCTTTAGCAGTATGCTGTTTAAACCTATTTAAGTCAGAAGGCGTGGGGCAAAACCCATGCCCTTCTTTTTAAAGCTAGCCAGGTTTTAAAAGCAGCGTTAACAACGATTCTGAATTATGATACAATGAGAATAATGAGTGAAAAATAAAAAATGGAGATACGATGGTAGCAGGAAAAGAAAAAGATCAGAAAACAGTTAAGGGGGCTGAAACCTATCAGGAATCCCAGCAGCAGCTATCAGCAACCTTCAGCCGCTCCCGGCGCAATATGTCCGAGCAGCAAAAAGAGCTTAACCGACATGATGCAGCAAAAGATAAGGCGGCGCAGTCCCCGCTTAAAGATACGCTGAGTTTTTTAGCAGCTTTTAGTCTGCCGATTGTGGTGATGACAACTGTTTTTGCTGTGATGAAGCTGTATCCTTTTGGTTCAAAGACAATCATGAGCGGTGATTATACCCTGCAGTACATTCCGCTTTACCGCGCCTTGGGGCATGCCTTTAGGCACCTTGATATTGGAGCTCTCTTTTGGTCTTGGCATAAGGGGATGGGTGGTGTGATGCCGCCTGTCTGGGGCTTTAACAGCCTCAGTCCCTTTAGTTTAGCGGTGGGTTTAAGCCCTGCTAAATCCCTTAATTTATCTGTTTTCCTGGTAACAGTGCTGCGGCAGGGATTTGCGGGACTTAGTTTTTACTATTTCCTCCACAAGCGCTATGAAGCCAGCCGCAACAGACTGCTTTCGGTCTGTGTAGCGGCGGTTTATGGCTTGAGCGGTTTTTTGGTTGTGCATCAAGTTAATCCTAACTTTTTGGATAACCTCATCTTACTGCCGCTGTTAATCATTGGTGTGGAAAAGATTCTGGATGGCAAGGTCAGCCTTAAGTATTCTTTGGTTCTGGCTGCGATGTTTGTGGTTCAATTCTACACGGCTTATATGGCAGCGCTCTTTGTTGTGTTTTACAGCTTTTATTACCTCTTGGCTAAGAAAGCTGCCTTTATTTTCAAGATCAAGCAGCTGTTTCGGCTTTTCCTCTATTCCCTTGTGGGAGTCGGTTTGAGTGCTGTCTGGCTGCTGCCGGTCTTTTACGGGCTGCTGGATACCAAAGTAGCAGGAGGACAGCAATATCCTTGGGTCTTTACCTTTCTCTACAATCCGCTCAAACTTTTAATCAAGTTTGTTCCGGGTGCTGCCAGCGGAGAAGAATGGGGAGATTTCAATACGCTGCCGAATTTCTATATCGGTGTCCTTGGCTTTATCGGCCTCTTTAATTTCTTTTGGACGAAGACGATTGACCTGCGAAAGAAAATCAGCAGTTTTGTCTTACTGGCACTTTTACTTGTCGCCTTTTCCAATGCGGCTGTAATTCGTTTCTGGCACATGGGGCAGATGCCGGTTGGCTTTTATTATCGCAATGCCTGGCTGCTCAGCTTTGTGTTCCTGATTTTTACCTACCAAGCTTTTCAAAGGGTGCGTTCTTGGAGCCGCCTGCAGCTGTCACTTACCCTTGTTTTAGTTGTTTTAGCCAATGTCTATGTTTATTTTGCCGTGCAGGAAAAATCTTACCCGCTGGTCACTGTTTGGCAGCAGATCGCCATGCTGCTACTTGCGGTTTTGATTGTGCTGCTCTTTTCATGGCGGTCTGTTAAGAGCTGGCAGCTGTGTCTGCTGCTGCTTTTAAGCATGATTGATATGGGCATCAATGCTAAATTTACGATAGAAAGAAACCTGTGGCACACCCCCAGATCGGTTTTGGAAGCCGAAAGCAAGCAGGAAGCCTTTTATCACAAGCTAAAACTGCCCAAATCAACTTTGGCACGTATGGAAAAAAGCAGTGCCAATACCTGGAATGATTCGCTGACCTATGATTATTACGGCATCAATCATTTTACCTCCAGTGTCGAATACAAAAATTTACAGTTTTTAGGAAATTTAGGGCTTCCTTCCTCAACCGCTATTTCTATGTATACGGGCGGCACACCGCTGACAGATGCGCTGTTTAATCTGCGTTATTTTGTAGACAACGGCATCTGGAGTTATTCGGCAAGAAAAGATTTGAGCAAGTACTATCAGCCCATTCAAACGCTAAAAAATGCCAGACTGTTGGAAAATAAAACCGTGTTTGGTTTAGGATTTTCAGGGGATGCGGCCATGCTGAAAACCAAATTAGATGACAAAGACGCTGCGGCTAATCAAAACAAGATTTACCATGGTCTTTCGGACAATGTGGAAAACGTTTTAGAACCACAGAAGATGGAGATGACACTTGACAATGTCACTTTAATCAATGGTGAAAACGGTCAGCAAATCTACAGACGGACCGCGTCTGAGCGTCCCGGGCTGATCCGCTTCAAGTGGACTCCGGCAGATAACAATGGCTATTATCTGGATTCTGCAAGGATCAAGTCAGACAACCTGTCTCATATCAAATTATCTGTGAACGGCCAGCCTTACACCGTCTTTGACCGGTATCGCAATCCTCAGCTGTGGAATTTAGCTGCTGACAGCAAAGGGCAGGAACAGACTTTTGAAATCCAGCTGACAGATAACAATCCGCTTGATATCGCTGATTTGCAGCTTTATCGTTTTAATGATGACAGTTTCCAAACCTTTGTCAAACAAAAGAAAATCGCTAAGTGGAACCCGAAGAAGGTAAGGTCAAGATCGCTTTCCGGGAGAATCACACAGCCTGAGGGCAAAGATTATTTACTGACGTCTATTCCTTATAATTCCGGCTGGCGCGTGAAAGTTGACGGCAAACGCGTCAAAAGTCAGGAAGTTTGGAACGCTATGCTGGCCTTTAAAGTACCTGCCGGCAAGCACCGCATCGACCTCTATTATGTTCCGCAAGGAATCATTTTAGGCGGACTTGTGACCCTGTTCTCAGCTGTTTTATCCATCAACATCCTGCAAAAAAGCCGCCGTCAAAAGAAACTATCAGAAGAAGAGGACTTCGACTTCGATGAAGACGATTTTGACTGAGCCGTTTGATCTTGGCAGCATCTGTACAGCACGGACAGGCTTAGAGCTTTTTGAGCCGTTGTTGCTTTGAGCAATTCCACAGTCTGATAAAAAAAGCTCAAACAGTTTGTACCAAGCTCTTGGAAAATAATCAAAAGCCTATCACATAGTCATCAAGGATGACCGAGCGATAGGCTTTTAAGGTTAATTTTTTTATGTGCAGCTTTGGTGATATTCAGCGTCGCATAAATAAACCTTGATAAAGATATCGATGTGGAAATTCAAGATCTAATGGTTCTTTTCATTATTTCGGCAGAATCAATCATCATTTTACAGAACGATTGAAAATCAGTATAATAAAAGCTATCTAATGCTGATAAGGAGATTTTATGACGAATCAATTCATGCTTAAATTACCGGGGATTGTTTTGTGTCTTGTTGTTGCCCTGCCTGCTTGGTGGCTGGGGCAGCTCTTTCCAATCGTTGGATCACCTGTATTTGCTATCTTTTTGGGCATGCTGCTGGCTGCTTTTTATCATAGGCGAGAAAAGACAGGAGCAGGCATTGCTTTTACGTCTAAATATATTTTGCAGTTTGCCGTTGTTTTGCTGGGTTTTGGTTTAAATCTGTCACAGGTTTTAAAAGTCGGCGGAATATCGCTGCCTATTATTTTGGCAACTATAACGTCTGCCTTGCTGCTTGCCTTTCTTTTGCAGAGGTGGTTTAAATTGGATGTGAACACAGCAACCTTGGTCGGAGTAGGCTCTTCCATTTGCGGAGGCTCTGCCATTGCGGCAACAGCACCTGTTATTCAAGCTGATGATGACGAAATTGCCCAGTCTATTTCGGTTATTTTCCTCTTTAACATTTTAGCTGCCCTTCTTTTTCCAACTTTAGGCGATGTGCTGGGATTATCAAATCACGGCTTTGCCCTTTTTGCAGGAACAGCAGTTAATGATACTTCATCTGTAACAGCAACGGCCGCAGTCTGGGATGGCTTGCATCATTCAAATACCTTAGATGGTGCAACAATTGTTAAACTGACGCGGACTTTAGCCATTATTCCAATTACTGTTGGGCTGTCTTTTTATCAAATTTATAAAGCTAAAAAAAGCGGTCAGAATCAGCAGCACACGGTCGCAATAAGAAAGGTCTTTCCGCTGTTTATCCTTTATTTCATTTTGGCTTCTGTTGTGACAACTCTCTTGACGGGACTGGGTTTTAACCCCCTTATCTTTGAATCCTTAAAGACACTCTCTAAGTTCTGTATTGTCATGGCAATGAGTGCAATAGGCCTAAATACAAATCTTGCCAAGCTCATCAAAACAGGCGGTCAAGCCATTGCTTTAGGGGCAGCCTGCTGGACAGTCATCACTTTGGTCAGCCTTGCCATGCAGCATTTTCTGGGTATTTGGTGACCTAGAATGCTCAGACAAGAGCGGCTCCCAACGTTGACAAAATAATCAGTTAAAGGTGCACTTTAACAGCTGGTTCATGCCATCTTTATTTGAAATAAATAATTTTAAGAAACTCTGCTATTTTCATTTCTGCAGAAGTCTTCACACCTCAGTCTTTCTAAAAATTAAGGCAGCTGCTGCAATGTTGACAGTAATTAAGGCTGCTGTTATCAAAAGCAATAAGCAGTACTGATGCCAAGAAAAGCTGCTAAGTAAAAGGTTTGTTTGTTTTTGAACAAGCAGCAAAGGATTAAAATCCTTGACAGACTTAATGAAGGTCATTAAAAAAAGCGTAACTGTCACAGCGAGCGTTCCTAGTAAAACGCCGCTGTTTTTCTTAAATAACGACGAAAACAGAAGAATTAAACTAATGAGTAAAAGACCAAAAAGCCAGCTCCCCAGATAGGCTGTTATTTTGTGTGAACCGTTGTTATTAAAGTAATATAAGGTATAGTCGTATTGGACTGCTGATCCGATGGTATAAGTGATGCTCCAAATAAAAGAGAGCATATAAAATTTAGCTAAGATAACTGAGGTCTTTGGAAGTCCTTTTGTAATCAGATTAATGAGCGTGCCTTTTGAGAGTTCCTGAGTCAGTGTATTGCTAAATAAAAACACCAGAATGATAAAACCTAATTGATTGATATTTTTGAAATATTGGGTGTAGGCGTCTATATAAGAGGGTTGGGGAATGGCCTGACTGAGATTTTTAGGTAATAAATTAGCCATAATATCCGGCATCATAAGCGCAGTGAAGGGCCCCAGAATTCCAAAAGAAGCACCGCAGATTATCATAGCCAGTGTTTTATGAGTTCTGGCATTTTCCAGCCATTCTTTTCTGAGCATGGTTAATAGATATTTCATGATGTAACCTCTAAATACAGCTGCTCTAATGAATCATCAACTAATTCTATAAAAGTTGGGAAAATGTGCAGTTTCATTAGCTTTTGGTAAAAGTCCTCTAAGACATCGCTGTTCGCAGCGTTTTTTCTTATGGGAAGATAAACTTTTGTCTTGTTTTCCTGAATTTCAAGTTTATAATAGCCTTGCAAAATGAGCCGCTCTTTTTCGTTGATTTTTAGCAAAACAGTATAATAGGGTTCTGTCATTGCCAAGCTGTTCTGAAGCTGCTTTAGATTTTGAATGGTGTTTTTAGTTAGCACTAATACTTCATCGCAGACTTTTTCAACATCAGATAAGATATGTGTAGAAAATATCACGGTCTTTTTCCCTCTTAAATTTGAAATGATATCCAAAATATCCTGTCTGCCTTTTGGATCAAGGGCACTGGTGGGTTCATCGCAAATGAGTATTTTAGGATTGTGAACAAGTGCCTGAGCCACTCCCAGACGTTGTTTCATGCCTCTGGAGTAGGTAGAAATCAGTTGTTCATTGCCCTTTAAACCAACTTCGTCAAGTAAATCATCTAAATTTTGACATTTGGAACCATAGGTAAGCTCCGAGCACAGTTTAAGATATTCTCCGGCAGTCATATAATCATAAAATTCAGGAACATCAGATAGGTAACCAATAAATTTATTGGTGGGGGTATTTCCAAATTTAACCCTTTCGTTAAAAATATGTATGTTACCAGAATCAATCTTAGTCAACCCCAGAATCATTTTTATGGTGGTTGTTTTTCCAGAGCCGTTCGGCCCGACAAATCCGTAGATTTTGTTTTCTTCCAGAGTCAAAGAAACATTGTTTAAAATACAGTGATTTTTAAAAGATTTATGAACTTGATCAAATGTAATTGCCTTCATGCTTTCTTTCCTTCAGCAATTATAAAGGAGATGGGCCCTATGATATTTATAAATAATATAATCACAGTCCATGCTGCTTTATTTAAGTAGTTAGTCTGTTTGAGTTTGCTCAGCTTAAAAAGTGCAATAATCACTAAAGTGGCTTGCAACACAAACAGCGGAATAATAAAGGGTAAGTACTCACTAGGAATTGTCAGGTTCATTTTGCAGCTCCTTTTTTAAATCTTGAATATCCTTGAGTAAAGACTGGAAGCGGTGATTTTCACTTATTTTGGAAAATACTGGAGCATGAAACATCTCTTCAACGCTAGACATCAACAGTCTTTTATTGGTAGGCGGAATCACGCCCATCGGCAGGGATTCAAGCCAAGGGTCAATAGCGTAAAAAAAGTCATCTCCGTGTAAGTGAAATTGAGTCAAGAGATTTTTGAGACACTGCAGCAGCTTAGATAAAAAGCAGAGAGACTTTTCTTGGTCTGTATCAACAAAATAAACAGCCAAGGTGTAATAACATTTTATCACAGAGTTAGGGTGCAGTTTTTCAAGCTCAAAAAGATTTATAAGGCTAATGAGACGGTTGATGATTTCAGTATTGTTCTCTTTGGTCTCATAACTGATTAACGTTGATAAATACGCAATCATTAACAGAATTTGCTGATAAAGTTCGACTTGTAAGACCTCTTTAGCCTTTGTTATATTACCTTGTAAGGCATAGCTGTTGGCTAACAGCAATTCTTCACCGAGCTTATAGGGGCGGTCTTGGTAAATCTTGATAATATCATCATAATTTCCATTTTGAAACAAAATGACTATCTTTAGCATAATCGCTGATTGAATTTCAGATTCTGCTGAAGCATGGCTGATTATTCTGTTAAGAAGCTCCAAAGACAGCTCCGCAGTATGATTTTTCAAATCTTCATTGTTTAAAAAGTTGTTAATCATGAATTGCACCAGCATGAGCAGAGTCTTGTGATCATTTAAATACTGCTTAGACAGTTTATCAATGTTAGCCAAACTTTGATCAGCTGCAAATTTCTTTTGGCTATTTTTCAAGTCGTTAAAGAGATCGCTTCTTTCTTGGGCTGACAGTTTCATTTTATGACCGATTAAGTCGTCGATGCTGATATTAAATAAATTAGCCATTAAGATGAGATACTGAACATCAGGTGTGGCCTGATTGTTCTCCCACTTGGATATGGTTGCTTTTGTCAAATGTAAATACTCACTCAGCTGTTCTTGCGTAAAATTTATCTTGGTTCGATTTAGGTAGATATTTTTACCAATATTCATAAGATACCCTCCTGCCTTTTATTATAGGGTACCGCTAAGAGAAATTAAAGTTCTTATTTAGAGATATTCATTAACAAAAGTTTCTGCAAAGGAAACTTCTGAATAAATTATGAAACAAAACGGCTATTATGAAAAACTTCATCAAAAAAGCTCCAGTAAAACAGTGCCGGATTTTAAAATATTTGGTTGCAAGGATACAATAACATCGCGAGAAAAAAACGTGGGCAGAGTCCAAAAGGCATAAAGAAAAGCCTGCTATGACAGGCTTTTTCATCATATATATCTATGCCCCCTACAGTCAAAAATAGTTAAAATTTTGTATTAGGAAAGAACAGTAATGGTGATATATCAAGATTTTGTCGTTTATTGATTAGTATTGAGATTTTAAAAGTTGACCAAATTTGAAATTTTAATAGTAATTTTATAATAGTAAATTTGATTTCTGGCTTATAGAGAACATTTTCCAGTTACTGGAAACAGCTAGCAAAAAAAATAATACTAAAAGTTCCTAATTAGCAGTTATAGCTGCTTTTTGCAACAGTGGCATTGAATAATAAGAAAGGATAAGAGGGGAGTAGATATTTAATAGAAAGTTTATCTATATACTTTTAGGTATTACTGCAGTGATTGGTTTGGTAATTTATTTGGTTGTTATTAATGTTAATGGGGGGTATCTGGCTTAGGTAATAGTTTAAATGGTAAGTATTATAAATATGAAGATTCTGATAATATTGTGATTACAGATAGTGATCTTTTGAAAATTACTGGAGAAAAAACAGCATTATATAGGAACTTGGATAAAATTAATGATTCGGATGGTATTGTTATAAGGTAGATACTGAAAATAAAACTATTACTAAAGATGATGGTTATGAGTATTCATACACATTTAAGAATAATGTATTAAGATTTGGTGATTCTATTTATGTGAAAAAATCAGCTGAAAAGTTTAAAAAAGCTAAAAAAATGAAGCATGAAGATTTTGTTTCTCAGGAGATAGATAAGGAATTTGAAAACGACTAGAAAGTGTATATAGCTGTTTTATTGTATATGAAGAATATGATATAATACTAGCGGCACAAATTACACCGCCTTAGAGAGGGGGTGAGTTGCCATATGTGGCATGATTTCTTTATATATATCGTCGCACCGATTACGGTCGGGGTAGTGCATGCACTATTTTCTGAATGGCTGGATAGGAAAGATGACGATTAAGTGCCGCTAGCCCGGGCACAGTATTCGCAACTGTGTAAAAAAAGCCTTAGCTCTGCCAAGCTAGGGCTTTTCCGTTGCCAAATGTTAAGGCACGATTTCTTTATTCGCACTGTTATTGTATCTTTTTATTTTGGTTTTGTCAATTTTTGTTTATTTTTTGGTAGAACTTTTTAAGGATACGACTCCTTACGAGAAACTTATATCCATTTATTAAAAGAAAATAATAAAGTGAGAAGTTTTCTACGGCATTTAGATTAAAAACATGAAAGTTGACCAAAAGTTGACCAAACCAAATAAAAAAAGCCTCAATACTGAGGTTTAGGGTAGGTAAGTTATGCCCCCTACAGGGCTCGAACCTGTGACCCATGGATTAAGAGTCCACTGCTCTACCAACTGAGCTAAGGAGGCAAATGCTGTATTGGCACCGATGATTCACGTTTTGTATTGAACCCGCACACTTAAGCAGGTGGGCAACTCGCTTCTCCTTTAGTTGCTTCCGCGTGAAACGGCCTGCATACTGGAGAATGACTTCTGTTTCCCGATAATACAAAAAAATAGTCGGTCAACACTTGGATGTGAATTCGTATGCCACAGCAATCTTCTTTATTTATGATACCATAATGTTAAAAAATTTCAAGTTAAAAATTTACTTTTTTTACGTCTGCTTTACTTTAGCAGCTCATCAATTTTGTCCTTATTGGCTCCAAGAGCCCGTTCATATTTTCCGGTTTGGTTGGCCATAAAATAATTAGCTTTTTTGATTTTATCCGGCAAATATTGCTGTTTAACCCACTTTTCAGGATAGGCATGCGGGTATTTATAATGCTGGGCATTGCCCAGTTCCTTGCTGCCGGCGTAATGCCCGTCCCGCAGGTGGCGCGGAATGGGGAGATTTCCGTTTTGGTGCAGGTCAGCTATGGCGGCATCAATAGCCTCATAGGCGGAATTGGATTTGGGAGACAAAGCCAGGTCAATAACAGCATTGGCGATTAAAATCCGTGCCTCGGGAAAACCGATCTGCTTGGCAGCTTCAAGGGCTGTTACGGTATGTATCTGAGCATCAGGATTGGCAAGGCCGATGTCTTCGTAAGCGATAACTGTCAGCCGTCTGGCCAAACTGGGCAGGTCTCCTGCTTCAATCAGTCTGGCAGCATAATGGAGACTGGCGTTAACATCGGATCCGCGAATGGATTTTTGCAGGGCGGACAGGATGTCATAATGCCCGTCTCCGTCTTTATCCATGGTAATGTAGCTGCGCTGCAGGCTATTTTCGACAATATCTAAAGTGATGCGGCGCACACCCTTGTCATCTGGCTGAGTAGACATGACGGCTAAGTCGAGTGAATTATAAGCCGACCGCAAATCCCCGTTGGTCGCCAGAGCAATAAAATCAAGAGCATCGTCATCCAGCTTGACATCAAAATCAAATCCGCGTTCCTTATCGGCAATGGCTGCTTTAAGAGCTTGCTTGATATTGTCAGCTGTCAGTGGTTCCAGCTCAAAAATCTGAACCCGGCTTCTGATGGCGGGAGTTACTGAGAAAAAAGGATTCTCAGTTGTTGCGCCGATCATGATAATTTGGCCGTTTTCCAACAGCGGCAGCAAGAAATCCTGTTTAGTTTTGTCTAAGCGGTGGATTTCATCTAAAAGCAGCACCAAACCGCCTGAAAATTTAGCCTCTTCGGCAATTTCCTGCAGGCGTTTTTTAGTATCTGTTGTCGCATTAAAAGTGCGAAAAGCGTATTTTGTGGTTCCGGCAATGGCAGCAGCGATTGATGTCTTGCCGATTCCGGGCGGTCCGTAGAGAATCATTGATGACAGGCGATTGGCAGCGACCATGCGTGCAATAATTTTCCCCTCACCGACCAGATGCTGCTGGCCGATGACTTCTGAAATATCACGCGGGCGCATGCGCAAAGCGAGATTATTAATCATACGTTTCCTTTCTTGGATTTTTTCTTTAGCAGTTAAGCACTGAGGTATTTCTTTAGATCAAAGCTAAAGATCAGATCATCAACATACTGACCATTGAGAAAAAACTGCTGTTTTAAACGGGCTTCTAAGCAAAACCCCAGATTTTCATAAAAAGCAATAGCTTTGAGATTAGTGGACAGCACATGGATAAGGACTTTTCGGTAATCATTTTTGACGTCCTCTAAAAATTGCCGGACTAATTTTTTACCAATCCCCTTGCCGCGCTCTTTATCGGCAACGGCAATACCAAAGGTCACCACATGGCTGCCGCTGGGAAAAGGATAGAGCGGACCGTAATCAAGGACCGCCAGAATGCGGTCTTTTTCTTTAGCGACCAAAAAATGCCTGCCGTTTTCAAAACTGTTGACAATCTTGTCTTTGCTGGCAAGAGGCAAAGGAAAAGGGGTATTGTGGCTTGACCAAACCGCATTTTCCAGTGCAATGACCTGATCAAGTTCCGTTAATTCCATGGGTTTAATTATCATCAGAATGCCTCAGCTTTTTAGCACTATTGTAACACATTTTACTAAAAAATGATGAGGCTGCTTTCTGACAGTGTAAGCAGGCCTGGACTGCCCAGTTTGCAAACAGTTTTTCGGCAATGACTGGTAAACGGCGTTTTAAGTATTTGACTGGCTGAAAAGTTTCTTCCTAGAGCACTCATGAAAATGTTATAATGGAAGAAAACGATATTAAATGGAGAATCTGATGGCGACATACGGCTTTTTGTCAGTACTGGAAGAAGAATTAGAAAAGCATTTTGATTTTGACTTTGCTATGGATTGGCAAAAGAAAAACCATGCGGTAGAAGTCACTTTTATTTTGGAGGCGCAGAATCAAACGGGCGTTGAGACGGTTGATGATCGTGGAGAGACTTCAGATGAGGATATTTTCTTTGAGGACTATGTCCTCTTTTACAACCCTGAAAAATCACAGTTTGATGCTGGAGACTACTTAGCGGCGATTCCCTATGAGCCTAAAAAAGGCTTGTCGCGTGAATTTTTAGCCTACTTTGCTCAGTTTTTAAATACTGCTGCCACAGAAGGTCTGAGTGATTTGATGGATTTTCTGACAGATGAGATGGCAGAAGAATTTGCTGTTTCGTGGGATGCCGAGGCTTTTGAAAAAGGCAGAGCAGAGCTGAAAGAAACAGAGTTTTACCCTTATCCGAGGTATTAGACAAGGGAAAATAAAGGAAAGGAAAAGAGAGTGCTCGTCATTGAACACGAGCGGAAAAGCTAGTGAAAAAGATGCCGCGACTAGAAAATCAGGATTTTCTGTCTCGTCCCTATTTTCATACGCTTTTCTAATCGCTCTTAGTATCTGAAACATGAATAACTGGCAAGAATTAACGATCACAGTGAATCGTGAAGCAGAAGAAGCGGCGTCTAATATTTTGATAGAATCCGGCAGTCAAGGCGTTGCGATTGATGACAGCGCGGATTATCTTGGCGGGGTCGGTAAGTACGGCGAGCTTTTTCCGGAAGTTGAGCAGGTTGAAACCGTGGCAATTACCGCCTATTATCCTGAAACTGTCAATATGAAAGCCGTTAAAAAAGAAGTTCAAGAGCGTTTGGCAGAGCTTGCGGATTTTGGCTTAACGACAGGTCAAATAGAGCTTGAGACCCAGGAATTGGCTGAAGAAGACTGGGCGGAAAACTGGAAGAAATATTATGAGCCGGCTCGTATCACTCATGACTTGACCATTGTTCCCAGCTGGACCGACTATGAGGCGGCAAGCGGCGAAAAAATTATCCGCTTGGATCCCGGGATGGCTTTTGGTACGGGAACACACCCAACAACCAAGATGAGCCTCTTTGCACTGGAGCAGGTCTTGCGCGGCGGTGAGACAGTGCTTGATGTGGGAACGGGCTCAGGCGTACTTTCCATTGCCAGCTCTCTTCTTGGGGCCAAGGAAATTTTTGCCTATGATTTGGATGATGTTGCTGTGCGCGTGGCTCAGGAAAATATTGATCTCAACCAAGGAACAGACAATATCCATGTGGCAGCAGGCGATTTACTGCGGGGTGTCAAGACTCGGGCAGAGGTTATCGTGGCCAATATTTTAGCAGATATTCTAGTCAATCTGACCGATGATGCTTATCGTTTGCTGAAGGATGACGGCTATCTGATCATGTCCGGTATCATCAGCGAGAAATTGGACCTGGTGCTGGAAGCGGCTTACAGCGCAGGCTTTTTCCTTGAAACCCACATGACTCAAGGAGAATGGAATGCCTTGGTGCTGAAGAAAACAGATGATATTGCAGGGATAACGGGAGGCTAGATGCAACAGTATTTTGTAAAAGGACAAGCAATAAATCCTGTTACTATTACAGATAAAGAGACAGTCAAGCACATGTTTCAGGTTATGCGTTTGGCAGCAGGCGATGAGGTGGTTTTGGTTTTTGATGATGGCATCAAGCGCTTAGCTGTGGTCACAGACAGCGCGGCCCATCAGTTTGAACTTATTGAAGAACTGACCGACAATGCCGAAATGCCTGTGCAAGTGACCATCGCTTCCGGCTTTCCTAAGGCAGACAAGCTGGACCTGGTCACGCAAAAAGCGACAGAGCTTGGTGCTGGTGCTATCTGGGGCTTTCCGGCAGACTGGTCAGTGGTCAAATGGGATAAGAAGAAATTAGCTAAAAAAGAAGAAAAATTAGCGAAAATTGCTCTCGGTGCGGCTGAACAAAGCAAGCGCAACCGTGTGCCGGAGATCAGATTGTTTGATAAAAAGGCTGACTTTTTAGTCCGGCTGTCTGATTTTGATAACATTTTTATTGCCTATGAAGAATCGGCCAAAGAAGGCGAGCAATCAGTCTTGGCGCGTGAATTGGCAGACTTGAGTGCAGGGCAAAACGTTCTTTTTATCTTTGGCCCTGAAGGCGGTATTTCACCGGATGAAATCGAAGTTTTTGAAAAGAGCGGTGCTGTCAAAGTCGGACTCGGTCCTCGCATCATGCGAACAGAAACGGCTCCGCTTTACGCACTGAGTGCTGTGAGCTATGCTTTGGAATTGATGAACTAACAAAAACGAGAAGGAAGACCTATGGCAACAATAAAAGATGTAGCAAAGCTGGCTGGGGTATCAACATCGACAGCGTCCAGAGCTATGCATGACAGTTCCATGATCAGTCAGGCGACGAAAGAGCGTGTGCGCAAGGCCATGAAAGAGCTGAATTATTCTCCTAATTATTCAGCCCAAAATTTGGTTAAAAGGCGCTCCAATACTATCGGGGTTGTCTTGCCTGTTCGTGAAAGCCAGGAATCGCTGGGCAACAATCCGTTCTTCATGCAGATTATTCAAGGCATATCAGGAGTCTGCACAGATAACCACTACATGGTCAGCCTAGCAACAGGACGAACAGAAGAAGAGCTGATTGCCAATATCGAGACCCTGATTCGCAGCGGTAATATTGACAAGTTTATCTTTTTGTATTCAAAGGCCAATGACAAGGTTTTTCAGTTTGTCCAACAGGCGGAAGTATCCTGTGTGGTTGTGGGGGAATCTTACAATGCTGCTCAAAAAGGCATCCAATTTGTGGATAATGACAATACTTTGGCAGGCCGAGATGCTGCTCGGTTTCTTGTTGACAAAGGCTGGCATGAAATCGCTTATGCCTATACGGACATGGATGAACTGGTGCAGGCCAGCCGCTACATGGGCTATGCCAATGTTATGAAGGAAGAGGGATACAAGACTAAGCGGCTGCAGCTGTCAAGAATTGACGACAGCGCCAATCTTACTGTCTTAAAGGCTTTTTTTAAAAAGAATCCCCGTCTGGAAGCTTTTGTGGCCTGTGATGACATCATGGCCATCCGTCTGCAGCGGCTTTTTAAAAAGCTGGATCTTCCCAGTGATAACTTTGCCATGATCAGCTTTAACAACTCCATCGTCAGTGAACTGGCGACACCTGCCCTAACATCTGTCGATATCTTCCCTTATGAGCTGGGAAGTAAGGCGGCAGAGCTGATTCTGGGCAAGGCTGCAGGTGAAAATTCTTTGACCATTCCCCATCAGATTATTGAACGGGATTCGACTTGGCCAAATCGCAAAAAATAAGCAGTCCAAGTAATTTTTCAGTTAATAAATCATTGAACTAAGACGTCTGTTTAGCCCTGGGAAAATCGTGAGGGAAGCTAAGCAGACCTTCTTTTTGTTAATTTTTGAAAAAGGTCTTTACAAAAAAAGATTTCATGTTATAATAATAGTAGAAATTGCAAACGTTTGCGTAAAACGTTTGCACAGGAGGTAAAAATGAAAAATTATAAACAGCTTTTCACTTTTGAATTTTGGCAAAAGTTCGGAAAATGTTTAATGGTTGTTATTGCCGTTATGCCTGCTGCAGGTTTAATGGTTTCAATTGGCAATTCATTGGCTTTGATTGATCCGAAATCAACTGTTCTGGTGACGGTTGCCAATATCATTGCCCAAATCGGCTGGGGTGTTATCAATAACCTTCATATCTTGTTTGCGCTGGCTATCGGAGGCAGCTGGGCTAAAGAACGTGCCGGCGGTGCATTTGCTGCAGCGATCGCCTTTATCCTGATTAATCTTATCACAGGGAACTTCTACGGTGTTTCCTTAGATATGATCGCTGATAAATCCAGCTATGTTCACAATATCTTTGGCGGGAAAATGCATGTGTCCGACTACTTTATCAATGTTCTCGGCCAGCCAGCCTTGAACATGGGTGTTTTTGTTGGTATTATTTCCGGTTTTGTCGGGGCAACTGCCTATAATAAATACTATAATTTCCGTAAACTGCCCGATGTATTATCTTTCTTTAACGGCAAACGTTTTGTACCTTTCGTTGTCATTGTTCGCTCAACAATTGTAGCGCTTATCTTATCTGTTGTTTGGCCGGTTATTCAGTCCGGTATCAACGGCTTTGGTATGTGGATTGCATCTTCGCAAGATTCAGCACCATTTTTGGCTCCTTTCCTTTACGGTACTTTGGAGCGTCTCCTTTTGCCGTTTGGTTTGCACCACATGCTGACCATTCCAATGAACTATACATCACTTGGAGGCACTTATGTTATTTTGACAGGTGCCAGTAAGGGAGCTCAGGTATTTGGTCAGGATCCGCTCTGGCTGGCTTGGGTGACTGACCTGATTAACCTTAAGGGTGCCGGTCACATGGAACAATACCGTCATGTGCTTTCAACGGTGACTCCGGCTCGTTTCAAGGTGGGGCAAATGATTGGTGCCAGCGGTATTCTCATGGGTCTGACGCTTGCTATGTACCGCAATGTTGATCCGGATAAAAAAGAAAAATACAAAGGGATGTTCATTTCTGCTGCTGTAGCGGTCTTTCTTACCGGGGTGACAGAACCGCTTGAATACATGTTCATGTTTGCAGCACTGCCTCTTTACCTTGTCTATGCTGTGATGCAGGGGCTTGCTTTTGCAATGGCCGACGTGGTTCCTTTGCGGGTTCATTCGTTTGGCAATATCGAGCTTTTGACCAGAACACCGATGGCCGTCAAAGCAGGTCTGGCTATTGATTTAATCAACTTTGTCTGGGTATCGGTTGCCTTTGGCTGTGCCATGTACTTTATTGCCAATTTCATGATTAAGAAATTTAATCTTGCCACGTCAGGCCGCAACGGCAACTATGATGACAGTGATGAAGCAGCCGAAAGCAGCAGCAGTACAGCAGGAACTGCCAATGTTAATTCACAGATTGTCAAAATCATTAACCTTTTAGGCGGTAAAGAAAATATTGCTGATGTGGATGCCTGCATGACCCGCCTGCGGATTACGGTAGCAGATGTTGCTAAAGTGGGTGATGAAGCCAGCTGGAAGAAAGCCGGTGCCATGGGCTTGATTGTTAAAGGCAATGGGGTTCAGGCTGTCTATGGTCCTAAGGCCGATGTTTTGAAATCTGACATTCAAGATTTGCTGGATTCCGGTGCAGAAATTCCTAAAACCGATGTTTCAGCCCTGAAAGAAGAACCATCAAGAGAAGTAACCTTTAAAGGTGTTACAGAAGAAGTAGCGACAGTTGCTGACGGGGATGTTATGCCAATCACAGAAGTTCATGATCCGGTCTTTTCACAAAAGATGATGGGAGATGGCTTTGCAGTTGAACCGGAAAACGGCAATATCTATGCTCCTGTATCGGGCTTAGTTACCAGTGTCTTTCCAACAAAACACGCTCTGGGACTTTTAACGGATCAAGGCTTGGAAGTTCTCATTCATGTGGGCTTAGATACGGTTGCCTTAAACGGTGCGCCATTCTCAGCTAAGGTAAAAGACGGTCAGCGTGTCGAAGCCGGCGACTTGCTCTTGGTTGCTGATTTAGAAGCCATCAAATCTGCTGACCGGGAAACAACCGTTATTGTTGCCTTTACCAACACAGCAGAAGTCAAAGCTGTTACTCTAGAAAAAATAGGCCGCCAAACAGCCAAAACAGTGGTTGCCAAGGTAGAACTTTAAGTTTTGAAAGAGGAAGAGGGGCTAATGCTTACAGGCTCCTCTTGCCTCTTTCTATTTTTTATGGCTAACTAAAAATACAACAACAGCAAAGAGAGCAGTGCTGCTGTTTTCACCCTTTCTTATGTGACAAAGGAGAATTTCATTGAAATTATTAACCATCAATACCCACAGCTGGATGGAAGAAAATCCTCAAGAA
Source organism: Streptococcus sp. ELY_86 (assembly GCF_058314495.1). NCBI lineage: Bacteria > Bacillati > Bacillota > Bacilli > Lactobacillales > Streptococcaceae > Streptococcus > Streptococcus sp. ELY_86. The sequence goes on along the minus strand of NZ_JBZFUK010000004.1, from coordinate 19,810 downwards.
AAATTAAATTATTTAGCGCAAGCCATTCTTAAAGAGCACTATGATGTTATCTGTCTGCAGGAAGTCAATCAGCTGATTGCTTCCGCACCGGCCAAAGCTTTGTTTAACTATTGTCAGGCACCCGGAACGCCCGCTGTTCATGAAGATAATTATGCTCTTGAGCTGGTTAGGCTGTTATCAGAACACGGGCAGCCCTACTATTGGTCTTGGGCTTATAACCATATTGGTTACGGGCGTTTTCAGGAAGGTGTTGCCATCTTGTCGAAGTGTCCGCTGCAAAGTGAAACGATTTTAGTATCAGAAACAGATGATGAAGCGGATTATCATACCAGACGGGCGCTTTTAGCTAGGACTGAATTTGAAAAAAAGAGCTTTGCTGTCGCAAGTGTTCATCTGTCTTGGTGGAATAGAGGCTTTGAAGAGGAATGGAATAAGCTGGAGCGTGCTTTGTCAGCCTTAGAGTGTCCGCTGCTGCTGATGGGAGACTTTAATAATCCGACGGCACAAGCCGGCTATCGCCTGATTTTAAACAGCAGCCTGCACCTTAAAGACAGCCATAAAACAGCAGAGGCTGTTTATGGTTCGGCGACTATTCAAAAGGAAATTGACGGCTGGCAGGGCAATCAGGAAGCCCTTAAAGTTGACCATGTTTTTTTGAGTCAGGAATGGCGCATTCAAAAATCAGAAGTCGTTTTTGATGGGACGAAATATCCTTACATCAGTGACCACTGCGGTCTGGCCTGTGAGGCCTATCTGAACGAGACGGATCGAGAAGAATAAGCTATTTTTTCTTGCATCTTAGCAAAAAAGAATAGCAGATGAAAAGCAGGCTTAAGAGCTGCTGTATCTAGAAAAGGAAGATTGTGCCTGAAACCGACAATCTTCTTTTTCTTTTGGTCTTAAAGTGTTAGAATAAGAATAAGATATTTGTAGAGAGGAACAATATGGCAAAAGATGCAAATTTAACAGGTCAAGAAGTTATTGAGATATGCTCTGCTTATATGAATGAGGCAGATATTGCTCTTGTTCAAAAAGCTTTAGACTACGCAGTAGAATGCCATAACGGCCAATTTCGTAAGTCAGGAGAGCCCTACATTATCCATCCGATTCAGGTTGCAGGGATTTTAGCGGACTTGCATTTGGACGCTATTACGGTTTCCTGCGGCTTTTTGCATGATGTCATTGAAGATACCGAAGCTACCTTAGAAAATTTGGAAAATAAATTTGGCAGCGATGTCAAAAATATTGTTGACGGTGTGACAAAGCTGGGCAAGGTAGAGTACAAATCCCACGAAGAGCAGCTGGCTGAGAACCATCGGAAAATGCTCATGGCCATGTCCAAAGATATCCGCGTTATTCTGGTTAAACTGGCTGACCGCCTGCACAATATGCGGACTTTAAGACATCTGCGCAAAGACAAGCAGGAGCGTATTTCCCGGGAAACGATGGAAATTTATGCTCCCTTGGCCCACCGCTTAGGGATCAGCCGCATCAAATGGGAACTGGAGGACTTGGCCTTTCGCTATCTGAATGAGGTTGAGTTTTACAAGATTTCTCATTTGATGAATGAAAAACGCCGTGAACGTGAAGCCCTGGTCAATGACATTGTCGATAAAATCAAAAAATATATGGAAGAGCAGGGGCTGCACGGGGAAATTTACGGCCGTCCTAAGCATATTTATTCGATCTATCGCAAGATGCGCGATAAGAAAAAGCGTTTTGATCAGATTTATGATCTGATTGCCATTCGCTGTGTTTTAGATACCCAAAGTGATGTCTATGCCATGCTGGGCTATATCCATGAACTTTGGCGGCCTATGCCCGGCCGCTTCAAAGACTATATTGCCAATCCCAAAGCTAACGGCTACCAGTCCATTCACACGACCGTTTATGGTCCTAAAGGGCCGATTGAAGTGCAGATTCGGACCCATGAAATGCATCAGGTTGCTGAATACGGGGTTGCAGCCCACTGGGCCTACAAAAAGGGCATCAAGGGCAAGGTTAACAGCCAAGAGTCGGCTCTCGGCATGAACTGGATCAAAGAACTGGTTGAACTGCAGGCTGCTTCTAACGGCAATGCTGTTGATTTTGTGGATTCTGTTAAAGAAGATATCTTTGCTGAGCGCATTTATGTCTTTACACCCAACGGTGCTGTTCAGGAATTGCCTAAGGATTCCGGCCCTATTGATTTTGCCTATGCCATTCACACCCAGGTCGGAGAAAAAGCGACCGGCGCTAAGGTTAACGGCCGCATGGTTCCTTTGACTGCTAAGCTCAAAACAGGTGATGTGGTAGAAATCATCACCAATTCCAATTCCTTTGGCCCCAGCCGCGATTGGATCAATATTGTCAAGACCAATAAGGCCCGCAATAAAATCCGCCAGTTCTTCAAAAATCAGGATAAGGAACTATCCATTACCAAGGGACGCGACCTGCTGATTGATTATTTCCAGGAACACGGCTATGTCGCCAATAAATACCTGGATAAAAAGCACCTTGAAGCTGTTTTGAGCCGCCTCAATTACCGCAATGAAGAGGCGCTGTATGCTGCGGTTGGTTTTGGTGAAATCTCGCCGGCCAATGTTTTCAATAAATTAACCGAAAAAGAACGCCGCGAAGAAGAGCGTGCCAGAGCCAAGGCAGAAGCTGAAGAGCTCATGAAGGGCGGCGAAATCAAGCACGACAGCAAAAAAGAAGTGCTGAAGGTTAAAAGCGAAGGCGGCGTTATCATTCAGGGGTCGTCTGATCTTCTCATGCGTATTGCCAAGTGCTGCAATCCTGTGCCGGGAGATCCGATTGAAGGCTATGTCACTAAAGGACGCGGGGTGGCTATCCACCGTGCGGACTGTCACAACATCAAAAGTCAGGAAGGCTATGAAGAGCGCTTGATTGAGGTCGAATGGGATGATGAGCATTCCACCAAGGAATACATGGCTGAGATTGATATTTACGGTCTCAACCGTTCAGGGCTGCTCAATGATGTCCTGCAGATTCTGTCCAATCAGACCAAAAATATTTCAACTGTCAATGCGCAGCCGACCAAGGATATGAAGTTTGCTAATATTCATGTAACCTTTGGCATTCCTAATTTAGCGCTTTTAACAGCTGTTGTGGATAAAATCAAGATTATTCCGGATGTTTATTCTGTTAAGCGAACCAATGGATAATTTGAGAACGTGCGCACCTGCTGCAAGGTGTCCTGTCACAGGTGTACTTGGCATACAGAAAAAATCAGCCTGTATCTGCAGGAGGCTGTTTGATATGAAAAACTATTGACAAAGGAGTTCACCGTGAGAATTGTGCTTCAGCGTGTTTTGAAAGCTGACGTAACCATCAATGGCCAAACAAAAGCTGCTATCGGCTCGGGGTTGCTGCTGCTGGTTGGAATTGGACCTGCTGATACTCAAAAAGATCTGGACTATGCTGTCCGAAAGATAGTTAATATGCGGATTTTTTCCGATGCAGACGGGAAGATGAATTTATCCGTCCAAGATGTTAAGGGCTCCATCCTTTCTGTTTCGCAGTTTACCCTTTTTGCTGATACGAAAAAAGGCAACCGGCCTGCATTTACCAAAGCCGCTCCGCCTGATCTGGCAAATGATTTTTATGAGCGTTTTAACAGGCAGCTGGCTCAGCATGTTCCGGTAGAAACGGGGGCATTCGGGGCTGATATGCAGGTATCCTTAGTAAATGACGGACCAGTGACTATTATCTTAGATACCAAAAAGGAATTGGAATAAGAAGAGCTGTCAGCTTGTCTTTATACTAGGCCAATTAAGGCAGATTACTATAAAAATCCGGCAAATGCATCGTTTTGCCGGATTTTTGTTTATAGACGAAGGGAAAATGATTGACCTGTTTATGATGAGATGCTAATGTCTGCAAAAATGAAAGCAAGAGCTGAGCCTTGAAAGTGCTGATAAAGCAGGCTCTCGCATTTACGGCAAAACGTCTGCAGGATAGATGGCTACATAGCTGTCTGTCACTTTTTTGCGTCTGGCAAAATCCACAAACTTGAATTTTTCAAGCTTATGCCGGCTTTCGGTAAACTGCAGCTGCCGCTCGTTGCTGAGATAAACCTTAGATTTGATTGAAACAACATGGCTTTCTGAGTCAATATCCAGTAAAATTTTATCTTTTTCAGTCAGCTGGTCAATCGTGATTTCTTTTTTGGCGTAGGCAATATCTAGTTTTAAGTCGTTTTCGAGATAGCTGTAAATAGAATATTCGGCAATTTCTCTGGTCATATGGGGGACCAAAGACTTATCCAGATAATCGGTGTCAAGGACAGAAGCCACACCATCCACCACGCGCTGTCTGGTGATACGCCAGAGAAGGCTGTGCGGGGCAAAACCGGTCAGCTTGGCCAATTTGTCATCAACGATCAGCTTATCAATAGCAATAACATTGGTTTTAGAATTCATATGGAGCTGCTGTACCAATTCCTGGTAGCTAGTCAGCTGAGAGACAGGAAAATCAATCTGCTCATGCTTGATGACTTGAGAGCCGCGTCCTTGCTGTGTCTTGATAAGGCCTGCTTTTGTCAGCTGCTGCAAAGCTTTTCTGACCGTGTCGCGGCTGCAGCTATAGTTTTGGCAGAGCTGCGTTTCCGTAGGCAGGAAGTCGCCAATCTGGTACTTTCCGTCAGCGATGGCTTTTTGCAGTTCTCGGAAAATCACTTCATATTTTTTCATAAACTTGTTTTTTCTCCTCACTTGTCTAAAAAAAGACATACAACTTCTCTTATTTTAGCAAAAATACCCCCTTTTTTCCACAAACAACTTGCCAACAAATTTGTTACCGTTTACAATAAAACCGTAAGCATATTTGTTTTATAATAATAAGGAGGTCTAGGGCGACCTAGAAAAAAGCTATGGGAAAATTTGAAAAAGATGCCCAGGTATTGCTGGATGCTATCGGCGGCAAAGAAAATGTTTCTGCTGTTACGCACTGTGCAACGCGCATGCGTTTCGTTTTAAATGACGACAAGAAAGCAGATGTCAAGGCGATCGAAGCAATTCCTGCTGTCAAAGGAACCTTTACCAATGCAGGGCAGTTCCAAGTCATTATCGGAAACGATGTACCGATTTTCTATAATGATTTTACGGCTGTTTCCGGTATTGAGGGTGTTTCTAAAGAAGCAGCAAAATCAGCAGCTAAAGGCAACCAAAATCCAATTCAGCGCGTGATGACCATGCTGGCTGAAATCTTTACGCCGATTATTCCGGCCATTATCGTTGGGGGTCTTATTTTAGGTTTCCGCAATATTCTGGAAGGTGTCGAGTTTGCCAATCTGGGAGGCAAGACAATTGTAGAAGTTTCTCAGTTCTGGAACGGTGTCAACTCATTCTTATGGCTGCCCGGTGAAGCCATTTTCCACTTCCTGCCTGTAGGAATTGTCTGGTCAGTCTCTCGTAAAATGGGAACCAGTCAAATTTTGGGAATCGTACTCGGTATCTGCTTGGTATCACCGCAGCTGCTCAATGCCTACAATGTTGCCAGCACATCACAGGCTGAAATCGCTAAAGATTGGGTCTGGGACTTTGGCTTCTTTACCGTTAACCGCATCGGTTATCAGGCTCAAGTCATTCCGGCACTTCTATCAGGATTATCACTGGCTTATCTTGAACGCTTCTGGCGCAAGGTCATTCCGGAAGTTGTGTCGATGATTTTTGTACCGTTCCTGTCTTTGATACCGGCTTTGATTTTGGCACACACCGTTCTTGGGCCAATCGGCTGGACCATTGGTAAGGGAATCTCATTTGTTGTGCTTGCTGGTTTGACAGGTCCTGTGAAATGGCTCTTTGGCGCAATCTTTGGAGCTCTGTATGCACCGCTGGTTATCACTGGTCTGCACCATATGACCAATGCTATTGACACGCAGCTGATCGCAGATACTGCCAGCAGGACAACAGGCCTTTGGCCCATGATTGCCCTGTCTAATATCGCACAAGGTTCCGGCGTATTTGCTTACTACTGGATGCATCGCCATGATGAGCGTGAAGCACAGATTGCTCTGCCGGCAACCATTTCGGCTTATCTGGGTGTAACAGAACCGGCCCTCTTTGGGGTCAACCTTAAATACGTTTACCCATTTGTAGCAGGAATGATTGGTTCAGGTATAGCTGGTCTGCTGTCAACAACCTTCAACGTTCAAGCCAATGCTATCGGTGTTGGAGGACTGCCAGGTTTCATGTCCATCAATGCCAAATATATGGTCCCTTTCTTTATCTGTATGGCAGTTGCCATTGCAGTACCATTTGCCTTGACTGTTTTCTTCAATAAAACCGGTATTTTGAACAAGACCGAAGAAGAAAGTCCGGCACCGCAGGCTGAAGCCGTGGCGAAGGCTAAACAAAGCTCAGAAATAGCTGTCGGAACAAAAATTGATATTAAAAGCCCATTAACCGGTTTGGTGAAACCTTTGTCTGAAGCGACAGATCCTGTCTTTGCTCAGGGAGTGATGGGACAAGGCGTCTTGATTGAACCAAGCGAAGGTCTGCTTGCGGCACCTGTTGACGGTGTGGTCTCTGTACTTTTCCCGACCCACCACGCTGTCGGTCTGGTTACTGACCAAGGGCTTGAGCTGCTCATGCATATTGGTATGGATACCGTTAACCTTGAAGGCAAAGGTTTTGAAACCTTTGTTGAGCAGGGAGACCGCGTTAAAACAGGTGATAAACTGATTGGTTTTGATATGGATGCCATTCAAAAAGCAGGTTATGTCACTGAAACACCGGTTATTGTAACAAACCAAAACGACTATCAGCCGGATGCTGTCGGAGCACTGCCGCATGATGTTCATCAGGGAGATGAACTGCTGACAGCAAGTAAAATTTAGAAAAATTTGATATAGTAGATAACAGAGTAGGATATCAGACGTGAAAAGGAGGTCTTTATCCTGCTCTCTTATTATTAGTGAGGAGCATAGTATGACATTAGACAAGAGAAAGGTTGTCTATCAAATTTATCCAAAGTCTTATAAGGATACAACCGGCAATGGGATTGGCGATTTAAAAGGGATTATTGAAAAGCTTCCTTATCTGGAAGAATTAGGCGTGGGAGTCATCTGGCTCAATCCTTTCTATCCGAGTCCGCAGCGGGACAATGGCTATGATGTTTCTGATTATACAGCTGTAAACCCCTTGTTTGGCACGATGGAAGATTTTGAAGAATTATCCCGCAAAGCTAAGGAGCACGGCATTGAGATTATGCTGGATATGGTGCTCAATCACTGCTCGACCGATCATGAGTGGTTTCAAAAGGCTCTGGCCGGTGATCGTTATTATCAAGATTTCTTTATTTTACGAGATCAGCCGACAGACTGGGTTTCCAAATTCGGCGGCAGTGCCTGGGCTCCTTTTGGCGATAGCGGTAAATACTACCTCCACCTTTTTGATAAGACACAGGCTGACCTTAATTGGCGCAATCCTCACGTACGCGATGAACTGTTTAAGGTTGTTAATTTTTGGCGCAATAAAGGCGTCAAAGGTTTTCGCTTTGATGTCATCAATCTGATTGGCAAAGATGAGGAATTAAAGGACAATCCTGACTTTGACGGCAAGCCGGAATACACTGACCGCCCCATTAATCATGACTATCTGAAGCTCTTGAACAAAGCTACTTTTGGCAATGACAGTGACGGTATGACAGTCGGTGAAATGAGTTTTACAGACATTCCTAACTGTGTTCAGTACAGCAATCCAGACAGCCATGAATTGTCTATGGTCTTTAATTTTCATCATCTGAAGGTTGACTATGAAAACGGTCAAAAATGGACACGCAAGCCCTTTGATTTTGAAGAATTAAAAACGCTGTTTCATACTTGGGGAGAAGGCATGAGTGACGGAAACGGCTGGAGCGCTCTTTTTTGGAATAATCACGATCAGCCGCGCGCACTCAATCGTTTTATTGATGTTGAGCATTTCCGCAATGAAGGAGCGACCATGCTTGCATCCAGCATTCATCTGTCACGCGGAACGCCCTATATCTATATGGGGGAAGAAATCGGTATGCTTGATCCGGATTATGACAGCATGGATGATTATGTGGACGTTGAGTGTCTTAATGCTTATCAAGAAATGTTAGATCAGGGAAAATCTCCTGAAGAAGCTTTTCATATTATTAAGGCTAAATCGCGGGATAATTCGCGCACGCCCATGCAGTGGGATGCAAGCCCCAATGCAGGTTTTTCATCGGCTGAGCCCTGGCTGAAAGTTGGCCGGACTTATGAACAGATTAATGTTGCTAAAGAAAAAAGCGGAAAAATTTTTCCATTTTATCAAGAACTCATCCGCCTGCGTAAGACCCTGCCGATTATAGCAGAAGGGGATTATAAAGCGGCCTACAAAGACAGTTCTCAAGTCTACGCTTTTGAGCGAAACTATAAAGGCCAAAAACTGTTGGTTCTCAATAATTTTTCAGCAGCTGAAGCAGAGCTTGATTTGGCAGACAATTATCAGACAGGGCAGGTTTTAATCAGCAATTATGATCATGCCGAGCTTGCTGCTAAAATTACTTTAAAACCCTATCAAACGCTGGCGATTTTACAGCAGGACGATTAAACAGTCAATTTTTTAAGTTAACATTTAAAGAGCGAGACCAAAATCAATTCCTCAAGGATTCTGATTTTGGTCTCGCTCTGTTTTATTAATAGTAAAGTTGGTTTTATGAGAAGAAGGCCAGCAAAATTCCGGCAGCGATAGCAGAGCCGATAACGCCGGCAACATTTGGCCCCATGGCATGCATCAGTAAGAAGTTCTCAGGATCTTCTTTTTGCCCTTCTTTATGGACCACACGCGCAGCCATTGGCACTGCTGATACACCCGCCGCACCAATCATTGGATTGATCTTTCCTTTGGACAGGTAACACATGAGCTTGCCCATTAGCACGCCTGAAGCAGTACCCACTGCAAAGGCAATAAGGCCAAGAAGCGTAATCTTTAAGGTTGTGACAGACAAGAATAAAGCTCCGTCAGCCTTGGCTCCTACAGTCAAGCCTAAAATGATTGTTATACCGTACATTAAAGCATTTTGCAGGACAGTCGTGATGTTTGGAACAACACCGGATTCCTTGACCAAATTGCCCAGCATCAAGCAGCTGATGAGGGTTGTGGCACTAGGAACCAAGAGACTTACAAAAATAGTAACAACAATAGGGAAAATGATTTTTTCGCGCTGGCTGACTTTTCTGCCGACTGTCATAACAATGCGACGCTCTTTTTGAGTGGTCAGCAGTTTTATGATAGGCGGCTGGATAATGGGGATAAGCGCCATATAAGAGTAGGCTGCCAGGGCAATGGCAGAGAGCAGATGGGGAGCCAGTTTCGATGTTAAAAAGAGGGCTGTCGGACCATCAGCACCACCGATAATCCCCACAGAAGCGGCTTCCTGAGGAGACATCCCCCAGCTGGCAGCCAGAAAGAAGGCTGCAAAGATACCGAATTGGGCAGCTCCTCCCAGTAAAATTGTTTTGGGATTGGCCAGCAACGGTTCAAAGTCTGTTGATGCTCCCAGACAAAGGAAAATCAAGGGCGGGTAAATGCCTAAATGAGTTCCTTGGTAGAGATAATAGAGGAGCCCGCCAGCTTCAGCCTTTGTCGGTTCAGCCATCAGATTGGCCAGAGGAAGGTTGACTAAAAGCATCCCGAAAGAAATCGGAATCATAAGGTAGGGTTCATATCCCTTTTTAATGCCCAGGTAGAGGAAGATGCAGGCTATCACAATCATGATGATATTTTGATAGGTTAAATTATAAAAACCGGATGTTTCTATTAATTGATGAATGATTTGCATAGCAATCCTCCTTGTCAGATGGTCATCAACAGATCATCGGCATTGACAGTTTGATTGACTGAAACAGCAACAGCAGCAACAGTCCCGTCTTTTGGTGCCTGAATAGGAGTTTCCATTTTCATAGCTTCCAAGGTAAATAGTGTATCGCCTGCTTTGACCGCATCTCCGACAGTCTTATGAATTTGCAGAATTTTTCCTGCCATCGGTGCCTGAATATCATAGCCATCTGAAGGATCAGCTGCTGCAGGCGCAGGTGCTTGCTTAGCTTGCTTAGGCGGAGCAGTCTCCTCTGCTGCATCGAGCTCTCTCAGGCTGACAATATAGATATCTCCATTAACGTTCACTTCATATGTTTTCATTTTTGACTCCCTACTTTTTCAACTTTTTCGATTTTAAATTGTTTATCTTCTTCTTTACTGGCAATGGCCAGCGCTGTGATGACGGCTATTTTGGCGTGCTTGTCTTTGTCAACTAAGTTCTGGCCTGTCAAAATTTTTGGCGCCTGCGCTGATAAAGGCGCAGGTTCGCTCTTTTTGTCAGAAGCATTGGCAAGAGCAGCCGTCAGCTGAATGACATACATTAAGCCGGTCAAAATGAGAAAGACCAAGCCCATGGATGCCAAGGTTATAATAAACATATCGGTTAATTCCATGATTCCCCCTTCTTTTAGAACCTGCCGGACACTCTGATAAGGTCTTCTTTAGTGTCTGCCGGAGTGTATTTTGTTTTCAAAAATTCTTTTCCAACCTTTGGAAAGAGGGCGTAAATGAGAATATCTTCATCGGACTGTGCAAGACCTGAAACCTGTTCAGCTAAGCTGTCAAATTCAGGATCCAGATGGTCGGCCGGCCGGTCTGTGATGACCTCTTCATCCTCAATCAGCTGCCTGCGGAAATCATCATCGATAGGAACGGGAGAACGTCCGTATTGACCCATCAGATAAGCTTTGATTTCGCTGGGTACCATTTTGTAGGCACTTCCGGATACAACATTCATGGTTGCCTGTGTTCCCACCATCTGACTGAGCGGGGTTACAAGCGGCGGGTAGCCCAGATTCTTGCGGACCCGTGGAATTTCTTTCAGGACTTCTTCGTATTTGTCAACAGCATTGGCCTGTTTTAACTGTGAATACATGTTTGACAGCATACCGCCCGGCACCTGATAAATAAGCGAGCGCGGATCCGGCGTCAGCATTTTCGGATCGAGCAGGCCTTCCTTGAGATAGCGGTCCTTTAAGGGTCTGAAGTAGTCTGCCGCTTCTTCAAGCAAATCCATGTTCAGTCCGTGGTCATATCCCAGCTCTTTCAGCACAATAGCCATGGACTCAGTAGCCGGCTGGCTGGTTCCTTCACTAAAAGGTGAAATAGCTGTGTCAATGCGCTGAGCTCCAGCCTCTAAGACCGCCTGATAAGTCAAAGGTGCAATGCCGCTGGTACAGTGGGTATGCACGACAATAGGAATGCGGATGACTTCAGCCAGAGCACTTACCAGTTCTTTTCCTTTAGCCGGTGTCAAAATACCGGCCATGTCTTTGATACACAGGGAATCTGCTCCCATCTCCTGCATTTCCTGAGCCAGCGAGACATAATAAGGGACGGTGTGAACATCGCTGATGGTATAGCAGATAGTCAGCTGAGCTTCTTTTCCCGTCTTTTTAACAGCTTTGAGGGCAGTCTTTAAATTTCTGACATCATTTAAAGCATCAAAAATCCGAAAAATATCAATCCCGTTTTTAGCAGACCGACTGATGAATTTTTCAACGACATCATCGGCATAATGCCGGTAGCCTAATAAGTTTTGCCCGCGCAGCAGCATCTGCAAAGGGGTGTTGGGAGCCAGTCTTTTGATGGTGCGCAGGCGTTCCCAAGGGTCTTCATTTAAAAAGCGGATGCAGGCATCAAAAGTTGCTCCTCCCCAGCATTCCAAAGAGGCATAGCCGATTTTGTCCAGCAAAGGGATGACGGGCTCCATATCAGCCAGAGGCATTCTGGTGGCCATCAAGGACTGATGGGCATCCCGCAGGACGGTATCGGTAATGCCGATTTTTCTGACATTGTCCATAATATACTCCTTATCTAGTGCTTTAGGAAATAGTTACTTCTATTATACTACATTCTTCGAAAAAGGAAAAAGCCACCGGCTGATAAGCATAAAGAGCATACAGCTCTAAGATGCTTAAAAGCGCAAGTGGCTTTTTTACGGTTTTAGCCTCCTAAAGACTCAATCAGCTGTGGGATATAAACGCCCAGAGCAGAAACAGTCATTGCCAGAACGAAAATATAGCTGACAGTCATGGAGATTTGTAAAATTCTGGGGATTTTGTAGCCCTTGTGAATTTCCGGCTTCCACAGAATCAGCATAACAAAGAGCCCGGCAACAGGGGTTGCAATAGCAGTTGCTACATTTGCAATAAAAATCAGTTGGGTAGGAGAACCATTGTAAGAAAAGCAGACAATGCAGGCAAATACAAGGCAGATCAGACAGCCCCAGCGGATAAATTTTGATTCGAGGGCCACATCTTTGTCAAATCCTGCTCCCAAAAGAACCATACCGCGCTGCGTATTGCCAAGAAGCGATGAGAATCCTGCCCCCAGCAGGGCAATTCCCATGACAAATTTAGCAGCTTTTCCTAAAAACGGAACGAGTAAATCAGCTAATTGTGACGGATTTTGGATGGCAATATGCTGCGGGTGCAAAACGATAGCCCCCACAAGAATAATAGCTCCTGAAATCAGTACAACGGTAACAACATGCGCTATGGCATCCCAAAACATGGCCCCATTGAACAGATCTTCTTTTTTCCATTTTTTCTCAACTCCCAGATAAGTGCCATAGATACCGGCAGTAACAGCAGCATTGGTACTGATATAAGCGAGTGCGGTGCTCAGGCTCCCTTTGGGAACTTTCCACAGCACCAAACCTTTGCCGAAAGCAGCCCAATCCGGTCCGCCGGAAGCGACTAGGGTTGCATAAAAAGCAAGAATCATGCCAATGATACAGATTAAAATACCTTTTTCAACCTTTGAGTAAACGCCTTTGGAGAAATAACAGTACATCAGTACAGCCAGCATAATGAGAGCCCCTAATTTCCAGTCGATGCCAAAAATCAGATTCATTCCGGCTCCGGTACCGCTGATATTTCCTAAAGTAAAGAAGAGGCAGGATAAAAAGAGAGCACAGCCGACAAAACCGGAAGCAATTCCGCCGTAATAGTGCCTAATGGCATGTAAAATAGGCATGCCTGTTAGCATAGAAATACGGTAAGACGTCAGCATGAAGGTAACCCCCATGAAAATGATGGGGATTACCAGCCAGATCAGCTGATAACCGTAATTTGCTCCCATCATGGCAGACGCTGTGATATTTCCAGGACCGATAACAACACCTGTTAAAATCAAACCGGGTCCGATTCGTTTTAAAATTTCCCGAAAACCAAGTTTTTTGACAGATGACAAGTCAGCAGTTTGATTATCTTTATCAGTCATAATCTACTCCATTTCTGCAGATACACATTATTTGAATGGAGTCATATCAACTTCAGGCAGGTCGCTGCGTTCAAGGCCCAGAGCGATCCAGTCTTTTTCTTCTTGATTGAGCGGCAGTACAGGTTTTCTCATTAATCCTGAGCTGAAAATACCGCGCTGTACTAATGCTTCTTTCAAGCGGGCATGAGCTTCGCCGGAAGGCTGTCCGCCGCCGTAAATAGCTTGTGAAATATGGAAAATCCGGTCTGACCAATCTTGAGCTTCTTTCAAGGTATGTTTATCAGGGTCGGCGAAGACTTCACGTGCAGGACAGATGATTTCCGGAACACAGCCGGCAAATCCGATCAAAGCACCGTCCATGCCTGGGAACCAGCTGACACAGAGCGTTTCATCGTGGCAGGTAATCAAGGAAATGTCAGGACATTTTTGACGCAGCAAACGAACATCGTGTTCATAGATTGACGTTACGCGCGTGCCCATCTTGATACATTTGACGTGATCGATTTCATTGCACATCTTAATCAGGGTTTCGACAGGATAGAATGCTTTGCTGGTAGCTGGGTAGAGGTGAATGACAATATCAATGTCAGCACCTTCAGCAACATCTTTAACATATTCAAATGGTGCATCAGGGTGCATACCAAAGCGCAGCCACATGTGCGGCGGCATCAAAAGGATAGCATCAGCGCCGGCTTCTTTAGCTTCGCGGGCCATTTCAATACTTTCAGCTGTGTTTTCGCAGTTAACACCGGAAACGATGGTCATAACATCGCCGCACTCTTCCGCACAGATTTCAACGACACGTTTGCGTTCTTCGCGCGTCAGTCCGGTAACTTCGCCTGTGTGACCGTTACAGACCAAGCCGTCCATACCTTTGCCGTAAAATGTTTTGATCCAGCGCAGGTAAGCTCGAAATTCCGGTTCGTTAATAGAATAATCGTCGTTGAGCGGAACAGAAACAGCAGGGAAGATTGTTTTGAAGTTTTTAACTTTAGCCATGAGAAAGACTCCTTTAAAAATGATTTTTGTACAAACGTTTGTTTACAAAACACATTATATTATTGACTGAAAACGCTGTCAACAGTATCCGCTGTTTCTGCAAAAAATTGTATAAAACAGGCTTTTTTATAGTCATTATTGAAAAAAATATAAAAAAGTAAAAAGGAGAAGGGAGCTTGCATTTTTTGCCTTTCAGGCTTATAATAAGAGTAAATATACAATCGTTTGCAGAAGGAGACAGCAGATGGTAACCTTAAAAGACGTTGCAAAATTAGCCTGTGTCGATGTCAGCACAGTTTCCAGAGCTCTGAACAATTCAGCTTATGTTCACCCTGAAACAAAGGCGCGCATCATGGAAGCCGTAAAAGAACTGAGCTACCAGCCCAATGTGCTGGCTAAGGGTCTCAGAGAAGGGAAACGCCACACCATCGGTGTTGTCATTCCACATCTGCATATGACAACTTTTGCTGAGATCACACAGGGCATAGAAGAAGAGGCAACAAAGGCGGGCTATGCTACTCTTATTTGCAATACCGGAGATAACCCTGCTATTGAAAAAGCCTATCTCAACCGTTTGAGAAATGGTTTTGTTGATGGCATTATTATCGCAGGAACCGGCAGCAACAAAAAGCTGCTCAGAGATATTCAAGTCAGCGGCCTTGCCGTGACACAGATTATGCGAAAGCAGGATCCTGAAATCAGCAGCGTTACTGTGGGCTATAAAACCAGTGCCTACGAGGCAACCAAATATTTTGCCGACAAGGGCTGCAGGCAGATTGGCTTGATTAACGGAACGATGACATTAGCTCCCTATAAGGAACGTTATCAGGGCTATCAAAAGGCCTTAAAAGAATTGGGGCTGACTGAGACCACCGCTGAGTTTGACAATCCTGTTAATACCATGGATTACGGCTATGACTGCACCATGGAATTGCTGCGGCGCAACCCACAGTTAGATGCTATTGTGGCAGCGGTTGATACGCAGGGAATTGGAGCTTTGCGAGCCTTGAAAGAAAAGAAGATCAGAGTTCCGCAACAAGTCAGGCTGATCAGTTTAACCGGTCAGGCAATCGGAGCCATGCTGGAAACCTCAATGACGGCCATGGAAATTCCGGCTAAAGAGCTGGGCGAAAAAGCTGCTGTCATGAATCTTGAGGATATTGGTTCCAAAACGAAAAAACCAAGCGCCAGGCACTTGGTCTACAGCTCAGTATTGGTGGAGAGAGAAAGCAGCTGAGCAGAAAGAATCGGCAGTATAAGAGGCTGGGATAAAAGTCTTTCCTACTTTAACTATTTAAGATATAGCAGTTTGACGCAGTGGTTGGGAGTAAGACTTGTTGGCTGTGTCAACTTAGTCTTGCCCCTGCACAGTTCATTAGGCGCTTTAGCACCAATGAACCACTGCTGATTGGAGGTGGAACGACAAAATCAAAATCGTACTGTCATTACGATTTACCGATTTTTGTCTCACTGATATTTTTCAGTCATGCGTAAAAATATCAGTGAAGACAGAGCGCAGTTTGCTGCTGCCCTTACTTGTAAAAACTATGCGCTTCCGTTTAAGTGAAACAGGCTCAATAATCTGCGCTTCTTTTCCATCTTTTATGATAAAGAAGTAAGTGTGTTTTTTGCTGGCTTTTGTGTCATTTTGATTTGAAAAAACAGCAACAACGTTCCAGCCGGGCAGCTCGCCCGTTTTGGAATACTGCAGCTGGCGGCTTTTCCCGTCAACGCTGACCTTGAGAATCTCTTTAGTTTTAATATTGCTGATAACTTGGGTTGGCAGGGTGATGCCCTTCCATTTAACGCCTGTTCCTACCCAGTACTCCGTGAAACGACCTTGGTTTGACGGGCGGTAAACCATCATTCTCTGCCTTAGGGACTCTGCTTTTTGCAGATTCCAGGCAGTCTGTTTTTCTGACTGCTGTTCTTGGTGGTCATGGTCTGCTTTTAACAAGTGGCTGCGGGATTCTTGTTTATTATGGACAGCCGTCAGACGGCTTATTTGTTCGGAGTTTTGCCGGGCAGCGGCCGGTTTTGTTTGAAATGCCAAGGAAACAGCCCAAACAGCGGCCAGGCTGCAAAAGACAGCAGTTTTGATAAGGTTTTTAAGTGCTTTCATCATCTTCTTTCTACTCCGTTTTATTTAAAACAGCTTCCTGAAAAGTTTTATATTCTTTAGTATTAAAAATAGAAATGCCGTAAGCTTTTTGTTTCTTAGTCACCGGGATTTCACGGTAAGAAATAGAAACATCATTCATAACATAAGGGTCATAGCGATTGCTCAGCAAAATTTTCTCTTTTTGCTGATAGTAGTCGGTTGTTTTCAGTCCGATATCCAGAGCTTTTTGGGAATAAGCGATAATGCCGTAGTATACAAATTGACCTTGAGAATAGTCCGGAATGGTATTATTGGCGACAAAATATTGATTGCCGCTGATTTTATCTTTAAAGTAATCGGCCTTCAGAAAAATACCATCGCCGGTTTGGGTATTTTCACTTTTAACAGGTTTGCCGAATTCTGCTTTCAGATAATTGTAGATTTCGCTGTAAGTGGTTAGCTTGCTGCGGTTAAACTTGTGCTTGGGCAATTTAACCGAGGCAGCATTAAATTTTTTCTGCAGACGCGGCTCGTTCTTTAGCAAAGCCGTTTCGCTTTCGGCCTTGCTGCCCGGCACCAAAAAGAGCAGAGACAGCAGTATTAGAGGCAATGCATATTTTCTCATGTTCTCTCCTTTATTTAAGATACAAAGGGCGTGAAGAAATCCGTATAAAAATAGGAAACGGACGCTGTGTCGTTAAGACACAAGGACGTTTATCTTTTTTACTAGGATTTTAGCCCGTGTTCAATTACTAAGATATGGCAGAGGATTGTTATCTAAGTGCTTTGCACTTGATAACAAATGAGGCTGGACAAAAACTTGTCCAATATTCCTGTTTTGGAATAAGCTCTTGACGCAGTGGTTGGCTGGCTTTCCTTTTGCCACGAGGCCAAAGCGGAAAACCTAGCCAACTGTGCGGGGGTGGGAGTGAAACGGTCTGGGGAGAGACCGTTTCAGGTCACCACCTTGAAACTAGGGAGTGGTGAGAACCAAAATTTTCAATTTTTGGGTTCTTTCCCACTCCCTGCCTCTCCCGCTAACATCGTTTGCTTAGTAAGATCGACTAACCAATCGAAGTGTCGCAAAGGGCGTTAAGAAAGCGAGAAGAAAATAGGAGGCTAACGCCATGTGCTTTGCGCATAAGGCAGGCTATCTTTTTCTCGACGCTTTCAGCCCGTGTTCAGTTATGAAAGAAGGGGCAATACTTATTACCCCTTTCTTTTTATAGATAAAATAGAGAGACCGTTATTCTTTTGCCTTAGGCGGCTTTTGTCCGACACCTGTTGGCTTTTTCGTTTTCTTTTCCATCTCATCTTTAGGTCCGGCAGGTTTACCGTTGAAGCCCATTGCTTCGCCGATGCGGACAGCTACATCTGTGTCATCAAATTCACCGTCAAACATGTAAGCTCCGGATCCCATGGCATAGACGGGCACTTTATCGCCGGAATGGTCGGTAGTCGTCCAAGCCAAACCTGATTTTTTGTTTAGTATCCTTGTTGCAGTAATTGAAACCGGAACATAGCCGCCGTAGTTGGTATCTTGCTGATCGGATTCTTTTTTAGATTCTTCGAATGCTTTTTTAAGGCTTTCATATTCTTCTTTAGAACACAGAAGTCGGTCTTTGCCCTGCTGCTTCAGATAATCTTCCTCCTGAGCATTGGTGATTGTTTCAGAAGGAGCGTCAGCCTTTAGTTTTAAACCGAAGAAGTCTTGGATTTTCGGAGCAAATTCTTCGAATGTCAAGTCAGGGTTCTTCTCAAGAGCTGCCGTCACAATCTTATCAAATTCGACCTGTGATCCTTTTTGGTGAGTCAGTTGATCCAGATAAGTTTCATAGCCGGTCGATTCATTACCGATTGTAAATCCTCCGGTCGCATGGTCAGCTGTCACAATAATCAAGGTATCATCAGGATGTTCCTTGTAAAAGCGGATAGCCGTCTGAATGGAATCTTGAAAACCAATGACTTCATTGAGAGTAGTCGCAGCATCGTTGGCATGCTCAGCCCAGTCAATTTTTCCGGATTCGGCCATCATGAAGAAGCCTTCCGGGTCGTCTTCCATGACTTCGATCCCCTTTTTGACCATATCATTTAGATCTTGATCGCCTTTTTTCTGGTCAATTTTATAGGTCATGGCACCGTCATCCTGGAGGTCTTCGGCAACCAAATAGACTTTTTTAGAGTCTGCATCAATCTTTTTCGCTTTTTGCTTGGTGTCAGCTATTGTATAGCCGTTTTCCTTTAAAACCTTGTAGAGATCTTTTTGATCCTCATTTTCTCCGGTTCGGTCTTTTAAAGAGCCCCCTGCAAAGTAATCGAAGTTTGTTTTTGCCATCTGCAAGCCGATATCATAATAAGAATCGCGGGATTCCTCGTTGGCGTAAAAAGCAGCCGGTGTCGCATGGTTGAGTGTTACAGAGGACAGGATTCCGACTGATTTGCCCGAACGTTTAGCCTTTTCGGCAATGGAATCAGCCGATTTTGAGAAATCTCCCGAAAGTCCCAGAGTGTCTGTCTGTGTCTTAATCCCTGTACCAAAAGCTGTTGCTGTTGAGGCTGAATCTGGGATAAAGGAGTGGCAGTCGTACTGTGTTTTGAGACCGATAACCGGCATATCAGTAAAGTTCATGCGGTCAGGATAGACTTCCCCCTTGTTTGTTTTGGTAATTCCCAAATAATTTTCGGCAGCTGTGACAGGAGTAATTCCCATACCGTCGCCAATGAAAAGAAAGACGTATTTAGCCTGATTTTCATTAACTTTTGAATAATCTTCTGTCTTGGGCCGATTGGTATCATACATAGCAACGTCTTTTCCGTTAGCCGTTTTTCTGGCAGCCGAGGAGCTGTTAACCGCATCCGTATTTAGTTTGATGGCACCTGACTTCGCACAGGCACCAAATAGCATAGCCGAAGCTGCCAAAGCAATCCCAAAACGTTTTATTGATTTAGCGTTTGACTTCATAAATTCCCCCATCATTATATTAAGATCACTTTGATTATAGCTAAACTTTGTATGATTTTTATCTTGTTATTATCAATTTTATGTAAATCTTGAAAGAAAAACCGCAGCCACATGTTCAGCGCTGGAAGAATTGAACAGACCAAATCAATCGTTCATATATTTTATATAACGCTATTACGAAAAGACGCCTATGATAAATTACGAATAGTCTTTGTGAAACACTTGATAAGAGTGCTGACTTCGTTTTGAATAGTTGGGCCTGTCTCCAAGCACCTCTTAATAAAGCTGTAACATGCCTTTGTTAAAATGAAAAATAAATTATTGCAGCAGTGAAAGAACACAGGCATTTTTTAATTGGCAAGAATCGGAGAAAAATCTCCCCGCATTGTAAAATGAAGTGCAACAGAAAAGACATGTTCGTCTGATATACTAGAATTCCCCAACTCAGTATAGAAAGCAGATGAACAT